>JAZKET010000139.1:339-743 GCA_040386815.1 Bacteroidota bacterium | reverse complement strand
CTCAAATATCCCTGCCGGATACAATAACCCCATCTGGAATAATGGTACAGCCGGCAACTCATTAACAGTTAGTACCGGCGGCGACTACTGGTGGCAAGTTACCGGCACCAACGCGGTAACAAACGGCGATTTTTCTGCCGCCACCACCAACTCAAATACGCGCGGATTTACCAGCGCGTATACTTACAAAAGTACTTCCAGCAACTGTAATAACTGCTGTTGTGGTGTATTAAGTGCAGAGGGTACGTACACCATTACTACCAACCCCAGTACTATCCATACCAACTTTTCGTCGTTTGGCGACCATACTACAGGCAGCGGTAACATGCTTATTGTAAACGGTGCCGCAACGGCCAACACAACAGTTTGGACACAAAACATTACCGTACAGCCTAATACAGACT
>JAZKET010000139.1:0-329 GCA_040386815.1 Bacteroidota bacterium | reverse complement strand
ACATCAGTTCACCCGACTAACCCGGCGCAGTTGCAGTTTTCTATTAATGGTAGCCCGCTGGGTAGCACCATTAATCCATCAACAACTACAGGCAGCTGGCAATATTTTACCACCACCTGGAATTCGGGCAACTTTAGCGGCTCGCTGCCTATAGCGTTGGTTAATCAAAATATAGCCACCAGCGGTAACGATTTTGCGGTAGATGATATCGTTTTCGCGCCGGTGTATCGCAAAAACCTGTTTGTGGTATTTAACCCGGTACCGGTATTAACATTAAACGGCCCCAACACGGCCTGCGGCACGTATGATCTGTCGAAAACCATAGTTGG
>JAZKET010000138.1:0-9291 GCA_040386815.1 Bacteroidota bacterium | reverse complement strand
CGCAGAAGAATCCTACTATAGGTAACATCATTCAAGGTATCATAATATCCATTATCATGGTATTTGTGTTGTCGCTTTTGTTTGCGGCGATATTTAAAAAAGAGCGGCCCAGAAATGGACTGGATAATGCCATTGACCCTACATTAGAATAAAGAAAGTATCAATGCAATAAAAAGCGCCTGTTTCTATCAGAAACAGGCGCTTTTTATTTTATCCAACTTGTCATTCTGAGCTATAGCGAAGAATCTACCAAGCGGCGCATGCATGGTTTACAGATGCTTCGTTCCTCAGTATGACAACCTGTTTGGTATACAAAGACAAAGCCCATTTCAATTAAGAAACGGGCTTTGCCTTTGTATTATAAAACTTCGTTTGTCTGTTAATATAGATTGTTATGGCTTACTCTTCATTACCTGTTTAACAATATCATTACCAAACGTAAACACCATCAATGTTATCAGTATCACAAAACCAACTATCTGTGCCCGTTCCAGAAACTTATCGCTTAGCGGTTTACCCTTTATCATCTCGATGATCAGGAAAACTGCGTGACCACCGTCAAGCGCCGGGATAGGCAGCAGGTTTGTAAAGGCCAATACCATAGACAAAAAGCCTACCAATGTCCAAAATTTTAACCAGTTAACGGTTGAACCAAACATGGTTGCAATTTTAACCGGGCCGCCAACTACTTTATCAAATTTAGCGTCGCCTTTAAATACTTTACCTATTGCTTTTGCATTAGTTGCAAATGTGCCCCAGGCTTTTGCCGCACCAATTGGTAATGAGCCAAAAAAGCCGTAATCGATAGTTTTTTCATCTGGCAATTCAAATTTTGCCGAGATACCAAAGCCACCTGCTTTAGCGCCTAATTTACCTTCCTTATTAACAGCTACAGTTAGTTGCTTAAGCTCATTAGCGCGTTTAACATCAAGCACGGCGCTCTTACCGGCTGATTTTTTCAATTCGGCCTGTAATTGGTCGTAAAACTGGATAGCAACACCGTTTACTGCTATAACACTATCTCCTTTAGTAAGGCCTGCCAACTGCGCGCCACTGCCTTGAACAACAGAATCGATTGCAAATTTGGTGCGTGGTAACGGGCTGATAAAGCCATCAAGACCCTCGTCAGACAGGTCGTTAATAGCGTTAGCCGGAACAGTTAGTTCCAATTTTTCTGCACCTCGTTGTACTGTTAAAACGGTATGATCTAACAAAACTTTCGCAGTCATCAGGTCCTCAAACTTAACTACCGGCTGGCCATTTATAGCGGTTATTTTGTCGCCAGCTTGTAAGCCCATTTTTTGGCCCATAGCGCCGGGTACAATACCGTATTTAATATTCTCGGCAGGGATATAGCTTTCTCCAAATTTTGCGGTAAGCATCCAGAAAATAAATATACCTAATACAATATTTACAAACACACCACCAAGCATTACAATCAGGCGTTGCCAGGCTGGTTTTGAGCGAAATTCCCATGGCTGCGGCTCGCCTGCCATTTGCTCTGTATCCATTGATTCATCTATCATGCCGGCAATTTTAACGTAGCCGCCTAATGGCAACCAGCCAATGCCGTACTCAACACCCTTGTAGTTAAATTTAAAAAGGCTAAAGCCCCAGGCATCAAAAAACAGGTAAAATTTATCTACCCTAATGCCAAAAGCTCTTGCTGCTAAAAAGTGGCCCAGTTCGTGCAAGATCACTAAAATCGAAAGTCCCAGTAATAACTGGCCAACCATAATTACAATACTCATTCTTCTCTATATCAAGTTATAAGCCTTAGCAGGCATTTGTTTAATTAAATTGTCCGCAAATATGCGTGTTTCTCTGTCAGTATTCAAATAATCATCAAGCGTAGGGGCGCTTTGAAAGCTCATGTTTTGCATGCAGCTTTCAATTAGATCGCTCATGGCTAAAAATGTTACCTTGTCACTCAAAAAACCGGCTACTGCAACTTCGTTAGCCGCGTTAACAATACAAGGCATGTTTCCCCCTTTATTTAATGCTTCAAACGCAAAGCCCAAGTTACGGAAAGTTGCCATATCGGGTTTTTCGAATGAAAGATTTGGATAATCAACGAAGCTAAAACGTTTAAAATTGTTTTTTAGCCTGTGGGGATGTGCCAAAGCGTATTGTATAGGCAATTTCATATCAGGCAAACCCATTTGTGCTTTGATTGATCCGTCCTCAAACTGCACCATACTATGTATGATAGATTGCGGGTGTACAACAACATCTATCTGTTCGGAAGTCAAATCAAACAGCCATTTAGCTTCTATAACCTCCAGGCCCTTATTCATTAACGTAGCCGAATCAATAGTGATCTTAGCGCCCATTACCCAATTAGGATGTTTTAGCGCGTGCTCGCGGGTTACACTGGCTAGAAATTCGTTGGTTTTACCCCTGAAAGGACCGCCCGAAGCTGTAAGGATAATCTTTTCAATCGGGTTGTTTTCCTCGCCTACAAGGCATTGATAAATAGCCGAGTGCTCAGAGTCTACCGGTAATATTTTAACGCTGTGCTGCTTCGCTAATGTCGTAATTAACTCGCCTGCAACAACCAATGTTTCTTTATTTGCTAACGCGATGGTTTTACCGGCTTTTATTGCAGCAATAGTAGGTTCTAAGCCTGCGAAGCCAACCATGGCGGTTAGTACAATGTCAATTGCAGCTTCGGTAACAACTTCGCTTACGGCTTGTATGCCGGCAAGTACTTTAGTTTCGGTATTAGCTAAAGCTTGTTTAACTTCAGTGTATTTATCAGTATCGCAAATAACCGCGTAAGCCGGCTTAAAAGCCAATGCCTGTTGTATAAGCAGATGTGCATTACTATTGGCAGTTATCACATAAGCATTAAATAGCGATGGGTTCTCGCTTATCACCTCTAAAGCCTGTGTGCCTATACTGCCTGTTGAGCCAAGAATGGCTATGTTTTTAATCTGGGTACTCAATTTATTGGATGTATTCCGTTAACCCGTCGGCTATCTTTCTATCGTTAGCCAGGCGGGGTACTTTGTTTTGTCCGCCAAGTTTTCCTTGCGAACGCATGTAATTAATAAATGTATCTTTTTTTAGGCTTCTAATAATCAAAGGCTGCAAAATGTTGCCTTCAATCAGGTCAAAATAGTAAATATTTTTGGCTTGCAGGGCCTTGTCAACTTTTAATGCAAATGTCGCTATATCTTTAGGTTCGGCGCCAAACTCAATAAACCATTCGTGATAGGGTAAATGGCCACCCTCGGCAGTAACCTGTGGGGCTACGGTAAACTCAACAATGTCTATGCCTTCCTCATTCGCTACGCTCATTAGCGCATGCTCAACTTCTTCGCCAATAACGTGCTCGCCAAAAGCGGATATGTAGTGTTTTATGCGTCCGCTAACGATTATCTTGTATGGATTTTTTGATACGAACTTCACTGTATCGCCAATGCTGTATCCCCATAACCCGGCATTGGTATTCATAATAAGGGCGTAGTTTTTATCCAGCTCTACATCGGCCAAACTTAAACGTGCAGGGTTTTCATTAAAGTATTCGTCCGTTGGGATAAACTCATAAAATATTCCCGAGTCGGCCAATAGCAATAATCCTTTTTCTTTTTGCGAATCCTGGAAAGCGATAAACCCTTCAGAAGCAGGGTAGGTTTCAATAGTGTCTATACCAAAGCCAATGCTCTCTTGCATGCGGCTGCGGTACGGCTCAAAATTTACGCCGCCATATACATATAGCTTGAAATTAGGGAAAATATCTGTGATCTTTTTACCGCCCGATACAGCAGACAACCTGTCGAAATACATCTGGCACCAGGGTGGTATGCCCGATATCAGGCGCATATCCTCATTCTTGGTTTCTTCAACTATAGCGTCAACTTTTTCTTCCCAATCCTCAATACAATTTACCTCATAGCCGGGCATCCTGTTTTTTTGCAGATAGCCGGGCACATGATGCGCTACAATGCCTGATAAGCGACCAGTTGGGATACCCGCTTTTTCTGACAGGACGGGGCTGCCTTGCAAAAATATCATTTTGCCGTCCACAAAATCGGCTTTTCCGGTTTCGTGTATGTAGCTTAATAAAGCGTTACGAGCAGCTTTAATATGCTCGGGCATGCTTTCCTTGCTAATGGGAATGTATTTTACACCGGATGTTGTACCCGATGTTTTTGTAAGATAAGTTGGCTTGCCGGGCCACATTACATCAGCTTCGCCGTCAACTACTCGTTTAATGTAGGGGCTAAGCTCTTCATAATCGCGGATGGGTACCTGCCGTTTAAAATCTTCGTAAGTTTTGATATTGGCAAAGTTGTGGTCTTTACCAAAGGATGTGTTTTTAGCTTGCGCAATTAAGGCTTCAAAAGCTTTTTGCTGTAAAGTTACAGCATTGGCGCGCAGATGGTTTAAATCTTTATTAACCCACGCAGCGAAAACCTTACTTAATATGGCTTTTAAACCCATTTTTAATTTGTTTCGGCAATATCGTCATCAACATCCTGGTGGCTGTAAATCAATTTACGATAGGTAACCGCCAGTATGATGTTTACAAAAGGGTAGGTGAATATAATAGCGATTGAGGCAAAGCCAAAACCTTCATATTGAGATACCCAGGCCGGTAAAGCAATAAAAAGCAGGATGATGCAAAGCATAATGAATACTTTCCAGAAATATCCGCGTGTTAACTCAAAGCTTTGTTTTACAGCCTCAAAGCCCCCTGATTGATCGTCAACTATGTAGGTTATAAAAAACATTACCCTTAGGGCAAAATATAGCGCCACGATTACAGCTATTTCCTGTACCAACTGTTGTAGGTTAGGGTAGTCGTCAAGTTTACCGGTTAGTATGGAAAAAGTAGTTATTACAAAGGCGATAAAAAATATCACTCCTAAATAACTCATGATGCTTTTAAACGCAGGTAATATTTGGGAAAACTCAAACTCATAATACTCGCTGTCTATCAGCGTAAATATCAGCTTATATAAACCTAAAGTGGTATATGCCTGTACAAACACCATGAAAAGCGATACCACCATTTTGCCGGTAAATTCCTCAGGCGTGAAAACAAACTCAAATATGCCACCCAGTATTAACAGCAACAGCGATGCAGCTATTGAGTAAACAATAATGGTTACAAAGTTTTTCTTGAAGATAGTCCACGATGTTTTTGTGGTTTCAATTATAGAAAAGGGATGATACATATATTTTTAACCTACCACTGTTTTAAGATCAGTCTGCGCCAAATATCCTGCATAAAACCTAGCCCATAGGCTGTAAGCTGAATGAAGGACGCCAATACGCTCAAAAATGCAATTTTTAACGACTTGTTTTTAATAAGTGCATGAAAAAATATCAACATAATGAGCAGTAACGCAATAATATTGCATAATAAAGCTATTGGCCAGCATAATATGTTGGATATTGCAGTAAATATCACACACAATGTAAACAATGCCGGAAAGAAATGAACCAACTTTAATTCGCTGGGAAAAAACTTATAAACATTGATACGTGCCCGCCCAAAAAAATGCAGTTGCTTATAAAACTGTAAAAAGTTGGTGCGACGCTTATGATAAACTTTGGCCCGCGGAATTAAGCCAATTGTAAAATCGGCCGCGTGAATACGGATACTATATTCAATATCCTCGCCCGAACGGGTGATAATGAACCCACCAACTTTCTCCCAAACCTTGCGCGATAGCCCCATATTGAAGCTACGGGGATGAAATTGACCTATACTTTTTTTATTGCCACGTATACCACCCGTTGTAAAAGGCGATGTCATGGCATAGCTAATGGCCTTCTGAGTAGGGGTGAATGATGGGTGAGCCGCGTCCGGTCCGCCATAGGCATCGAGCCAGTTCTGGTTTAATGAATTATTGACTATTTCCAGATAATCTTCAGGGATCAAACAATCCGAGTCGAATATGATAAAGTAGTCGCCACTGGCACGCTCAAACGCGAAGTTACGGGCAAAGCCCTGGCCTGCGTTTTCTTTTACATAGTACTTAATATCCAGCTTATCTGCGAAGCTTTTAACTATCTCTTCGGCGTCATCTTTTGATCCATCCTCAATAATCAGTACCTCAAAGTTTTTATAGGTCTGCAGTGTAAGTGTTTCAAGCAGTTCTTTTATTTCCTGAGGGCGATTGTATAAAGGTATGATGATGGAGAATAGCATGCTTTTTAGATGTGCAGATGTGCGGATATGCAGATGTGCAGATGGAATATCAATTATAAAATTAAAAATTAGTTAGTCGTAAAATCATTTGCACATCTGCATATCCTCGCATCTGCACATTAAACTCTTTCTTCTATCTGATAGTGATTACGTTCTGGGGAACTACGGGCTACCATTTCTGCAACAAAGCCGGTTAAAAACATTTGCGAGCCTAATATAATTGCAGTTAAGGCGAAGTAAAACAATGGGTTTGCAGTAACATCACGATAGTGTTCATTATTTGCAATCGCGTAAAGTTTTTCGCCTATTATCCAAAAAGCACATACGGTTCCGGCCAAAAAGCTTATTACGCCCATACCGCCAAAAAGGTGCATAGGCCGTTTGCCAAACTTGGACACAAACATGATAGAGATCAAATCCAGCGGGCCGCGAATAAATCGTTGTATACCGCCAAATTTGGTTACGCCAAACTTTCTTGCCTGGTGTTGCACTACTTTTTCGCTTATTTTCCTGAATCCGGCCCAGGCAGCTATAACAGGTATATAACGGTGCATTTCGCCGTAAACTTCTATGTTTTTTACCACCTTTTGTTTGTAGGCTTTCAACCCACAATTCATATCGTTTAGCTTAACGCCTGATATGTAACCGGTAACACCGTTATATAATTTTGTAGGTATAGTTTTGCTAAGCGGGTCATGACGTTTCTTTTTCCAGCCGCTAACCAAATCGCGGTCGTCTTCAACAATCATTCTGTAAAGCTCGGGTATTTCGTCAGCGCTGTCTTGTAAATCGGCATCCATGGTAATAACCACCTTGCCTTGCGCTGCCTCAAAACCTACGTTTAAACCGGCAGATTTGCCATAATTACGTCTGAATTTTATACCCCTAATATGCGGATTAGCTAAACGCAGCTCCAGGATTTTTTCCCATGAGCCATCGGTACTGCCATCGTCAATTAAAATAATCTCGTACAAAAAATTATTTTCCTGCATTACGCGGGCTATCCATGAGGTAAGCTCGGGCAGCGATTCAACTTCGTTATATAAAGGTATTACTACTGATATATCCATTTATTGGTGATGGGGTTTAAGCTTAAGCCTTTTAAAACCCATGCAAAAATATAAAAAAGCAGTTATGGTTGTATATGTGTTTTGTGCGTGTTGGTTAAATAATGTTAAAAGTGTTTTTGTGTCAATTTAATTAGTGCTGCATCGCCAAAAAATAAAGAAACAATAAAAATTATCATCTTTGCACCATGGCATTGTTTGAACAAATACGGCAGAAGCCGTTTTTTATACTGGGCCCATGCGTAATGGAAAACCAGGAGTTACTTTACACTGTTGCTGATAAAGTAGCCGAAATAGGGGCTAAGTACCCTCAAATTCAGGTGGTTTTTAAATCGTCGTTTGATAAAGCTAACCGTACCTCAATACACTCGTACCGCGGACCGGGCATTGAAAAGGGAATGGAGATGCTGCAAAATATAAAGGATAAATTTAACCTGCCGGTTACTACAGATATTCACGAGCCTTACCAGGCTGCTATTGCTGCCCAGGTGGTTGACATATTGCAGATACCCGCATTTTTATGCCGCCAAACAGATTTGTTGGTTGCGGCTGCTGTTACCGGTAAAATAGTTAACGTAAAAAAGGCGCAGTTTCTATCTGGTCAGGATATGTTTTACCCTGCTCAGAAAGTTGTTGAGGCAGGTAACCAGCAGGTGATTTTAACCGAGCGTGGCAACATGTACGGTTATAATAATCTTGCGGTTGATTTTAGAAATATTTACGACATGAAAGCCTTTGGCTATCCTGTTTGTATGGATTGCACGCACTCTGTACAACGCCCTGGCGGCGCAGGTGGCAAAACCGGTGGCGACCGCACCTTTGTGCCTATGATGGCTTTGGCTGCCAAGGCGTTTGGCGCAGATGGCTATTTTATGGAAGCACACCCCGATCCGGATAACGCACTGAGCGACGGCCCTAACATGGTTAAGCTGCATGAGTTAGAAGGTGTGATAAAATCATTGATCAGCTAAGATATTTAATGAAGGATATTGCTAAAAGGGTATTTGAGGTCGAGATAGCATCACTACAACAAGTAGCGGGCCTTATTGACGATGTGTTTACCACCGTGGTGCGGGCTATTTTAGATTGTACCGGTAAAGTTATCATTATAGGTGTAGGTAAATCTGGCCTTATTGGTAAAAAAATAGCCGCTACTTTGTCAAGCACGGGTACGCCAAGCTTGTTTTTGCATCCGGGCGATGCCTTTCATGGCGATCTGGGTTTGATAGGCGCTAAGGACGCTGTGATACTGATCTCGTATTCGGGCGAAACAGATGAAGTTTTACGTGTTGTGCCGTTTCTAAAATGGAATAAAAGCCTGATCATCAGCATAACAGGCAACCCAACTTCAACCATTGCTAAGAATAGCGATCATCACCTAAATATCAATATTACCAAAGAAGCTTGTCCGCTGGCTTTGGCGCCAACATCGTCAACCACCGCTGCATTAGTTATGGGCGATGCCCTTGCGGTAGCACTAATGGAGTCGCGTAATTTTCAGGAAGAGGATTTTGCGCGCTTTCATCCTGGAGGTACCCTAGGGCGTAAATTATTGACGCGTCTTAAAGATTTGATGCGTACAGATGATTTACCTTTTATTCAATTAGACGCTTCATTTACAGATGTTTTATTGCGGATGTCTGAAGGTAAACTGGGGATGGTTGTTGTTGGCAGTAAAGATCATGTCGACGGTATAATTACCGATGGAGATTTGCGACGTGCATTGCTGCGTAATCATGATATATCTAGACTGTCTGTAACCGAAATAATGACCGCAAACCCTATCATTATTGATGGCGACGAGTTTGTAAGCCAGGTAGAGGTATTGATGATGGAAAAGAAAATCACCAATGTTTTAGTAGGTAAAAACCGTAAGCTTGACGGTGTTTACCAGATCTACACCCAGTAAAATAAAATTTTACCGGCTAATTAATAAGGGGTTAGAAAAAAAGTGTAGTTTGAATTTTATAATATCTTAATTTAATCTATCTTTGCAGCTCTAAAAATCCTAACTGCGGAAGTGGCGTAATTGGTAGCCGCACCAGACTTAGGATCTGG
>JAZKET010000137.1:0-12423 GCA_040386815.1 Bacteroidota bacterium | reverse complement strand
GTTAACGCTCCGGGGTTGGCTCAACAAACTTGCCGAGGCGTGTATCCGCACCAAAACACTGTCTTTGCCGGGTTGGTAAACACTTAGGGTATAACCTTCGTCTACAGCTTTCGGCACAGGCACCGTTAAAGTATTACCGTTGGGCAGCGCTACTTTAGCCAGATAGGTTTTACCTGCCTGTGGTTTCAATAAAAAATTACCCATGCCCGCGTGCAGCGTTTCGAAAGAGGCAACTTCGGTGTTGGCTTCATCAACTATTTGGCCTTTTATGCTGATACCTAAGCCATCAACCCCAACAGCTTTAAAACCAACTTTTGACGCTATGCCGTTTACCAGATTGCCACCTTCGGGGAAAAACTGCACATCGGCTTGCGCTTGCCCAGCTTTGATCAGAAAATCTCTGACAAGCGAATATTTACCATCGCCGGCAATGGTGGCGCGTATGTATGCCCCGTTTAGGTTGGCGTTACCGGCATTTTCTATCTTAATACTGGCGCTGCCCAAGGCATCTGTTTTAATATTTTGCGCCCATACCACTTTTTTATTGATCACTACCTGGTAGCGCAGGTTACGCTCGCCAAGGGCGCGACCCTCATCATTGGTAAAATTTAACAGCGCGGTAAGTTGCTGCTTGCCATCAATAGTTTTATACTGATAATCAGCTTTGGTTATCAGGTTTTGGCTCATCAAATCGCCAACGGTAAAGGTGCGATCAAAGAAATACTCGGGGCCGGCGTTGCGCATCCATTGGGTATAAGCGCGTATGCGGTAGCTGCCTTGTTTATAATCGTCAATTAAAACAAAATCGCCCATTACCATGCCCGATGTTACTGGTAGTTTAAGGGCCTTTAGTACCGAGTCACGCTCATTGATCAGATCCACATATACCGCGCCACTTAACGCTGATAATTGGTGACGACTGCCAATGGTAACATAACCCTTAAACCAAATGGTATCGCCCAAAGCATAGTAAGGCTTGTCCATATGCAGGTATATTTTTTCCTGCGGGATACTGTCTGTCCAGTGTTGCAGCGAAGCAACTATTTTTTCAAAAGGATTATCATCTGCCTTTTTAATAAATGCGAAAGACAGCATCAGCATACATAAAAAACCAAAAGTTATAGGTATACGACTTATTTTCATGGCAGATTTGTATCTGGTTTAAGCTTAAATATGCCATCGCCCAAGCCGCCGTTTTCATCGGCTCCGGCTATTTTTATGGTGTAATTACTTTTAATATCCGATGTGTAGAACCATACTTTAGCCTTTCCATTAGCATCAGTGGTGATATTAGGCTCCCAGTACAGCGTCTCACGGTAATCTGGCTCAACCACGGTTGCTATTGATTTAACGTTGTATTTAGGATTGTAAAACTGTTGCGGCAGCATAATGGGTAATGGGCGATAGGTAATTGCGCCCGGCGCCTGGTTCTCAAAAAAGCCATTGCCTTTTTTGGTAGTTATCTCTATGGTAGCTATCTCTGATAATAAACCACCAGTGTTAGCCAGGGCTTCCAGGTACCCCGGTCTGTAGCCTGTTTTGTAAAAATAATTTTTATAATCGGCAATTAAGCCCCACCATTCTTCTCTGCCGGTTGGCGTGTTCAAAAACCTTTCGTGTACCTGGCCTGTTTGCATTTCTGTAATAGTTATGGGCCGCCCTGCAAACGGATTTATGTAATAGTGCATATTTAATGTGCTGTACAACACTTCAAGCCCCTTAAAATTCACTACCATAAACTTATCCAACTCTTCCTGAAGTTCATCTGTGGTTGGGTTTACGCCCATGGTTAATGGCAAGCCGCCACCATCAATATGTATCACCACCAAAAATTTATTATACCGTATAATTGGTAAGCCCTTGTTGTAAACCAATTTTATGCCGGGTAATTTTTGCTTAAGTAGTTGCCAAAGATTTATCGTGGCCGATTCCTTAATGTCTTCTTCGTCAAAAGTAAGTTCGGCACTGTTATTTAGCGTACGGTTCATAGAGTTAGGTATTACCCGGTTCGATTTGATCTTTACCTCTTTTAACACATTACCGGTTAGTTTTAACTCATCTTCTTTGGCCAACTGATGCTTAATATAATTAAGTTGCACGTCATCTGTATTTACATACCATGGCAGCACCGCTTTACCCGCATACGTCGGTATAGGCGGCGCCTTAAACTTATCTACACTAATGTTGCCAAAGGGCATGGCTTTACCTTTATCACTATTGGCCTGTAAAAAGAAAGATCCACTATCAATAAAGGGCAAGTTTTTAAACTCGTACCGGCCATTTCCATCAGTAAGTACCTGACGCACAAAACTTGGCTTTTTTGATGATACGATGATTTGCGCATTGGGCACCGGCTTTTTTGAAAAGTTAATTACTTTACCTTTCACCCTCAATTCTTTCTCAACCTCAAACACAGGTTGATATTTTTTTTGATTAAACACATCTTTCCAATCGTAACCGCGCCAGCCCTGGGTAAGCAGCAAATTATCAAGCGCCTGCCAGGCTTGTTTGTCTTTCCGGGCGATGTAATAACCGGGGTTTTCAACAGTGCCTTTTAGCTCTGAGTTTAATAATAAGCTGGTAGCGATGTTAAGATCGCCAACACTATCGGCTCTTATTTGCGAATCGTCAGTTACCGCCATCGAGAAGTTACCAGCGACCGGAAAACCGTTTTTGTCTTTAACATCAATCTCTAAACCTACACTGTCGCGCTTGCCAAAGGTGGGCTTATTAGGGGTGATACTGATACTTAGCTGATCATTATTATCAATAAAAACAGCCCTATCGTTTAATGGCGTTTTGCCCTTAAACAAGGTAAACCTGGTAATGCCTGTCGGAAACATTTTTTTTGCTATCGCGATATCGGCTTGGTTTGCGTCAATTTTTTTTGAGTAATAAACAACGCCCCTTGAAGCGCCAATTAAGTACGCCGCGCTATCTGTAGCCAGCTTATCTAAACCGGCTAAATTTACGGTGAGGTTATCGCCCTGCTCAGGGTTGCTTACGCGCATTACTGTACCCATAGCGTTTATCTTAGGCAATGCTACCACCTTTGCAGTTGGCTTTATAATACGGGCAGTGTAAGTTTCGCCGGCAGTAGGGGTAAAATCAAATGAGCCCATGCCGCGGTTAAGGGCCGTAAACGATACTACCTCGGTCCCTTTACTATCAAATATGCCGCCCAGTACCGGTGTGCCTTTCCCATCTTCGCCAACGGCCTTAAAGCCGACGGTAGATTTTAGTCCGGCAACCAGTTTGCCGCCCTCGGGTAAAAATTGCAGGTCGATATTTTTATCCCGATTAATAAACAGCGGCACCTGCAATGTCTTACCATAGGTATCTTTCTCTAAACTGGTTATCTGCACACGCATTCGCTGCCAGTCAGCCTTGTCTTTTATGTTTTGCGATAGCTTGATAGCGCCATCCAACCCGGTCTGCATTTCTTCTTTAAAAACATAATGCCACTCGTCAAATATCTTAACCTCAACCTTTTTAAGCGCAATTGGCGACGCGATGGCATCGGGCTTTGTGAGCTTAATGTCTATGTTTAACTGGTTTTTATCATCAACTTTATCTATTGCAGAGGACGACTTAACCAACCAGGTAGTCTTTGTTGGTACCGACAAGAAAAACCGATGGGTAAATACATAGTCTTCGCCAAAGTTTTGCATCCAATTCGTGTAAGCCCTTAGTGTATAACTACCTTCTTTAAAAATAGCCTTCAACAGTGCTATCTGGCCACTGCCCACGCCGTCCTTTATGGGTATACTTATACGTCGCACCATTTCAGCGCTGTCATTATCCAACTCTACATACAGCAAACCACTCATTTTTGAAGCGGTATGATTTACCTTGTCTAACAAGTAGCTTTTAAACCAAATGGTGTCGCCAATATTATAATACGGCTTATCGGTATGCAGGTAAACTTTTTCTGCCGGCATACGCCTGTTTAAGCTATCTAAAGGCGCGGTTATCATGGCCAGGCTTTTATCAGTTGGTGGCAATGCATAATTGGCCGCATTGGCTTGTACGCCTTCAACTATATATCGGTAAACCTGTCTGCCTAACTCGCCATCGGCGTTAATACCTTCAACTATCACCTTATAATTTCCAGGGCCATCAGCATTAAAATAGTTGACCGATGCTTTGCCGTTGATATCGGTTTTAAGATAAGGGTTCCAATAAATTGTGCTGCGCAAATCAGGTAATTTGTCTGATCCGGGTTTATCATAACGTGGCTGATAAAACTCGCGCACTTTATTAAAGCCTTTAGGGTCAATATTGGCCACATGTGGGTTATACTGTTTGCGCCGGGATACCGGCCTGGTCATTATCATAATAGCGGGTGCGCCCAGTACGTTCACCGCAGCCATATTGGTGCGTACTACTAATATTTTGGCTACATCTTCAGGCGCTACTGCGCCGTCCAATATCTCTGATATCTCGTCCTTAGTTTTGATAGGCCGCCCGTCTAATATTAACCCAATGCCGCCGCCCCGCATATCTTTAAGTATAGAGTAACCATCGACAGTGACAACGGTTACGCCAGGTATTTTAGCCTGCAGGCACATGGCCAAAGTATTACAATCAAATGCTTCCTGATCGGTAAATTTTATCACTTTGTCTGCCGATACATCTTGAAGCCGGAATGCACCCTGCATTTTGGTTTCGGGTTCAGGGGGTATCCGCGTTGCTTTTATCCTTACTTCGCGTAAACGCTGCACTTTATCTAACTGGCCGTATCTTTCATAAATATCATCCAGCTTTTTACCGTTCTCAATGTATTTTTTAAGGGTGGTATTTATGTCGTTATTAATGTCGCCCAGGTTTCTGTTTAGCGTGCGGGTAAGTTTAGGTACACTGTCTAAAATAATTTTAACCTTATCGCTATTCTTAGCATCGCGGGCCTCTAACGAAAACTTAATGCTGTCGGTCAAAAATATCTTATCAAACATAAACCGGCCTACCGAGTCGGTAGTTGTAGCTTTCATTAACCCGGCACGCAAACCCATTAGGTTAACCTTTGCATCTGTCAATAATTTTTTACTGGCCAACGCTTCAACTTTACCAGATACTTTAAAACCCAAGCCCTCTACTTCAAATTCAGGTTTTGTGCTTACTGCCGTAGCCAGATCTTTCCATGCAAAACGGCGATAGCCCTGGGTAAGCATCAGGTTGTCTAAAGCCCTGTTTACTTCGGCATTAACATTTGTAAAATAGTAGTTGGGTTTCTCTACGTAGCCTTTCAAATCAGACGTAAGCAGCAGGTTATTTAAAATGGTGCTTTCGTCGGCCTCTTCAACCGGCACCTTGCTTTCATCAATAACCGCTACAGAAAAGTTGCCGGCTATACCTTTGCCTTTGCTATCTAACGCGTTAAGGTCAATCTTTACCTGCTCCTTGCTTTTATACACCAGCTTTGACGCTTTCAGGTTAAGTTGCATTTGGTCGGCATTGCGTATAAAGGCAACGCGCTCGTTTAGCGGATCGCCTGTGCTATTAAACAAAGTAAATTGCGCTATACCACTGGGAAATAATTTTTTATCTAACCAAACAGAATTTACCGCGCCGGTTAGTTTTATGGGCGATGTGTAAACACTCTCTCCCCTGGTTTGCGCAATTAAATAGATGCTGCTTTGCTGAAAAGATTTTGACGCGCTTATGCGCAATAAAACACTATCGGCATTAGGTTGATATACGCTTAATACATAACCCTCATCTGCAGCTTTTGGCAGGGGCACTGTTTTGGTTGATCCATCGGCAAAAGCTATTTTGGCCGAGTAACTTTTGTCTGCTACAGGTTTTAAAGTGAATACACCCATACCTGCATGCAGGGTTTCTATCGGTATAATATCGTTACCTGTTTCATCTACTATGGTACCTTTTACCGGCAGGCCCAAACCATCAATACCTACGGCCTTAAACGCTACCTTTGAGCTGATGCCATTAACAAGGCTGCCCCCCTCGGGAAAAAACTGCACATCTGTTTGGGTCAATCCTGCTTTTATAGGGAAGGTTCTGATAACAGAGCCTATAGTAGCCCTGATGTAAGCACCGTTCAGATTAGTTTTATCGTCATTGTTTATGTTGAAGTTGATGCTGCCCAGGACATTGGTTCGGGTATTTTGCGCCCAGACGGTTCTCTTGTTGATGACAATTTCATACCGGACGGTTTTATCGCCTATGGCTTTACCTGCGTCATCGGTAAAATTGAGCATTGCAGTTAATACAGGCTTATTATTGTCGTCTTTATACTGAAAATTAGCTTTACTGATGATACCATCGCTGGCAATACTGCCAACGGTTAATGTACGGTCATAAAAATAATCGCTGCCCGCGTTGCGCATCCACTGGGTGTAGGCCCTTATCCTGTAGCTGCCTTCGTTAAAATCATCGCCTAAAATAAAATTACCCATTACCATGCCTGATGTTACCGGCAGTTTTAAAGCACGCACGGTTGAGTCTTCGGCATTGATAAGATCTACATAAACGGCCCCGCTTAAAGCCGATAGCTGATGCCTGGCGCCTAAGGTTACATAACCTTTAAACCAAATGGTATCGCCCAGTGCATAGTATGGTTTGTCCATATGCAGGTATACTTTTTCCTGCGGGATACTGTCTGTCCATTGTTGCAGGCCATTTAACAGTTTATTGAAAGGGCTATCGTCCTTGCCGGAAATGAAGGCAAAAAGCGCGAAAACAGGGAGCAACAAACTAAGCCTAAAGATCATTTTAGTATTGATCTTTAGGCAATTAGTCAACATCCGCAGGGTACGGCTAACACTCATGATGTAGGTTTTTAGGTATTGGTTACTCTAATATAAACACCTAAGCATATTGCCTGCAAATCAATACCTTAACTATATTTAAAAACTGACTTATAGTGTCAGTTTCAACATACCGCACATACTTATACGACAGTATTTTTACTGTACAGTATACCTGTAAACTTGCCGTGCAAGCATTCCTTCGGCGTTAATACCTTCAATGGTTACTCGGTAAGTACCGGTTTGGTCGCTGTTAAAATAACTAACCTTGCTGTGCCCGGTTGCACCGGTAAGTATGCGCGGATTCCAGTAAACCGTGCTACGCAAATCGGCAGCGGCCGGGTTGTTTTTCGGCACATCGTATTTAGGCGCATAAAACTCACGCACATAGTCATAACCCTTAGGTGTATAATGAACTATAGATGGGTCGATGCTTTTACGGAAATTACCGCTCTTGGTATAAATGGCAATTACCGGCGGCGGTGTTTTAGCATTGAGTCTTGAAAGGTTCATTGGACCAAGCAGCTTAGCGTTAATAGCATAGCTATCGCACGACACCATCACCTTGGCAATATCATCCATATTACCCAGCAATACAGACTGATAATAGCACGGATCTATCATCACGCTATCTATCAACACAATATATCGTGTTTTTTGCTGAAACATAGGCAGCCATAGCAAACTGCCACACTCGCCCGTAGTATCCATTAGTTGTTGAAACTTAACACGGCTTCTGTTAGTTTCTTCCAAACACTCCCATAAAAACTCGCAT
Source organism: Bacteroidota bacterium (assembly GCA_040386815.1). Classification (GTDB taxonomy): domain Bacteria; phylum Bacteroidota; class Bacteroidia; order Sphingobacteriales; family Sphingobacteriaceae; genus Mucilaginibacter. Next base: position 4,881 of record JAZKET010000137.1, on the reverse strand, counting down.
GGCATACGGCTATCGGGCCTGAAAACCATATCGGCCTGGCTCTCTGTAATAGCGCCGGCGCCAAATTTAGGTTTGGCGGCACGTATACGCACCTCGCGCAGTTCTTTAACGCGACCCGGCTTGCCTTGCTTTTGCATTTCAATATCCTGTTTAACACTGTTTTCAATTGCGCTTTTAATCAGCGTCGGTATATCGGCATTAACATCGCCTATGTTTTTGTTTAATCCTATTACCGGGCTAACTACCTCGTCAACTCTTGTACTTAAGCGCTTGCCACCCTTTGCGTTGGCGCCTTGTATGGTAAAGTCAATTCCATTAGTAATTATCAGCTTATCAAAAATAAAGCGGCCATCTTTATCGGTTGGTACCTCGCGGTTAAAACCGGTTTTATTGTTTATGATAGCTACTTTGCCGCCTACTACTGGTTTATTATCAAAAGTTAGCAGTTTACCGGTTATCTCGTCAATCAGCTTGTCGGCCTTGTAAGCGTTTACCGGGCTGCTGTTACCCAAAACATCTTTCCAGTTAAAACGGCGATAGCCCTGCGTAAGCATCAAAACATCCAGATTGGCACGGGTATTATCCGTTGGTTTAAAGAAGTAATAGTTGGGTTTTTCTATATAGCCTTTAATATCAGACGATAGCAGTAAATGCGAAAAAATAGAATTCTCGTTAGCTTCGTCGCTTGGTACAGCATCTTCGCTCATTACCGCTATAGAGAAGTTACCGCCAACGGGTTTGCCTTGTCCGTTCAAAGCGTCTATGTCTATATCAATCTTCTCGCGGCGGGCGTATACTTTCTTGTTGCTGTTTATTTTCAGATCGATATTGTCATTGTTCTGGATAAATACAACCCGCTCATTTAGCGGACTGCCACTAGCCGAAAACAGCGTTAGCTGCAACACGCCCGACGCTACATCTTTAGTAGGTAATGACAACAAAGCCGAGCCATTACTTATAGGCACCATCATTGAAAAATACACCTTACCACCCATTTGGCCAATTAAACCCACATTGCCTGCTTTACTGCCACCTGCATTTATACGTACCAAAACAGAATCTTTTTGCTGATTTACTACAGATAGCACATAACCATCACTTGCAGCAGCAGGCAACTCAACCGTGTTTGACGCGCCATCAGGATAGGTGATCTTAGCTGTATAGCTTTTGCCTGCCTGCGGGGTTAAATAAAAATAGCCCATGCCCAGGTGCTTAACATCTATCTGGGCCACCTGCTGGTTGTCGCTGTCATTAATAACGCCGGTAATAGGTACGCCTAAGCCATTGGTACCGGTAGCCTTAAACGCCACTTTACTTTTTACGCCGTTAACCAGGCTGCCACTCTCAGGGAAAAACTGCACATCTGTTTGCAGCGATGCTGTTTTTATAGGGAAGCTTTTGGGGACAGTTTCGCTACCGCTAAGGTTTACCTTGGTCATCAGGTAGCTGCTATTCAACCTATCGGCATCTTTGGTGTTGGGCAGGCTAATGGTTATTTCGCCGGCGGCATTGGTTTTAGCCCCACCGGTGGCCAGTATTTTATAACTCTCTTTAAGCTGATAACTTACATTTTTTGACACCAGCGGATTACCCTTTTCATCGGTATATTTTAGTATCGCCTTAATATTGGTTTTGCTACCGCTTTTGGTGTAAACGTAATCTATTTTGGCAAAAACCGAGTTGGTGATAGAGTTGCCAATGGTAAAGGTTTTATCATAAAAATAATCTGCCCCGGCATTGCGCATCCATTGGGTGTAAGCGCGTATGCGGTAGTTACCCTCGCGGGTTTTATCATCATCTAAAATAAAATTACCTACAGACATACCTGTTGTTATAGGCAGCTTTAGTGTCTTGGCAATCGAATCGCCTTCGGTGATCAGATCAACATATAAAGCACCACTGATAGCCGATAGCTGGTTCTCGCTACCCACAGTAACGTAGGCTTTAAACCAAATCGTGTCGCCTACCAAATAATAAGGCTTGTCGGTATGCAGGTAAACTTTCTCTTGCGGATGCGCATTAAACCATTGCTGCAGGGTAGCCGCAACTTTATCCAGCGGGTCATCTGCCTTTGGTATAAACGCTAATAATACTGCCATTAAGCAGCCTGTTAATACGGTGATGTAACGTGTCTTTATTTTCATGGCATGGTGTTATTAGTGTTTATTTTAGTGGTAGCATCGCCTATGCCGCCTCCGGCATCAACGCCCGCAACTTTGATAGTGTATTTACCTTTATTGTCTGATGTATAGAACGATACTTTGGCTTTTCCATTTTGATCTGTGGTAACATCTGGCGCCCAGTATAGTGTCGAACGCATATCAGGTTCAATTACTGGCAATACCACATTATACCTTGGGCTATAAAACTGCTGCGGATGCATTACCGGCAGCGGACGATAGGTTACCGAAGCAGGCGATTCATTAAAGAACCATCCGCTGCCGTTTTTAGTAGTTATCTCAACAACCGCAATGGGTGGCGGATCCATAGAATACACGTTTGCCCGTGCTTCTAAATAGCCGGCCCTAAAACCGGCACGGTAATACCACCCGGCACCACTAGGCAGATCGCTTGTTACATATCCGCTTCGTAATGAATCCTCAGATTTTACTACTGCAGCAGGTTTTAGATTTGCCAAAGTTCTTCGCCAACTGGGTTCGTAATAAACAAGGCTGTTCTTAGGGCTATAGTTAACTTCCATACCTTTGTAGCCAACAATACCAAATTTATTCATTTCTTCTATCAAATCCTCAGGACTCGAGTTTGGGTCAAGCCTGATTGGCAGTCCCCCTCCGTCGACATTTACAATTAAATAACTATTATTCCATTTTAGTGTGGGTAGCAGCCTATCGTTAGTTACCTTTACGCCCGGCAGCTTTTGTTTAAGCAGGTCATACAAATTCATGGTTGCCGATGCTTTGATATCCGCTTCATCAAAAGCCATATCTGAGTTACCCGGCCCATTACGGTTAAATGATTCAGGAATGATTTTCTTTGACTTGATTTTAACCTCTTTCAACACATTGCCGGTAAGCTTTAAGTCTTCTTTGTTTCTGGCAATACGTTGCTTTATAAAGTTAAGCTGCGTGCTATCTGTATTAATATACCAGGGCATCACCAATGTGTTATACATCGGTATTACCGGGGCCTTAAACTTTTCTACCGAGATGTTACCAAACGACCTTGCTTTTCCCTTTTCGTTATTGGCCTGTATAAAGAATGATCCGCTATCAATTGGCGGCAGATTTGTAAAAATGTATCGTCCATCCATATCAGTAATCGTCTTTGTTAAAAACGATGGCTTTTGCGACGATATTAAAACCTCTGCATTGGGCACCGGTTTATTACTCAAATTGCTGACTATGCCTGTTAACCTAAATTCCTTTTCGGCCTCAAACCGAGGCTGTTTTTTAGGTGCGAAAACGTCTTTCCAATCGTAACCTGTCCACCCCTGTGTAAGCAGCAAATTATCAAGCGCCTGCCAGGCCTTTTTATCTTTACGGTTAATGTAGTAGCCCGGGGTTTCTACATATCCTTTCAGGTCGGCATTTAACAGCAAACTGGTTGCCATGTTATTATTACCTACACTATCCGGCCTAATCTGCATATCATCTGTAACAGCTAAAGAGAAGTTGCCCCTTACCGGGAAACCGCTTTTGTCTTTCACCTCAATTTCAAGCCCTACACTATCGCGCTTATTATAATTGGTTTTATTTGAGGTGATGTTTATAGTTAGCTGATCTTTATTATCAATAAACACAGCACGCTCATTTAACGGTGTTTTACCCTTAAACAAAGTAAACCTGGCAATACCTGTAGGAAACAAACTTTTTGCTACTACAATATCGGGTTTGCTTGTCTCTAATTTTTGCGAGAAATAGATAACACCTCTTGATGCGCCAATTAAATACGCCGCGCTATCTGTCGGCATCTTATCAAGCCCGGCTAATGTTATGCTGATATTATCGCCCTGTTCAGGGTTTGTAACGCGCATTACTGTGCCTGTCGGGTTTATTTTGGGTAGTGCTACAACCTTTGTAACGGGCTGTAGTATTTTGGCAATGTAGGTCTCGCCGGCTTTTGGAGTAAACTCAAAAGACCCCATACCGTTGTGCAGGGTAGTAAATAATACCACCTCATTACCAACGCCATCAAAGATAGCGCCCAGGGCTGCCACGCCCTTGCCATCTTCACTAATAGCCTTAAAACCAATTGTTGATTTTATACCGCTAACCAGTTTGCCTCCTTCGGGCAAAAACTGCATATCCATTTTTTGGTCGCGGTTAATGTTTAGCGGTATTTGTACCACTTTGCCATTGTCTGCTTTTTCTAAACTGGTTATTTGCACACGCACCCGGGTAGCATCGGCTTTGTCTTTTATTGCCTGCGACAATTTGATAGACCCATCCAAACCGGTTAACATCTCCTCCTTAAAAATATAGTGCCATTCGTCAAATATTTTTACCTCAACCTTTTTTAAGGCCACGGGCGATGACAAACCATCGGCCCGGTTTAATTTAATATCAACCGACAATTGGTTTTTATCAGCCACACGCTTCAAAGCTGTAGCCGACCGCACCATCCAGGTATCTTCAGACGGTATACCGATATACACGTTTTGCGTGAATACATAATCATCACCAAAGTTTTGCATCCATTTGGTGTAGGCACGCAGTACATGACTGCCGCCTCTGAAAATTTTACCGGTTAAAGGTATTTGCCCCCAGCCCACACCGTCCTTTATGGGGATACTTATTCGGCGCACCATTTCAGCGCTATCGGTATCAAGCTCTACATATAACAACCCGCTCATTTTTGAACCGGTGAGGTTTACTTTATCTAACAAATAAGCTTTAAACCAGAGGGTATCGCCAATGCTGT
>JAZKET010000136.1:0-6400 GCA_040386815.1 Bacteroidota bacterium | reverse complement strand
GGGAAAAGAGAAGATCATTACTGATGTTTACACTAAATGTAAAGCCAGTGCTGCCTTGCCTAAAGAAGAAGTGGTAAACTATGTAAAAGCTATTTATGAGCCGTTTACAGACCAGGAAATATCTGACCGCATTGCACAGATCATTACACCGAAGGAAATTAAATGCGAAGTAAAAGTGCTTTATCAAACTTTAGATAACCTGCACAAAGCTTGCCCGGATCATACCGGCGATTGGTATTTCTCTGGCGATTTCCCAACCCCGGGTGGTAACAAGGTAGTTAACCGCGCCTTTGTTAACTGGATGGAAGGTAAGAACCAAAGAGCATACATGTAATTTTCCTAGGCGAAAGCTTAAAGGTAAAAGGCGAAAGATTTTTAAATCTTTCGCCTTTTTTTTATGAGATGATAAATAACCTTTTACTTTTCTGTTTTAACTGTTTGCCTTAGGCTTTTGGCATAACGCGCAGTTAATACTAATGCACCAATTAAAAGTAGCGCGTGTAGCAGTAACCCTATATGGTCGGTGTTATCCATCATAGGTTTGGTTGTACCAGGTAAGTAATCTAATTTCCATAAGCCTGTTTTGCCGCCCTTGGTACCGACAATACTTTGTAACACATTAATAAAAAAATGGATACCTGTTGATACTGCTATGCCGCCGTGTTTTATGGCTGCTAAGCCAAATACAAAAGACCAAACTGCTGGCCCTGTAAATGCTACTAAAACGTTCCAACCCATTAACATGTGATAAGCCCCAAAAAGTATAGCCATAACAATCTGACTGATCCAAATACCGTAGGTGCTGTTTAATTTAACCTGCGGATAAGACCGAAAACATAATTCTTCGCCTAAAGCCAAAGGAAGAATGGGCAAATAGAGCAGGAAAGTATTGAAGCTAAAAAATGTTGGATTATAGGTTAAACTAAGCGGCGTAAACATCAGCATTATACCTATCATGGGGACAAAGATCAATAAACCTATCAGCATCCCAACAGAGAACCGCCACCAAGTGTGTTTATCCCATTTCATACCTATTGACGAGAGCGGTTTATCTTCAACGCGCATAATTAGCCATACAGAAAAGTAACCCGCAATTACGCCATAAACGCCGTAAAACAGCTTATCGTAAGGTGCATGAAAAGCTGCGCCGAATGGGCCGCTGATCATCATCAGCAGAAAGAAAATAAGCAGGAATAGCACACATTTAATTATAGCTCCCGCTTTAGTATTTCTGTGTTTTTGAATTAAATTTACCATGTAACAAATGTATGGTGTGCTAATCTAAAAATTGGCCGACATTAATGAATGACGCTTAAATGGCGTGAAATGTCGTACAGTAATTATAGTGATGAATAATAAAAATGTCGCCGGGATTGCCCGCTTGGTAAAAGAAAAGCGGGTTTTAAAGAACTACACACAACAGGAGCTTGCCGAAGCGACAGGAATAAGCCTGCGCTCTATACAACGGATAGAAAATGCCGAGGTATCGCCGCGCGTTTACACTTTGAAAATTTTAACAGAATATCTTGATTTTACTATTGAACAGGACGAACAGATCAGTATACCTGTTAAAGCGAAACTTAGCCTGCAGCAAAAAAATATCCTGTCGGTAGGTGTGGCGGCTTTGATGTTTTTATTAGGAGGAGCCTATATCTTTCAATCACCCACCTTCCCCCAGGGGGCGTTTGAGTTGTTTTTATACATAGCCGCATTTGTAGGTATTTACACCATTTTTATGTTTAGGCTTTGGCGCAACTAAATATTAAACTGGCGGCAATGATGATCTAAATGTTTCCAATTTAGCTGGCTCCACTCGCCTGCTTTAAAATGGCGGAAATAGGGGTGAGGGCATTTTACCAATCCTTTTTCCCCTTTTTCATAAGCCAGTTTTACCATAGCAATGAATTTTTCTTTTTCGTCTGCAAAGTCCCTGTCATCAGTTATGCGCAGTTTTGTATAGGCGGGGATATTTTTGTCTAATTGTTTAGCTTGCAATGTTCGCTTTTTGGCAAAGTTGCCAAAAAAGACACCTACCCAATGGCGGTGATTTTTTGCCAATCCAAACGCAACTTCCATACTGCAGCGGCAATGTGCCATCATTTGTGCGGTATTCATACGGCCCCAAACAGCTGGCGTAGATTCGGTAATTTGATTTATACGGAATAGTAATTCGGCGTTATCGTCCGTATTAAATATACTCTTCATTGCAATAGTTAAGGGCAACCAAATATAGGGAATATTTAAGGGCTAGGCTTTAGGAGCTTCAAACATATAGTGTGTAACAAGCCTGTCTAACAGGATAATTGAGGCAATAATAAGGGCAATGCCGGCTGCCTGGTTAACACGGTGTACCAGTTTTTCAGAAATACGATCGCGCAGCTTATCGGCGTAAAATGCTTTTACGGTGTCAAGGCCAAATTGAACTACCAGTATAGTTAAAAACATGATAGCTATTTTAAACACCGTTGTGATAAATGGTACTTGCTGTGCCAATTACAGTTATCCAGTGAAACAATATGGCGGGATTAAATATGCAAAGCAAAAAGCCCTTTAAAAAATAGCCGGTGCGTTTAAGCCCGGTAGGGGCATCATTGGTGTAATTAAGTTTGGCCTTTTTAACGATATAACGTATGCCTACCACAAACAAAATGATACTGCCTACAACACCTGCTATAGTTTTGGTTTGGGCAGATACTTCAAACAGCTGCGAACCAAATAGAATAGCGCCCACAAATACAACATCGCTGCTAACCACGCCTGCTGCCAGGTAAACTCCTGCCAAAAAGCCACGCTCGATACTGGTTTTTATCAAAGCAAAAAATACGGGGCCCGTTAAAAACGTAAGGACTATGCCAATACCAATGCCCGAAATTATAGCTTCTATCATTAATCTTTAGCTGCTGCTCTAAGTTAAAGTATGCGAAGATGCGATTTTTATCTCTTAATTAAACAAACTTAATGTTGTGTGTTGATTAAATTAACCTTACAGAATTTAAAAAAATAGTTATGTTAGTAGTCTCAAAAAACCAATTATACATAACTTATATAAAATGGAACAAAACAACACCAAAAGCTATGCTTCGGCGCTTTATACGCTGGTAACGGTATTTTTCTTCTGGGGATTTCTTGCCGCGTCAAACGGTATATTCATCCCTTTTTGTAAAGCGCATTTTCATTTAACGCAATTCGAGTCGCAGTTAATTGATTTTACCTTTTATGGTGGTTATTTTATAGGTTCTGTTATTTTATACTTTGCTTCATTAGTTACCAAGGTTGATATCTTAAATAAACTGGGCTACAAAAACGGTATCGTTTGGGGTTTGGTGATATCAGCAGCAGGTGCACTGGCTATGATACCAGCGGTAGCTACCGGCGCATTTGTGTTTATTTTAGGTTCACTATTTATTATAGCATTAGGTTTTTCGTTACAGCAAACTGCGGCAAACCCGTTTGTTATTGCTTTAGGCCCACCAGAGACTGGTGCAAACCGCTTAAACTTTGCCGGTGCTATTAACAATATTGGTGGTATTACCGGCCCAATTGCTGTTAGTTTGATATTGTTTGGTTCGGCTACAGGTGGTGCCGGTACAGCGCCTGTTGAATTATCAACCATTAATATGTTATACTACATATTAGCAGGTTTATTTTTGGCTGTTGCTTTGTTTTTATTTGTATCGAAACTGCCTGTTGTAACCAACGACGAAAAAGTAGAAGCCAGCAACAAACCAACTACGCCTATCCTGATCATGTTTGTGGCGTTTTGTTTAATCATGGTTGCCGATCAGATTGCTAATGCAGTGGGTGTAAGCAAACCTATTGTTATCTATGCTTCGTTAGGTATCATCATATTTACTTTAATTGGTTCATTAACATCAGCTAAAAAGAACAAAGAAGGCTGGGGTGCTATGCAGTTTCCGCAATTGATATTGGGTATGATCGCCATTTTTACCTACGTAGGTACAGAGGTAACCATACAAAGTAACTTAGGCGCATTATTGGTATTGCCGGAATTTGGCGGTTTTACCGAAGCTCAAATGTCGCCATACATATCTTTATACTGGGGCAGCTTAATGATAGGCCGCTGGACAGGCGCTATCGGCGCGTTCAATTTGTCGGCATCAACTAAAAATATTTTAACCTTTGTGGTGCCTTTTGTGGCATTTGCCATTGTGTTGGGTGTAAACGGCGCTACAGGTGTTGATGTTAGCCACCTTTACATTTATGCAGTAAGCATATTTGTGATGATAGGCGCGTTTTACATCGGGCAACAAAAGCCGGTGCGTACTTTGGTATCGTTAGGTGTTTTAGGTATGATATTTATGTTGGTAGGTTTATTCACTACCGGTACTGTAGCCCTGTTTGCCTTCATTAGCGGTGGTTTATGCTGTTCAATTATGTGGCCGTCAATTTTCTCGTTAGCTATTACTGGTTTAGGTAAATATACCGGCCAGGGTTCAGCTTTTTTAATTATGATGATCCTTGGTGGTGCTATCATCCCGCCGGTACATGGTTTATTGGCCGATACTATTGGTATCCACCAGTCATACATTGTTCCGGTAATTGGTTTTGCTTACATCGTGTTCTTCGCTGTAAAAGTTAGACAAGAGCTGATTAAACAAGGTATCAACATTGACCACGTACAAGTAGAAAAAAGCGGAGGACACTAATTTTTAGTCATTAAGTCATTAGTCATTGAGTCATTAGTAAATATCGCTAAGACCAATAACTAATGACTCAATGACCAATGACTATCAAATGAAACCATCCTTCGATACCATATTCATGAAACTGGCTACCGACCTGGCCCTGCGCTCGCATTGCGTTAAGGCTCATGTTGGCGCGGTTTTAACTCAAGATACCCGTATTATTTCTATTGGCTACAATGGCCCGCCGGCAGGCACCCACAACTGCGACGAGGAATGGCCCGACGCCGGTTGCCCGCGCGACTCGAAAGGCAGTTGCTCGCTAGCCCTGCATGCTGAGGAGAACGCCATACTATATGCCGTAAAAAGCGGCGCACGTTTAGAGGGGGCGACGTTATATACAACCCTATCGCCGTGTATAGCTTGCGCAAGGCTGATCTTTTCAGCAGGCATTAAGCAGGTTTTCTACAATAAATCGTACGCTAAATACAAAGGTATCCCAAGTGATGAGGGCGTAGACTTTTTAAATAAGTTTGGTGTGCCCACGGTGATGCTGGAAGAAGTCTGAACCTTGATTCGCAGGATTAAAGGATGCCAATCAGTTTTAAATTGTCTGATTGTTCATAGGATTTTAATCAAGAATCTTGTAATCATTTAATCCTACGAATCAAGGTTCAGACAATCCTAGTTCAGACTATTAAAGGTCTCACCAAATCCAGCGCAAAATCCAACTGCTCTTCTTGGCTCAAATCGGTATTGTCCAAAATAATAGCATCTTCGGCACGGGTTAACGGGCTTTCTTTGCGGGTGGTATCGGCGTAATCGCGATGTGCCAGGCTTTCAAATACTTCTTCCAGCGTGATATTAGGGTTGGTGGGTTGCAGCTCTTTGAAACGGCGTTCGGCGCGAATTTTTGGGTCGGCGGTCATAAACAGTTTTACCTGCGCATGTGGAAACACCACCGTGCCAATATCGCGGCCATCCATCACCACATTTTTTGATTTGCCCATGCGTTGTTGCTGGCGCACCATCTCTACGCGCACATCATGTATGGCTGCTACAGCGCTTACTTTGTCGGCTACGTGCATTTCGCGTATTTCGGCAGATACATCCTCATCATTAAGGGTAATGTGGGTCTGGTAATCGCGCGAGTGGAAGTTAAGGTGGATGTTTTTTAATGCTTTAGCAACCTCGTCGTGGTTATTGATGTCGACATTGTTACGGATAAAGTAAAGGGCAACAGCACGGTACATAGCACCGCTGTCGGCATAAATAAAATGAAGCTTCTTTGCAAGCGCCTTTGCCAGTGTGCTTTTTCCGCATGATGAATAGCCATCAATAGCTACTACGATGTTGTTGTTCATTGTATGGCAAAGGTACAAATTATTGTTAGTGGTTAATTAATTGAGTACGTTGATAATATTAAATTTGTCACCAAATTAACTACAATCTAATTTACACAATCAACCACTATCTATCATCGCCATGAACATCAATAAAGCCGACTTACAAAAAGAACTCACGTACAAAACATCACGTAGCGGGGGTAAGGGCGGCCAAAATGTAAATAAAGTATCCAGCAAGGTAGAGCTGTTGTTTTCTGTTGACAATTCGGCTTTATTTACTGATGATGAGAAACTGCGTATTAACCAAAAACTACAATCGCGCTTTAATAAAGATGGTTTGGTGCAGGTTATTTGTGACGAAGAACGCAGCCAATATTTGAACAAAGAAAAAGCGGTTGACAGACTGATACA
>JAZKET010000135.1:10452-13633 GCA_040386815.1 Bacteroidota bacterium | reverse complement strand
GTGGTATGTTACCTAAAAATCGTTTGGGCAAAGCATTGTTTGGCAATTTGCATGTTTATGCAGGTGCTACACATCCTCATGCCGCTCAAAACCCAACAGCCATTTAATTAATTACTAAGGAAAAAAGAAATGCCAACAACTAACACTTCAGGCAGAAGAAAAACAGCCGTTGCACGTATCTACCTTAGCGAAGGTAGCGGTGCTATTACCGTTAACGGTAAAGATTACAAAGAATACTTCCCAACATTGCCATTACAATACATCGTTACTCAGTCAACTGAGGTTTCTGGTTCAACCGGATTATTTGATGTTAAAGTAAACGTTGCAGGTGGTGGTGTAAAAGGACAGGCAGAAGCCGTTCGTTTAGCTATCGCTAAAGCTATTGTTGAACTTGATGCTGATAAAAAACCTTCATTACGCGCTAAAGGCTTAATGACACGTGATAACCGTATGGTTGAGCGTAAGAAACCAGGTCGTAAGAAAGCTCGTAAGAGATTCCAATTCAGTAAACGTTAATATTTTAAGGAGGACAACACAATGGCAAGAACAACATATGACGAGTTACTGGAAGCAGGTGTACACTTTGGTCACCTTACCCGCAAATGGGATCCAAAAATGTCTCAGTACATTTTCATGGAGCGTAACGGTATCCACATTATCGATTTAAATAAAACCTTAGCTAAGGTTGAAGAAGCTGCTGCAGCTATAAAACAAATTGTAAAATCAGGCCGTAAGGTATTATTCGTAGCTACAAAGAAACAAGCGAAAGATATCGTAGCTGATTACGCAAAAACAGTAAACATGCCATACATCACCGAGCGTTGGTTAGGTGGTATGTTAACTAACTTTGCTACTGTACGTAAGTCAATCAAAAAGATGTCAAACATCGACAAATTGACCAAAGACGGTACTTACAGCAACCTTTCTAAAAAAGAAAGATTGATGATACAGCGTGAGCGTATCAAATTAGAAACTTTATTAGGTGGTATTGCTGATTTAAATCGCTTACCGGCTGCATTGTTTTTAATTGACGTTAAAAAAGAGCACATCGCGGTATCTGAAGCTTTGAAGTTAAATATCCCAACCTTTGCAATGGTTGATACTAACTCAGATCCTTCAAACATCGACTTCCCTATCCCGGCTAATGACGACGCTACCAAATCAATTTCATTGATCACAGGTATCATCATCAAAGCTATTGAAGAAGGTTTAGATGAGCGCAAACGCGAGAAAGACGACGAAGCTGAAAAAGAAGCAGCTGTGTCTAAAGCTAAAGCTGATGCACCAGAGGCTGTTGAAGGTAAAAGAACCCGCAAAGCACCTGTTGAAGCTACTGCAGCTGTAGAGGACGAAGCTCCTGCGGCTGAAGGTTCAGAAGAATAATTTTTTGCGAATGGTGAATAGTGAGCGGTGAAGTTTTATAACTACTCACCATTTGCTACTCACCATTCTCTATTTAAAACATAAAAAAACAAACACAAAATGTCTACAGTACAAATATCTGCAGCTGATGTAAACAAACTGCGCCAACAAACCGGTGCCGGTATGATGGATTGCAAAAAAGCTTTAACTGAAACCAACGGTGACTTTGAAGCAGCAATTGATTTTTTAAGAAAAAAAGGTGCTAAAGTAGCAGCAAGCCGTCAAGACCGTGAGTCAAACGAGGGTGTTGTTATTGCACGTTCATCAGCTGATGGCAAACGTGGTATCATCATTGAGCTTAACTGCGAGACTGATTTCGTAGCTAAAAATGCTGATTTCGTAGCATTTGCTAATGCTATCGCTAACGAAGCTGTTGAGCAAAACCCTGCATCAATTGATGAGTTAAACCAATTGTCTATCGACGTTGAAAACTCTCGTTTAACTATTGCTGAAGCTTGCATTGACAAGACAGGTAAAATTGGCGAAAAAATTGGCGTATCTAAATACGAAGTTGTTGAAGGCGAAAAAGTTGTTGCTTACATCCACGGTAACTTCCGTTTAGGTGTATTAGTAGGCTTAAGCGCTGCAGCAGCAGGTGCCGACGAAGCAGGTAAAGACGTTGCAATGCAAATTGCTGCTATGAACCCTGTAGCTATTGATAAAGATGGTGTTGACGCATCGGTTATTGAGCGCGAGTTGGAGATTGCTAAAGACGTTATCCGCGCAGAAGGTAAACCAGAAGAAATGGTTGAAAAAATTGCTGCCGGTAAATTGAATAAATTTTACAAAGACTCAACCCTGTTAAACCAGGAGTTTGTTAAAGATTCTTCAAAAAACGTATCTCAGTTCTTAGATACTGTAGAGAAGGGCCTTACAGTAACAGCCTTTAAGCGAGTAGCTTTAGGAGCTTAATTATTTTATCCCCCGATTATTAATCGGGGGATTTTTTTTGCCCAAAAATTCTGTAGAGACGTAATACTTGCGTCTCTTTGTAAAATATCAGGCGATACTAAGTATTGTGCCGCTACGTTTGGATGATGATAACTGCTTTATATAATCTTAAGCTGATAACTGATGGTACAATTACCAAAGGCAAGGCTATTTTAATTGAAGGCGATAAGATCATTGACATTATTCCCGAAACTGATATTCCGCAAAACAGTTCCTCCATTGATCTTCAGGGAGATTATCTGGCTCCGGGACTGATAGATTTGCAAATATACGGTGCCGGTAAACCCTTGTTTTTTGGCGGCGATCCGTCTGCTGAGGCATTGGCCCAAATGGAGCAAACTTTATTAGCCGAAGGCTGTACCGGTTTTTTAGCCACCATTGCTACAAATACCGATGATATTGTTGAGATAGGCATTGATGCAGCTCTGGAATATTGGGATAAAAATACCAACGGTGCCCAGTTTTTAGGCATACACCTGGAAGGTCCTTATTTGAATCCGAAACGCTGCGGTGCACATCCACCCTCACTAATAAAAAAGGCAACGCTTGCGCAGGTAAAAGCCTGGGTTGAAAAAGCAAAGGGGCTAATAAAAATGATCACACTGGCACCTGAGTTGCAGGATGCAGAAGTGCTGGCCTATCTGAATAAACAAGGTGTAGTCTTGTCATCGGGCCATAGCAACGCAACTTACCAGGAAGGTAAATCATTTTTAAATAAAACGGTACAGGCTGTTACGCATTTATATAATGCTATGCCGCCCATGCATCACCGCGAGCCGGGTTACATACCGGCCATATTTGAGGAACG
>JAZKET010000135.1:0-10442 GCA_040386815.1 Bacteroidota bacterium | reverse complement strand
CTTATACCAGCGTGGTTGCGGATGGCGTACATGTTGATTACACAATGATCAGACTGGCGAAAAGAGAGTTGGGCGATAAGTTGTTTCTGATAACTGACGCTGTTGTTGAAGCGGACAAAGGCACCTATCAGCATAAATTTAAAACAGACCGCTATGTTACGCCCGAGGGAACACTTTCAGGCTCGTGCCTTACTATGCTAAAAGCGGTACAAAACTGTGTGGAGCACGTTGGTATTGATCTGGCCGAGGCTATCAATATGGCCGCATTATATCCAGCTCAATTAACAGGCGCTACTGATAAAGGCAAAATAGAAAAGGGAATGACTGCCGACCTGATAGCCTTTACCGAAAAGTTTGAAGTTAGCCACGTGATACACAAGGGGCTAACAAAAACAACATAAAATTTTAACAATAGCTTTAATTACATATTTTTGATAAATCCCACATCATTCATGAAATACAAAAGAATATTACTGAAACTGAGCGGCGAATCCCTAATGGGCGATAAGCAATACGGTATCGACAACAAACAAGTGTTGCAATACGCGCAGGACATTAAAGCTGTTAAAGATCAGGGCATTGAAATAGCTGTTGTAGTTGGTGGTGGTAATATTTTTAGAGGCCTGAGCGCCGAAAAATCGGGTATGGACCGCGCCCAAGCTGATTACATGGGTATGTTGGCCACAGTAATTAACTGTATGGCTTTACAAAACGCGCTGGAAACAGTCGGTGTTGAAACCCGCCTGCAATCGGCCATTAAGATGGAGCAAATTTGCGAGCCTTACATCCGTCGTCGTGCTATGCACCATCTTGAATTAGGTAAAATTGTGATTTTTGGTGCCGGTACGGGTAACCCTTATTTTACTACGGATACTGCGGCTTCATTACGGGCTATCGAGATAAAAGCTGATGTGGTATTAAAAGGTACCCGTGTTGATGGTATTTACACCGCCGACCCGGAGAAGGACCCAACCGCTACCCGTTTTGATGAGATCACCTTCCAGGAGGTATATGATAAAGGCCTAAATGTAATGGATATGACCGCCATTACCCTTTGCCGCGAAAACAAATTACCCATCATCGTATTTGACATGAACAAAGAAGGCAACTTCATGAAAATAGCCAATGGCGAGCCTATTGGTACACTGGTGAAATAGAGTGGTGACAACAGACTAGTCTTTTTACAACTCACAGGATTGACAAGATCAATCTGATAAGATCTTCATAACAAGCAGCATCGTATGTAATTAATACATACACCTACTGTTATGAAGATTTTTTGTTTAATAGCACTCACCATATTTACGGCCTTTGCGCCAATCCCTAACAAGCCGGTTGATAAGGTTGACGTTAACCGCTTTGCCGGTAAATGGTATTCGTTATACTCAATCCCTACTATGTTTGATAAGGGCACAAGCGAAACTACTACCACTTATACCCTTAACAACGACGGGTACTATAACGTAGTTACCACTGCCAAAAAGGAAGATAACAAGCTGCATACGTATAAGTCAAAACTGTTCCCTATAGCCGAAGATGGCAACGCTGAAATGAAGGCGCAGTTTGTTTGGCCGTTTAAGGTTGATTATTGGGTGATAGATCTGGCAAAAGACTATTCGTATGTTGTAGTCGGACATCCTGAACATAAGTTTTTGTTCATTATGAGCCGCAGGCCGTCGATAGATAAAAAGCTTTATGAAGGTCTGGTTGCCAAGTGCAAAGCTATGGGGTACCCGGTTGAGAAGTTAACATCACAGCACCATGACTAAGTTTTACTGCCGCGTGGCTAACAAATATTTGTTTTATCAGCAGCATTTAATTGCCGCAGCTTTGCAATGGTAAAATTGAAAGATGGTAAAATCACAGATTTTACTATTTTTGTCAAAAAACATACTCCGATGAGCGAACTCATTAAAAAACAAGTAACCGAAGCTAAAGCCGCAATGGATCGTGCAATTGACCACACCGATGGCGAGCTACTTAAAATACGTGCTGGTAAGGCAAGCCCTTCTATGCTTGATGATGTTTATGTTGACTATTATGGTACATCAACCCCATTAAGCCAGGTTGGTACCGTTAATACGCCCGATGCCCGTACCATTGTAGTACAACCCTGGGAAAAATCATTATTAGGCGCTATTGAAAAAGCTATTATGGAGGCTAACCTTGGTGTTAACCCTCAAAATGATGGTGTTATTATCCGTATCAACGTGCCGCCTTTGACAGAAGAGCGTCGTCGCGATTTGGTTAAAAAAGCAAAAGGTGAAGCTGAAAGCGGCAAGATTGCTATCCGTAACGTGCGTAAAGACGCTAACGAGAAAATTCGCAAGCTAAAATCAGAAGGTGTATCAGAAGACGAAATGAAAACCGGCGAAGCTGAAGTTCAGAAACTGACGGACGCTTACATTGTTAAAGTTGATCAGCTGACTGAAGCGAAAGAAAAAGATATCATGACGGTTTAATAGATAAGAAAGCGCACAAATAACCGCACAAATATATTTTATACTAAAAAAGGATACTGCCATGGCAGTATCCTTTTTTAGTATAAAGAAATTTATTCACAACCATATATACGTTTATATGTATATATGGTTGTGAATAAATTTTACAAAGCGCACTATGGAATTATAAGTAAATAAATTTAACTCTTATGTAAGTGAAAATAAATTCTTTCAGTTTGAAATATTTTCTGTAATTATGCATTATAAAATTAAACAAGGATTTATATGTTTGAATTTGAGTTCTTTGAGCCAGAAGAAGATTATGGTGTTGTTAAGGCAACGGTACATAAAACAGGAAAGCTAGGGTTTTCCAGCGGAGCAGGAAAGAAATTCGATTTTGAAGTAAATAGATATTATAAAATAGGTAGAAACAAGGCTGATAAAGAAGATAAGGCATTATACATGCTTAACTCCAGTGAGGAAGACAAATCTTCTTACAAGGTAAGTAAGGCTGGGGATTATTACTATTTGCGTATAAAAAATATAATCGATTCCTTGGGGTATGATTATTTGAATGAATCTGTAATATTTAATATTCAGGAAGTGGAATCAGGCGAAAGTAAATATTACAAATTGATAAGAAGGACATAAAAAAAGCCAAGGGCCAAAATAGAAATGGCGCTTGACTTTTCCAATACTCAAAATGAATATTGCATTGTGGTTATTGCAAATATAAGTTTTGAGCGTGGTTTTTCAAAATTTCTTAGTGGGAAAGTTATGCCTAGCCCATGTCGCAACTAGGTGAGAGCTTAATGTTTAAAAACATGAAAACTCCAATCGGAACTACCGTATCTACAGGTCAGACTTGCCCTGAAAGTGGTATTTGGAAAGCTCTAAGCACCCCGTCTACTACCGCTCCTATCGCGAAAGGTAATAGAATGCCACCTTACAATGGCTACGCGGTGACTTGGCAACTTATTCAGTACGCTTAGTATTGAAGATAATCTTCGGATTGTCAAATTAGAGGGAGTGAGCTACTTAGCCATTCCCTTTTTTTATTTTTACCCCTGTTTATGAAACTACTTTTATCTTATTTACAAGCATACCGCTGGACAGTTATATTAGCCTTAGTCCTGGCAGGTTTCAATATAGGTTTTTCGTTGGTCGATCCCATGATCACCGGGATGATCATGGATAAGTACATCGTCCCTAAAAATGGGTCTATTCTTACTTATGATGAGCGTTTTTATGGCGCATTAGGCCTTGTGGGTTTAGCCATTGGCGCGGCCATGGTATCGCGTATAGCAAAAAATTTCCAGGATTATTTTACCAATATCATTGTTCAAAAAACCGGCGCGGCCATGTATGCCGATGGTTTAAAGCACTCGTTAGAGCTGCCTTACCAGGTTTTTGAAGACCAGCGCAGTGGCGAAACACTAGGCATTTTACAAAAGGTGAGGGTAGACGTTGAAAAATTTGTTACCGCTTTCATTAGCGTGCTGGTTGTTAGTTTGGTGGGGATGATCTTTGTTATCGTCTATTCGCTTAAGGTAAACCCCCAGGTAACGCTGGTGTATTTCTGCGCTATACCTATCATCACGTTTGTGAGTATGGCGTTGAGTAAGCGTATCAAAAACATCCAAAGAAAGATAGTGGGCGAAACTACTGCCCTGGCCGGATCGACCACCGAATCATTACGTAACATTGAATTGGTAAAAAGCCTTGGCCTGGCTAAGCAGGAAATTGAGCGCCTTAACAAAACCACGTACAAAATACTTGATCTGGAGTTAAAGAAGGTGAAGTACGTGCGCAGTATGAGCTTTATACAAGGCACGGTTGTTAACCTGGTGCGCAGCGCCATGGTGTTGGTATTATTGGTGCTTATTTTTAAAGACGAGCTAACTGCCGGCGATTATTTGAAATTTTTGTTCTATTCATTCTTCTTGTTTAACCCGTTACAAGAATTGGGCAACGTAATACAGTCATGGCGCGAGGCTGAGGTTTCGTTAGGTAATTTCCAGGGAATATTGAGCACGCCTATTGACAAAAAGCCAGAAAAACCCGTATTGGTTGAAAAAATAACCAAACTAACATTTACCGATGTTAGCTTCAAACACCTGACGGCAAATCGTAACGCGCTTAATCATATCGGCTTTGAAACCACTACCGGCGAGACGATCGCTTTTGTTGGCCCATCAGGTTCAGGAAAAACTACATTGGTAAAATTGCTGGTGGGGTTATATCAACCACTAGAAGGAGCTATAAGCTATAACGGTACAGACAGTAAGGAAATAGACTTAGATCAGCTGCGCGAGAAAATTGGTTTTGTAACGCAGGACACTCAGCTATTCTCGGGCACAATTCGTGAAAATTTATTGTTCGTCCGCCCTGATGCTACTGATGAGCAATGTTTAAATGTGTTGCAACAGGCAGCGTGCCAAACGCTAATGGCCCGCGCCAGCAATGGTTTAGACACGGTAATAGGCGAGGGTGGCGTAAAGGTATCGGGCGGCGAAAAGCAACGTCTGTCTATAGCCCGTGCCTTATTACGCAGGCCCGATCTGTTGGTATTTGACGAGGCTACGTCATCGCTGGATTCATTGACTGAGGAAGAGATCACCGAAACTATCAAACAGGTGTCTGAAATAAGTAATCAAATTACGATAATGATAGCACACCGCTTATCAACTATTATGCATGCCGACAGGATATACGTGCTGGAGAAAGGCCGCATTATTGAGTCTGGCAAGCATACGGATCTGTTAGATCAGAAAGGTTTATACTACGCAATGTGGAGACAGCAGATTGGTGAGAAGCTTACTGTAGATGCAGATTAATGATATCCAATTGTCATCTCGAGTGAGCCCTGGGTTGGCCTGAGCGATCGCGACACGAGAGATCTTATACGCCATGCATCGTTCGCAAAGCAAATAGTATAAGATTTCTCACTCGTTCCTCGTTTCGAAATGACAGAGGGGTGAGATGGCTTAATTAAAGGTCTGAGCTAAATTTAGCACCGCTATTTCTTTTGTAGTTAAACAGGAAGGTAACGGCCACGCCGCCGCCTATGCCGCCTAATAGAGCAGTGCAAAAATGCCTGGGTGCTAATTCGGTACCAAAAATGACGATATCAGTAAGGATATTAAAAACTACAAAGCTTAGAACTATCAGCAGCGCTTTGCCCATCTTTTTCAGGTTTGTCATGTTGTTATCTCCTCTTTAGCTTCGGGTGTAGTTATCTCATTTAAAGATAATGGAATTAACCGGTTGCTTTTAAAATAAGTTGCACCTACTATCAATAAAGTCATGCTGCCGCCAAACAGTACGGCTGGCACGGTGCCTAATAGCTTAGCTGCTATACCCGACTCAAAATCACCTATCTCATTTGACGAACTCAAAAACATAGAATTTACTGCCGATACCCGGCCGCGCATATGATCGGGCGTTAATAGCTGCATCAGCGTACCGCGAATAATAACACTTACACTATCAAACGCGCCCTGTGCAAACAGAAAGAACAAGGTAAGATAAAAGCTATGCGATAAGCCAAAGCCGATAATAGCAAGTCCGAAACCGGCCACCGCTATCAGCAGATTGCGCCATGGGCGGCCCATGGGCGAAAAGCGGATCATTACCACCATGGTAATAGCCGCACCTAACGATGCCGCCATACGCATCAATCCAAGGCCTTCTGCGCCTACTCTTAATATATCTAAAGCAAATACGGGTAGTAATGCTACCACGCCGCCAAAAAGTACCGAAAACAGGTCGAGGCTCATTGCGTACAGCATAATTTTATTCTTAAATACAAAGTTGATACCCTCTGAAAGGCTTTTCCAAATGTTTTCTTTAGGTACAAACACCGGCGGGAAAGTGCGCAGTCTATAAACTAGCAAGAACGCTATCAGCAGAAATATTAGAACAATACCAAAAGTTGCTGTGATACCACTAACACCGGGTATAAAGCGCCCTGCAAACGCATAAGCAAAACCTGCTGTCATGGGGCCCAAAATAGATGCTGCCTGCCAGGTTGAACTGCTCCAGGTACTTGCATTAGGGTAAATCTCTCTCGGTACGCTGTGGGCGTAAATAGTGAAAGCTGCCGGCCCATAAAAAGCGCGGACAACACCGTTACAAAATATCATGGCGTATAAAACCGGTAGTATCCAATGTGCACCTATGTGGGCACGCATGCTATCCAGTGTTACAGTAAACATCATCACGGCAGAGAATATAGCCCCGGCATAAACCAACAGCAGCATTTTTCGTTTCTCATATTTATCGGCTATATAACCGCCAAATAACGCTATTGTTATAGCTGGAATGGCTTCTGCCAAACCAACAAATGCAATGGCAACTTTGCTATGTGTAAGCTGGTAAACGTAGAAGCCCAGCACAGTGGTTTGCATCTGGTATGCAAAGGTGAAGAAAAAGCGGATGCCCAGGTATGAACGAAAATCTTTATAACGTAAGGCTATAAATGGGTCGGTTTTTATCGGGTTTTGACTGTCAGCATCGCTCATACACAAATCTACTAATAGCGGCGCAAAGGCTTCGGCATTATTTCAAATAAAGACAACTGGCAGACAAATAATCTTTTAGCTACGAGATTTTATTCCAGCTCAAGCCCGCGTTTTTAGCCTGAAATGCCTGGTTTAATATCTGATGTTCTGGGGCGGCTAATTGTGGGTCGGTGGCGAAGATATCTTCAACACATTTGCGGCATTGCATTAACAGGTCCTGATCGGTAGTTAGGTCTGATACTTTCAAATCAAGCAAGCCACTTTGTTGGGTGCCTTCAATGTTGCCAGGGCCGCGTAGCTGCAAGTCGGTTTCGGCAATCTCAAAGCCATTGTTAGTTTTAACCATGGTGTTAAGGCGTATGCGGCCATCTGCACTCAACTTTTCCTTGCTCATTAATATGCAATAGCTTTGCTCGGCACCACGCCCCACACGTCCCCGCAACTGGTGTAATTGCGACAGGCCAAAACGTTCTGCATTTTCAATGATCATTACCGAAGCGTTTGGTACGTTAACGCCAACCTCAATCACCGTAGTAGCTACCATTATCTGCGTTTCGCCACGCACAAAGCGCTGCATCTCATACTCCTTTTCTTCGGGCTTTATTTTACCATATACTATGCTGATACGGTATTGCGGTAACGGAAACTCGCGTGCAATGGTTTCATAACCATCCATCAGGTTTTTAAGGTCAAGCTTTTCGCTTTCTTGTATCAGCGGATATACAATATAAACCTGTCTGCCTTTGGCAATTTCCTCCTTCATCAAACCAAACATACGTAACCGGCTTGATTCATAAAGATGAACTGTTTTTATTGGTTTACGCCCGGCAGGTAATTCATCAATTACTGAAACGTCCAGATCGCCATACAAAGTCATGGCTAGCGTACGTGGAATGGGAGTAGCCGTCATCACTAAAACATGCGGCGGTATTACATTTTTGCGCCATAACTTTGCACGTTGCTCAACACCAAAGCGGTGTTGCTCATCAATAACCACCATACCCAGGTTTTGGTATTGTACCTTATCTTCAATAAGGGCGTGTGTGCCTATCAGTATTTTAAGCTGGCCGTTTTCCAGTTTTTCATGGATGATTTTTCTGTCCTTCGTTTTAACAGATCCGGTAAGCAGAGCCACCTCTATAAAATCATCGCCCACTAAACTTTTAATAGTTTGATAATGCTGTGATGCCAAAATCTCAGTGGGCGCCATAATACAGGTTTGAAAGCCATTGTCAATAGCTATCAGCATGCTCATTAACGCCACTACGGTTTTACCGCTTCCTACATCCCCCTGCAACAAACGGTTCATCTGCACGCCGCGCTGGGTATCCAGGCGTATCTCTTTTAGTACCCGCTTTTGGGCATTGGTTAAATCAAAAGGCAGTTTGTTATGATAGAACTCGTTAAAGTAGGGGCCTACTTTATCAAATATGGCACCCTTAAACTTTTGGGTGTGCAGTACCTTGTTTTTAAGCAGCTTGAGCTGTAATAGAAAAAGCTCTTCAAATTTAAGGCGATGCCTGGCTTCTGATAGTTTGGCGGCATCATCCGGGAAATGAATGTTGCGGTAAGCATCCGCCCTGTTCATTAACTTAAATTTGTTGACAATGTATTGTGGTAAATTCTCCGGTATCTCGCGGGCAAATTGATCCAGCAAACCGGTTAACAGCTTCTGGATGCCTTTGCTATCTAACGTAAATTGTTTAAGTTTTTCGGTAGAGCTGTAAACAGGTTGCAGGGTCATGTTGCCTTTGCGCTGTGCCGCATCTGATCCATACAGATCAAACTCAGGGTGCGACATTTGCGCTTTACCGTTAAATGATCCGGGCTTGCCAAACAGGATATAAGCTTTGCCTGCGGTAAGGTTCTTTTCCACCCATTTAATGCCCTGAAACCAAACCAGCTCCATAACACCGGTATCGTCCTGCACCTGGGCTACAAGGCGCTTGGTGTGCTTTTCGCCCAGCAGCTCTTTACGTGTTACACGGGCTATTACCTGCACGTAGGGCAGGTCGTCTTGTATATCTTTTATTTTATAAAACCTTGTACGGTCAATATGCCTGAAGGGGAAATGCTGTAGCAAATCCTCAAGCGTTTTAATGCCCAGCTCTTTTTTAAGCACGTCGGCACGCGCGGTGCCAACGCCTTTTAAATATTCAACAGGTGTTTGAAATGGCTGACCGTTCAAGGCTGCTCTGCTTAGGCTTTAACTGCTATTACAGAAATTTCAACACTAACACCTTTTGGCAGGGCAGATACCTGTACAGTTTCGCGTGCCGGAAAGTTGTCTTCAAAGTATGAGCCGTAAGCTTCGTTAACCTCGGCAAAATCGGCCATGTTGGTTAAAAAGATAGAGCTTTTTACAATGTGGGTAAAATCGGCCTTAGCTGCTGCTAACACTGCACCAATGTTTTCCATTACCAGGTGAGTTGCTGCTGCGATGTTATCTGTAACCAGTTCGCCGGTAAAAGGGTGCAAAGGTATCTGGCCAGATACGTAAATGGTATTACCTGCCTGTATACCCTGGTTGTAAGGGCCTATAGGTGCAGGTGCGTCGTCGGTTTTAATTACTTTTTTCATGATGATGGTTTTGTGCTGGCCGCATACCGCCGCCGGTGATAAAATTTTATTTAAGGATGAACCAGTCTACCAGTTTCCAGATGATGCCTGCCAGAAACATAATTATGGCAATGGCATTAATGGTGTGCATTGCCCTTAAATTAAAGTTGGTTGGCCTGTTAGGATCTTTTTTACGGAAAAAGTACATGCTTCAAATTTACTGCAATTGCTTATTTGAAATTGCAGCAGCAAATATAGCTAAACAAAAAAGGCTCCCCAAATTGGAGAGCCTTTATATGCTTTAACTGATTTCAAAAATTACTTTTTGAAAGAAACACGACGGTTTAATACACGTCCTTCTTCAGTTGAGTTGTCAGCAATTGGGTTAGTTTCGCCGTAACCTTTAACTTTTACGTTTTTAGCGTCAACACCAGAGTTAACTAAGTAAGTTTTTACAGAGTTAGCACGATCTTTTGACAAGTTTAAGTTGTGAGCAGCAGTACCTTCTGATGAAGCGTAACCACCAACTTCAACTTTAGCGCCAGTAGCACGTAAGTCAGCAGAAGTAGCATCTAATACTGGGTAAGATGAAGTTCTTAATACTGAGCTATCAAATTCAAATTGGATGTTGCTGTAAGCAGCACCAGCAGGGGCAGCAGCAGCTTCAACTACTTTAGGGAATACGATAGGGCAACCTGAACCATCAACTACAGTACCTGCAGGAGTGTTAGGGCATTTGTCAAATTGATCAGCAACACCGTCACCGTCAGAATCTTTTTTCAAGTCGTTAACAGCGTTTTCAACGTTAGTAACACGGCCTTTTAATGCTTCAACTTCTTTACGTAAAGTTTCGTCGTAAAGTTCGTCATACATCATAGCTACCGGGTTAACCCACTGTAGGTTTGGTTTTGAAGCACCA
>JAZKET010000134.1:22240-24179 GCA_040386815.1 Bacteroidota bacterium | reverse complement strand
CAGGATTTCAGGACGCTGGGCATTACCTTAAACGACAACCTAAGCCACCAGGAATGGGTGGATGTTTACCGTAAGCTGATCTATTGGGAGCTTGAACTGCAACAACTGGAAGACTCTGGCATGCATGAGATTTTGACCATGCAAAAAGCTGAAGCTAATACCCAGTTCTGCAAGTTTGTTGAGCGTAATTACCTGGATTGGATAAAAAATCCTGACACCGCGCCTACCAGCTCACCACAGTTGTTTAAAAAGAAGGTGTTCCCTAGGTTGGAAGCCAACGTACCGGTATTTTTTATATTGATTGACAATTTAAGGTATGATCAGTTTAAGATCATTAACCCTATTATATCGCAATACTTTAAACTGGAAGAGGAGGATACTTACTACAGTATTTTACCAACGGCAACGCAGTATGCGCGTAATGCGATCTTCTCGGGCCTGATGCCTTTAGAAATGGAGCGCCGTTTCCCTGACAAGTGGCAGAATGATGAGGACGAAGGCGGTAAAAATTTGTTTGAGTCGGACTTTGTAACAGACCAGATCAGCCGTGTTTACCGTAAAGAGTGCAAGCACTCGTACCATAAAATACTAAATATTGACGAGGGCCGCGCGCTGAATGACTCGGTAAACAACCTGATGAAGAACGATCTGAACGTGGTGGTTTACAACTTTGTGGATATGCTGTCGCATGCCCGTACAGATATGCAGATGATCCGCGAATTGGCCAGTGATGACGCGGCTTACCGCTCATTAACACTGTCGTGGTTTGAGCACTCGCCACTGTTTGATCTGTTGAAGTTTTTAGCAACCAAACAGGTACGTGTGGTAATCACTACCGACCACGGTACCATCCGCGTAAAAAAACCAAGCAAGATCATTGGCGACCGTAACACCAACACCAATTTGCGCTACAAACAAGGCCGTAACTTAAACTTTAATCCTAAGGATGTATTCCACATACGCAACCCGCATGATGCTATGCTGCCTAAGCTGCACGTAAGCTCAAGCTTTGTTTTCGCTAAAGAGGATACCTACTTTGTTTACCCTAATAACTACAATCACTTTGTTAACTTTTATAATGAGACTTTCCAGCATGGGGGGATATCGTTAGAAGAGATGATCATTCCGATTGTAACCTATGGGCCTAAATAGGATTTTTCTATTTTTGCCATTGCGAGGTAAGAAGCAATCGCGAACTTTACAACGTGCGATTGCTTCGTACCTCGCAATGACAGATTTAAAATGACACTATCCGCCCCAACCCTTACCCATCTCCCGGCCGCCGCGCAGCAACTCATCACCTTTGCCGGCACGGAAAAAATATTTCTATTTACCGGCGATATGGGCGCGGGTAAAACCACGTTCATTAAATCAGTTTGCGACGCGCTTGGCGTAGCCGAAGGTGTTACCAGCCCTACCTTTGCTATTGTTAACGAATATCGTGGTGCTACGCATAAGATCTATCATTTCGATTTTTATCGGCTAAAAACTCAAACCGAGGCTTTGGACATGGGTGCCGAAGAGTATTTCTACAGCGGCAACTACTGCTTTATTGAGTGGCCCGAGCGTATACCTGATATGCTGCCGCTGCATTACATCAGCATAAATATTAAAGTTTTAGCTGACGGCAGCCGCGAAATTGCTGTTGATAAGGTTTAAGGTTTTTCTTATCTTCAACAACCATTAAAAAACGATTATGAGTTCAGGGAAATACAGTGGATTTTCTGACGTTGCCAAGCAGGCAATGATGCAGCCCCAGGAATCAATGCTGGAGGTTAAAAACAAAAAGAATAAGCTTTACATAGGTATCCCTAAAGAAATATCTTTCCAGGAAAATCGCATACCGTTAACTCCCCTGTCTGTAGCCCTGTTGGTCAATAACGGGCACGAGGTAATGCTGGAGAGTAATGCCGGCAAAGCCGCCAAATTTTTGGATAAA
>JAZKET010000134.1:13321-22230 GCA_040386815.1 Bacteroidota bacterium | reverse complement strand
CGCCCAGATAGTTTTCGACACCAAAAAGGTTTACGAGGCTGATATCATCATAAAAATAGCTCCGCCTACGCTGGAAGAGATAAATATGATGAAGCCGGGTCAGATACTGATCTCGGCCCTGCAGGTATCAACCTTGAAACCCGAGTGCCTGCAAGCTTTACTAAAAAAACAAGTGACAGCGCTTTGCTTTGAGCACCTGCGCGACGAGGGCAATTCATTAAGCGTAGTACGCGCCATGAGTGAAATAGTTGGCGCGACATCTGTACTGATAGCTGCCGAATACCTGAGCAATATTTTTGATGGCAAGGGCCTAATGCTGGGTGGCATAACCGGCGTACCGCCAACAGAAATAGTAATACTTGGCGCAGGCACCGTTGGCGAGTATGCCGCGCGCACCGCTATATCATTAGGCGCCGAGGTTAAGGTGTTCGACCCCTCAATTTACAAACTACGCCGCCTGCAAAATAACATTGGTGCCCGCGTATTTACATCGGTAGTGCAGCCCATTGTTTTAGAGAAAGCCATTACCACCTGCGATGTAGCCATTGGTGCCATGCGTGCCGAAGATGGCCGCAGCCCATGCATTGTAAGCGAGACCACGGTAAGCAAAATGAAACCTAACTCGGTTATTATTGATGTGAGCATTGACCAGGGTGGCTGTTTTGAAACTTCAGAAATTACCAACCATACGCACCCGGTTTTCCGCAAGTATGATGTTATACATTATTGCGTGCCTAACATCGCGTCGCGGGTGGCACGTACTGCCACTTACGCGTTGACCAATATTTTTGCACCTATATTGTTGGACATTGGCGAACAGGGGGGCATTAAAAACCTCATTTGGCAAAAGGCCGGCATACGCGAAGCGGTTTATATTTATCAGGGACATTTAACTAACAAACACCTGGCAGAGCGTTTCTCATTGCCAAGCAAAGACCTTGATCTGTTGATCGTGTCACATCGTTAAGTTTCTGCATAAGCGGATTATAAATCCGCGCGTATTTAGTTAGGGATTGTAAATCCGAACTAACGGGGATTAGGAGAAGTGCCCGCTGTTTCGCCATTACGTCATTGCGAAGGCCTATCGTTAAAAACTCCTCACCGGCGGTATAAACGAAGGGTTATATTTTTCAAGGTTATACTCTTGTGGTATCTCGCTTTCGTGGCGTTTTTTTCCATAGTGGCTTATAAAAATCTCACGCCTATCGTTTTCATTAATGCTGATAGAGAATAGCATATCATAATCATCATTAGCCAAACCATCAAATGGCGCTTTTACGCCCAGCGCATTTATCATCGGTATAACATCTTTTTGCTCGGCAACTATCAGCACATTATTACCTTCAAAATTTCGGGTTATTTTGCTAATAAAAGCGCTTACGCTATCTGCGGCATATATCCTTGGCAATACCCTGGCTTTTTCTGCAAGGGGCGCAGCAGTTTGCTCGGCAGGTTTACCGGCTGGTATGTATATGGTTTGTATCTTTTCGCGTTTAAGCACTTTCAGCAATGCCTCTGCCCTATCATGGCCTTCTGCTGTCAGGCCCGGTTTTACGTTGCTTGCAGCTAAAACAGTCTGGCTTTTCTCTGCCACGCGCACAATAAAGATGTTGGTTTTTTGCGCAAAGGCATTTAAATTGCTAAGTAATAGTAAAGTTGTTATTACTTTAAACACTCCTTTAAAACAATTGATCTTTTTCATTGCTGTATAATTGCTGTGTAACAGTATATACAAATATATCTCATTTATGATTCAAATTTTCACCAAAACATACCTTAAAAAACTCTGGAAAGTTTTAGTAGCCACGTTTAGCGGCTTTATAGACGATAACGGACTAAAGTTAAGTGCATCATTAGCCTACTATACTGTATTCTCATTAGCACCACTACTGATATTGGTTATATCATTAGCCGGGCTATTTTTTGGCAATGATGCGGCTACTAACAGGCTGTACCCGCAAATTGCACAATATGTAGGCGCGCCAGCTGCAGTCCAAATACAGGATATGCTGAAAAGTATGGCACTATCAGGCAAAACCGGACTTACAGTAATTATCAGTATCGTAACATTGGTACTGGGTGCCAGCAGTATTTTTATTGAGATACAAGACTCGTTAAATATGATTTGGCGCGTAAAAGCTAAGCCAAAAAAAGGCTGGGTTAAAATGCTGCAAAACCGTTTCCTGTCTTTTTCATTGATCGTTAGTTTGGGCTTTTTATTGCTGGCGTCGCTGGTAGTAAATTTTTTGATGGAAGCACTGAGCGCAAAACTTGCCCGTTTTTTACCTGACGTAACCGGTATGCTGATAAAAGGTGTAAACCTTGGCATTACATTATTGGTTATCTCAACCCTGTTTGCTATAATATTTAAAGTACTTCCTGATGTTAAAATCCGCTGGAAAGATGTACGGTCAGGCGCTATTTTCACCGCCATTTTATTTATGCTGGGGCAATACGGTATCAACATTTATTTGCAGTACGCGGCACAAAGTTCGGCTTATGGCGCTGCCGGATCGCTTATCTTAATACTGCTATGGATCTATTACACCGCGGCCATATTATATATAGGAGCCGAGTTTACCCAGGTTTATGCTGAGGCTGTCGGCTGCAAAATACAACCTGCCGATTATGCCGTTGCCGTAATACAAACCGAGGTGGAGCATGAAGTTAAAACGCTGCCTGTTCAACACCCCGAAATTAAAGGCAAATTGGAAACACCACAAGAAGAAAAGAAATGATAGCCTAAATATCGCGACAGCAAATAATTACTGTGAGCTGTAATTATTTGCTAACTTTATTATCCAATTGTAAATGTTGCTGCTACGGATAATAAATATTAAGCGATTTTGTGCTGGCATTTTGCTAGGCTTTTTTTGCTGTTTTTCTTTAGCGGCCAACGCGCAATACTTTACGCTTAACGGCGGCCGTACACAAAACATTCCTTTCAGGTTGGTGCGTAACCTGTTGATCATCGAAGTAATGATCAACAATAAAGGGCCTTATAACTTTGCGCTTGATACCGGTGTAGGTTTTATGCTGATAACAGACCCATCGCTGGTTGACTCTATTAACATCATTAATAAACGCACCATAAAAATATCTGGGCTTGGCCAGGGTAAGCCTTATGAAGCTTATGCAACGCCGCCACTTAAAGTTGATATTGACGGATTGATAAGCCACAATGTTAGTGCGGCAGTTTTTAAAGAAGATGCATTTGGCTTGTCAAACTATACAGGCATGCCTATACATGGCCTGCTGGGTTATGAGTTTTTCAATCACCTGGCAGTTAAGATAAGTTTCACCGACAGCCTGATACAAGTTGCCCAACCTAAAGACATGCGTTTTTACAAACGAGGCATAAAGATACCTATCACCATCGAAGACAAAAAGCCACATCTTAATGCAAAAGTTGTGTTTGCCAACGGTACAGAAAAACAAAGCAAGCTAATAGTTGATCTGGGTGCCGGGCATTTTTTATCCATGGAAAACCTCGACAATAAAAATGAGCTGCAAAAGTTTTCCATCTCGGCTAACCTGGGTATGAGTATAAATGGCCTAATAAACGGTACAATAAGCCGTATAAAGGAAATTGATATCGGTAAGTATAAAATAAAAAATGTCATCACATCGTTTCCAGAGTATGACGAACATCTTAAAATGCTAAGCTCAAAACGCGACGGTAACCTGGGTATTTCGATGCTTAAAAAGTTTGATGTTATTTTTGATTATCCGGATAGCTGCATGTACCTTAAACCCCGCTCAAATTTCAACAAAAAAGAGGAGCATGACATGAGTGGGCTTGTTTATTTTGCCGATGTACGCGACGATCTTCAGCACATTATTATACACCGGATTGAACCTGGTACAGCAGGCGAAGAAGCCGGACTACAACCGTTTGATGAGATAGTAGCCATAAATTTCAAACCCGTTTACCCACTATCTATGCAACAAATTGACAATCTTTTCCGGTCGGCAGATAACCGAACCCTATTGTTGGGCATATTTAGAAAAGGGAAATACCTAAACGCGGTACTTACCTTAAAGCGCCGTATTTAGCAGCTATTACTTAAGCTGACTTATATTCTCAAAAAAAGCGGTCTGCAAATCTAAAAGCGACCTGACATTTACCTTTTCGCCATACATATCAAAGCACAGAAATTTTGAATTACTGGTATCGCCATCTTTGTTTCGCTCAAAAAAATTGAACGTTTCAAAAAAATAATGGTTGGTAGTAACCTTGTTTCTTGCGTTTGTTTGCGAAGCGTTTAGCCTAAAACCTATTGCGTCCATCCAGTTATGCACTTTACTGTGCAGGGTGCGTATATTGTTCATAAGTTAAATGTTTAATAGTTAAACGAAAGTTTGAGGCTAATTGTTTCATCTATTTACCAGGCACTTATAAACAGATGTTAACTTTTGGTAAAAATCATTACCGTTAATTTTATTTTATCAAACGAAAATAAATTAGCTACCAGCCAAACTTTGAAACTTAAATGAACGTTATTGCGTACAAGCCACATATCTTTGTATATACATTTCAGCATAATATGAAAATTAAACAGATACTTTTTTTAATAACATTAGCAGCTGCAATAAGCTTAACCGCATGTAAAAGCTCAAGCACCCCCGGACCAGCCGGAGCGGCAGGCACTAACGGAACAACGGGGGCAACAGGCGCCACCGGCGCGGCAGGCGCTCAAGGGCCTGGGGGGCCGCAAGGTGTAGCCGGTGCTACTGGCGCAACTGGGGCTAACGGTGCAACAGGTGCTACCGGCGCAACTGGCTCAACCGGTGCTACCGGCACCGACGGTGCAAATGGAGCTACAGGGGCAACCGGCGCAACGGGAGCTACAGGAGCCACCGGTGCATCAACCAATATCTCAAGCTATTTATTTACCAACCAAAGCGTAGTGCTGGTGGGTAATACCCGTTTTAACGTACCTGCAATAACACAGGCAATTGTTAACCAGGGTATGGTGCTGGTATATTTCAGAAACACAGGCACTACAACCTCATGGAACGCTTTACCTTACAGCGAAGCCGGTAACACCTTAGTGTTACAAGCTTTTGGCGTTGGTTATATAGATTTGAAAGCAAACTTTGCCGCTACCGGATTAGACATCAGGGTTGTTGTTGTGCCCGGCACATCATTAACACCGTTAATGGCTAATAACCCCGGGCTTAATCTTAACAACTATGCCCAGGTTAGCAAAGCTATAGGTATTAACTAATAAAATATAACAAGCAATCATGATAAGGCTCCTTTACAGGGGCCTTTTTTATTTAGGCCAATTTTGATTTACCTTAGCACAAATGCTAAACACTGCTGCAAATTTTACCCGTACACGTATTGCCCCTACTCCAAGCGGTTACTTGCATGTCGGCAACGCCTTATCCTTTGCGTTAACGGCGGCTATTGCCCGTAAAACAGGTGCTAAGATATTGCTACGGATAGACGATTTGGACCAGCACCGGGTTAATCCAGAATATGTGCAGGATATTTTTGATACCCTTAACTTTTTAGCCATCCCCTGGGATGAGGGCCCGCGCGATGCCGAAGATTATAAACAAAATTGGTCGCAGCTACAGCGGATGGATCTGTACCAGGATGCACTCCAACAACTGGCAGACCAGCGCGAAGTGTTTACCTGCCGCTGCAGCCGGTCGCAATTACAGGGTTTTAGCAGTTACCCGGGCACCTGCCGTAACCGGTCTTTACCATTAGATACGCCCGATACCGCCTGGCGCTTATATACAGACGATCGTGAAATGCAATTAAAAACGCTTAACGATGCTATTATTACTACCCGCCTGCCCGAGGCGATGAAAGATTTTGTGGTGAAGAAAAAAGATAATTACCCGGCTTATCAGTTAGCATCCATTGTTGATGACCTGCATTTTGGGGTTGATCTTATTGTACGTGGCGATGACCTTTATCCCTCAACCATCGCGCAGCTTTACTTAGCTGATGTTTTGGGTGAAGATGATTTTAAAAAGAAAACCTTTTATCATCACCCGTTATTGATGGAGGATGGTGATAGAAAGCTGTCGAAATCAGCCGGATCGACTTCTATTAAATATTTGAGGGGACAGGGTATGACTGCAGAAAGTGTTTATGCAGAGATTGGTAAAATATTGACAACAAAATTACCCCTGCAACGTTTTCAAGATTGTGAAGCATTGCTTTAGATCTTAAAAACATCAGCTTATGAAACCTTACATTACCGCGCTTATTATTGGTATTGCCGCAATTATTGCTTTTGCTATTGTTGGCGGCGCTTATAAATACCGATCAACCACTATGGAAACCATTGTGGTAACGGGGCTGGCTGAAAAAGACTTTTCCAGCAATCTTATTGTGTGGAATGGCAGCTACTCTCGCAAATCTGCCGATTTAAAAAGCGCATACACTGCCCTTAAAGCCGACGAG
This sequence comes from Bacteroidota bacterium, assembly GCA_040386815.1. Lineage (GTDB taxonomy): Bacteria > Bacteroidota > Bacteroidia > Sphingobacteriales > Sphingobacteriaceae > Mucilaginibacter. Next base: position 15,800 of record JAZKET010000134.1, on the reverse strand, counting down.
AAGTTTATTCGCACTTATTTGCAGCAAAAAGGCATTGCCATTAATGAAATGGTATTTTCGTCTGTAAGTATCAACAAAGAGTTTGAGCAGGCTTACGACGGCATGGGCAGAAATACGCAGCGGTTCTCTGGCTATAACCTGATACAGACCGTTAAGGTCGAATCGGCCAATGTAGACAAGGTTGACAAAATATCCCGCGAAGCGACAGAGATCATAGAAAACGGCATAGAATTTAATTCATCATCGCCATTATTTTACAACACCAAGCTGGCCGAAGTAAAGATGGAGCTTTTAGCTAAAGCCAGCGCAGACGCAAAAAAACGCGCCGAAACAATTGCCGAAAATGCAGGCAGCTCATTAGGTAAACTCAAAAAAGCCAACATGGGCGTGTTTCAAATAACCGGTAAAAACAGTAACGAAGATTATAGCTACGGTGGTGCCTTTAACACCTCAAGCAGAAATAAAACCGGATCAATTACGATCAGGATGGAATTCCAGGCTGATTAGGCTGTCTCCACAATTATTTAATTATAATTAATCTATTCTTCAACTCCCCTATTGTAAAAGGAGGATTCTTTCTATGTAGCATAGCATGGCAGTTTGGACATACCGGCCGTAAATCACTAATTGGGTCCGTATTCCTTATTCCTGTGTTTGATAATTGATTTAAATGATGGACGTGAATAAATTCATTCCCAATATCTCCATATGTGTCTTTGAAATTAAAATCGCATACCATACATGAGTAACCATGATGTTTTAAACATTGCTGTCGAGCATACCTGTTACGCTCATAGGCAATTTGAATAAGCTGATAAGAAGTACCTTCGATGAAACTTGGATTATGGTCGGCGATAAAACTGATGCCGGTTTCAATAATAAATTGTTCCCATAAACTTTCAATCTCCTGAACAGGATAAATTTCAATACCAGATTGTTGAGGTAACCATCTTTGTTGCTGGGAAATATTTTTTTCAATTGCGCTTAAATGTAGAATTGGATCAGTTTCCGGATTAATTAACACATCAAATTCAATCATGACCCGCGGAACTAAACCCGTTCCACTCCAGTGCGGCAAATCTCTTGGCTCCGAAGTTATAACTCCAGACGCGAAAATTCCTCTTGGCTCCGAACCTAGGCGCATTATAAATGCTCTATCTCCAATTCGAACCTTTTTATGGCTTGCAATACTCCATATAATTTCAGCCTTGCCAGTGGTCTTTAAATCTTGTATTTTTTCTTCTAATTCTTCAAACCTCCATTTACTAGGATTCCAAGCAAATAAATAAGCCCTTTTGTTAGTCATCTTGCAGTTTAAAAAGCAATATACACAAAAGCACCAAATCGTAAAAATAAGCCCTTTTAGTTACTTTAACCTTTTCTTATTAATAACCTTCTCAATCTTACTTGGAAACTCTCCGTTGAGCCAGGTAAAATAATTCCGCCTTAACCGAACAACTTCTTCCAATCTTTCAGCAGGCGATCTGCTCAACCAAAAAGCCACATCGGCAGCGTCTTCATCTCCCGTTTGTATATGTTTAGCCACAATAGCTATTTTCCTCTGTGATTTCATTGTATAGATAAAGTATATCAAAATACTAAAAAATCAAACTATAATAACTCATAATTCAAAACTTCCCTTTAAACAAAAAAGGGCATGATCCTAAAATCACACCCTTTTTTATCTTCATTTCTGACTCATGTTTCCTGAGTCTCAGAAATTAGTAACGGTAATACTCCGGTTTAAACGGACCGTCAACAGTTACGCCAATGTATTCGGCCTGATCCTGGTCAAGTACTTCCAATTCAACACCAATTTTAGCAAGGTGTAAACGGGCAACTTTTTCGTCTAAGTGTTTTGGTAAAGTGTAAACTTTGTTCTCGTAAGCACCGGCGTTGGTCCAAAGCTCTAATTGAGCTAAAGTTTGGTTTGTGAATGAGTTACTCATTACAAAGCTTGGGTGGCCTGTAGCACAACCTAAGTTAACCAAACGGCCTTCGGCTAAAACAATAACATCGCTGCCGTCGATAGTATATTTGTCTACCTGCGGTTTGATCTCGATTTTTTTATCGCCATAGGCACCGTTTAACCAGGCCATGTCAATCTCGTTATCAAAGTGACCGATGTTACAAACGATAGCTTTATCTTTCAAAGCACGGAAATGCTCTTCGCGAACGATGTTTTTGTTACCTGTAGCAGTTACAACAATATCAGCCTCTGCAATAGCGGTGCTTAGTTTTTTAACTTCGTAACCTTCCATAGCTGCCTGTAAAGCGCAGATAGGGTCAATTTCGGTAACTATAACACGTACACCAGCGTTACGTAAAGAATCGGCAGAACCTTTACCTACGTCGCCGTAACCGCAAACAACACCTACTTTACCAGCCATCATCACGTCGGTAGCACGACGGATAGCGTCTACTAATGATTCGCGGCAGCCGTATTTGTTATCAAATTTCGATTTGGTTACAGAGTCGT
>JAZKET010000134.1:0-13311 GCA_040386815.1 Bacteroidota bacterium | reverse complement strand
TAATGTTAATAGCCGGAATTGGTAATGTACCCGCTTTAACGCGCTCATATAAACGGTGAACACCGGTTGTAGTTTCTTCTGATAAACCTTTAATGCCTGATACTAATTCAGGATAACGATCAAAAACCATGTTGGTTAAATCGCCACCGTCGTCAAGGATCATGTTTAGTGGTTTACGATCTTCGCCAAAGAACAAAGTTTGTTCAATGCACCAATCAAAATCAACTTCGTTCAAACCTTTCCAGGCATAAACAGAGATACCTGCAGCAGCAATAGCAGCAGCAGCGTGGTCTTGTGTTGAAAATATATTACATGATGACCATGTAACTTCTGCACCCAAAGCAACTAATGTTTCAATTAACACAGCTGTTTGGATGGTCATGTGCAGGCAACCTGCAATGCGCGCACCTGCTAAAGGTTGCGAAGCGCCAAACTCCTGGCGAAGCGCCATTAATCCGGGCATTTCTGCTTCGGCTAACTCAATTTCTTTTCTGCCCCACTCGGCTAACGAAAAGTCTTTTACTTTGTACTTGGTGTAAGCGGTCTCTACTGATGACATAGCGTTAAATTTATTTTTGAGCTGCAAAAATAACACATTCCGCCGTAAAACTGAAATTGTAAGCCGTTAGGTTGTAGATTATTGTTGCAGGGAGATGTTTTGTCGCCCACCCCGTTTCGCCCCGTGTTTTCATGGTTAATTGATGTGGAGAAAACAGGGGGCGCTTTTAAGAAACAGAAATTATTTAATAAGGGGTTAAATAGCCTCTATGCAGGTACTGAAATAGGCTGGTCAAATTATATACCTTTACATTTTATATAAATGAATGGCAGATATTTCATATACATTGAACGGTCGTATATGGCTGGAAGTTAACGGAGAGAAGATGCTGGGTCATGGACGGGTAGAATTGCTTGAACGCATACAGGCTTCAGGCTCCATCAGACAAGCGGCATTACAAATGAAAATGTCTTACAAACAGGCATGGGATCTCATCAATCACATCAATTCTTATTTTGAAAAACCGGTTGTCATTTCCCAGCGTGGAGGAAAAGGTGGCGGTAAAGCTACGATAACGGAGGAAGGACGTAAGCTGATTGAAAAATTTCATCAGCTCCAATCTGCTTTTCATGCATTCCTGCTGGAGAATAAAGGCGAATGATAGAAAAGGACGGTCAGAACCTCATTTTAAAATTAACGCATACCAAATTATAATTTTGTCTATTTTCGCGTTATATTTTTAAAAATATAACGAAAACTATATGACCAGACACCTACTTGCCCTAATTACAATTTTATTTTCATTAACCTTATGGACTATTACATCCGCTAAAGCACAAACCGCGGATACTAGCGGGCGTGTTTTTCAACTCGGACAGGTTAACATCGCAGGCAAAAGAGACTCCTTAAAAGCAAACAAGATCAGTTCAGAGATCATTAACCGTTACAACCGGCTGGATGTATCACAAGCGCTTAATCTATTACCCGGCATTAACCTGATGGCAGTCGGCCCGCGTAATGAGTCGGCAGTTAATGTGCGCGGTTTTGATATCAGACAAGTACCTATATATCTTGATGGCGTACCGCTATATGTTCCTTATGATGGCTATGTCGATCTATCAAGGTACAACACTTTTAATTTATCGGAGATCAGCGTTTCAAAAGGCTATTCGTCTATACTATTTGGACCTAACGCTGAGGGTGGGGCCATCAACTTGGTTAGCCGTAAACCTGTAAAGCCTTTCGAAGTTGGCGTGATTGCAGGATATTTGAGCGGAGGGTACAGGCTAAATACGAACATCGGAGGTAACCTGGGCAAATTTTACTACCAGGTTTCTGCCTCGCAGTTAAAAAGAAATTACTTCCCACTATCATCATCTTTTGTGCCAGTAAAGAATGAGGATGGAGGTAACCGCGACAATTCTTACAGCAATGATGTTGACCTGAGTGGTAAAGTTGGTTTTAAGCCTACCGTTTCACAGGAGTACGCTATTGGTTATAGCTATCATCATGGCACAAAGGGTAACCCTGTCTATGCGGGAGACGATACACAAAACTCTTTATTTACCAATCCGCGTTTCTGGAAATGGCCGAAATGGGACACCCAGGAAATATACCTGTTAAGCAACAATAAGCTAAATGCAACTAACAGTATTAGTACACGATGGTACTACAGCCAATTTAAAAACGATTTAAGGAGCTATGATAACGTTTCTTATTCAGCCATGACAAGGCCTTTTGCCTTTACCAGTATATATAATGACCATACCTTAGGGAGCAGCATTGTATTTGAAAATACAGACATAGCTAATAACAGTTTAAGTGTGGTCGGACAGTACAAACAAGATGTGCATGAAGAGTATAATGTAGGTGAGCCTAATCGTCGCTATGCAGATAATAACTTTTATGTAGGTGCAGAAGATACCTACCATATTACATCTGCATTAAAAGTAAACGGCGGTGTTAGCCTTAATAGCCGCAAAAACACCCAGGCACAGCAACTAGTGAGCGGTGCTGTAGCTGACTTGCCGAGTGGCAGCAACAGTGCTTGGAACGTACAGGGCTTGATTCAATACGATTTGAATAAAGACTATTCTCTAAGCTTTTCTGTAGCACATAAAACACGTTTTGCAACTATTAAAGACCGTTATTCATACCGACTTGGAACAGCTATACCTAATCCTGACCTGAAAGCCGAGGAAGCGCTGAACTATGATTTAACCTATAAGGCATTAATAGCAGGCAAATTATCTATACAGGCATCAGGTTTCTTTAGCAAGATCAACAATAGCATACAATCTGTAAGTAACGTTGCTATTGACCCTATCACCAACGCCAAGCTATCTCAGGTTCAAAATGTGGGACGTGCTGAATACTACGGAGCTGAACTGGCTGCCGGATATCCCCTAAGTCCAAAATTTAGATTAGATGCAAACTATACACTTATAGTGCGTAACAACCTCTCCGCTCCGCAGATTTACTTTACTGATGTACCTAAACACAAAGTATTTGGCTCATTGCAGTATGCGCCACTTACCAAACTATACATTCTGTTATCCGAAGAATTTTATTCAACACGTTACAGTACCAGTTACGGAACCAGATCGGGAGCGTTTTATTTGAGTAACGTTAAGGCTCATTTATCATTGCCAAAAGGGTTTTCTGTTGATGGTGGTGTGAACAATTTATTTGACAGGAGTTATACCTTAGTGGAAGGCTACCCGCTGCAGGGAAGGAGTTTCTTTGCTAACCTGATTTACATATATTAGTAAGTTGAGAACACAACAGCACAACGGTTCATTCTTTAGGCGTTGGCTTAATGCCAGGAGAATCGTTGTGCTGTTTGGTTTATTGATGGTATCAGTGTTATCAGCGTGGACGTTCTATAGCGATATACCAACAGGACCTTATACGTTAAAATATCCCGCTAACTTCGGCAACCGTATCAACGTACCCGATAACAACCCTACTACTAAACAAGGTGTTTACCTGGGGCGAATGCTGTTTTATGAACCCTTGCTTTCTGCTAACAATAAAATATCGTGCGGTAGCTGCTATCAACAAAATAAAGCATTTACCGATGGCAAAGTGTTTAGCACAGGCGTAGATGGTGCATTGACAGAGCGTAATTCGATGTCGCTAGTCAACCTTTTATGGGCAAGAAAGCTGTTTTGGGACGGACGGGTTACGGGATTGGAAGCACAAGCCGTCGTACCCATGACTAATCCTCATGAGATGGGACAATCCATAGCTGTATCAACCAAAAAACTAACAGATAGTAAGCGTTATGGCACCATCTTTAAGCTGGTGTATGGCGATAGCAATATCACGGGTGAACGAATAGTAAATGCTATAGCACAATTTGAGCGCACCCTTATCTCTGCAAATTCACGTTACGACCAATACTTGGAAGGTGCTTACAAACCAACGGAGATGGAACAGGCGGGAATGACTTTATTCAATCAACCACCTAACCCTGAAAAAGGCATACGCGGCGCTAATTGTACACATTGTCATGGAGGCCCTAAAAACTATTTAGAGTTGTTCCACAACAATGGACTAGACAGCATATCAAAAGATCGTGGAATTGCTGTTTTGACAGGGTCTACTATTGATGCGCGGCGCTTTAAAGTTCCCACCCTGCGTAATATCACTTTAACCGCACCTTATATGCATGATGGCCGTTTTAAAACGTTGAGTGAAGTTATTGACCATTACAGTGATCATATGAAACAATCGCCTTCACTGAGTGCTTTCTTACAAGGAGAGTCGAACGTTAAAGGGCAATTGTCCTTACACCTGTCAGAAACGGAAAAACAACAACTGCTCGCCTTCCTAAAAATGCTTACCGACACCGCTTTTATCAATAACCGTCAATTTTCCAATCCTTTTTTAGCTAACAAAACCCGATAACATGAAAAGATTTCTTCCCATCCTTCTGCTTTTATTCTTCACTTTTACATCAAACGCACAGTCTGTTAAGTTAAGTGGCGAAGTGACAACACCCTTAACCATAGATAAGGCTGCATTCGAGCAATTCAAACAAGTAACCGTAGTACGTAAGGATCGGGATGGAAAAGATCATTCTTACTCAGGCGTTGTCCTTGCAGACATCTTACAAAAGGGTGGCGTAACTTTAGGTCCCGAATTAAGAGGTGAAAACCTGACCAAATATGTTATAGTTGAAGCTGCCGACGGCTATCAGATCGTATTTGCATTAGCTGAACTGGATAAAGAATTTACGGACAGGTTAATTATTCTTGCGGATAAGGTTGACGGAATGACATTGCCAGTTGGCGACGGACCGTTTCGTATCATTGTGCAGGATGAAAAGAAACCAGCCAGGTGCATGAAGCAGGTGACAGAGTTACGAGTGGCATTTGCTAAGTAGTTTGTTTACCTTAACCGTAGCCTGCCCTCATTAACTAAGATTGATCCACCCGAATTTTATTTATCCGGTAAATGTGCCGATGGTTTTCTCTGCATAGTTTCGATTACAAGCTGGGCGATAAATTTGGAGAAATGGAAAATGTCGCATACTACCCCTTATAATGTCTTTTTTACCCACTATTATCTCACACACAACTTGTTAAATTTGCATCATACAAACAACGAACACAATGAAAAGCGAACAGGCAAAAAACATTGACGAGTATATAGCAGCTTTCCCCGAAAACGTGCAAGAGCTTCTGCAAATAATGCGCGCCACCATACAAGAAGCCGCGCCCGAGGCTACCGAAGCCATAGCCTACGCCATCCCTACTTTTAAACAAAACGGCAACTTAGTACATTTTGCGGGCTATAAAAATCACATCGGGTTTTACCCGGCACCAATGGGCTTTGAAGCCTTTAAAGAAGAAACCGCCCAATACGAGGCCGGTAAAGGCACCCTGCAATTCCCGATTGATAAACCGCTGCCACTGGATCTGGTAACCAGGATTGTGAAATTTAGGATTGAGAAGAATTTGGAGAAGGGGAAGAAGAAAAAGTAGGAATCAATCCTAAATCCACCCCCAATCCAATAAATCTTAGTTACCAACACCCCTTTGCAATATCCCAGCATAACCCGATTTTCGCTTTTCCGAAAAGGATAGATCTATGACGACACATTTTAAAAAGATTGCTGCCGAATTTTCGATTGCCGAAAAACAAGTTATTGCTACTATTAATTTATTGGATGAGGGTGCTACTGTTCCATTCATCTCGCGTTACCGTAAAGAGGCTACCGGCAGTTTAGACGAGGTGCAGGTTGCCGGCATACGCGACCGTATACAACAACTGCGCGAGTTGGACAAACGTCGCGAAGCCATATTAAACTCGCTTAAAGACATGGGCAAGCTAACACCCGAGTTGGAAGCACAAATAAACGCGGCCGAGACGATGGTGCTGTTAGAGGATATCTATTTACCCTATCGCCCTAAAAGAAAAACCCGTGCCACTACAGCGCGCGAAAAAGGATTACAACCATTGGCCGATGCGTTGCTGATTCAAAATAAATTTGATATTGAAGCCGAAGCTGAAAAGTTTATTTCCGAAGAAAAAGGCGTTGCCAGTATTGAGGAAGCACTAAGCGGCGCCCGCGATATTATTGCCGAGCATGTTAGTGAAGATGCAGCTATCCGCACCAAAGTGCGCGAGCTGTTTGTAAATAAAGGCGCATTTAAAAGTCGTGTCATCCCCGGTAAAGAAACTGAGGGTATTAAATATAAAGATTATTTTGAGTGGGAAGAGCCTGTAAAGTCGGCACCATCGCACCGTATACTGGCCATGCGCCGTGGCGAAAAAGAAGAGATACTTTACATGGATGTTTTGCCACCCGAAGATGAAGCTATTGAGCAGTTAGAAAAAGCCTTTGTAACCGGCCATAACGCAGCTGCCGATCAGGTTAAACTGGCTATTACCGATGGTTACAAACGCCTGCTGCGCCCATCAATGGAAACAGAAGTGCGCCTGCTTACCAAAAAGCGTGCTGATGAAGAAGCCATCCGCGTTTTTGCCGAGAATGCACGCCAATTACTATTAGCTGCGCCACTTGGCCAGAAACGGACCATGGCTATTGATCCGGGTTTCCGTACTGGTTGCAAATTGGTTTGTTTGGATGAACAGGGTAAATTATTAGAGTATACAGCGATATTTCCGCATACTGGTGCAGGCCAGGCTGAAGAGGCAGAGAAAACTGTTGAACATCTGTTTAAAAAATATGATATAGAAGCTATTGCCATAGGTAACGGCACCGCCGGCCGCGAGACTGAAGTATTTGTACGCAAGCTAAATTTACCGGGCGCCAACGTAGTTATGGTTAATGAAAGCGGAGCGTCTATCTACTCGGCATCTGATGTGGCGCGAGAGGAGTTTCCGGATAAGGATGTTACTGTTAGGGGTGCTGTGTCTATCGGCAGAAGATTGATGGACCCATTGGCTGAACTAGTAAAAATAGACCCAAAATCAATAGGCGTTGGCCAATACCAGCACGATGTGGACCAGAATAAATTACAAACATCGTTGGATGATACCGTTGTCAGCGCTGTAAATGCTGTTGGTGTTGAATTAAACACAGCATCAAAACAAATACTGGCATATGTATCTGGCCTTGGCCCACAATTGGCGCAAAAAATAGTTGAGTATCGCGATGAGCATGGTGCATTTAAAAAACGCGAACAGCTGAAAAAAGTGCCACGTTTAGGCGACAAAGCTTATGAGCAGGCGGCGGGTTTCCTGCGCATTCATAATGCAGAAAACCCGTTAGATGCGAGTGCTGTACACCCTGAGCGTTATCCGTTGGTGGCGCAAATGGCTAAAGACAAAGGTTGCACTGTTAGCGATTTGATGAAGGACGATAAGCTGCGCCAAAGCATACCCCTACAGAAATATATTACAGAGGCTGTTGGTTTGCCAACGCTTAACGACATTATGGCCGAGCTTGCCAAACCGGGCCGCGACCCACGCGAAAAGTTTGAAGCCTTCAGCTTTACCGAAGGGGTTAACAGTATTACAGATTTGAAAGCAGGCATGAAACTACCGGGCATAGTAACTAATATTACAGCCTTCGGCGCTTTTGTTGACATTGGCGTGCACCAGGATGGCCTGGTGCACCTGAGCCAGATAACCAACCGCTTTATAAAAGACCCTAACGAGGTTTTGAAAGTGCAGCAACAGGTTGAAGTAACGGTTACCGAAGTTGATGTGGCCCGCAAGCGGATATCATTGTCAATGAAAGAAAATGAGCCTAAAAGGGATAATAACCATCGCCCGGCAGGTAGTAAACCACAAGGCAAACCCACCAACAACAATCAGCCTAAAAGAAAAGAGGCTGAGCCGGAAACGGATATGGCGGTAAAACTGGCTGCTTTGAAAAATATGTTTAAGTAATAAGCCTCGTTTGTCATTAGGAGGCACGAAGCAATAGCACACTGTAAAGTTATCGACCATTCTCTTTGCGATTGCTTCGTACCTCGCAACGACAAATTGTGTTATTTGTTAGTTAATTACACCTTCATTATTTGCTTAATCGGTTGCGTTTATTACTTTTATAGACTGGCCCAAAAGGGTATACTTATAAACACTGATTAAACCAATGGTAATTATAAATAACTACGAAGAATTTGAAGCGCATTTGGGTAAAGAAATTGGCACATCGCCCTGGCATACCATTACCCAGGAGCAAATAGACCAGTTTGGTAAAGCTACGCTTGATGAACAATGGATTCATTCAGACCCGGAACGTGCCAAAACCGAAAGCCCTTTTGCCGCTACCATTGCACACGGCTATTTAACTGTATCATTACTACCCCATTTTTGGCACCAGATAGTTGAGGTACGCAACCTTAAAATGCTGATAAATTACGGTATACAAGAACTGCGTTTTGCCCAACCGGTGGTTGTTGACAGCCAGGTAAGGTTAACCTGTAAGTTAGATGCTATTGCCAATTTGCGTGGTGTAACCAAAGCCACAATAGGAGTAGCTATGGAAATTGATGGGCAGAAAAAACCAGCTTACACAGGGCAGGTAGTATTTTTATATCATTTTAAAACCGAATAATTTTTCTGATATTTATATAGCCCTCAAATATTAAAAAAAACACTACCTAAACATATCGTAACAAAATATTAAATTTGAGTAAGGTTATCATCGCATGAAAAAATTACTATCTATTTTGATAATTGTGTCTGTTGCTTTTGCTGCAGGCTGTAAAATTGATGACCCGGGCACCAACCTTGTGGGCAACACCTATAACACGTATCAGCCGGTTACTAAAGGCACTGTCTGGAAATTTAACAAAAACAGCGCTGCTGCAGGTACCGAAGCAGAAACTCAAACCATGACTGGGGGCAAATCTGTTTACGATAAGAAATTCTATTACACCGTTCGTACACAAACTACTGCCGGCGAGGATACTTTAACCCGTTATGCTCATGATGGGGATGACTATTACGTTTCAACCGAATCAAAAGTAGGCGGTTTTAGAGTTGAGTATCTTTATCTGAAAGAAGACCACATTGTTGGGCGCGTATGGACAGCCAAGGTAACACCCGATGGCCTTATTCAAGGCACGCCGGCACGCATTCAGGGTGTGGTTGTCAAAAAGAACATTACTACTACCGTATCTGGCAAAAAATTTACTGAAGTTATACACACCCGCCTGCAGTTTCAATATGACCAAGGCACCGGCTATGAAACCGTAGAGACCATTGATTACTATATAGCAAAAGGCATTGGTATCATACAGGTTGAATATTCTGATGGTTCAACCATAACGTCAAACAAACTAGTAACAGATTACGACATTAAATAAGCGGCGCTCTGTAACCGCAATGCCATAAAACCGGCATTGGTATAACATCCACATTATCCGTCTGTATTTTTGTGTTCATTTTCATCTATGAGCACACATAAATTACGTTTAAGCGTACTTGATCAATCGCCTATCCGCAAAGGCGTTACCGCAGAGCAAGCTGTACAAGAAACCATCGCGTTAGCAAAATATACCGAGCAACTTGGCTATACCCGCTTTTGGGTATCAGAACATCATAATACAGGTAGTTTAGCCGGCTCAACCCCTGAAGTTTTAATAGCTTACCTGGCATCGCAAACCAGCCGTATGCGTATAGGGTCGGGCGGTATTATGATGCCTAACCACAGTACTTTAAAAGTGGCCGAAAACTTTAGGATGCTTGAAGCGCTTGCCCCCGGCCGGGTTGATTTGGGCATGGGCCGCGCGCCTGGCACAGACCGCATAACGGCAGCCATGCTTAACCCATCAAACCATTTTGCCGAGAAAGATTTTGTTGAACAACTATCAGACCTGCGCAACTATTTTCATGACAGAGCCGATCCGGGCACGATACAACAAAAAATACGTGCCATACCGCAGGTTCAAACCATACCGGCAATGTGGCTGCTAAGCTCAAGCGGGCAAAGCGGTTTATTTGCGGCGCATTTTGGCATGGCGTTTTCATTTGCTCATTTTATAAATCCGGTTGGCGGCGCGCAGGCCGTACAAAGTTATAAAGAACGCTTTCAACCATCTGAAGAACTACAACAACCCGAAGCCAATATGGCCATATTTGTTTTTTGTAGTGAAGATGAAGAAAAAGTAAGGCAGCATAAAGCCGTAATGGACCACCGTTTTATTGAGTTTGAACGCGGCCGCGGCTTATCGCCCCTGGGCTATGACGATATAAAAGACGTTGAGTATACTTTACAAGAACAAGACCGTATGCGTTACAACCGCCAGCGTGTAGTAGCCGGCACACCAGCTATGGTTAAAACACGTTTAAGCCAGCTTGCAGAAAGCTACGGCATTGACGAGATCATTGCAGTAACCATTGCCGAGGATTTTGATGACAGGCTACAGTCATATAAACTATTGGCAGATATGTTTGAATTATAATAAAAAAGCCATGGTTAGTGCCATGGCTTTTTTATTATATGGTTGAATTATTTACAAACCAAAAACAACTGACAACCCCAGTGGCGAATAGGTTGTTGCCAAACTTAAAACACCGTTTTGCACCGGAGCGTTGGTTGTGCCTTTTATCAGGGTTGATACGTCGCCCAACTGATTTACCATCCTGATAGCATAGTAAGGCAATGCGCTGTTTTCATCACTTACAAATAAATTACCAGAAGCATCAATAGCAATAGCGCGTGGTTTGGTAAATTGTGCAATAGAGGCAATACCGTCTTTAAACCCGGTACTACCGCTGCCGGCTAAGGTTATCACCTTGCCATCGGCAGTTATTTTGCGGATATTTAAGTATTTGCTATCGGTAACATAAACAGTACCATCGGCATCAACAGTAATACCTTCAAGTGTTCCAAATTGGGCATTAGTACCAACGCCATCAACATTACCATCAGCACCGCTACCCGCCAGAGTAGTAACCAAGCCGCTACTTGATATTTTTCTTACCCTGCGGCCGTCAATTACATAAAAATAACCTAAGTAGTAAGCAATACCAGATGGGCCCATAAATTTTGCTGTAGTAGCAGGCCCATCTTCATATCCCTGTACACCACTACCTGCAAGTACACTAACAACCTTTTGCGGTGTTATTTTTACGATATTAAAGTTACCCCTATTAGCTACATACATATCGCTTAACATGGTAAATGTAAAACCAGCCGTTGATTTGAATTCATTACCCACAGTGGTTATTGGTAATACAGAGCCATTAGGTTGTATCTTATAAATATCGCTTCCGTTAAAACCATAAGCATTACCATCATCGGCTACAGCTGCAAATTGAACTGTATTAGCAAACGGCTTAAAAAAATCGCTTTGCACACCGCGCAATACACTAAATTTTTGGTCATAATCAACCGGTCGCTCACCAGAATATATTGAAATAGTAGCGGCGCCTGTAGGGGCGTTAGCCGGCAACACGCCTATCATTTCTTTATCGGTTATTGATATAATTTCTAATTTACTGGCACCAACATATAATATATTGTGGCCAATATTGGTATCAAAATCTCTGCCGCGTATTTTAATTACGGTGTTTGGCAGCCCCTTTAAAGGGCTAACATCGAATATTTGAGGCAACGTTTTTTCTTGATCGGGCTGATCGTCATCGGGCGTAAAATTACTTTTTTTACAACTGTTAAAAGACAATAAACAAGCTGCTGCAACAACAGCGGCCATTGTTATCCGAGGAAAAATTATCATAGGTTTTTATAAATTGTGTTAAGCGTATTAAGTATTGCAAGTATAAGGTTTAGATAAATAAAAAACGCCCTGAATTGGGCGTTTCTTTAATGGTAATGAGGTATAGGTAAGTGTAGGTTGCTATTTGAAAACTATTTTACTGATGATGTTTGCCCCCGTGTTTACAATGTACAGGTTACCGGCCGCATCTGTAACAAGGCCGTTTGGTACGCTAACAGAAGCTGTGGCAGCGGGTCCGTTAATAACACCAGCCCCAGCAGCGCCTTTTACCAGCGTACTCACAAAGCCAAGCTTATTAACAACACGTATTGCAGAGGTTGATGTAGCGGCACTATAGTCGGCCACGAAAACGTTTCCCTGCTCGTCTACCGCAAGCCCTCTCGGGTCGCTAAAAGTAGCAGTGCTGCCCGCTCCGTCGCCTAACCCGGGCATGCCTGAGCCGGCGAGGGTGGTAACTGTACCATTTTTCGCTATTTTACGAATATTTAAATACCGGCGGTCGCTTACGTAAACATTACCAGCACTGTCTGCAGTAATGCCATCAAGGCTACCAAACCTGGCCGCCGCACCCTTGCCATCAACGTTACCCTCCTCGGTGCTGCCCGCAATAGTAGTTACTACACCATTTGAAGCTATTTTACGTACCCGGTGCACATCGGTTATAAAAAGGTTGCCGCTTAAATCCATAACCATACCCCGTGGGGCTCCAAATTCTACTGCATCGCCAAATCCATCTGTAAATCCTTCTTTACCGCTACCAACATGTATTTTCGGAATGCCGGCAGTTGTTATCTTATAGATAACGCGGCTTGTAGCATCTGGCACATAAACTTCATTAAAATTATCAACTGCAATGCCCCAAATAAATTTAAACGGGTTATTTGTGCCGCCCCCCGCAAAAGTGGTTACCTGTCCGGCTGGTGATATCCTTAATACCTTGTCAATATTGTCGCCATAAGCTATCCCGTCTTTATCAAAAGCAATATGTTCAATATAATTGCTGCCAAGATCTGCATAGGTGCTCATGGTAGCGTCAATTACTTTAAAGTCATTTATCCAGCTTAACTCGGCACCGGTAGTTTTAAGTACAATTTTACCGCTTGTGGCATTAGCCGGCACGGTAAAAATAACGGTAACTTTAGGCACCCCGTTGGGTATTGAAGTAACTATTACGTTGTTTACAGTTGCGGCAATACCATTAACAGTAACAGTATTATTAGCAATTACCGGGTCGATATTAATGCCGGCAAGCGTAACCACAGTACCTGGCAAGCCCTTTAAAGGCGTAACACTACCTAAAATAGGTTTACCAACGGTATTTGGCGGGTTAGGCACACCATCACGATATTCATTAGTTTCGGCGGCTACAGGCAGTTTTCTACATGCGCTTAAGCTTACGCATATTATAAGTATGGTAATAGTGCCATTTATAAATTTCGACAAATTTAGGTTCTTCATTGTACAGGTTTTAAGGGTCTGGTTTTTACTGCGCTAGGTTGATGGAGTGAAGTTACTGAAATAAATATTCAATTATTTACAACTGTTTTTAAATCCTGACGAAAAGGTATGGATATGATCTTTATCACTATATATTAAATTAATAATAAGTTTATTACCTGTCAGAAACTAAAATGGTATCTTTGC
>JAZKET010000133.1:16554-32932 GCA_040386815.1 Bacteroidota bacterium | reverse complement strand
ACATGCAAATTGCCAAACAATGCTTTGCCCAAACGATTTTTAGGTAACATACCACGCACCGCTTTTTCAATTACGCGTGTTGGATGTTTTGCCATTAACTCCTTAGGAGAAATGAAACGCTGACCACCTGGATAACCAGTGTAAGACACGTAGGTCTTATCGCTGAATTTATTACCGGTCAACTTAACCTTGTCTGCGTTGATAACTATTACATTATCACCACAGTCTACGTTTGGGGTAAATTCTGGCTTGTTTTTTCCACGAATGATCATTGCGATCTTTGTAGACAAGCGCCCCAAAATCTCGCCTTCGGCGTCAACAACAACCCACTGTTTGTTAACGGTTTTTTTGTTGGCTGAGACAGTTTTGTAACTTAACGTATTCACTTGCTTTGAATTAAATTAAATAAATATTAATAATACCCCGCTTTTTCGGGACTGCAAAGATACAGCTATTTGTTTAATTTGCAAGGGAGTGCGACGGAAATTATTGAATATTATTTATACGGATCTATGTCGTTCAATCCTTAAAAGCCCTGTAACATTTCCCCTCCCCAACAATCAAAGTAGTAATTACTACTTTTGCCCATCATTTTACTGATCTCATTATACGCTACCTCATGTTAAAAACATTTTCAATTTCGGCTTTGCTTTGCCTTTTTATGTTGCAGGCAAGTGCGCAAACGCTAACCATCCCCGAAGGGATTGCCAAAACCTACCAAAACGGCACCCGCGATAAAAACGGCAAGCCCGGCAAAAAATACTGGCAAAACTTTGGACGCTATAATATAGCGGTAACCATTAACCCGCCCAACCGTACGGTTAAAGGCACCGAACAAATAACCTACGTTAATAACAGCCCCGATGAGTTAAAGAGCCTGAACATGAAACTCATCATGAACTATCACCGCAATAAAGCTAACCCGCAGGCAGGCATAGTTGTAGATAACATATCAGCCAATGGCACTAAAATAAACTGGGATAACACATTAGCTACCACAACAAATTACGCCGTAGAGCTTCCAAAGCCATTGACATCGCGCGATTCTGTTAAGTTGGATATTACCTGGCATTACCAGCTATTAGATGGTACAAAAGGCGACCGCGAGGGTTATATAGATGATAATACTTTCTATTTGGCTTACTTCTATCCGCGCGTAGCTGTTTATGACGATTACAAAGGCTGGGACACACAACCACACAACGGCGGCTTAGAGTTTTATAACGATTTCAACAATTACACGCTAAGCGTAACCGTACCTAAAAATTACATCGTATGGAGCACCGGCACGCTGCAAAATCCTAACGAGGTGCTGCAACCTAAGTATGCGCAACTGCTAACACAATCGTTTTCCAGCGATAGCACTATTCATATCGCTACACCTGCCGAGCTGGCGGCTAAGAATATCACCACACAAAACACCCAAAATACCTGGATCTGGAAAGCCAACAACATTAGCGATGTAACCTTTGGTTTGAGCGATCATTATAACTGGGATGCAGCAAGCACTATTGTCGACGATAAAACCGGGCGACGAGCCAGTGTGCAGGCCGCATTTCCTGACACTTCGCAAGATTTTCATCACTCGGTACAAAACAGTCGCTTTGCCTTAGCCTGGTTCTCAAAGAACTGGCCTGGCGTGCCGTATCCTTATGAGAAAAGTACCGCTTTTCAGGGTAGTGCCGATATGGAATATCCTATGATGGTTAACGACAGCCATACGGACGACCTGGGCTTTGCGCAACTGGTGCAAGACCATGAGCAGGCGCATACCTACTTCCCTTTTTATATGGGCATTAACGAAAGTTACTACGCTTTTATGGACGAAGGCTGGGCCACCACATTGGAATACCTGATAGGTATTGAAGAAAAAGGCAAGCAGGCTGCAGACGAGTTTTACAAAAAATTCAGAGTAGTTAACTGGGCGCGCGGATCGCACGCTAAAGAAATGCCGATCATCACACCATCGCCAGAAACTACATATGGTGCTGGTGATAACTTTTATGGCAAACCCTCATTAAGCTACCTTGCACTAAAAGACATGCTGGGCGACAAGCTATTTAAAAAGGCGCTGCATAACTACATGAACAACTGGAACGGCAAGCATCCTATCCCATGGGATTACTTTAATTCCATGAACAAAGGATCGGGCAAAAACCTGGACTGGTTTTTCTATAACTGGTTTTATACTAATGGTTATATCGATCTTGAGCTTTCATCAGCAACTCAAACCGGTAAAGGCTACAAACTGGCTATTAATAATAAAGGCGGATTTTATGCCCCCTTTGACGCGGTTGCAACCTTTGATGACGGTACTACCCAAACCACACACTTTACCTCAGCCATTTGGCAAAAAAATGGCAAGCAAATAACT
Source organism: Bacteroidota bacterium (assembly GCA_040386815.1). Classification (GTDB taxonomy): domain Bacteria; phylum Bacteroidota; class Bacteroidia; order Sphingobacteriales; family Sphingobacteriaceae; genus Mucilaginibacter. The sequence continues at coordinate 30,558 of JAZKET010000133.1, read as the reverse complement.
GTTGATATTAAAACCGCTAAACCCGTAAAATCTATTGTATTGGATGGCGGCATATTTATGGACGCCACCGAGAATAACAATAAATGGGTGAGTAAATAAGCACAACTAATTAATGTACTAAGCCTCTTTCAATGAAAGAGGCTTTTTTGTTTAGGTTAAAATTCGCCTGCAAAATCATCTGCTTTATTTTATCTTTGGCAGCACTTTAAACATCAGCCATTTAATTTTATCCCGACTCACATAAAATGAAAAAAGTAATTCTAGTAACAGGCGCGTCATCAGGCATAGGTTTGGCCAGCGCAACGGCTTTGCATAACGCAGGACACACCGTTTACGGCACCACCCGTAACCTTGCCAAAAAAGTAAACGCGCCGTTTAATTTAATTGAGTTAGATGTTACTAATGATGAGTCGGCCAAAGCCGCTGTTGCAAAAATCATTGCAGCCGAAGGCAAAATTGATGTACTGGTAAACAACGCCGGAAACGGCATTGCAGGCCCGGCCTACGCTATGCCAGTTGATAAAGCAAAACAACAATTTGAAGTAAACTTTTTTGGCGTGGTGCGCATGTGCAGCGCTGTTATACCAGAGATGCTGAAAAATAACAGCGGCTTAGTGGTGAACATCAGCTCGTTAGCAGGGCTGTTTGGCTTACCTTACCAAAGCATGTATGTGGCGTCAAAATACGCTGTTGAGGGTTACACCGAAAGCATGCGTATGGAGCTGCGTAAAACAGGCATTAAACTAACCACCATTAACCCCGGCGATTTTAAAACCGAGTTTACCGGCAGCCGCGAGGTGATACCGTTTACGGTTGATAACGCTACGCTAAAAGCAAATTATGAAACGGCCGTTGCAAGCATCGAAAAAGACGAAAACGCCGGTGCCGACCCAATTGCGATAGGCAATCAGCTGGTTAAAATTGTAGGCAAAAGCAGCCCGGCCCACCAATATTTGGTAGGCGCCATTGGCCAAACCATTGCAGTTACGTTAAAGAAAGCATTGCCGGGTGGTATTTTTGAGGGATTGATGGCTGATCATTACGGAATAAAGTAGATAATAATTAATAATATTTCTTGTCATTGCGAGGTACGAAGCAATCGCGAACTTTTCTGCGTGCGATCGCCACGCTACGCTCGCAATGACAAACTCTTTTTAGATTACAGTGGGAAAAGACAAACTAAGACGCTTTGCCGAAATAGAGACATTTAGCAACGTATTACAGCTGGATGCAGGCAAGCCGTACAAAGGCCAGTGGAGCAAAAGCTTTTTTAAAAATGATAATCCGGTGGTGCTTGAACTGGCCTGCGGCAAGGGTGAGTATACCGTTAACCTGGCAAGATTATTCCCGGATAAAAACTTTATTGGGATAGATTATAAAGGTAACCGCATTTGGCGCGGGGCAAAAACCGCTATTGAAGACGGTGTAAACAATGTGGCCTTTATCAGGATGCAAATTGAAACGCTAACAGAGTTTTTTGCAGCCGGCGAAGTAGACGAGATCTGGATAACCTTCCCTGACCCGCAGCCACAATTGAGCCGCGAAAAAAAGCGATTAACATCGCCACGGTTTTTAAATATGTATCAGGAAGTGCTTAAACCGGGTGGCTTTATCAACTTAAAAACCGACAATGACGGTTTTTATGAATACACTGCTGAAAAGGTGAAGGAGCTAAAATTGAAAGAACACGTTAACACGGCCGACTTATATAAGTCTGAATATGCCGACGAAGTGTTATCTATTAAAACCTACTACGAAAAGAAATACCTAAAGGATAACAAGAACATCAATTACATCAAGTTCTCGTTTGAATAATTGATCTGCAATGGCCGATTATAATTTTTTCGATAACGTGTACGATGTGGCCCGCCAGATACCTGCCGGCAGGGTAACATCTTATGGCGCTATCGCGAATTATTTGGGCGCTAAACGATCATCGAGGGTTGTAGGTTATGCTATGCAGGTGGCCGGATCAGCTAAACCGCCGGTACCTGCACACAGGGTGGTTAATCGCTTGGGCCAACTAACCGCCGCCGCGCATTTTGGCGGCGAGACCATGGCGCAGCTTTTAGAAAGCGAGGGCGTAAAGGTTGTAAAAGACCAGATACAGGATTTTGATAAGGTTTTTTGGGACCCGGGTGTGGAGCTGGCTTTGTAGTCCGAAGTTTTGACAACTTTTAAAAAGTTGTCAAAACTAGTGCTCTATAAGAGATTCATCAAACTTCCTATCCGCTAAATATTTATGAAGTTGATGATGGTAAGTTTGGTATGCATCTTTACCGCCAAACCAATTCAATACTTCTTGTTTTTTTAATCGGCTTAGTTTATCTGATAACATACTCTTATAAGAACTCCATTTCCATTCCCGGAAATTATCAATCAAACCATGTTGTTGCGGATTATCGTGGATATAATAAACCAGTTGGATAAGATAAGTATCATCGGTTACCATGGCCCTTTTAAATGGTGTTTGAAATAACGTTCCTACCCTGTCTTGCTGTTTGTTAAAAGCAAGGGCATAGGATTGAAAAAACTTCTGGAACTGATGGCTCACTTTATCGTGGACTACATTTCTATCACCACTGCTTTGGACTTCCAAATCCTCCTTTACGCGAATTAATAAGTGAAAATGATTTCCCAATAAACAATAAGCATACGTATCAATTACAGGAGATAAATACTCGCCATATCTCGTCAAAAAAAATTCATAATTGCCGTCATTTTTGAACATAGGTTGTTTATCCACCGTACGATTGTAGATATGATAGAAATGACCTGCTTCAAACTGGGTGTAATAATGCTCGGTTTTTGCCATTGAATTAAATCGAAGTTTTGACAACTTTTTAAAAGTTGTCAAAACTAGGGCTTATCGCTAAAAAGCCAACTCCAGCAACACCGGGCAATGGTCAGAATGCCTTGCTTCAGGCAGTATCGCTACACGTTTAATGTTATCCTCCAGCCCTTTACTTGCCATAGTATAATCAATGCGCCAACCCAGGTTTTTGGCGCGGGCATTGGCACGGAAACTCCACCACGTATAATTATGCGGCTCTTTGTTTAAATGCCTGAAAGTATCTATATAACCCGACTCAATAAAGTTCTCCATCCATTCGCGCTCTTCTGGTAAAAAGCCCGATGAGTTGGCGTTTGATTTTGGGTTGTGGATGTCTATCGCTTGGTGGCAAATGTTATAGTCCCCACAAACAACTAATTTAGAGTGCTCAACTTTCAATAACGCAAGATACTTACCAAACTCATCTAAAAACCGAAACTTAAAAGCCTGCCTGTCTTCGCCGCTTGATCCCGAAGGAAAATAAACACTCATTACCGATACCTCGTCAAAATCAACACGAATATTGCGGCCCTCGCGATCAAAATCAGGTATACCGCAGCCGTACTCTACATGGTTAGGTGTACGTTTAGTAAGAATGGCAGTGCCGCTATAGCCCTTTTTTTCTGCCGGGAACCAGTAGTGTTGGTAGCCTAAGGCTTCTACAAGGTGCAGGTCGGTTAATACTTCAGGCGTGGCCTTTATCTCTTGCAGGCAAACCACATCTGCATCGGTAGCTTGCAGCCAGGCTAACCAGCCTTTATTTATTGCGGAACGGATTCCGTTTACATTATAGGTAATAATTTTCATTTCGGATTTCGGATGTGCAATATCGGATTTACTTTATTTATAATTTTTCAAGGGGTGCTTCAATGATTGACAAATATCAGAGGTTCAATAAATTCGAAATCGAACATCCGAAATACGATATGATTAAAGTCCCAGCAACTTATCCAGCGTTTTGCAATCGCCTTTCTTTAATAACGTTACAGTCATTGACACGTTCTGTAATGGTCGGTCTCGTGGATCTTTTTTAACAGCAGCAATACGATCGACCATATCAATGCCGGTTACAACCTCGCCATAAACGGTGTAACCCTGATCAAGATGCGGCACACCGCCAACAGTTTTATAAATTTCGCGTTGCGATGCCGGAATAGCGCGGCCCTGCAGTCGGGTTTCAATCATTTTATCCAGATCTTCATCCGTAAAGCGCTTACCTTCCACAATGTAAAACTGGCAACCACTTGATGCCTTTTCGGGATTGTTATCGCGCGCGGCGGCAAGCACGCCACGCTTATGGAAAATACTGTCTCTAAACTCGGCCGGGATAGTGTACTTAACATCACCGTTACCTAACTCTTTACCGGTTTTGTTCTTACTGGTATCGCGCGAATCCGGGTCGCCACCCTGGATCATAAAGTTTTGAATCACCCTGTGAAACATCGTGCCGTTATAAAAGCCAGCCTTGGTTAGCTTAACAAAGTTATCGCGATGCTTAGGCGTTTCATTATACAGGCGAATGATGCAATCGCCATAAACAGTGCTTATTTTTACGTACTGATTTTTAGGCGGCTTGGCAAAGGCTGCAAACGTGGATAATAAAAAGATAAGGGCAAAAAGCTTCTTCATATAATTATCTGTTAATTTCTTCGTCAAAATAGCTAATTATAAGCGATTTCATCAGCATTTCTTGCTCTAATAATGCGTAATTCGGTATAGTTTTCACCAATTTCCAATGCGGCCAGCCATCCTGATCTACACCTTCCAATTCATAAAAACCTATCAGGCTTAAAAGCTTGCAAGTGGCAATGTGCATCAGCTCTTCTTTTTGGCGCTTACTAAATTTGCGCGGCCCCTGCCCCAGCTCCTGCACGCCTATCAAAAACAGCATCACTTTAACATCAGGTATATCGCTATCAAAATCCTGTGCTATGCGCCCCTGTAGTTCGCTCCATTTCTTATTAATTTCTGCGGGTTTCATGGCAGCAAATATACACGTATGCACATGCTGTTTCATCTACAAAAAACTACAATGCCAATTTACATCTGTGTATAATTAACACTTAATAGTTAATTTTACGTTATAGTAAATTAAAACTGTTGCTGATTTTGAAAAAAAGCAAAGCAAATATTTTTTACGCCTGGCTGGTTTTATTCTGCTTTATAGCAGGACAATATACCGTTTACAGCCATCAGCATAAAATTATAACCAGTTGCGCGTCAAAAACACACCGTCATTTTAATCATCAAAACGGGCCTATAGTTCAGGAAAAATGTTCGGCCTGCGACGTAATGCATCATCTTGATGCTGTAATTTCCACCAATGCCTCCCTTAGTCTTAACATTGTTACAAAGCATTTTTACCGCGTTTACAGCTACAATTTTGTAAGCATTAGGCCGGTATTGTCAGCCGGGCGGGCACCTCCTTTTTTAGCATAATGCTTACCTTCTACTTGATGGCTATTTAGCCGTTAATCTTTACATTTTTTGGATACAAGAACGATGCTGTTATTGAAATGACAAGCATTTGTTTTAATATTATTTGCGATGAAATTTTCGATCAGATTTTTCGCCATGCTGCTAATAATGCTGGCGTATAATACATATAGCTATGCGGCCGGTAACGCTCAGGGCACTATCACAGGTACGGTGACAGACAAAAAAGACGGTACACCTATTATAGGCGCCACCGTAACAATACCCGACCTAAAAACCGGTACAGTTACTGATGCCAGCGGGCGGTATACTTTGAGCCACATATCAAAAGGTACTTATGTGGTACAAGTTAGTTATGTTGGCTATTCAAGCTTTACACAAAGGGTTGATTTTACTAAAACAACCGAGCTTAATGTACAACTACAAGCCTCATCTATTGAAGCCGGCGAGGTAATAATTACCGGCGTTAGCCGCGCTACCGAATTAAAACGAAGCCCCATACCCATGGCTGCCGTAGGTAAAGCCTTTATTAACGAAAGAGCGGGAGCGGGTAATATCATAGATGCCATTGCCAATCTGCCCGGCGTAAGCGCAGTAACAACCGGTCCAAACGTATCAAAACCTTTTATACGTGGTTTAGGCTATAACCGTGTGGTAACTCTAATGGATGGTATACGTCAGGAAGGCCAGCAATGGGGCGATGAGCACGGCATAGAGGTTGACCAAAATAGTGTAGACCGTGTGGAAGTAATTAAAGGGCCCGCGAGTTTAACCTACGGATCGGACGCTATTGGTGGGGTGGTAAACCTGATATCGCCGCAACCGGTGCCCGACGGCACCGTATCCGGGTCGGTGATGTCTATTTACGGCACTAACCAGGGGCTTTTTAATAATTCGCTGCGGGTACACGGCAATAACCGGGGTTTGGTTTGGGCTGCAATTGCGTCAACAAAAGATGCTAAAGCTTACCAAAATAATCATGACGGACGTGTATATGCCACGGGCTTTAAAGAGCGCGATGCCCGGCTGATGTTAGGCCTTAACAAAGCCTGGGGATACTCTTATTTCAATGCGTCGTTATATGACAACAAGCAAGCTATACCCGATGGTAGCCGCGATTCTGTGTCGCGCAAATTCACCCGTCAGCTAACAGAGGATGATGCGTTCAGGCAAACAGTTCCTGATAATATGCTTAATTCCTATAGCATACCTGTACTAAGCCAGCGGGTACAGCTATATCGCATATATAATAACAGTAACTTTATTCTGAATAATGGCGCTAACCTATTTGTAAACCTGGGCTACCAGCTTAGCCACCGCCGCGAATTTACCCACCCGGAAGATGCCGAAATACCAGGCCTGAACCTTAAACTGGCTACCTATACATATGACTTTAAATATAATCAAACTTTTGGCGACGGCTTTGAAACCACCTTTGGCATAAACGGCCAATACCAAAACAATGCTAATGGTAGTGCAACCGACTTCCCGATACCGGCTTATCACCAGTTTGACATCGGTCCGTTTGCGGTTATCAAAAAAACCGTTGGTAAGCTCGACATATCTGCCGGGGCGAGATATGACCGCCGAAACTTTAATGGACAAGCAGCCTACGTTGACACATTAAGTGCAAAATATCCACAAATCTATGCAGGAAATGACGTAAACAGTGCAGGTATTATCAAACAATTTGATGCTTTAAATAAGATCTTTACAGGCTTTTCTGGCAGCTTTGGGGCCACCTATAATTTCTCTGATCAGTTTTTGTTGAAGGCAAACATCTCTCGTGGATTTAGGGCGCCAAGCATTGCCGAGCTATCTGCCAATGGGCCAAATGCCGGTGGGCAAACCTACCTGATGGGTAATGCTGACTTTAAACCCGAGTTTAGTTTCCAACAGGATATTGGGGCCTTCATTACGCTGCCAGACGTTTCCATTAGCGCCGAATTGTTTAATAATAACTTGCAAAACTATATCTACCAGCAACAGGTACTAAACGCTGATGGCAGCCCGGCGGTTAATCCAGCATATCCATCGTACACTATCTTCGCTTACCACCAAAGCAAAGCACGCATTTATGGCGGCGAGGCTAATCTGGATATACACCCTATATCATGGCTGCACATAGAAAACACTATTGCATTAACTTACGGTAAAAACCTGGGCAACGGCGGCCCGGTTGCCGACAGTTTGAGATACCTTCCCTTTATACCCCCGCTACACTCGCACCACGAATTGCGTGGCACCTTTGCCAAAGGAATAGCAAAAGTTAAAAACATTTACGCCTTTGTTGGTTTAGACCACTTTGGTGCACAAAACCGCTTTTTATCTGCGTACAGAACCGAAACCTATACAGCCGGATATAATTTAATAAGTGCAGGTATAGGCGGCAACCTGGTAAATGCTGCGGGTAAAAAAGTTATTGAACTATTTGTTGAAGGTACCAACCTAACCAACATCAATTATCAATCAAACATGAGCAGGTTAAAATATTTTGATAACGAAAACCCGGGCAATGGGGTGCAGCCGGGCATTTTTAATATGGGGCGTAATATTAGCTTTAAGGTGATAATTCCGTTTAACCTATAAATTACGTACAAGTAATCATCAAATAAAAAAAGACCGTTGCTAAACACAACGGTCTTTTTTATTTATTTGAATGGTGACTAACACCAACCTCTGATCACTAAATTAGCAATACTGCTCAAACGCGCCAATCAGGTTGTCAGCAATCATTTGCGCGGGGCGGCCCTCAATTTGATGACGCTCTATCATGTGCACCAATTTGCCATCTTTAAACAATGCCATAGCAGGTGATGACGGAGGGTAAGGCAACATATAGTTACGAGCGGCGTCTACAGCTTCTTTTTCCATACCGGCAAATACGGTAACCAATTTATCAGGATGCTTGCCGTTTTGGCTGGCCATGCGTGCAGCAGGGCGCGCGTTAGCAGCCGCGCAGCCGCATACAGAGTTTACCACTACAAATACAGTTCCATCGCTCTCAACAGCTTGTTTAACGGCGTCTGCATCTTTTAACTCTTCAAAACCAACGCGGGTAAGTTCTTCGCGCATTGGGGTTACTAAATATTCAGGGTACATCATAAATGTGTCGTTTTCAAAAATTTGTTCACAAAAATAATAAATACGTAACAGTAATGTTTTATAAATCGTAATAATGTCACATTGTTGACAATGCGCTATACAATCAAAATGTTAATTTGTTTAAAATTAATATTGATTTGTTGGCGCCTTTTTTTAAATTGCAAACCCTAATTACTCATTTAAGTAAATGAAAGTTAACCCTAAAGACGTTAGTACTATTGTTATTTTGAGTAAAAATAAACAGAGTGCTAAGACCATACAAGTACGTACAAAGCACATTGTAAACTTAAAATATTATGCCCTTTCTTTGTTTGGTGTTATAGCTCTTTTGGTGGGTGCTATTGTATTATTGCGCAACAGCGTTAAGCAGCAAGAGCAGGAGCGCGCGGCTTTGTTAAGCCAGATAGTACACCTTAAAGGACAAATACCGGCAGCTTTATTGGCACAAGCCGAAAAAAACTCGGCCCAAAGCTATATACAGGCTATTGAAGAAAAGTTAAAACACGTAAACGATTATTTAAGAAAACGTGGCCTTAAAGGTTTTTCGACCAAAGCTGTAGGCGGCGGCGATGCTAATGGTGATACTAAACTTTCTGAAAAAGAGGTTTATATGGCTTATAATGATTACTTAACCAGTCTGGTTAGCGCTGTTGGCTTTACGCCAATGGGTTACCCGCGGGTAAGTTCAATGACCTCTCGTTTTGGTTTCCGCAGCGACCCGTTTAGTAGTGGACATGCAGAGTTTCATCCGGGCTTAGACTTTACCGGCAAACGCGGCGATAACGCACGTGTTACAGCTAACGGGCGTGTAGTATCGGCAGGCTGGAGTGGTGGCTATGGCAATTGTGTGCGTGTTGCGCATACCAATGGTTACGAAACACTTTATGGCCACTTATCAAAAATTACCGTTAAAGAGGGCCAAAGAATAAAAGTAGGTGATAAGGTGGGCGAAATAGGCTCAACCGGTCGCTCGACAGGACCTCACCTGCATTACGAAGTAAGACAAAACGGCCGCCCGGTAAACCCAGCCAAATTTTTAACGCTTAATAACTAATAGCCGAACCTCAATATCTACCATGGGTGTTTTTTCAAAAAAGGATAAAGTAGCGCTTGACCAGCAAGCCATTTCGACCCTTATTAGCGAGGGTAGCACCATATCGGGCAATGTAAAGGCCCCGGCAGTTGCCCGCATTGACGGCCATATTACCGGCGATGTAGACATTACCGAAGGTTTGATATTAGGCGAAAAAGGCCTGATAAAAGGCAACGTAACCACCAAAGAACTAATAGTTTACGGCACCGTTAACGGCAATATCCATGTCGAGTCGCTGGAGATTAAGGGGAGTGGGAAGATTACCGGGGACATTGAAACCGGCACCCTGCTGGTTGAAGCCGGCGGTATGTATAATGGCCGATTGGCTATGGCATCGGCGGGTGGTAAGCAGGGGGTGAAGTAGTAGCCTGTTCTGGCAGATCTCAACGCTGTTCTGTTTCATGGGGATGTGAAACAGATGAAACAAGTGAAACAACATTTCGGCTTAATTAATTGATTTATAATACTTTGTGATTTTTGAGTGAAACAAAATGAAACAAGATTTTTGATCAATAATCTCGTAATCAACCACTTACAAAACAACTCCTTTTGCCGTTTCCCTCAATTTCTTTGAAAATTGGCTGTTATTTTAGCTACTTCACCTTATTTTTGTTGTTTTTGTCGTGCAGGGATGTGCAAAAAAGTCCGGCATTTTTCTATAAAAATCTTGATTTTTCCGGGGTGCGCTGGTTGTAAAACAGGGTACAATCCGCACAAAAACTTTGTAGTTTTTTGAACTTGCATCAACAATCGGCCAATAAAGCGTTGCAAAACTGATAAAATACAGCTCATTATTGGATGTAAATTGATCATTATTGGATGATGGAGCACCGGTAAGCCGCTGCATACTGTGCTGGCTTGGGGCAATCCACGTGCGTGAAGGGCTTGACAGGCGACGAATAAAATCAGCGTTGAGCTAAACCATTCCCCCCAAATTCACTATCTTCGCAATAACCAATTCCTTTAATCATGAAACGCCTTATCCTATTAGGCTTATTAGCTTCGGCATTAAGCATCCAACCATCGCAAGCGCAAACAAAAATAGAATGGGACGAATGGGGCGTACCTCACATCACTGCTAAAACCGAAAGCGAACTGTTTTTTGCACAAGGCTGGGCGCAAATGCAGGCGCACGCTAACCTGATACTGAAACTGTACGGCCAATCGCGCGGTAAGGCTGCCGAGTATTGGGGAGCGCAGTACGAAGGTACCGACAGGGCCATTCGCATCCTTAACTTTCCTAACATAGCCAAAGAGAACGGCAAGCTGCAAACGCCGCAGGTTAAGCAAATGCTTACCTCTTTCGCGTCGGGTATGAACGCCTATGCAAAGGCTCACCCCGAAGCTATTGACGCCAACCTGAAAGTGGTGCTACCTCTTAGCGTCTATGATATTAATATGCACAGCCTGTTCGTTTTTGTTACCCGCTTTACCGGCGGGGGCGAGCTGGACATGATATCCCGCTGGACAGATCTGGGATCGAACGCTATGGCTATAGGGCCAAAGAAGTCGGCAAGTGGCAAGGCTATGCTGGTGCAGAATCCGCACCTGCCCTGGGGTGGCGAGTTCACCTGGTTTGAGTCGGGCTTGAATTTGAATGGGAAACTGATCTATGGCGCTAACCTGGTGGGCATGCCGGGCATAGGCATTGGCTTTAACCAAAACCTGGGCTGGACACACACCAACAACACCCTCGACAATGCCGACTCTTTCGAGCTCACCTTAAAAGACGGTGGCTATATACTGGACGGCAAAGTGGTAAAGTTTAAAGACCGACCGGATACGCTAATGGTAAAACAAGCCGATGGTAGCCTGAAAGCCAAGCCCTTTGTTTGCGTTGAATCAGCTTTTGGGGCGGTATTTGGTAGCGGTAAAAACAAGGCTATTTGTATCAAAACAGCCGGCGCGCACAGCCCCAACGCGTTGCAGCAATGGTGGCGCATGGCTAATGCCGACAACTTCGCGCAATTTGAGGCAGCGGTGAAGATGCAGCAAATTCCCTTTTGGAACATCACCTATGCCGATAAGGCAGGTAACATCTTTTACATATTTAACGGCGAGGTGCCCAAACGCCCCTACGGCACGTTTGCCGATTGGAACAAGGTGATCAAGTCTGAATCGTCTAAAGATATTTGGCAAAGCTACCTTACCTATGACGAGCTGCCCAAGCTAAAGAACCCAACCAGCGGCTGGCTGCAAAACACCAACGACCCACCATGGACGGTCACCCTGCCGCGCGAACTGGACAAGCAAAAATACCCGGCCTACATAGCGCCCGACGACATGTCGCTGCGTACGCATGGCTCGGTGGGAATGTTGATGGGGAATAAGAAGATAACTTATGACGAGCTGTTAACCTTTAAGCACAATACGCATATTGAAATGACCAGCCGCGTGCTGGACGACCTGCTGGCCGCTATTGATGGCAAGTCGGCGGAGATATTGCAGGAGAGCAAGGCTGTGTTGGCTAAATGGGACCGCAGCGCCAACAACGACAGCCGTGGCACCATACTGTTTGCCCGCTGGGTTGAGAATCTTGGCAAATTCAATTACGCCACGCCGTGGGACCGCAACCGCCCTATGGAAACGCCCAAAGGCATAGCCGATATAAAGGCCGCCCTTACAGCATTAGAAAAAGCCGCGACTGATGTTAAGAAAAACTTCGGCACGTTGGATACGCCCTGGGGCGACTACCTCCATGTTAAGCGCGGCAACTATGACCTGCCCGCCAACGGCGCCGGCGACTTTGCCGGCATTTTCCGTGTGGCATCAGCGCAGCGGCTTAGCCCAACCCGGGCCGTTGTTGCCAGCGGCGACTCGTACGTGGGTGTCCTTGAGTTTGGCGACAAGGTAAAGGCCAAGGTGTTGGTGAGCTACGGCAACGCCTCGCAAGCCAACTCGCCGCATAATGGCGACCAACTGCAGCTATTCGCCAAAAAACAACTGCGCGACGCCCTGTTTTACCCCGAACAACTGGCCGGGCATGTAAAGCTTACCGAGGTAAGAAATGGGGATGCGTTTAACTAAGATTGACCAGGATTTTTAGGATTTGATGGATATTAGGATGATTACATGTGTTAGCCCACCATGTCATTCCGACAGAGCAGGGCGGGGCTGTGCGGAGTGGCGCGACGAGGAATCTTATACGTGCGACAGGCACGATGTATAAGATTTCTCCCTCGTTCCTCGGTTCGAAATGACATGCTGTAGTTTGAAATAATACTTTGTTTTTCGGTAAACCATTGTTGGCGTTTCCCGCTGATAGAAGCGGGCCAGGCTTTCCGCTCATACGGCGACAGGCATTAGGCGCAAGGCCGGTATCCGCTGCAATCCTTAACGCAGGGGTATTGTAGACAGGCACATGGGGCATGAGTGCCGCGTTGATTTGCAATCACTATTTCAATTTTACAAATCCCTTTTCTCTTATAAAATTATATCTATCAATCCCTAACCAATTAAAAACGCTAATTGCTATGTCGAGACTTTGTGAAGCACCATCTGAATTTAATGGTAAAAGCTGGTCTTCATTGTGAACTAATGGCGCACCCCAATGCACTATTTTATTTCTAGTATTATAAAGTTTTATCAGTCTTCTATAAAGTGATTCGTCTTCTAAAAGTATTGAGCGATTGATTAAATATAATGGCGCAGTATGTAGAAGCTTTTTGAAATCTGTTCTCTCTGCTAAATATTCCCACACGGGATCTTTAGTGGTACCGTTAAATGTTTTTATTCTTAAATCTGCATTTCCTTTTTTAAGTCTTCTTTTTCGCTCGTAGATTCTATGATAGGTATTTCCTAACAATGACTCAACTGCAATTGCTGAAAACAACAAAACTTTGTTATATTCATTGTATATCGACGCATTATAAGCGTCAAGCAATATTTCTTCAAATACAGGGATAGTTTTCTTTCTAAAAATATTACGATCTGCCTCAGTTAAATGATTTATAGTAACCATTTTATGATAATAAGTCGACCTGATACCCATTGTAAGAACTTTAGGAATATCTCTAATTCCCTTTTCTATGGCCGTACCCCATCCAATTGAAGAAATCGCTGAAAATGGTTGTATCTCAACTTGCTTACTTTCAAATCTGATATATCTTAATAATTCGGTAAGTTGATCATAGAGCACAGCAGCAGTAATCTCATTTTGGCTTTCATAGGCAAGTAATAATCCCTTAGTTGTAATGTGGCAATTTTTCCCGAGCAAAGTTGGAGTTCCAATTATAAATCCGCTGGCAAAATAAGCGTTAGAAAACTTATAAGGGTTTAGGATATAATGTCCCTTTATTGATTTGAGTAAAATTTTTTCTGGAAAATCAAGATCTATTTTCCAACTAATGTACCCTGAATCAACGTCTAAATATTTCAGCATATACGGATTTTTGGAAGGCGACTATATTTGTTTTTTGGATATCACTTCAGAAGCTTTATCTAACCCCTCTTTTAACAAATCTAAAATAGAATTCACTTCTTTATTGGCTTTTATTTTACTATATATCGGGCTTCTATATATCCCAAAAACAGCCTT
>JAZKET010000133.1:538-16544 GCA_040386815.1 Bacteroidota bacterium | reverse complement strand
AGCCTTTAAAATAAGTTCGTCTTTAGCTTTAGTATCAACCAATACATTCGCATAAGCATTTATTGTCAGCGCGACCGCCGATTTAAAGGCATATTCTTCTTGGAAATTTCTCTCTTTATTATACTGAGAAACGGTGTAATAAAGCAAAAAGATAAACGGTGAAGATTTTATAGTGTTGATAACAATCATTTGCCAATCCAAAATTCCAGGGTGTGAACTTGATGCTAAACCGAAGAAATTTGTAAATATTGCAAATATCCCAACAACGGTCACTATAGTCATTGAGAATATTGCTAAACGCCAGTATTGCAAAGGCTGGCTCAATTCTGTTTTCCTTTGCTTAAAAGTTTCGAACAAAGACGCGCCGACTTCGCGACCTATTAGTTCGTCTAAATAATTATTTCTCTCTACAAAATATTTGTATTTATTTTCAACGATTTCCAATTTTTCCTCAAAATCGCTATAAAGATTCAAGTATTTCGTCTCTGTTTCAGTCAAAGAATTTAGTAAAGTAGAAAAATCAGTTTTGGCTTTTGTAACTGATTTCTCCATATCGAGGGCCGTTTCCTGTACCTTGGTGTTCTGTTTTGTGACTTCGGCTAGTATTGACTCTATACGCACGTGAGCCTGAGATGCAGTATTAAGTAGATTTTGAATTGTATTAGTATGCGAATTTGACGTTTCTAAATTTGAAGTTATCTGGGACAATTCGTTTTCCTTTTGAGCCTTGAAAATGTTCAGCTGATTTTTTTCATATTCTAAAGACTCTATAAAGGCTTGATAGCTGCTTCTTAAGTTTTGCAGACTTTCTGTCTCCAAATCTATTAAGACTTGAGATTTTTTTATCTCATTAACATTTACTGGGTGTAATTTATATTGAGATTTATTGTAAAATCCATTTTGCAACTGGTAAGTAACAAGCCATAGCAATATAGTTTCTGCGTTATTAACTTGATTTGACTTTACATTAGAGAGAAAACTATTTATTTGGCCAGCCAAGTCAGATTGTCCATATTCTGGATTAGAAAAATATAACGGCAAAATCAATCCGTTTCCATTGTCTATTTCGTTTTCCAGTTGTTCAAAGAATTGCCTTGATAACGTTATAAATTCTGCAGCAGAAAATTTACTAAAATGGAGATTTTTTAAGTCCGTGATGTCTGGAAATTGGTTAGAAATGAATGATTCCAGATTTAACGATTTAAAGTCTTCTATGAAAGTCTTGATTTGGTCTATATAAGGTTGAACCATAGTAGTTTAATTTAGGATTTTAAATATAAGGATTTTATTTCTCCAATTTAGTACAGCTCCCCCCTCTCTGGTCAAAGTTTAGCGACAGCGTAAATCGACCCAAAACGAAGCAAGCATTCTGCTTGCGTGTACAGCCTGCAAAGCAAGTTGAAAACTTGCGACATTGTAGGACGAAGTTGAAAACTTCGACCAGTTTCAGGGCATTAATAGGGAGATTTTGGCCTTGTCACCGACCCGTCAGCCGTGGAGCTTCCGGGCGAAAGACGGTAAAACAAGCAGGCCTGTGCGGTGGCAGGGGGCATTCACTTCATTTGCTGAAGCGTAGGCCGGTGCGAGCGAAGCGGCGCAAAGGAAGTGCGGCCCCGTGGTTTTATCGGCTTTGCAGGGCAAAGGCCTTGTGCGGCAAAGGAAGCATTGCGGCTGACTTGATTTTTGGTTACTTTTCATCAAGGAAAAGTAACAGCCAACCGGCGGCGATTGAGCCGGGGCAAGCCTTGTGCGTGAAGCGCCTAGCCATGTGACGAATCTACCGGGTGGCGTAGGCATGGCGTACAGATCCTTCGTTCCCTTTTTTGTTTAGAGCTTAATAGATTATTTTCGTAAATTAGCATAAAGAAAAAGATATGTCATCAGCAGTAAAATACATCATTGATGATAACGGGCATAAAACAAGTGTTTTAGTGCCCGTTAAAACATGGGAAGATATCAATGCCAAATATAAAAAGCTAAGTAAAAAATTGGCGATTTTAACTGGTATCCGCCATGGGCTTAATGAAGTTAAGGAGAGTAGGAAAAATGGGGAGAAGCTGCAAACTTTATCAGATTTTTTAAGTGAAGGCGGTAATTAGAGTTACTGCCAATTTTAAAAAGGAAGCCAAGCCGTTACTGAAAAAGTATAAATCGCTTGGTAACGATTTGGCTGCACTGGAACAGCAGTTGTTAGCAAATCCTCAATTAGGCACCCCATTAGGTAGTAATGCTTTTAAGATCAGGCTAAAAATATCAAGTAAAGGAAAAGGAAAAAGTGGGGGCGCCAGAGTGATAACACACCTTGAAACCGATCTAATTGCCAATGTCGAACTAATAGATGAAGAGATAACGGTTAATTTGATATCTATTTATGACAAATCAGAAACTGAAGCAATCTCAGATAAAGAATTAAAGAGATTGATAGCTAGTATATAAATTCTGATTATAAAGAGAGACACTCCAAATTTAGCGGCGTTTTCTGTTCGTAAACCGAAGTTACTCTGTCAGGAAATCTGCCGTGACACAAAAAATATAATATAGAGAGACGCGATACTTCGCGTCTCTTTTTGTTTAAGCCCTTTTTGTCATTCTGAGCATAGCGAAGAATCTGCCGGGCGGCGTAGGCATGGTTTACAGATACTTCGTTCCTCAGGATGACAAGACGGGTGAATGTTTAAGATTTTTTCTTGTACAACAGGTGTCATGCTGAGGCCCTCGAAGCATGTGTGTAAAGGCCTCTGCGCTCACCCTTCCAGTGCCTCAGTATGACACCCTTCTTAGCAAACGCTTTGTAAATATCTGCAACAAAACATTACCTTAGGCACATGATAAAATATTTAAAACCAATATTGCTAAGTGTTATAATATGTACCGCTATGATAAGTTGCGGGCAAAAGCAACCATGTACAGAAGATATTAACAAACTACCCCTGTTTGGCGGCGTTAAAAAATGCGAAGAGCAAATTGGTTTTGATAAGAAATTTATTGCCGAGTCTGACAAAACCATGGGCCGCAAAGAGGCGGCCGAAAAGTATGTTAAAATGGGCTGGCAGTATGTTTACGCTAAAAAGGCCGACACCGCCATTATGCGCTTTAACCAGGCATGGTTACTTGATAGTTTAAATGCCGGTGTTTATTGGGGCCTGGGTAATGTGTTGGGTATGCAGGGTAAGTTTAAAGAGTCGTTGCCGTATTTCGAAAAATCGGCAAAACTTAAACCCGGTAATGTTAGGCTGTTGCAGGATATGTCAACCAGTTATGGCAACACCTTTTTTGCAACTAAAGAACAACATTATTTAAACGCGGCTATAATGGCGCTTTATGATGCGCACAAAATAGAGCCTGCTAACGTGGTAATAGTAGCGCAGCTTGCAGGTGCGTACAGCTACTTTGCCCAAAAAGACAGCGCTAACAAATACCTGAAAATTGCCGATGGCTTAGACCCTAAGGCTGTTAACCCCGCGGTTAGAAAAATACTTACCGGCAAGTAGTAACCCTTAGGTATTGTTTAACATTATTTAACAGGTATAAAAATACCTTGCCAATAGTTGTTACGTTTATGTTGTGTTTATATCCCCTACGGGGATGTAGGCATTAACCAAAATCTAATACATGAAAACCTTAATCACTATGATGGCGCTGTTATGCGCTTTTACCGTTAACGCGCAAAAAGCGCTAAAAACAGATTCTGTTTACATCACCGGCAAGGTTGCCAATTTTGAAAAGTATCCTGATGCCAATTCGGTTAATATTATTATTGACCATGTTTTATTTCATGAGCAGATAACCTATCGTGGTAAAATAAAAAGCGATGGTACTTACCGCATAGCATTTCTAAAAACGGCCATGCAGGATGTAATGCTGCAATACAATAGTAATATACAAGTGATTTTAGTTGCCCCCGGCGAGCACATGAAGCTTGACTTTGATGCGGACAATTACCATTCGTCGCCAATTTTTAGTGGCGATGGCGCACAGGCTAATCGCGACTATCGCGCTTATCAGAACGCGTTTTTTGCTGACGCTGGCTTAGGTTATCGTGGCAACAGGGAAAATCGTTTTGAACTTATCCGCCAGGCCCAAAAGGATAAGGAGCCTGAAGATTGTAAAAAGTTTTTAGCAGCATTGTACGCAAAAGAGCATATTTTTTTAACGGCCTATTTAAAAGCGAATAAGTTAAGCCCTGCCTTTGCTAAGTGGGCCGCAATGAATTTAAAGTACGATTATTTTTCGGATGTGGCCCGGTACGCGTTTATACATCCAATGATGAATAAAATAGATATCAACGAGTATAGCCTGCCAGATGGTTATTATGATTTTATTAGCGAGGCTGATTTTAATAATATCGACGCCATTGTATCATCTGGCTATGGCGAATTTTTGTACGGTTATGCTAATCACATCAACAAAAAAAACTTTGGAAAATCATACGCGGTTGGCAAAGTGTTAGAGATGTATTTTAAAGAAAAACCCGGCCTTAAAAAGGATGTGTTGTTAAGCCAAGCCATGCACAGCCTGATAACAGCAGGTGCTGTTGAGTATGCAAAAACATTTTTAGACAAGTATAAGGCTAATACTACAGATGCGGGTATTCGCAAAAGTCTTATTGCCGCTTATAATGAGCAGGTTGATCGCCTGGAAAACTTTAAGATCCCGGTAACGGCACAGATAAACAATACCCCAAAATCAGCCGCCGACAGCGTGTTTAGTAATATCATAGCCAAATACCCGGGCAAAGTGGTGTACGTTGATTTTTGGGCCACCTGGTGCGCCCCATGCCGTGCCGAAATGCCAAACTCAAAGAAACTTAAAAAAACATTGGACGGTAAAGACATAGTTTTTGTTTACCTGGGTGTGCAATGCGAAGAAAAATTATGGAAAGCCGCCATTGCCGAAATGGAAATTGACGGCGAACATTTTTTTGTTGACAACAAAGGTTTTGGCGCCATGTCTGACAAATTTAAGATAAGCGGCATACCGCATTATGTGCTGGTTGATAAGCAGGGGCGCATAGTAGACGATAACGCCAAACGCCCCGGCGATGCAGCTTTAAAAGACCAACTTGAAAAGCTGATAGCTGCTAAATAGACTTTTGGCAACCCTTTTGCTATTATCTACACATCATCCATCGCGGTAGCAAAGCATGGTGCGCCTACCTATCGTGCGTGCCGTCTTTCGCTATCGCCCGGGTGATATTTCAAATAGCACACCATGAAAAAAGGAGACACAGTACACTGGAACTGGAGCAACGGCGAAGCCGAAGGCAAAATAGAAAAGAAACATACCGAGCCGGTTACCAAAACGATAAAAGGTGCCAAAGTAAAGCGCAACGCCAGTAAGGATGAGCCGGCTTACGACATCAAACAGGAATCGGGCGCCAAAGTGCTCAAATCTGAAAGTGAGTTGACTAAAGGGAAGAATTAAGCCAACGCCAATTCAGACATACTTTTAAACAATCCCTTGCGGCCTTATAGCCCAATAATTTAAATCGATGGTGGCGCTATTTTGTCAGCAAATAGTGTTAAGAATGACCTTTTTTACCCTAAAAAGCGATCTAAATAACATGGGTTATTACCGATAATTTGCTGATTTTAAACGTTTTTCATGGATTTGCAATGGTAAGCCTTCCCTGATTGATTTTTTTGATACACCCTTAAATTGGATCACTCACATGCATCAAGTCGCCTGATTTCTGCCTAAAACAGAATTGACTTGTACCGGTGAAGATATTATTGCAGTGCTTTAAGCATTTGGGTGGGTTTACTCCTCCATTCACCGACAATTTCCCTCATTTTACCTAATAGCAGTATGTCAAAGTTGCTTTTACCTGCACATTTGTACAGTAAAACAACCACAACAGCTATGGAACCATTATTAATTAAACCTGCAATGTTACTACTGGCAAAGTTTGTTGCGCATGCAATAGCCGCCCTGCATCTACTAGGTCATTTAGTTAAATAGTAAATATGGCGATGGGTAGGGGCCCATCGCCATTAAAAGTTGATGTAGCGTAAAGATTGATAATAATGCAACAAAAAGCATTGATAAGTCAATTATTGATACCATTTTTACGCTATGGCAAAACAACCCATCATCACCGTAAATAATTTAGTTAAAAACTACGGCGATTTTAAGGCGGTAAAAGGCATAAGCTTTGAGGTGTATGAGGGCGAGATCTTCGGCCTGCTTGGTCCTAACGGCGCTGGCAAAACCACCACGCTCGAGATCATTGAAACCTTGCGCGACAAAACATCGGGCCAGATAACCGTTGATGGTTTTGACATTGATACCGATGCCGCCAGTATAAAAAAGCGCATAGGCGTGCAGTTACAAGCCGCCGGCTATTACCCCAATTTAAATCTTTCCGAACTGATTGAGCTTTTCTCTGGCCTTTATGGGGTTGACAGAAGCCCGTTGGAGATGCTGGAAAAAGTAGCGCTTACCGATAAAGCCAAATCTAAGTACAAAGAACTGTCGGGCGGTCAAAAACAGCGCTTCTCTATAGCTACAACATTAATAAACAACCCACGTATAGTTTTCCTGGACGAGCCTACTACCGGCCTTGATCCGCAAGCCCGCCGCAACCTGTGGGATTTGATCCGCGAGATACGCGACGCAGGCACCACCGTAGTTATCACCACCCACTACATGGACGAAGCTGAAGTGCTATGCGACCGTGTAGCTTTTGTTGATGGCGGCAACATCATAGGTGTTGACACGCCCGATCATTTTATTGATGAGCTGGTTGCATCGGGCTTTGAGCGCCCTAAACAGGTTAAGCTGGCCAGCCTTGAAGACGTATTTATTAACATGACCGGCAAGGAGTGGCGGCCGGAATAAGTTTTCAGTTGGCAGTGTGCGGTTGGCGTTACCAGTGCGCAGTTAGCACCCCACTGTTTCCAGTTTGCAAATCCACTAATGACCAGTGACTAATGACCAATGAATTAATTAACCAATGACCAAAGAATACAGTAATTTAAATGCGACGCTGGCTATAGCCAAAGCAAGTTTCCGTTCCATAGTGCGCAGCCCATCGTCGGTGGTGTTTACGTTATTGTTTCCGTTAATATTTATTTTGGTGTTTGGGTTTATTAGTGGCGGGGGCGTTATCTCTGTTGATGTTGGCGTAGCAAAAACCAACGATACCATTAACCCGGTGTATCAGGCATTGAAAACCGTGAGTGTGGTTAGGTTGATACATAACCAAACGCCTGAGGAGATGGAAGCCAACCTTAAAAAAGGTTCTATTGATGTAATAATGGATATTCAAAAAAGTGTGCAACCCCCATACTTCGTTGTTAACCTAAAACATAGCCAGGCATCAGGCGATAAGTTTAGCATTTTTAAAACCAGCCTGAATAATATTTTTTACGAGATCAACAGGCGCATCCCCAACGCGCCGCCCCCGGCTGCTGTTATCAAAGAAACAGAGGTTAAATCGCGCCAGTACAAAACCATCGATTTTATCTTACCGGGCCAGTTAGGTTTCTCATTACTAAGTACAGGTGTATTTGGTACTGCCTTTGTGTTTTTAAGTTTACGCATCACGTTAGTTATAAAGCGCTTTTTTGCTACCCCGGTTAAGCGCTACAGCATTGTTTTGGGCGAGGCTATTGCCCGCATAAGCTTCGCGCTTATAGGGGCCCTGTTTATTATTGTAGTTGGGCATTTCGCGTTCGATTTTACTTTGGTGCATGGTGTTGTGACGGTGCTTAACATGCTGCTGCTTTCGCTAATAGGAGTAGTGGTGTTTATGGGCTTTGGTTTTGTGGTGTCTGGCATCGCAAAAAACGAGAGTACTGTACCGCCCATAGCTAATATGATTACGTTGCCGCAGTTTTTGCTGTCGGGTACTTTCTTCTCTATCAATGTGTTTCCGGCCTGGTTACAGCCTATCAGCAGGGCGTTGCCGTTAACTTATTTAAATGATGCCTTGCGCAAGGTGGCCTTTGAGGGCGCCGGCCTGATGGATGTATCGCACCAAATTATGATTATGTGTATTTGGGGTGTGGTGATCTATGCCGTTGCGGTTAAGACGTTTAAGTGGGAATAGGTTGATGCGCCGATGTGTATATGCAGATGTGCAAATGAAATGAGAGACTTGTTATGCCGATAGCTTAACAATTTCTTAATATTAACACATTAAATATTAACATCAAGGTAATATTAACGAAATACATTTGCCCCTGTACTTTACAATGTGTTAACAATGATAAAACATAGGACGGGGGTAATAATAGCGGCATTACTACTTTCGGTAACTTTAAATTCGCAGGCGCAAAACAACAAAACAGGTGTATTTAGTATAGGGACTATAGTTTTACCGGGCGATAGTATTCATCGCTGGGGAGGCTATATTGAGCTTCAGGCCCGCTCTAACGAGTTTTTTAACCAGTTTTATTATTTCGAAACTAAGGGCGGTGTAAGCTATGACTTTGCTAACAACTACACCGGCCTTATTGGCACAGGCAGATACATCACCAACGAAAACGGTAATATGGGCCAGCTACCCGTAAGCGAGTTCAGACTGTGGGAACAATTAACCATTAACAGCTTTTTAGATCGCGTAAAGTTTGAGCATCGTTACCGCGCAGAGCAGCGCTGGTTAAACGGTATTTATCGTAACCGTTTTAGATACAGGCTAAACGTAGTGGTGCCTCTTAATCATAAAAAAATAACCCCTGGTACCTTCTTTATCTCTATTTTTGACGAAGTTTTTATGAACAATAAAGTGCCCCATTTTGAGCGCAACAGGTTTTCGGCCACGTTAGGTTACCAATTTGATAAAGCAGTAAGTATGCAAATGGGATGGCTTAACCAGTATAATTTCAATAATACATCGGCCGGCGCTAAAAACAACCTGGCCATAACCATGATGTATCGTATTAACCGTAAAAACGGTAAACCAAAAGAGCATATACCAAGCACGGTTGATTAAGCTATCATCATCCTTGAAAAAAAATTATACATTAAAATTTATTACTTAACTTTATATTTAACCAGCAATTTGATAAAACTGTTACCCAAACAAAGGTTAAACTATAACCAAAATGAGATCAGGCGCTTTTAAAATAGCCGCAATATATACCATCGCTGGTCTGTTATGGATTGTGCTGAGCGATGAGTTGCTTGATCTGTTTAGTACCAGCCTTAGCATATCGCTAGTTATATTTTTAAGCAGTATTAAAGGTTTTGCTTATGTATTGATAACCGGTTTTATACTTTACCGTTTGATACGAAACCATGATAGCCGGCTTGAAGAAAGCGAGCGCCAGTACCGCAGCTATTTTGAAGCCAACCCATCGCCCATGTGGATCTACAACAGGCGTACGCTTAACTATACTGCCGCCAACAACGCCGCCATTGCCAAATATGGTTATACGTTAGACGAATTTAAGAATATGACTATTTTAGACATTCGCCCTAAAACGGATGTTGGTAAAGTACATACTGCAGTTAAAAGCCTGGTTAAGAATTATAACGACTCTGGTGTGTGGACCCATCTTAAGAAAGACGGCACACCTATACAGGTACATATAACATCCCATGTTATCACGTCGCCGGGCAAAGAAGACCACATAATGGTAATGGCTACAGAAGTTTCTCCACCTGCCAAATCTCCACTTAAAATATTAGGATAAAACGCTGTAAACTAAGCTGTGTAACATTAAATTTATGTTAATGTTAAAGTTAAATTCCCAGTTATTTAATCAGATTTGTATATTTGGAAACTAAACGTTTTGGGTGTACTATGTACACTATTTAGAAAACCGAAATAATCAAAAAAAAGAAATGAGTTTAATTATTGATGTTCACGCCCGCCAGATCCTTGACTCGCGCGGTAACCCTACTATCGAAGTAGATGTATTAACAGAAAATGGATTTTTAGGCCGTGCCGCTGTACCATCAGGTGCATCAACCGGTGCTTATGAGGCTGTTGAATTGCGTGATAATGATAAAGCTGTTTACATGGGTAAAGGTGTTTTAAAAGCCGTTGCCAACGTAAACGATATTATAGCTAAAGAGCTGCAAGGTGTTGACGTGTTTGACCAAAACGGTATAGACAAGATCATGATTGACCTTGACGGTACGCCAAACAAAGCAAACTTAGGCGCCAACGCTATTTTAGGTGTGTCGCTTGCTGCTGCTAAAGCTGCTGCGCAAGAGAGCCGTCAGCCTTTATACCGCTACATCGGTGGTGTTAATGCTAACACATTGCCTATCCCGATGATGAACATTGTTAACGGTGGTTCGCACTCTGACGCGCCTATCGCGTTCCAGGAGTTTATGATCATGCCGGTTGGCGCGTCTTCATTCTCTGAAGCATTACGTTGGGGTACAGAAGTGTTTCATAACCTGAAAAAGATTTTACATGACCGTGGTTTATCAACTGCAGTAGGTGACGAAGGTGGTTTTGCACCAACTTTTGACAGCACTGAAGATGGTGTTGAAACCATTTTGAAAGCTATTGATAAAGCAGGTTACAAAGCTGGCGAAGATATCTTCATCGCTTTTGATTGCGCTGCATCTGAGTTTTACAAAGACGGTAAATACGACTATACTAAATTTGAAGGCCCTAACGGCGCTATCCGCACCAGCGAAGAGCAAGCTTCATACTTAGCTGAATTAGCTGCAAAATATCCTGTTATCTCTATCGAAGACGGTATGGCTGAGGATGATTGGGCTGGCTGGAAAATTTTAACTGACAAAATTGGCGATAAAGTACAATTAGTAGGTGACGATTTGTTTGTAACTAACGTTGTGCGTTTACAACAAGGTATTACTGATGCTACTGCAAACTCTATCCTGGTAAAAGTTAACCAAATAGGTTCGTTAACAGAAACTATTAACGCGGTGAGCCTTGCTCAAACGCACGGTTACACCTCTGTAATGAGTCACCGTAGCGGCGAGACTGAAGATGCTACCATTGCAGATTTAGCTGTTGCTTTAAACTGTGGTCAGATCAAAACCGGTTCGGCATCACGTTCAGACAGGATAGCTAAATACAACCAGTTATTACGTATCGAAGAAGAATTAGGCGAAAACGCCAAGTTTATTGGTAAAGCGTTTAAATACTACAAAAAATAAGCTAAAAGGCGAAAGCTAAAAGGTTAAAGGCTCTGATTTTATCAGGGCCTTTTTTTATGCTCATTTTTTCAACATTGTCATTCTGAGCGATAGCGAAGAATCTGTAAACTATTCAATTACCAATAAGCAGATTCTTTTATCGTTCAGAAGAAAAAAATGTAAAATTATATTTGTATACTTAGAACTTCTATGTATAATTGTATTAATGAAAGAGCTCAATAAAGATCTAATGGCCAGCTCATTGGCGCCAATGGTATTACTGATACTACAACGGCAAGAAAGCTACGGCTATGAAATCATTCAGCAACTAAAAGATAAAACCGGCGGCGAACTGGCTGTAGCCGAGGGCACACTTTACCCCGTGTTGAAAAAGATGGAAGAGAAGGAGTGGGTAGAAAGCAACTGGAAAAAGGCCGACACCGGCCGCGAACGTAAATACTACGCCCTAACCGATAAAGGGCAGCAAGAGCTGGAGCAACAATTATCACAATGGACCTATATAAATAACCTTATTCAAAAATTATGGAAACCGGAAAATTCGATCTCGACAAATCTGTTGCCGATTATGTACAGCTAATACAAGGCCGGGGCAGCCTGACAGGATCAGACGCGGAAGAGCTAAAAGGGCATTTGTATGATGCAACTGAAGCATTGACAGGTAACGAGCTTACCCAGGAAGAGGCTTTTATAATTGCCCGTAAACGTTTGGGCGATAAAGACATGCTTCATGAAGAGTATAGCAAGGTAAACACCGGCATACACGTTAATAAAATATGGGCATATATGTTTATTGGCTTTAACGTGCTGTGTATTGTGCCATCGTTCGGGATTCTTTTTTTAGGGGTGATAGAGCTTAATCTGATAGCTCAATTTTTGCCGCGCGAGATTGGCGGCATCCTGATAACAATATTACACCTTACTCTTTGTTTAGGCGTAGTTTACCTTATCAAACAAAAAAACGGTATTGCTGCCTTTATTGAAAAGCGTGTTCAAAAAAATCCTGTCACAACGGTCGCGTGGTCGTTTTTGCCAGTTTTGATCTTTTGGTTGGTTAAGGTGTTTGTGTTTAAAAACAACGTGCAGATGCTGTTTCAGTTTCAGATTAGCAAAATTGGAAGCAATGCGGCTGAACTTAGTTTTTATACGCTTATACTGACAGTAATTTTTGGAGCCATAGCACTGGTTTTTAGCGCGGGTAAAACCGAAAAACTAACATTGAAAAGCCTTTTTGAAAAACCTACCACGCTGTTTTTGATACTTACGGGTATTGTAACCGAGTTTGCCGCCGCCTGCACACGTATGATAAGGTTCGAAGATTTATTAATTCCAGAATACAGCATCATACCAGCTGCTATAACGTTTGGGTTGGTATATTTCATAGCATCTGTTGTAATTAGTTATTACAATAGATTGAACAACTTTAAATACTTAGTAATTTTTGCTGCATTGGGGTTGATATTGGAAACAAGTGTTGGCATAAGCGCAGATATGACCAGGGTAGAGAAGTATACGCCATTTTTTGTTTCAGCATTGATCATCGGTGTTATTGCCGGCAAGTTTTTGGGGCAGATGGTTGGTAAAAATGTTCGTCCGGCACATAATTGATAAAAATCTAAACTACTATTAGAAGCTCCGAATATTGGGGCTTTTTTTGTTGAAGAGAATTTTGCGTTAAGGATTGCAGCGGGTACCGGCCTTGCGCCTAAGGCCTGGAGGCGTATAAGCGGAAAGCCTGGCCGAAGGCAACGCCCACATTATTATACTTATACAAATCGAAAACCCACCTATAACTAACACTCACAACTCACTATTTCCACCAAATTTCTCCCCAACCCACATCCCAAATAAAAAACCTATCTTTGCGCCAATAAATACCATACCCGTTAGCTTTACGGTTTTGATCACCGACAAACTCTTCAGATCCGCTATGCAATCGCGTTAGCACATAATATTAAAAGACAATACATGTTATTTCAAGATTTAAATTTAATTGAGCCAATCCTTAGGGCTTTAAAAACTGAGGGATATACTACACCTACGCCTATACAAGAGCAAGCCATACCTATAGTACTACAACGCCGCGACCTGCTGGGCTGCGCGCAAACCGGTACCGGTAAAACGGCTGCTTTCTCTATACCTATTTTACAGTTGCTATACCAGGACAGGCTGCAACACAAGGAGCAAAAAACCATTAAAGCGCTGATACTTACCCCAACGCGCGAACTGGCCATACAGATAAACGAAAGCCTTGCAGCTTACGGTAAACATACCGGCTTAAAGCATTTGGTTATTTATGGTGGCGTGTCGCAAAACCCGCAGGTTGACGCTTTGCGCCGTGGTGTTGATATTTTGGTAGCAACCCCGGGCCGTTTGCTGGATTTGATGCAGCAGCGCTTTGTACATCTTGATCAAATTAAGATGCTGATACTTGATGAGGCCGACCGTATGCTGGATATGGGCTTTGTTAATGATGTTAAAAAAATTATTGCAAAAGTACCTGCTAAAAGACAAACGCTGTTCTTCTCGGCCACTATGCCTAAAGAAATTCAGCATTTGGCGGATAGCATTTTGACCAACCCTGAAAGGGTAGAGGTTACGCCGGTATCGTCAACCGCTGATACGATACAGCAGGAGTTGTACTATGTAGAGAAGAATGACAAACGCTCATTACTGGCCCACATATTAAAGGATAAAGAAATTAAAACCGCGCTGGTATTTACCCGCACCAAACACGGTGCCGATAAGGTAGTTAAGGATCTGCACAAGCTAAACATTACGGCCGAAGCTATCCACGGTAATAAATCGCAAAACGCACGTCAAAGGGCGTTAACCAACTTTAAAAACCGTACTACAAGGGTTTTAATTGCTACCGATATTGCCGCGCGCGGTATTGATATTGACGAACTGACGCACGTAATTAATTACGAGATACCTAACGTACCAGAGACTTACGTACACCGTATTGGTCGTACCGGTCGTGCAGGCGCAAGCGGTATAGCATTTACTTTTTGCGATGCAGAAGAGATTGATTTTCTGAAAGATATTCATAAACTTATTGGTAAAGAGATTCCGGTTAATGGCGAGCATCCTTATGTAATGAGCCCGCAAAGTATTGTGGCTAACCATGCTGCTGGCAAAGACAAACCTAAAGGCAAAGGCGGCGGTCAAAAACGCGGTCGTGGTTTTGGCAGGGCCGATAAAAGCACCGGTAACAAACGCCAGGGCGGTGGTGGTAACGGCAGTAGCCGTTCGGCCGATGGTAACATGAGTGGTGGTAGCCGCGCTGGTGGTAACCGCCGATAAGCTGATTTAAAGATTAGTGGTTGAAGATTAAAGATTAGTAAGTCACCAATCTTTAATCTTCAACCACTAATCTTTAATTGTTAATAAGTTAATAAGCATATTTGCAGCGGGCAAACATTTTGCCTAATTTTAAATTAAATTAATTCAGCAGGTATTATGCAACGCTTGATAGATCTTTTCAGAAATAAATACTTCATTATCACCATTGCTTTTGTGGTGTGGATGATCTTTTTTGATAAGAACGACCTGCTCTCGCAATATCAATACCACCAGGAAGTTGCCCAGCTTGAACAAGAGCGCGACTTTTACAAACAACAAAATGTTAAAGTAGCCCGCGACCTTGACGAGCTAACTTCAAATCCGCAAAAACTGGAAAAATTTGCCCGCGAAAAATACCTGATGCGGAAAGATAATGAGGATGTTTTTGTGATTGTAAAAGAGAAATAAACCTTACCCAAACTTCCCTCGGTGGGCTACTTTGTACCTGTGTCTTTCGCGAGCACAAGCATGTTTTTTTGCAGAAACCTGACGTCCTGATGTATGCAGGTGATCCACTTTTAGAGTGTATCAAAAAATAAATTGGGTCAGTTTGGGTCGGATTTTTTCTTGAAAAACCATTAATAATCAGGTAAATATCTGCAATAATCTACATCATTTGGGCAGCCCTTTGGGGTTAAATTATGCATTTTTGATACATTTTTCTGACAAAATAGCGCCACCATTAGTGCAAATAATTTTGTCATCGGCTCCCACGCGCGTGAAGCGCGTCCCGAAGCGAGCATCAGTCCCAAACAAATTCTTTCATCCTATTTCCTTCCAAATTTCTACATTTACACCCATGAGCATCCTTGTGCAGGGTTTAACAAAAATTTATGGCGAGCAAAAGGCGGTTGATAACATCAGTTTCAGCGCCGGCACAGGCGTATTGGGCTTTTTGGGGCCTAATGGTGCAGGTAAATCAACCACCATGAAAATCCTTACAGGCTTTATACCGCAAACCGGCGGCAGGGCAGAAGTATGTGGATTTGACGTAGCTACACAACCGCTTGAAGTTAAACGCAATATAGGTTACCTGCCAGAGAGCAATGCTTTGTATGCAGATATGTATGTTAAAGAGTCGTTGGCTTTTGTGGCCGATATTCACGGGCTGCATAATCCGGCCAAACGCATTGCCCAGGTTATTGAACAAACAGGTTTGGGCCCAGAGCAGCATAAAAAGATCAACCAATTATCAAAAGGCTATAAACAACGGGTAGGGCTGGCGCAAGCTATTTTGCATGATCCGCAAGTATTAATATTAGACGAGCCAACATCAGGCCTCGACCCCAACCAACTCATCAGTATCCGCAAGCTGATAACCGATCTGGGAAAAGCAAAAACGGTTATCCTGTCAACCCATATCATGCAGGAGGTAGAGGCCATGTGCCAACAGGTAATTATCATAAATAGAGGAAAAATTGTAACAAACGACACCTTAAAAAATCTAAAAGGTGCAAATGGCGAAAAACATTTAGAGCAAGTGTTTGTTGAGCTAACCAACAAATAGTATGATCTGAATTAGGTTTTGCGGTTTGTAATTTAAACTCACAATTTTTTTAACAACAAAAAACAACAT
>JAZKET010000133.1:0-528 GCA_040386815.1 Bacteroidota bacterium | reverse complement strand
CTTGGACTTGGCCTTTATTATGTAGACCAAATCATCAAAGCGCACCAAGGTTCTATAAAAGTGGTGAGCGAATTGGGCAAAGGCGCCGCTTTCACCATTAGTATTCCTTCCGTTTAGTTTATGAAAAAAATCCTATTAGCAGCAGCATTATTAGTTGGTGTATCATTTGCATCATCTGCACAAACAAAAGAAGGTAACAGATTTAGTATCGGTTTTGACGGTGGCGCCCCAATTGGCGATGCTGCGGACGGTTACAATGCCGTAGTTGGCGGTTCAATTAAATTTGAAGCTCCTATTGCAACAAGTACATCATTCACCTTATCTGCAGGTTACAGCGCATTTTTAGGTAAAACCATCACTGTGGCTGGTTTAGGCCAGTATAAAGTGCCTTCTTATACTGCTATCCCAATTAAAGCAGGTATTAAATATCACTTTAACGAAGGCTTTTATGCTGAAGGTCAATTAGGTGCAGCAATTGGTACCCAAAGTGGTGCTAAGGTAGGTTTTGCTTATGCTCCGGGTATAGGT
>JAZKET010000132.1:0-2175 GCA_040386815.1 Bacteroidota bacterium | reverse complement strand
CGTTGAAGTTTTTGACGCGACGGGCAAACACGTTTCGCCAGGATTTTTTGATCTTAATTGTAACATAGGCGAACTTGGCCTTGAAAGTAAAGAAGACCTGCAAACAGGTACAGCCGCGGCAGCGGCAGGTGGTTTTACCGGTATTGCGTTAATGCCTAATACTCAGCCGCCGGTACATTCAAAAACTGAAGTTGAATACCTGCTAAATCGCGCGAAGGGTAAACTGGTGGATGTATATCCATTGGGAACGCTATCGCACAAGCGCGAGGGTAAAGACCTGGCAGAAATGTATGACATGTATTTGAGCGGCGCTAAAGCTTTTACCGACGGCAGTAGCCCGGTACAAGATGCCGGCTTAATGGAGCGTGCCTTGTTATACACTAAAGGTTTTGAAGCAACTGTTTTCTCTTACCCTGAGGATACCGCGATTGCCGGAAAAGCTAAAGTTAACGAGGGCGAAATGAGTACCCTATTGGGTATGAAAGGAATCCCATCGTTAGCCGAAGAGCTTATGGTAGCGCGTGACCTGTATTTGGCCGAGTACACTAATTCAAAAATCCACTTTAGTACCATATCAACCCAAAGATCTGTTGAATTGATAAGGGAAGCTAAAAAGAAAGGCTTAGAAGTAACCTGCGATGTAACAGCACATCATTTGGTATTAACAGATGATGTTTTAGCGGGCTTTGACAGCCTTTACAAAGTAAAGCCACCACTACGCACGCAGAAAGATGTCGACGCGCTTATAGCTGGCTTAAAGGACGGCACTATCGATGCCATTGTATCACAACATACACCACAGGAAATAGAGTTTAAAGACGTAGAGTTTGAGGTGGCCGAATTTGGTATCACGGGTTTTCAAACCGCGTTCTCGCTGGCTGTGAAAGCTGGTTTACCGGTTAACCTCATTGTGCAAAAGCTGGCAGTTAACCCACGCGCTATATTAGCCCTTGAAGCCGCTGCTATTGCTGCAGACCAGAAAGCTAACCTGGTAGTTTTTGATGTAGATGCTGAATGGGTATTTACTACCACCAACAATCTATCAAAATCAAATAATTCGCCTTACCTGGGGCAAAGCTTAAAAGGTAAGGTGCTTTTGACTGTTAACAACAATCAACTATTTAAATCAAATTAATAATGATCGACTCTAAAATAAACACGGCGCTTGGCGCGGCACTTAAAGCTTTTTCAACTTACAGTGGCATAGAAGTTAACGCCATTGAGGGCGAGTTTAAATCGGTATTTGAATCAGACAATGATTTTTTAACCAAGGTTGATGCTTTAGATGCTGTATTTGACAATCATCCGCAGTTAGACGTTTTGCGCGAGATTTTCTTTGACTTGTTGATGATCAATTTCTTCAGCGCCGACGTTAAGAAACTGGAGGAAGATTACCTTGACTCTAAAGAGTGGGAGCAGATAGAAGAAGATACCCTGGACCGTGGTACAGAGCTTTTAAACCTGCTGCTATATCTTAATGAGTGCGAGGATGAGGATATTGAACCCGAACTGGAGGATTACCTGAAAGAATTTTTATTGGTTGATGAAGACGAGTTTCAGGACGAGTACCGTATTTATGAGCCTGTTATTGCCAACCAGATACTGATTGAAAGCTCGGCAGCTGAGGTTGCTAAAGCGGCTAATAAATTGCCTGAAGATTCTGAATTAAAAGAACTGTTTTATCCAATGATCAGCTTTTTTCAAAACACAACACCGTCTGAGCAGGACAAAGAAGAGATTGCAGCTAACGCTGTAGAAAAAGAATTTGACATGGCCGTATTGGCAATATTAACATCGTTTTAGTTAAGGATATGGACGCAAACATCGATAAGCAAATCAAGAAACAAGGGCTTGAAAAAGGCTTGTTTTTAGGCGTGATTATGCTGGCGCTGGGTATCTTTACCTATTATTTTATAACAGAGATGACGCAATCGATGTGGGCAATCATTTCTTTTCCTGTATTAACATCTTTCATTATCCCCGTCATCATTGCCGTATTTCTGACCTTGGGTCTTAGAAAATCTATTGGCGGATATTGGGACTTTAAAAAGGCGGTAACCGGTATATTTATTATGTTTTTAACCAGTCAGGTACTATTGTATATTGGCAGAGATGTAATATTTGCGAAACTGGTTGAACCGCAAATGGTTGATAAAATGGCAACCGCTATTATTA
>JAZKET010000131.1:304-6911 GCA_040386815.1 Bacteroidota bacterium | reverse complement strand
CCTATCCCGGGGTTATGGCCAACCAGGCCTATAAAATCCTGATCGACGTTTAACATACTGATGATATCTACTAACTGATCCTGGCTGGCATCATAAATGGCTAGCACCTCGCTTGCCGATGGCAGATCAAGATGCTGAGAAAAGACATTTGCTGTACTTATGGTACGCAATGCCGGGCTTGATACCAGTGTTTGCGGCACAAAGCCTTTTTCTTTTACGCGGCCCGCCATTATTGCGGCATCCTGTAAACCCGATGGCTTTAACGGGCGCTCAAAATCAACAAAACCAAGTTCGTGCGTAGCTTTGGCATGTCTTATCAGTAGTAGTTTTTTCATAGCGTAGAAATGTATTATCTAAACCGGTACCCCAGTCCAATTAAAAACTCCCTGTTTTTGATCACTGATGTTCCTGATCCTTTTTGTGGGTCTGAAGCAATATTATTCAACCCAAATGTATAACCTATATTAAATGTCACCCTGTTTCGAAACTCAAAACCTGTAGTAAAGTTTAAGCCTGTATCAAATTTCTTTATATCGTTATCTTTTCCAAAGCGCAGCTTATCTTTTGTATCACTGCCTGGGGTTTCATAATCAAGCGTACCATTTAAGCCCATTGCTACGTACGGCCCGGCCCCAAGATAAAACACACCCAAATTAGTAAAAGTAAATTTACGTAATGCACTAAGCGTCAGGTCGGCATAATTTAATGTGGTTGTAGTTGTTAAAGCATCCATTGAAACCCTTGAACCTTTACCTAAATAACCAATACCACCTTCAAGCCAATATAGTTTACCAATAGGCATTTGTGCAATGCCACGCAAATTGAAAGTTTTAACAGAACCAGTAGACAAAATATCTTTGTTTTTAACTTGCTGATAGGCAAAGCCGCCAGATATTTTTAAACCATACCCAATTTTTTGCGCACGTGCTGATAAAGTAGTTATACTTAATAAAAGAGCTATTATGGATATCTTGTTTATCATTATCATGCGTTTACAAAATCAGCTATCTGGTTATTGGCAATATCATACATACATTTAAAATGCCCAAGCGGGCAGGCAGCTAAACCAAATTTAGAACAGGGCCTGCATGATAGATCTACCCCGGCCAGCAAAACCTGTTTAACCTTATAAGGCTGCACACCAAGCAACCCCGGCACGGTACCACCCCAAACAGATACTATCGGCACATTAAAAGCCTCGGCAATGTGGGTTAAGCCGGTATCAAAACCAATCAATTTTGCTGCCTTTGATACCAAAAACACAGATTCGTCTAATGAAGTAATACCACAGGCATTGTAAATTTTGTAACCAAGGGCCTGCTTTATGGTTTCGCCATTATCTTTCACATCATTACCGCCCAGCAAAACTATGGGCTGGTTAATTTGCCTGCACAGATCAATGATCTTTTCGTTTGGCATACGTTTGGTAAAATGCGTTGCACCTATTACAAATGCCACATAAGCATTTTGGTGCGATGGGGGTAATAGTTTATCCAGGCGATGATCGGCTTTGATATAATAATCAATTGGCTCATTATCATTCACCACACCCAGCGGTGCCGCGGCACGCATATATCTGTCAACCAAATGGACAGGCGGCACCAGGTCAAGTTTAAACTTTAAGCTAAGCCACTTTCGTATGGTTTGCTTTTTATAGGTTGATGATTTTATACCGGTACGCAGCTTGATAACGGAAGTGCGCAGGTTATTATGTAAATCCACAATATGATCATATCCCTCAGCCTTAATCTCGGCAATGGTATCTGACAAATTGGGCTTTAACAGCAGCAATTTATCGACATAGGGATTATTATCGTAAATGTATTTAAAAGCCGGTTTGGTAATAAAATGCACTTTGGCGCCCGGTATCTGTTTCTTAAGGCAGCGCACAACAGGCGTTGTGTAAATAATGTCGCCCATGGAGCTAAAACGGATAACCAGTATCTTCATATACGACAATCGCTTTAACTACCCTGATTACGGATACGTTCGATGATAGAAGTTGATGAATAGCCTTCAACAAGGTCAATGGTCGTCACCTCGCCACCGTTAGCCAACACCTCCCTGGCGCCAACAATGTTATCGATGGTATAATCTGCACCTTTAACCAGTATATCCGGCAGCAGTGTACTTATCAAATTAATGGGCGTATCCTCTTCAAAAATCACAATTCCATCAACAAAAAATAATGCAGCAAGCAATGCGGCCCTATTAGCCTGATCATTAACCGGGCGATTATCGCCCTTTAATCTCTTAACAGATGCATCGGCATTTAAACCAACAATTAGCTTAGTACCCAGGCTGGCCGCCTTTGCCATGTAGGTAATGTGGCCTATGTGCAGCAAATCAAACACACCATTGGTAAAAACTACTTTTTCGCCTTCGCGTTTCCAATAGTCTACCTTGCATTTAAGGGTGTGCAGGTCGCTTATTTTGTCTAATAAAACTTGTTCAAGGTCAATAATCATATCGTTTAATTAATAAAGATCATCAACAGCTTGGCACATAATATGGCCTATCAGTATGTGCATTTCCTGTATACGGGCGGTGGTTTCCGCTGGTACTATAATATTCAGATCGCAAAGATCGTTCATTTTACCACCATCACGACCAGAAAGGCCAATGGTTTTGCAACCTAATTCGCGGGCGGTTTTTAATGCGCGCAAAACAACCTCGCTGTTACCACTGGTTGATATGCCGATAAACAAATCGCCGGGGCGGCTCAAAGCTTCTATCTGGCGGGCAAATACATAATCATAACCGTAATCATTAGCTATGGCTGTAAGTGCCGATGTATCGGTTGTTAAAGCAATGCCGGGCAAAGCTTTACGGTTTTTAACATACCTACCGCTAAGCTCGGCAGCTATGTGTTGGGCGTCAGCAGCGCTACCACCGTTACCTGCTACTAAAACCTTACTGCCTGCTTGCAAAGTTGACGTCATTAACCCGCAAGCTTTCTCAATATCAGGCACCAGCAAATCAATTACCTTTTGTATGGTGTTTTGATGATCTTTAAGTTGTTCAATTATCATTGTGCCTATTTTCTTTTCGCGTTAAACACCTCGGTTATTTCCTGCAATGATAACGCATTTAAACATCTTTCTTTATATAAGCCGCCTTTGCGGGCCACAATTACACCGTAGTGCATATCCAAAAACCCCTCTTTACGGTGGGCATCCGGGTTTATAGATAACCAGCAGCCTTTTTCTAACGCGTACTGGTGCCAGCGCCAATCCAGATCTAATCTGAGCGGGTTGGCATTTATCTCTATTACCACATTATTGGCAGCGCAGGCATCAATTACTTTTTTATGATCTATACTGTAGCCATTGCGGCTTAACAGTAAACGGCCCGTTGGGTGGCCAAGTATGGTAGTATATGGGTTTTCAATGGCTTTAATTAGGCGCTCGGTGGCTTTCTCTTCGCTCATTTTTAAATTGCTGTGGATAGATGCCACCACAAAATCAAATTT
This sequence comes from Bacteroidota bacterium, assembly GCA_040386815.1. Lineage (GTDB taxonomy): Bacteria > Bacteroidota > Bacteroidia > Sphingobacteriales > Sphingobacteriaceae > Mucilaginibacter. Next base: position 3,439 of record JAZKET010000131.1, on the reverse strand, counting down.
CTTCAATATTTCTTCAGGATAATCCAGCGAACCATCGTTCAGGATATCAGACTCGATTCCTTTAAAAACGTGGAAACCATCTAATTTTTTATTCAGATGATCTATTTCTTCCTGCTGCTGCAAAACCCGCTCAATGCTCAACCCTTTCGCGTAAACGGCGGTCTTGCTGTGATCGCACATACCCAGATACTCAAGCTTCAGCTCATCACGGCAATACAGCGCCATTTCCTCAATGGTATTTACGCCGTCGCTCCAGGTGCTGTGGTTATGCAGGGTGCCTTTCAGATCATTGTATGATATGAGCTGCGGCAGCTCGTTCTTTGCAGCACGGTCTACAAAGGTTGTCCCTTCACGCAATTCTGGCTTCATGAAGGTTAGTCCGGCTTTATGATAGATAATTTCTTCACTCTCCGGCTGGTCTGCCTCGGCACCGCCGCGTTCAAGCACCACGGCAACGTGTTCGTCATTACCCGTTTTTTCAAACAGTGTTTTAAAGAAATATCTTTTCTCAACCACCCAAATAATCACCTTTAAGCCATTAGGTGTTTCGCCTTCTACGTGACCACCGTTATTGACCGCTTTATGTACAATTTCTGACTGTAGAATAGTTTGCAGGGCCATTTCGCAATCGCGGCTTCCCACAACCAGCTCCAGTACGTTTATAATTTCGCATAAGCGGCGATATTCGCCCGCAAACTCTTTTAAGGTATGATCAAAGGTATCCTTGAGTTTACCCATAATGATATCCGCATCGGGTTCAACCTGGTGATACAGAAATTTGCCACTACTGGCCATTCTGAACTCAATAGCTTTACGGATCTCTTCCTGTGTTTTTAAGCCGAAACCTTTCAGTTCTATCAGGCGGTTTTCGTTACAGGCATAAAACAGCTCGCCCACGGTTTCAATCCCCATCTCGCGCCATATAGTAGCCACCTTTTTTGCGCCGATGCCTTTTATAGACATCATCTCGACAACACCCGGTGGCGTAGCAGCCAAAATTTCCTCCAGTTCTTGCATGGTGCCGGTTTGCACCAGCTCAACTATTTTACCAGCCACACTTTTACCCACGCCGTAAATGGTAGATAATTCTTCAAAAGATTTTGAAGATACCAGGTATGGCAGTTTATCCACCGTAAAAGCCGCGTTAGCGATAGACTTGATCTTAAAGGGATTAACCTCATGCAGTTCCATGAGTTGCGATAGCAAACGAAGTTTTCGGGCTATGGGTTTATTTTCCATAATTAGATTAAGCGATAAAAGTACAAAAGGTTGGCTTTAGTTCATAGTTTCTGTAAAAAGACAATGGTCGATAGTCCATAGACCATAGTAAACTATTGCCATGGGTTATCGACCATCTACTATGGACTATCTAATTTACTCTACCACCACATCATACTCCATGCGAGCCATTGGCGTGCGCATTTTGGTTTTGATGTTTTTTATCTGTTGGTAAATATTGTAGTCGTCACCAAGCTCTGATTGTAGAATGCGGGTTTTAACTTCGGTGCTAAAGCTTTCGCCTAATTTATTTAACACACTTTTTTGTTCAGGATATGCAACTAACTTATACTCTTTTATTTTAGCCATTTTAGCGGCCGATTTTATAGCATCATTGATATTACCTAAACGATCAACTAAGCCTATTTTAAGAGCTTGTGCACCTGTCCAAACACGGCCCTGGCCAATGCTGTCTATATACGCTTGTGTTTTGTGTCTACCTGTAGCTACTGCTTTGGTAAAATCGTCATAACCGCGGTTAATCATACTTTGCAGTATGGCACGCTCTGCTGGGGTAAGCGGACGGCTGTTATCGCCCAAGTCGGCAAACTGGCCGGTTTTTACGCCATCAAACGTGATACCTAACTTATCATTCATCAGCTTTTGCAGATTAGGCAAAATAGCAAAGATGCCTATAGAACCTGTAATGGTATTTGGCTGCGCGAAGATAGAATCGGCCGCGCAAGCAATGTAATATCCGCCTGATGCGGCAACATCGCCCATAGAAACAATAATTGGCTTTACTTTTTTGGTAAGCGCCACCTCGCGCCATATTACATCACTGGCTAAAGAGCTACCGCCAGGCGAGTTAACGCGCAATACCACAGCTTTAACCTTGCTATCCATGCGTACTTTGCGTATAGCTTTTGATATTGTTTCAGAGCCTATACTGTTATCGTCACCCTCTCCGCTGGCAATATCGCCTGATGCATAGATCACCGCTATCCTATCGCCCGATGGATCGACAGAAGCTTCTTCTGCCTTAGCGTAATCAGCCAATTCAACACTGTTTATGTTTTTCTTCTGATCAACACCTAAGCGTGTTTTAAGCTCAGCTAACAACTCGTCTTTATATTTAAGCCCATCAACCAACTTATACTTTAAAGCATCCTCTGGCTGCTTAATTAACATCTGGTTAGCGTAGTTAAACAAAGTATCTTTATCAATGCCACGGCTTTTTGATATCGATGTCAGGAAGTGATCATATAACGAACCTAAATAAGAAGTTACCTGCAAACGGTTGGCATCGCTCATTTTGGTCAATATCATTGGCTCAACCGCGCTTTTGTAAGTGCCTACTTTAATCACCTGCGCTTCTATGCCTAATTTATCTAAAGCACCTTTAAAAAAGGTGATCTTTGATTCAAAACCGCTAAATTCTATGTATCCTTTTGGGTTAATATAAACCTTATCGGCCACAGATGCCAGGTAGTAAAAACGCTGGGTGAACACTTCACCGTATGCTATCACAAATTTCTTAGATTTTTTAAAATCAAGCAATGCATTCCGAATTTCTTCAGTAGTGGCCTGGCCGGCCGCCATGTAGCTTTCGTCTAACAAAATACCTTTTATGTTGTCGTCGGTCTTTGCTTTTTTAATATTTGCCAGTATTTCTTTAAGGCCGATAGATTTTTCGCTGCCGAAACCAAGGATACCTAAATCAGCCAATGGATTATTTGGCGTACGCTCAGGGATAGGATATTTTAAGTCAATATGCAAAATTGAATTAGCATCAACACTCACCGGGGCATCGCTGCCGGCCGAGGCTACTATACCGCCAATTATCGCCACAAAAATTATCACAATAATTACTGTTGACACTATGATGCCGACAATGGTAGCCAATACAAATTTGAA
>JAZKET010000131.1:0-211 GCA_040386815.1 Bacteroidota bacterium | reverse complement strand
CTTCATTTACTATTATAAATATTTATATCTATGCAAACTTAATAATCTGTGGGTATAATACTAAGAGCAGTACCCATAATATTTGTTACAACAATGAATAACGTTTTTTTACTATTAGGCAGTAACCTTGGCGACCGCAAAATGTTTTTGCAACAGGCCATTATGCATATAGCTTATGATATTGCGCCTACGGTATTAATTTCATCGGTAT
>JAZKET010000130.1:0-2128 GCA_040386815.1 Bacteroidota bacterium | reverse complement strand
TGTGCCGCCAATTAATGAGGTAAAACCTTTATCGCCTGTTTTGGTATATATTTTCATAGGTTACTGGGCAATTTATAAATAAGCAATTAAACTTTAATAATAATTGCTCAACATTTGTTCCATTACCATAAAATGGCTTTTATCTTTACAATAAATCAATAATACATCATCCTGTGAAATACGTTCAATTTTCAAGCAAATTTGTTTTTTTGTTGATGCTGGTTGTGCTGCTATCAAGTTTTAAATGTGGCAGTAAAGTTACCACCGTAACGCTGGCACCGCCGCCGGCCGGGTTTAACCTTATCACTGAAAAACAGTTTAATGACCTTTTTCCTGAGCGTAATAAATTTTACACCTATGCGGCGTTTATGCAGGCCGTAAATGAACTGGGCGCTATTAAAGTAAATATCACCCGCCGCTCAACCTACATATATCAGTTTATGCGTACCGACAAACGCACCAACAAAACCACTATGGTGCGCCAGGACCCCGACTGGAATGAACAATGGGCCACCGAAAAACCGGATACTACTTACACCATAGATTACGGAGCTTTCTGCACCGAGGCCGACGCGCAAACCAATAAACGCGAACTGGCCGCCTTTTTCGCCAACATAGCGCACGAAACCCGCCACGGTAGAAATGGTACTTACACCGACGGCCTGATGCTTACCCGCGAGGGCGACACCACGCAGAACTATTTTAACGGCAGCGACGAATATCCACCTGTAAAAGGCAAAAAGTATTATGGCCGCGGCCCTATGCAGCTAAGCTATAATGGTAATTACGGCTATGCCTCAGATCTGATCTTTGGCGATTATAAGGTACTGCTTAATGACCCCGACCTGGTAGAGCGCGACCCCGTTGTTGCCTTTAAAGCTGCCATATATTTCTGGATGACACCGCAGAAACCAAAACCATCTGCCCATGATGTGATGATAGGAAAATGGAAACCCCATGCTGCCGACATAGCCGGCAAACGCTCGGCCGGTTTTGGTATGACCATTAATATTATTAATGGCGCCCTTGAATGCGGCAAAGGCGAAGACCTACCCAACATGCAAAGCCGCATCAATTTTTATCAGCATTTTTTAAAACAACTGGGCATTACCGATGCTAATTGCGTTTGTAGTTGTGGGGGGATGCAGGCTTATTAACCAATCTGTCATTGCTGTAAGGGACGAAGCAATCGCGAACTTTGCAGGCGTGCGATTGCTTCGTACCTCGCAATGACAAATAATTATTAAATTAGCATATTATGCAAACCCATCCTTTCGACACCACTAACCTTACGGATGCCACCATACAGCGCTTCGCGGATACTTACCGGGCGCTAAAAGATGAACTGGATATACAGCCAACCGGGCATATCGACTTCGACCTGCCGCAGTTTGAGGTTTTTAGAAATTGTGCCGATGTTAATGTATTAGGCTCGTTTGTCATTAAACGCGGTTGTGGCGACTCGTACATCTTGTTTGTTGAGGTTAAGTACAAGCTGGGGGGGAAGAAGGAAGTTAACCACCAGGAACACCAGGTTTGGGGTATCACTTACTTAAAACATAATTTTGGGCGGGCGCTTATCCGCCGCGAAACACTGACCGATAAACTGCTTGAACTGATGCATCCGCTTGAGCTTGATTTTAAAGAAGACAAGCCCTTTAGCGATACCTTTTTTGTAGTGGTGAACGATCATGCCAAAGCTACCGCCGGCATGCATCGCGATTTCCGCAATGCGGTAATGGATATCCGCGATAATGATTTTATGATAGAGATTGTTGACCACACACTTATCATCGGTAATTACGATCCGATCATCGCAGAGAAATCACTACATATTGCTGAATTTGTGGAGAGGATTGCGGAGGCGTGTAATGAGTAAGGGGGGCAAATACAGGTTAACTTTAAGTATTTTCATCTTTATTACCATTACGCTATTATTAGGTAGATGTCGGTGTAAATACGATATTGTGGTATTGAAAAATGATACCAAGAAGTCTATAGTCATTATTAGCGATTTAGGACCCGATATTGGAGATAGTATAGTTTATTACTATTACAAAACATCTTATCACCAACTACTCAAACCTGATTCGATAGTAGATTTCTATTCGCCTAATGTAAAGCCAGG
>JAZKET010000129.1:612-4105 GCA_040386815.1 Bacteroidota bacterium | reverse complement strand
TCCGTTTACAAATACTTCAGATTCGTAATCAATAGCGCCAAAGTTGATCATGATCTGTTTGCCTTTCCAGCCCGATGGCACGGTAAAGCTGCGGCGGTACCAAAGCCTGTCGTGATGCTCCATAACACCCGATAGGGCTGATTCTACCGGAAATGGTACCAATATGGTTTTGCTAAGTTTGCCTTGTGGAACAACCTCGCCAGCCGCGCCCGGTTGAAATTGCCAAAGGCCGTTTAAGTTTAACCAGTCTTTACGCACCAGTTGCGGGCGCGGATATTCTGGTAAAACATTAGCGGGATTAACATCCTTGGCAAATTTGCTCATCAGCGCTGCCGATTTAAGCGACCAGCTTTGTGCAAGCGTTGCCGAAGTTGAGGCAGCCACACACAGCACAAGCAAACAAAGTTTTTTGAACGTCATTATACGAAATTTAGATAGGTTGAAATTGATTCGGTTTAGATTGCTAATCTAAACCAAAGTTTTCAACTTTATTATTCCGTATGGTTTTGCTTTGTAACTATTTTGATATAGCCAGCGCTTGAACGCGCTTTAAATCAGTCTCATAACCTTCCAGCCACCATTTGCTCATTTCCTCGTCTTTTTTTAACAAGGCTATACCTGTTTTCAAACTACTTATCGCTGCATTATAATCCTTTAAATTTTCATACGCATTAGCCAACTCTCTGTATACGCCAGCTTGAGGGTTGAGTTTTATTGACGCATTAAAAAAAGATACCGCCCTGCTATATTTTTGTTCTCTGCTTGCTACAAAGCCTGTTTTGAAAAATATAAATGCTTTAGCAGCATCAGATTCAGGTTCAGCGGCGTAAATTTCCTTTAGGTTTTTTTCTCTTGTTGCCATAGCTGTCTCAGGGCTACTGTTGCTAACAGCAATTGCGCTGGCCCATAAATGAGGGTTCCAGTCTTTAAAAACAAACTGCAGCGCTTCCGGAACAGAAAATAATGGTGTAAGGCTGTGATTCTTACCTGGTAGGTCAATGTATTTGTAAGCGAATAATTGATTTGGTGTTTCTTGTAATAATTTACCTAAAGCTGCAGAACCTTTTTTAAATGAATATTCATTAATGTCGCCTGTACCTGATGCCCAACAAAAATAAGTTTGCCTGTTTAATTTTGATGAAAGGACATTTTTTAAATTGGCAAAAATCGTGCTGTCGCGTGGTAATTCCAAAGCTGGGCTTGCAGCTATAACCCCGTTAAAAAAATCGGGTTCCTGGGTAAAGCTATGCGCCATAAATAAGCCGCCCAGCGAGTGACCAATGCCTACTTTAAAATTTTGGGTACGGTAATTTTTTTCTAGCTCGGGTAGTAATTCGGTTTTTAAAAATTTCAAAAATTTATCCGCGTTTATTTTATCTACGTGAGGGTGATCTTTCATTACATACAGTGGTGCAAAATCTAACCCCCGGTTTCTTTGTATCAGGCCCACAACAATGCACTGTGGCATAGCGCTAAATTGTGTTAATTGGTCTACTGTGTTTAGCGTCAGGTTAAGCATATATGCTTCGTCGCCGTCAAATACAAACACAATAGGGTAGCGCACTGTGCTTTTATCATAGTCCTTTGGCAGGCTTACCCAATACTTTCTTACTGTCGGGATAAGCTTTGGCGGCATTTCATACTCTTTAGGTTGTTGATACAACATCAAATCCTGTGCAGTAACCGACGAGGAAAATAGTATGCAGATTGCAAAAAGGATTAGTGACAGGTTTTTCATTTCTTTTATCTTTTTGACAAAGAAACGCCGTCGCCACAAAACTAAATTGTGTTTTTCAGACAGCCTAATTATCCAGCAATTTGAAAACTAACTGATCGTCGGCAAACTTGCTTATCGACTTAAAAAAAGCTTTAGGGTTTGAGCCCGCTATTTGCTTATAAACATTGATAAAATAAGCCTGATCGCAAAAGTTACTCTCGTAGCCCACGTCTGTTAACGATTTACCCTGCTGGTTTATCTGCAGCGAATGTCTGAACCGCGCAATGTTTTTAAAGCCGATGCTTGATACGCCCAAGTGCTTGCTGCAAAAACGGCTTAAGGTTTTGGTGCTGATGCCAAACTTTTGCGCAATTTGTTCAATGTTTTGATCTTTACTAAAATCAGTCAACGCGTTAACCGCATCCACTAATAAAGGATGAAGGTTTGAAGGTTTGTATATGGTTAGCAGGAAATCTTCAAGTATGGATACCCTTTTTTCCAGATCTCGTGTGCTGTAAAAATCAACCATAAACTGTTCATATCCAGGCGTGTTACTCCAATCTGTAAACAACTGTGAGTCTAATGGTGCAATATCCGCAAATGGTTGGCTGATGAAATGATTTAATCCCAGTGGCTTAAAGTGTATGGTGATTTTATCTAGTCGTCCCTTCAAGTTTGCCAGCAAGGGTTGTTTACGCATGCCCTGAATGATCATTACCTTATTTTGCTGTTTGCTTTCGGTTATGCTTGTTGAATAAGGTTCAATTTTAGTATCAATGTTTTTATGGATATTAAGCGGTGTGGTAATATTAGGGAACGAGTAGTACGTCACACTAAAATCCGGATCATCAACCACTAAAAAATAGTAGTACGACACATACTGTTTTAACAGCGGGTGCCTTGGCGAATAAGTGCGGATATCCATGCGGCAATTATAATATTTATATGATGGCTTGCAAAGCTTGTTGCCAAAACTGGCAGCACTTTTGCGATATGTGGCTGATGCAGAGATATAATATAAATAACCCGGATACCGGCGTCATAGCTTATGAGGTTGCTAAAGACAGCATCACCCTGAAATTTCGTGATGGCTCAACATACCTGTACACTAATAAAAGCGCAGGCCCGGCAGCCGTTGCAGAGATGAAGGTACTGGCTATGAAAGGGGTAGGGTTAACAACTTATGTCAATCAGCATGTGCGGGATAATTATCAGCGGAAATTGAAGTAGGCTTTTGCTGATAAATGCTTTTACTCGGATAAAATTCTTAAATTCGCCGCAAATGGTCACACACGTAGGTGACTGATATAAAGTAATTATATAACTTAAAAATCATAGTTGTAGATGATTAACATTACACTACCCGATGGTTCCGTACGTCAGTATGACGCCGGGATCACTGCCGCGCAGATAGCATTATCTATCTCTGAAGGCTTGGCACGCAACGTTTTAGCCGCTGAAGTTGATGGCGAGGTTTGGGACTCAAGCCGCCCCATTGAAAAAGATTCAAGCGTAAAATTATTAACCTGGAATGATGCTAAAGGTAAATCAACCTTTTGGCACTCATCTGCCCACTTAATGGCCGAAGCTTTAGAAGCTCTTTATCCGGGTACCAAATTTGGTATCGGCCCGGCTATCGAGACCGGTTTTTATTACGATGTTGATTTTGGCGACAAGGTGCTGTCTTCTGACGAGTTTAAACAAATAGAAGATAAGATCATTGAGCTGGCTAAAACTAAAGCCGAATTTGTACGCACGCCGGTATCAAAAGCCGAC
>JAZKET010000129.1:0-602 GCA_040386815.1 Bacteroidota bacterium | reverse complement strand
ACCGGTAAGCAAAGCTGATGCTTTTGAATACTTTACCGAAAAAGGCGACGAGTATAAGCTGGACCTGATAAAGGACCTGCCTGATGGTGCCATTACTTTTTATACACAGGGTAACTTTACAGACCTTTGCCGCGGCCCGCATATACCTAACACCGGCTTTGTAAAAGCTGTTAAGTTAATGAGCCTTGCCGGTGCATACTGGCGCGGCGATGAAAGCCGTAAACAGTTGACCCGTATTTACGGTGTAACTTTCCCTAAAGCCAGCGAGCTTACCGAATACCTGCATTTACTGGAGGAAGCAAAAAAGCGTGATCACCGTAAACTGGGTAAAGAGCTTGAGCTGTTTGCTTTTTCTGAAAAAGTAGGCATGGGTTTACCTTTGTGGTTGCCTAAAGGAACTGCACTGCGCGAAAAACTGGTAAACTTTTTACAAAAAGCGCAGGCTAAGGCAGGTTATGAGCAGGTTATTACACCGCATATCGGCCATAAAAACCTGTATGTAACTTCTGGTCACTATGAGAAATATGGTGCAGATTCTTTTCAGCCTATAAAGACTCCGCAGGAGGGAGAGGAGTTCTTCCTTAAACCAATGAACTGCCCGC
>JAZKET010000128.1:0-15151 GCA_040386815.1 Bacteroidota bacterium | reverse complement strand
GACCAGTACTTTTTTGATGCCCAGGCGTTTGAGAACATTATCGATTACTACATCGAAAAAAACGACCCCGCCAAGGCCTTACAGGTGGCAGAATATGCTGCTAACCAGCACCCTTTTGCCGCAGTATTTTTAGTTAAACAGGCCCAGTTACTGGCCATAACCAACCAAACCACCGCAGCCTTTGCCGCGCTGGATAAAGCTGCTATGCTTGAAGCATCAGACGCGGATATCTATATCATCCGCGGTAATATGTTTGAAAGTATGGAGCGTTATAGCGAGGCTTTAGAGCAATACGAAAAAGCGCTTGGCCTGGCCGAAGAGACCGACGAAATACTACTGCACATTGCGTACGTTTACCAAAACATGGGCGATTATGAAACATCCATTACCTACCTTAAGCTTTGCCTTGAGCAAAATATGGAGAACCAGGATGCCCTGTATGAGTTAGCTTTTTGCTACGATGTGCTTGACAACCAGGAAGAAAGCGTACAGTTTTATCAGCAATATATTGATAACGAACCCTATAGCTATGCTGCGTGGTATAACCTGGGCAACGCCTTTACCAAGTTAAGCTTGTTTGAAAAAGCTATTGACGCGTACGATTATGCCATATTGATTAAAGACAGCTTTGCATCTGCCTACTTTAACAAGGGCAATGCTTTAGTTAACCTTGAAAAATATGCCGAAGCTATTGAGGTATATCGCCACACGTTTGAGTATGAGCAGCCAAATGCTGATACCTATTGTGCCATTGGCGAGTGCTACGAGAAACTGGAGCAGATGGACGACGCGCGCGCTTTCTACAAAAAATCGGTTAAAATGGACCCAAAACTGGCCGATGCATGGTTTGGTATTGGTGTTACACTTGATTTTGAAGAGCGCTACTTTGAGGCATTGCACTTTTACAAAAAAGCGCTGGATATTGACTTAACCAATGCCGATTACTGGTTTGCCATAGCCGATGCCGAGTACAAACTGGGCCACATGAAAGAGGCCGAGGATGCTTACGAAAAAGTGGTTGAGCTTAACCCAATGGATATTGATGCGTGGTTGGATTACTCGTCAATATTGTATGAAGATAAAAGGCTGACCGGCGCTATTGAGATTATGGCCGAGGCCATAAAAAACAACCCCGAAGCGGCCGAGCTTTATTACCGCCTGGTGGCTTACCTGTTTGCCAAAGGCGAATACAGCGAAGCGCTTAGTCAGCTGGAAATTGCCCTGGCTACCGACCCGGAAAAACATCACATATTATTTGATTATTTGCCCCAGTTGCAAGACAATAAAGTGATACTGGATATTATTAACCGTTACACGCGGTAAGCAATACTTACCTTAAAAAGCTAAAACGTTTCCCGTTTTAGCTTTTTTTTTAGACTTTTACAGCCGTTTAGCACCCCATAGGCTTTTATAATGAATTATACTATCAATAATCTTCCGGAACGTACACAAAAACCACGCGAAAGCGGCTATACCATGATAATGGATAAGGGCTTGAGCTTACGGCAAGTTGAAGATTTTTTGGAAGTATCAGGCACCTATACAGACATTGTTAAGCTGGGCTGGGCAACATCATATGTTACCCCAAACCTTGATCGAAAAATAAAAATGTATCAGGATGCCGGCATACCTGTTTATTTTGGCGGTACTTTATTTGAAGCCATGATAGTGCGCGGGCAGTTTGATGATTATTGCCGCATTGTTGATAAGTACAATTTAGAACACTGTGAAGTATCTGACGGTTCTATCACCATTGAGCACGATGTAAAGTGCGAATACATAACCAAGCTGGCTAAAAACTTTACCGTAATATCTGAAGTAGGTTCAAAAGATGTGCAAAAGATCTTTGCACCCTACAAATGGATACAATTGATGAAAGCCGAAATTGAGGCCGGATCATGGAAAGTTATTGCCGAGGCCCGCGAAAGCGGCAATGTAGGCATCTACCGCGACTCGGGCGAGGTACGCCAGGGCCTGGTTGACGAGATATTGACCCAGATACCAGAGCAAACCATTATTTGGGAGGCCCCGCAAAAAGCGCAGCAGGTTTGGTTTATTAAATTAATAGGCGCTAATGTAAATTTGGGTAATATTGCCCCGGCCGATACCATCCCTTTAGAGACATTGCGCCTTGGTATCCGCAGCGATACTTTTGATCATTTCTTGGGGTTGTAAGTAGTCTTCATCTGATACCTTTTTCTTCGGCACAGGTGTGTTCTCTCCTTCGTAAGGTATTGTGCCTTAGTAACTTTTTGTTTACATTTGGTATACCATTATACCTAAATGATTACTAAAACCAGCATTTCAGTTTGTGTCAAAAAAAATATTGCACCTATAGCATTGCTGTGGGTGTTGTTTTTTGGTATGGGGCAATATTGTTTTGGACAGGCACCTAATATTAGTTTTCAGTCAACTAATTACTTCTATAAGGTAAATGAGGCAATAAATCCACTCTCTCCAGAAAACAGGGGTGGCACAACTTCTAATAGCACTCAGGCAACCACATTTTCATCAGGCTATTCAAACACACCAGCCGTTGCAGCCGATGCTGATTATCTATATGTATGCGATTGGGATAGAAATCTTATTTACAAAGTAAACAAAACTAATGGAGCTAAATCTGTCATGGCTGGCACCGGCAGCAGCGGCTCAACCAACGGTGCCGCTGCTGCGGCTACTTTTAATCTGCCTGACGGGATTGTTTTAAGCCCAAATGGTGATATATATATAACAGATCAGGGCGGGCATTTGATACGCAAGATAAGCGCAAACGTTGTAAGCACCTTTGCCGGCAGTGGATTGCCGGGCAATGCAGACGGTATTGGCACTGCCGCCAGCTTTAGCTCTCCACGAGGCTTAGCTATCGATGGTATGGCCAATATTTATGTAGCCGATCAAGCTAATAACCTTATTAGAAAAATCTCGCCCACGGGCGTAGTCACCACTATTGGCGGCAACAATTTTAACACACCTACGGGCTTAGGGGTAGACGCAGCAGGCAACGTGTACGTTGCAGATGCCGGCAGCAACAGCATCAAAAAAATCTCTCCTACAAATACAGTAACAACATTAGCCACAGGCCTTAATTTCCCCAGAGACGTAAAATTTGACTTTGCAGGCAACTGTTACGTTACCGACCAATACAGTGCGTCTTTAAAAAAAATTAGTGCGACAGGCATTGCAACAACAATTGCCTACGGTTTTTCTGGCCCAATTGGATTAGCGTATGATGGCGTAGGCAGTCTTTTCATTGCCGATGGCAGCACAATTAAAAAATTTATACTTGCGGGTTATTTTATAAATAAGCCTTTACCAGCCGGATTAACATTTAACGAAAATACCGGAGAAATCAGCGGTACACCAACAGTAACAAGCCCATCTGCCAATTACATCATCACCGCATACAACGACTTTGGAAGAAGCAGTGCATCCATCAATATAGAAGTTAATAGCGATAACGTTCTTCCACCCGCCGTTGCTGCAACCATTGAATACAACAGCCCCAACGTATATCAACCGAATGTAGCTATTGCTGATTTGGCTCCACGGCAATTTGGCGGCGATGCTATACCGCCAACCATTTACGGGCAGGTAAGCTCTGTTGCAACCGCCACGCCGTTTACCGCGCCGCAAGCTATGGCAAGGGATGTGTATGGTAATATATATGTGGTTGAAACCGCCAATAAAATTATTCGCAAAATTACCGCTGCCGGTGTGGTTAGTATTTATGCCGGTATACCTAATACTGGTGGCGATATTAACGGCCCTGTTAGCGTAGCCACATTTACCAGCCCCGCTGCGGCAGCTTTTGATAGCCAGGGCAATATGTTTGTATCAGACAATGTAAGCAACATCATCCGCAAAATTACGCCAGGTGGCATAGTAAGCACATTTGCAGGTGCTGGTGTCCCTGGTTTTTTAAACGATTATGTTGGCACCAATGCCCGTTTTAGAAATCCCTTTGGGCTTGCCACTGACGCCGCCGACAATATTTACGTTGCCGATGCGGGCAACAGCGTAATCAGAAAAATAGCCCCAACCGGCGAAGTAACAACGTTTTCAGGCAGCGGAGTCAATGGCGCATTAGCAGGCAGCGCAACAAACGCAAGATTCGCTTCGCCAAAGTATATTGCTTTCGACGCCAATAACAATTGCCTATATGTTACGGGCACCTCAAACAATCTCATTTATAAGGTTAATTCTAGCGGCGCGGCGTCGTTCTTTGCCGGAAGCGGCCAGATTACGGCTACTGTTCCTTATGCTTCTACTATTGCACCCGGAGGCATTACCGTTGCGGCAAACGGCGAATTATTTTTTACAAGCTTAAGCGCTAACGAACACAAGATTTATAAAATAAGCTTAGAGGAAAAACTGGTAGCAGTAGTGGGCAGTGGTGCTGCAGGGGCGGCAAATGGCATTGGTACGGCAGCATCGTTCAATAAACCTCAGGACCTTAGATTTGATAACGATGGCAATTTGTACATAGCCGATTTGAACAATAATCAAATTAGAAAAGTAACTCTTACAGGCTATACCATTGACAGAAACCCACCGGCGGGAATAGTTTTTGACCCCACAACGGGTATATTTAGCGGCACACCAACCACCGCAAGCGCACCGGCCGATTATAAGGTTATTGCCTATAATGCCGGCGGACCATCGGTCCCAACATTTGTAAACATTGAAGTTAGCCCGCCACCACTTGCTGATAAGCCCAATATCTCTTACAGCACACCGCAAACATATAGTGTAAACAGGCAAATATCCCCCTTAACACCCATTAATACAGGCGGGGCTGTGCCTCAAAGTATTTATGGCGAAACAACCGTTGTTGCCACGGGCTTAAGCCTTGGCTTATACGTTGCGGCGGATAGATATGGCGATGTTTATGTTTCAGAATACGGGGGTAATCGTATCAAGAAGATCAGTGTGACGCCCCATGAAATAGTTGCCGGCTCGCCGGGCTCAAGCGCCGGTAAGGCAGACGGGCCGGTGGCAACCGCTACGTTCTCGCAACCAAGGGGAATTGTTTCAGCACCTAACGGTAGTTTATATGTTGCAGAACAGGCAAACAACCGCATAAGAGAAATTAAATCATCGGCACCCAAAACAGTAAGCACAGTGGCGGGTAATGACGCTACTACGCATACAAATGGTTATGGCACCAATGCCAGTTTCCTGGAAATGAACGATATTGCTATCAATGCCACGGGCACTACTTTATATGTAGCCGATAGGGGACATTTGGTGATAAGAAAGATAGATCTGCAAACCGGCCTTGTATCTACAGTAAATGTTAATTCGCTTAGACGGCCAAGTGGGGTAGATATAGGTGCCGACGGTACTCTTTACATAGCCGATACTGAAAACGACCTGGTTAAAAAAGTTTCGCCGGTTGGCGTGGTGAGTAACTTTGGCCTTAACTTTAGCAACCCCCGTGGTGTAAGGGTTGACGGTAGCGGCAACCTATACGTGGCCGATCAATTGAATGATGCTATAAAAAGAATATCGCCGGATGGCACTACTACCACCGTTTTACAAAACGTTAGCCGCCCCATAGGCTTGTCACTTGATAAACTGGGCAACTTGTATATTGCCGGCATAGACGAAAAAGAAGTATGGCGAATGTCCGTATCAGGATACACCATTGACAAACCGCTGCCACGTGGTTTATCTTTTGATCAACGCACAGGCATTATAAGCGGTACACCTGCTGAAATATCGCCGGCAACAACTTATACTATTACGGCATACAATGGTGGGGGCAGTAGCGTTACAACCGTTATTATTGATGTAATTGCCTCAACTACGCCCGTTACAGGTATCCGCCCAAACATAAAATATACAAGCCCCCAGGTTTTTGAAGTTAATAAACCAATAGCCGACTGGCTGCCTACCAATACCGGTGGCACGGTGCCTGAATCAGATTATGGCGTGCTTGAAAATATATTAAATGCACCAAACACCTTTGGCTCCATTACCGCTGATGCCGGTGGCTCTGTTTATTTTTCAGACCAGGGCCCTAATTTAATAAGGCGCATAGAACCGCCCAGCGCAACACCAAATGCCAGGTGGGGGTCGGGCGCCAATGGGTCTAACGACGGCCCATCTGGTGTTGCCAGTTTTTCAATGCCACATGGTGTGGTTGTTGATCAGACCGGCAATATTTATGTTTCAGAAATAGGCAACAATTTTATCCGCAAAATAAATATTAATGGCGACGTAAGCAGGCTGGCCGACGGATTTAACCGTCCAAAAGGCATTGCACTTGATGCTACAGGCGAATTTCTTTATGTTGCTGATGAAGGCAACAATTTAATAAAAAAGGTATCGACAACTACCGGTGCCGTTACCGCTGTTAACGCCGGCACCCTGAATGCCCCTTCTGACGTTTGTTTTGATGATCTTGGCAACTTGTACATACTTAACGCCGGAGCCAAAAGTGTTTTAAAATTAGCGCCCGATGGAACGCTTACCACCTTTGTTGACGGCCTGATAAACCCACGCGAAATAGTCGTAGATGGCCTGGGCGACAATTGCTACATTAGCGGAACCAGTATTTTAAGGGTATCAAAAACAGGCGAAGAAACAAATATCCCGGGTTTCGTTAACTCTACCGGGTTAGCGTTAGACCGCTCTGCAAAAATGGGCGGGCTTTATATTGTGCAAGGAGGAATTATAAAAAGAATGCCGGTAACCGGCTACACCATCAATCCGACAAACTTACCCGGCGGCTTAATTTTTGACGGCAAAACGGGCAAAATAAGCGGCACCCCAACCGTGTTAACAGGTAGCACGCCCGTTAAATATACCGTAACCGGATACAACATATATGGCAGCCATAGCACCGATGTTGAATTACGCGTTGAGCCATCAGGGCGTGTGCGCCAAACCATAAGCTTACCGATTATACCGCCTAAATTATTATGTAATACACCTTTTTTAGCTGGCGCGACAAGTACAAACACAACATTACCAATAAAATACACCAGCAGCAATACAGCAGTAGCCGAAGTGGATGCTAATACCGGTATGATAACTTTAAAAAGTACGGGTACCACTAATATAATAGCAACGCAGCTTGGCGATGCTTTTTACCTGGATGCTACACCACAAACACAAGCGCTTGTAGTAAACGTTACGCCTACGCCGACAGTAAAAATATTGGATAACCGCACAGCAACATGTACAGATCAACCGGTTAAATTTGATGCTGAAGTGGCCAACTTAGGTGGTTTGATAAATCCGAAATTTGAATGGTTTTTGAATGGCGTACCGGTGGCCAACAATAACACCGCCACCTACAGTACTTTGATTACCGTTACAGACGAAATTAAGTGCAAAGTAACCAATAACGATGCCTGCGTCACCTTTGGCGAGGATAAAATAACCAATGTTAGCCCAAAAGCCAAAATTCCGCTAACGTTAACCATACAATCATCAGTTACCGGGGCTGTCTGCGAGGGCACCAACATTACGTTTACTGCACTCCCTAATTTTGACAACTACCAAAATCATTACCAGTGGCAAGTTAACGGGGTAAACGCAGGTACAGATAACGCAAGCTTTAGCAGCACCACGTTTAAAGATGGTGACATTGTTTCTTGCTCATTTAACAGTACCACCGCGCCTTGCGTAATATCGCCTAATGCTACGGCCAGCAACCCAACAACGGTACGTATTACTATGGCCGATAGCCCGGCCCCGCAGGTTGCCATTGCCGCCTCTGGAAATAATGTGTACGCCGAAACACGGGTTAGCTTTAATGCCACAACAACAAATACGGCAGGCACAGTAAAATATCAGTGGTTGGTAAACGGCGTTAATGTGGGTAGCAACAGCGCTATTTATACATCGGCAGCACTAAAAAATGCCGACAAAGTTACCTGCGTAATTACCACCGGTAACTGTAACCCGCCAATTATAAGTAATGAAGTGTTTATGACCATACTGCCGCCACTCATTATTGAGCCAACAACCGCATTTACACCAAACGGCGACGGCATTAACGACCTTTGGCTAATAAGCGGACTTAGCACCTATCCTAACTGCCTGGTAAATGTTTACAACCGCCAGGGCCAAAACGTATTTCAATCAAAAGGGTATAGTGTGCCATGGGATGGTCTTTATAAAGCGAAAGCTTTACCGGCAGGTACTTACTACTATATTATTGACTTGAGCAATGGCAAACCTAAAGTATCCGGCTATTTAACCCTTATCCGATAACCGGCTTATAGTGCTCATTATTAAATTTTTAGTAATAAAACGCCTAATAGTGGTGTCATTGTTAATTACTAAAGAAAATGTGCAAAATTAAAACGTTAAATTTATGTTAAATGGCCAAAAAAATTAGACCGCTTAACTTAACAATTTTATATTTGTACTAATTGTTACCTATCGAACCACACCAATTGTTCTTTATGATAAGTTAATGAGTCAGTTAATACATAAGAGAGAACCCCCTAAAAGAGTTCTCTCTTTTTGTTTTCAGGCAATTTTGCTCTCTTTATTTTAAAGGGATGCGAATAACCGTTAAAGTCCCTTTATCTTCTTCGGATGAAATATCAACCGTGCCATTTAGGTAAGCTGCACGCGTAATAATATTCTTGATACCTATACCATCAAAATGTTTCCTGTCTGCAGTATTAAAGCCGCGCCCGTTATCTTGGATAGTTGCAGAGATCTGTTCTTCGTCCCTGTTAAGCGTTATGTCTAACTGTGATGCATGCGAATGTTTTATAACATTATTTACGCACTCCTGCACAATACGATAAAAAACCGTTTCTATATTACCATCCAGGCGCCCTTGCATACTATTGGCTTTAACCTCAATTTTCAGGTGATAAGAGTCTATCTTTTGTACAAAATCTTGAATAGCGGTCACCAATCCGTTTTGCAACAAGCTGCCCGGCATCATCTGGTGGGCTATCAACCTAACCTCTTTACAACTTTCATCAACCAGGGCCAGGGTTTTATCGCCCAGGCTAACCATTGCAGGGTCTGTTAATTTTGCTCTATCCAGTAAACCCACCAGGTTTAACTTAACTGCCGAGAACAGCTGCCCCACCCCATCATGCAGGTCAGACGCTATACGTTTACGTTCGTTTTCTTCGGCCTCTATGATGGCCTTGGTAGCCGTGGTCTGATGCTTTATAGTGGCGGCTTGCAGCTCTGCTTTTTGCTTTAGCTTGTTGCGGGTGTAAAACTGGTAGCCAATAGCCAACGCGGCTAAAAACACCAGTGCGATAACGCCAATGGTCATGTTGCGGCGCTGTATTTCAAACTGCTGTTGCTGTATAAGTTTCTGCTTTTTGGTAGTTTCATACTTAACGTTAAGTTCAGACAGTTGCTTAGTATTTTCAAGATTGATAAACTTATCCTTATACCCCATATATTTTTTCTGGTAATCATAAGCATCTTTAAAGTAACCAACCTTGGCTGCCTCAACTGCCAGTGTTTCATAAGCTGTTTCAACAATTTCCAACGCGTCAATTTTTGTAGCCAGGGCAATACTTTTATTGCAATATGCTATAACCTTATCATACTCGCCCATCTCGCCGTATAACGATCCGATGTTTTGGTAAGTAGCGGCCATTATCCATCTGTCATTATTTCTTTCTGATAGCGCCAGGGCCTTTAAGTTATATTGCAGCGAGGCTTTGTAGTCTTTTTTAAGTTTATAAACAATGGCCACATTACTTAATACCATTGATATTTTTGCCGGGATATTTTTGCGCGTATAAACTTCCAAAGCATTTTTGTAAGCAACCAAAGCCTTATCAAATTTCTTTTGCTGCTCATAAACAGTGCCTTTATTATTTTGGCAATCAGCAACTAATTCATCTTCGCCTATTGATGCTGCTATCTTTTCGGCCTTATCGTAATAACTAAGAGCATCTTCGAATTTTTTCCAGCTGATGTACAAGGCGCCGATATTTTTAAATACGTGCGCCAGTAATTTTTTGTCGCCTATTTTTTCGGCATTGCTTTGGGCAACGTGGTAGTGACTTAATGCCTTAACATTTTCGCCTTTATCGGCGTACAGCCTGCCAATATTTATTTTGGCGTGTATATATGCTTTAAAATCTTTTTTCTGAATAGCGGTATTAGCTATTTCATTAAACAATAGTTCGGCAGTGTCTGTGTTAGAGGCCTGGGCATGCGCGGTAGCCAGCTTTATCTTAAATTCCAGGCTATCCGGATGCTTCCTATATTCGGCGGTGTATGTAGCAACTTGTTCCTGGGCATGAGCATGCAGGGCATTTATCGCCAGTAAAATAATCAATAACGCTTTTTTCATTAGAGGGGGGGGCTGCAAAAAAGGGTGGTTTAATCAACGTCCTAAAATACAACAGCTTAATTTAATAAAAAATACCAAGAAACCCTGATTCTCAAATCAAAAAAGAGTAGCGCAGTAAATTCAGGCCTGCAACATTAATTTGCAAATCGCACAGTAAAACATCCTTGCCAATGTGGTGTTATTATTAAAAAATACTAAGAGCCATGATCGAATCTACAGACACTAAACCAGCAGAAAAAGACGGCAAGTACCGCTTTGAGATACACTACAGCGGCAGGGAAGTGCCTTGTCTTGTTGAAAAAGAGCAAAAAATGCTGCACGTAACCATAGACGAAAACATTACCGCCGAACTAAAGATCAATAACGACGGCAGCATTACACAGACAGAAGGCGCATCATTGCCCGAGTCGTCTATTGACTATATTAAGAAACAGGTTTTACAATAGATCTGATGATATATCGAACACCGAAGATTAAACTTCGGCGTTCGATATTTACCTGCCTTAACTCAGCACTTCTTCCAAAATCTCGTGCGAGCGGATATTGCCAAAACCTTCAATATGCAGCGCATAATACTCCAGCAGTTTAGCTATCAGGTAGCGCCGCTCATCGTTGCTTAATTTTAAGGTGGATAAATTTTCAAAACTACATTGCAGCAATCGCCCAAAGTTTTGGGTATGCGGCGGCGAAAGGTACAACAAGCTATCAGGTTTATATCGCTTAAACACCCCGTCTTTCAGGTCGAAATAATCAGCATCATTAACCTGATATCTGTCAGGATAAAAGCCCAAATAGCGGGTAAGTTTTATCAGAAACAGCAAATGAAAATTGGCCAGCCCCCCGGACTGATGATCTAACCACTCAATGGCGCTAAACACAAAATCAAATAAGTGTTCATCGGCAGTTTGTTGCTTGATAGATTTGTAAAGCACCTCATTCAAAAAAATAGCCATGCTACTTTTTATTACATCGTAGGGGATGCTTTGCAACACCGGCGATGTTTTTAACTCTGATATACGCTGCACATTGCCTGCGCTTTTATGATACACCACCATATCCAGCAAATGCAGCGGCTGTAACATATTACGGCTGATCTTTGCCTTTGGCTTTTTAACCCCATTGATAATGTATGATTGAAGCCCCAATTTTTCGGTAAACACCTGCACTATCACGCTGCTTTCGCCGTAATCGGTGGTTTTTAAAACTATGCCGCGGGTTTTATGCAGCATAGGTAAGCG
Source organism: Bacteroidota bacterium (assembly GCA_040386815.1). Classification (GTDB taxonomy): domain Bacteria; phylum Bacteroidota; class Bacteroidia; order Sphingobacteriales; family Sphingobacteriaceae; genus Mucilaginibacter. Next base: position 3,613 of record JAZKET010000128.1, on the reverse strand, counting down.
CTAAAATTTTCGGAAGAAAAATGATCAGCCCCTCAATAACTGCAAACACTGCAGCAACCACTACAGCCCCGGCAGCAACGTCTTTAACCCTGCCTGCAAGCTCATTATAATCAGGCGATACCAGGTCAACCAAAAACTCAAGGGCGGTATTAAACAACTCGGCCATAAGCACTATAGCTATACAGGCTACTATCCACATCCACTCGACAGTAGCAACCTGCAAAGCATATCCCAAAAAACAAGCCAGCAGCGATGCCACCAAATGCACCCTGAAATTTAACTGCGTTTTAGTAGCATAAGCCAACCCATTAAAGGCATAACCAAAGCTGCGGATGAGTTTTTTCATTGGGACGAATTTACTGAAATTGGGGCCAATTCTTATCTCAACTCCACAATAGAATAGACATCCAGTCCAGCCACATCAAACTTTGCCACTCCACCGGCGTAAGTAAACGGTAAATCAATATTTCCCGGCTGCAATTTAATGCTCTTTGGGTTTGCCGATATGTTTACCGCCATGCTTAGTTTTCCTAATGCCGGCAGTTTAAATTGCGGCGAATTATCTGCAGCAAAATCCAAATTATCTGCAACATTAACCAGGTGAATAAAGGTGCTTTTACCCTTTGTATTGACAGAAACGTGAATCCTCTCTGACCCACTTACGCTAACCATCGGCTTTGGGAATAATTTTTTCAAAACACCCGCCACTGCCTGCTTCAACGTATCACTGCGGGTGGTGGTATATTTAAGTGATACACTTTCATCAACACAAGCAATAGTGCCCTTACCATAAGTAGCGGTGCGTACCGGCAAACCGGCTATGTTGTTTTTATCAACCGTTGCGGCGCCAAGCATTTTTGCAAACAGGTGCCCGTCGCCAATGGCCAGTAATTTGCCGCCTTGCTGTACGTAGCTTTCTACTTTGGTAATAAAAGCAGGCTCAAGACTGCGCCATTCGGTAATTACCAGCACAGGGTATTTAAACAGATCTTTTTCCAGGTGATGCTCCTGTAAAACCTGCACGCTGTATTGGGCGTTAAGCAACATGGCCAGCGTGCCTTTTACATTATTATTGCCGCCATGCGCATTTTCAAACATCCCCGGCGACTCATTGTAATGCCCGTATGATGACAACAACAGTGCCACCTGGGGTATTGGCGTGGTTTGATAGCAATAGGCTTTCCGTTCGCGGCTAAACTTTGATACTTCTGTCAGCACCGGCACGGTGTTTAATTGTAATGAGGCATCCCTGTTTTGCGGAATGTAAACCTGGTAGCCGCCACCTTGTGCCAATACCATAGCGGCCTTCTGTTCCAAATGCCGGGCGTCTTTCCAGAAAAAGCCTTTCCCGCCCTTCCCGTTCATAAATCCCCATGCCATCAGGTCCCAGGGTTTACCTTGCGGCGCCAGCACGCGCGACTCAAATTCCACATCAGGCACGGCGTCACTTGTAAAATCACCGGACAGGTAATCAATTGTCGCGTCAACCTTTCCCGGCATAAATGAAGAGAAAGACCAGTTACTGGTTACCAGCAGTTTGGGATTAAATTTATGCACCGCGTTGATGTAACGCGTTAAATACTGACGAAAAGCATCGCGCGTAAACTGTTTATAAGCTGCCCAATCAGCATCCTTGCCAGAGCGGGGCGCATCTGTTTTACCACTAAATTTTTTATACGCTTCTATAGCAGCGGTCGAGAAATCGTTCTGCAGGGCCCAACAATCGCCATCAACCCAAACCCCGTTGATGTTGTACTTACTGCTCAGCTCGTTAATCTGCGGGATAAAATAATCATCAGCATACTTGCTAAATATGGACGTTGACTCTTTATTAGGTTTGCCGTCGCTGCCCACACGCGCCCATTCCGGGTGATCCTTCACCGCCTGTGCATCCATTATGCCCGAGAAATGCGAGAATAAGCCAATATTCCGTTTAGCGGTTTCGGCCCTGAATATCTTTAGCGGGTCATTCACAATATCAGGCGCGGCAACGCCAACCGTGGTGGGGTAACTTGATATACCGGGATGGCCCTTGGTGTCTACCTGTATATAGTCGGGTTTTACTTTGTCCAGCATATCAGCAACGTCTTCGGCTTTCAGGGTCTTACCAATACCTTTGGTATCTGCGTTAGCATGAAAATCAAAATGTACACCAAAAAAGCGATCGGTGGCTTTAAAGTTCTTGCTGTTTTGCGCCGTGGCGAAAAAAGGCAGCAACAGCATTACCAGAGCAATAGCGCGTTGCTTTAATTTAAGTTTCATCATGGTAGTAGGTTAGATTTAAACTGGTAATGGTAAATCTAAGTAAAATTGGGGATATGATGGCATGATGGCAGCAAAGCGCAGACAACTCACCCGGTCGACGCTACGCTGGACCGCCCTCTCTTCGACTCCGTCGGAAAGAGGGCTTTTTTAATGATGACAAAATCGCTTCAATATAAAAACCCCAATAACCCTCTTTCGCGCAGCAGAGAGAGGGTGAACGAGCGAAGCAATGTTCGGGTGAGTCTTCGCCAGGCGGACACTCCCACCTCGCAAAGCGCAGACAACTCACCAGGTGGGCATTCCGCCATCAAATTTCAACCATCCGGTCACCACAAAACTTGCGCCCATTTGCAGGTTTAATTAGTATCTTTATTAAAACCTTAACATGAAAGCCGGCCTAACTTTATTAATTATCTTTTTAAAAATCACCTGTTTCGGGCAGCAATATGATTTGAAAGATTTTGTTGAGATCCCTTCATCAAAACTCGATAGAAAAGAAAGAGAAAGCCTAAACAGATCGGGTAAGTTTTTTAGAGCAGAATTCATCAAAGGAAAATTTGTTATTACTGATAGACAATCTAATCAAACCAAGGCTGAATATAATTTACCGTATGGAAGTTTATGGTGGGATAACCGTGGTGAATTTGGCGGAATGTTATATTATGAGCCGAAGGATACCTCTATTAAAATTATAAACATCAACGGCAGGCCTGACACCTTGCAAAATTACTCCAAACATTGGTTTAATATACTGTACGCCGACAGTTCTGTTAAAAGTCGCTTAAAAAAAGAGCAGTTCACGCTGCATTTTCAACATTGTCACGTTGATGCCGTTTTTAGATATCGCGATAGTCTTTATTTTACCGAAGGGTTGGCTCACGGGCTCCAATCGAACGGCGACATCTATAACATCAACCTTAATAAAAACGGCGGAACCATAACAAAATCAATATCTCTTGGCGATGCCTATCAAGCCATACTGGTAAAAAATGACAAGATATACCTGGTTACTCATAAAGGTTTCTGTGTGATTAATAATTGGAAAAAAGAACTGGAATTAACAAACGCACCGTGGGAGATTTTATACCCCGATGGGCTGGTAATGACAGACAACAACACGCTTTACACTGGTATTTACGGCGGCTATGCCAAAATTGACCTACAGAAAAAAAGCATAATATTGTATAAGTACACCGGTAAAAAGTAACATTACAGCAACCCGCAGACAACTCACCCGATCGACGCTACGCTGGACCGCCCTCTCTTCGACTTCGTCGGAAAGAGGGCTTTTTAAATGATGACAAAATCGCTTCAATATAAAAACCCCAATAACCCTCTTTCGCGCAGC
>JAZKET010000127.1:0-5285 GCA_040386815.1 Bacteroidota bacterium | reverse complement strand
CTCTTTCCGCGCAGCGAAGAGAGGGTAGAGCAAGCAAAGCAATGCTCGGGTGAGTTGTCGCCGCCAGACAAGCCGCCATGCAAACCCTTCGAATCTTAATTAATATCCCTAACTTCCCTTATGCAACAGATCATTGATTTTTGCCGCGAGTTGAGAAAGCAGCAAACACCAGCTGAACAAATTCTTTGGGCTAATCTTCGCAATCGTCAATTATTTACACATAAGTTTTTAAGACAATATCCTATTTGTGTTTCGGCTTTTGGGTACAATAGATATTACATTCCTGATTTTTATTGCCATAAGGCTAAGCTGGTTGTAGAAGCTGACGGCCCGATACACTTACTAAAAAAAGACTATGATAAAAACAGAGATGAGGTATTAGCCGCTTTAGGGTTACGGATAGTTAGGTTTACTAACGATGACATAATAAACGACACGGCGCATGTTTTAGATGTGATACAGAAAAAATTGCTTGAAGGATAGGAAAAGCCGGCGACTGGGCGGCGACAACTCACCCGGCGGACGCTGCGCTGCGCCACCCTCTCTTGCTTCGCAAAAGAGGGTTAGGATAGTTTATAATTAAATTTATCTCAAAAAGAGAAAAGCCCTCTTTCCGCGCAGCGAAGAGAGGGCAGAGCAAGCGAAGCAATGCTCGGGTGAGTTATCTTCGCTAGAAAAGCTGCTATGCAAGCCGGCGACCTATCTGCGACAACTCACCCGGCGGACGCTACGCTGCGCCACCCTCTCTTGCTGCGCAAAAGAGGGTTTGGATAGTTTGTAAATTAAATTTCTCTCAAAAAAAAAGCCCTCTTTCCGCGCAGCGAAGAGAGGGCAGAGCGAGCGAAGCAATGCTCGGGTGAGTTATCGTCGCCAGAAAAGCCGCCATGCTCCCCCTCAATCCAATTTTTGAATTTCCCACACTATATCCTATATTTAGCTTTTACCTAAGTAATCCTATTTCTAATAATGACAATCAATAAAATAGTGGCCGCGCTGGCTTTTGCGACGGTAGCTTTTACCGCTAATGCGCAAAACGCCGACCCAAACCAATCGCGTTACGATCAGCATAAGGTGTTTTCTCCCTTGTTTTATCAGCAAAATGGTAACCAGTACCGTACCGCGGGTGGTGCGCCCAGCGCTAAATACTGGCAAAACCGTGCTGATTATAAGTTAAATGTATCGCTTGACACCGCAAAGCACCGCATAACCGGTAGTGCGCAGATAACTTATACCAATAATAGCCCCGACGGATTACCGTTTTTATGGCTGCAGCTTGATCAGAATATCTACCGTGAAGATTCGCGCGGGCAGGCTACAAGCGCCATTACCGGTGGCAGATTTGTAAATAAAACGTTTACTAATGGCGCCGAGATTAAGTCGGTTAGCATTATCAGCAATGGTAAGGCAGAGTCGGCCAATTATGTGGTGACAGACACCCGTATGCAAATAAGGCTTAAAGACTCGCTAAAAGCCAACGGAAAAAAAATCGACATAAAAATTGAATATGCTTTTGATGTGCCCGAGTATGGTACAGACCGCATGGGCCGCCTGCTTACTAAAAACGGCTGGATATATGAAATTGCGCAATGGTATCCGCGCATGGCTGTTTATGACGACATCAGCGGGTGGAACACCATTCCGTACATGGGCGCGTCTGAGTTTTATCTTGAATATGGCAATGTCGACTATACCATTACCGCCCCGGCTAACTTAATCGTAACCGCCTCGGGCGAATTGGTGAACCCTGTTGAGGTTTTAACACCAACTACTATAAGCAGACTAAATGCTGCTAAAAACAGCGACAAAACCGTAATGGTTAGAAACGAGGCTGATATTGCCAGTAAAGCATCATATCCGCAAAAAGCAAACCTAACGTGGCACTTTGTGTGTAAGCAAACGCGCGATGTAGCCTGGGCTGCTTCAAAAGCATTTATCTGGGATGCCGCACGTATAAACTTGCCTAGCGGTAAAAAAGCGCTGGCGCAGTCGGTTTACCCGGTCGAGGTTAAGGACGACGTTGCCTGGGGCCGGTCTACAGAATATGTAAAAACTACTATTGAGCATTACTCAAAGCAATGGTTTGAATATACCTATCCGGTTGCTACAAACGTGGCAGGTATTGTAGGCGGTATGGAGTATCCGGGTATTGTTTTCTGCGGATGGAAAGCGCAGAAACGTGACCTTTGGGGTGTTACAGATCATGAGTTTGGCCATAATTGGTTCCCGATGATCGTAGGATCAAACGAACGTAAATATGCGTGGATGGACGAGGGCTTTAATACCTTTATTAATAAGGTAAGTGCAAAAGCGTTTAACAACGGCGAGTATTTTGAGAAAGATGATGAGCATGAAAAGGCCTCAAATATGTTTACGCCTTATGCCGATGCAATATTGAACACGCCGGATGTGATACAAACCGACTATTTAGGTAACGCCGCTTACGAAAAGCCTGCTGTTGGTTTAACGATACTGCGCGAGCAGATACTGGGCAAAGAGCGCTTTGATTATGCTTTTAGAACATACATTAAACGCTGGGCTTTTAAACACCCTACGCCGTGGGACTTTTTTCATACAATGGATAACGCGGCAGGCGAGGACCTAAGCTGGTTTTGGAACCAATGGTTCATGACCACCATGACGCACGATCAGGCTGTGCGGGCTATTAATTATGTAGATGATGATCCGTCAAAGGGGGCGTTAATAACGGTAGAAAATATGGGCGAAATGGCCCTGCCTGTTATTTCCCAAATAAAAGAAGCCAATGGAAAAACAGGTACGGTGAATTTACCTGCCGAAGTATGGCAGCGCGGCGGTGTCTGGACTTTTCCTTACAAGTCAACCAGTAGGGTAAACGTTGTAACGCTCGACCCTGAACATGTACTGCCGGATATAGACCCTGAAAATAACTCGTTAAGCGGCATTATTGCCGATGCCGGTGTTACTGCAGAGGGGGTGGTGAGCAATTATCTGAATGCCATTGGTGGTGTCGATAAAGTAAAGGCAATTAAAGATCTAAACATAAAAGCTACCGGTACCCTACAGGGCGCTGTAGTTGAGCTGGTAAACAAATACAAAGCCACAGATAAGTTTGAATATAAAGCCACTGTACCGGCCTATAATTTTTTGGTACTGCAAATAAAGGCAAATGGCGACAGTGTAAGTGTGGCGCAGCAAAACCAGCAGGTGCCTGGCATAAGTAAAGATGCACAACGTAATACCATCCGCAGATTTGGCTTCTTCCCCGAATTGAATTACAGTAAAGCCGGCTATGTTTTAACGTTGGATAAAACCGTACAGCTTGTGGGCGATAAACTGGCTTACCTGGTTATTATAACTCACCCTGACGGTGTAAGGGTAAAGGCTTATTTTGATACCAAAACCAAATTGAAGTTAAAGCAGCTTAGTGATGTAGCTAACGCGGTGCCAACCCTGTTTGACGATTACCGTGATGTTGGTGGTGTGAAAATTCCGTATGCTGTTAAAAGTAACCTGATGGGCGCTATGGTTGATTTTAAGGTGACAGAGGCTGCTGCCAATGTGGGCTTAACAGATGTGGAGTTTAAATAAGATTTAAAACATTATTTAATTGAATATCTTTAATATATAAACCACAGATCATCAATATTATGGATTCACGTCGCGATTTTTTGCAGAAGTTGGGAGTGTCGGCTGTTGCAATGCAGTTGGCCACAGTAAAAACATGGGCCAATGATCAGTCTGCCCCAGCCCCTCAGGATATTTATGACGGGCCGGTACTGCGTGTGGCCATTATGGGTTTGGGTAGTTATGGTACCCGTGTGGGTGGTGCTATGCAATATTGTACAAAAGCTAAACTTGTTGGCGCCATTAGCGGCACTCCAAAAAAGTTAACCGATTGGCAGGATAGTTTCAATATCCCGGCAAAAAACTGCTATAACTATGAAACCTTTGATCAGGTAAAAAACAACCCTGATATAGACGCTATATATATTACCACGCCTAATGCCCTGCACCATGACCAGGCACTGCGCATTGCCAAGGCGGGGAAACATGTTATCTGCGAAAAGCCCATGGCCTTAACTGCCAAACAAGGGCAGGAAATGGTTGATGCCTGTGCCAAAGCTGGCGTTAAGCTGCTGGTAGGTTATCGTATGCACTTTGAGCCAAAAACGCTGGAGGTTATCCGTATGCGTAAGGCTGGCGATTTTGGTAAGATAAAATTCTTTCAGGGGCTGTGTGGTTTCAGCATAGGCGACCCTAAGCAATGGCGCCTAAACAAAGAACTGGCCGGTGGTGGTTCGCTGATGGATATTGGTATTTACGCCATTAACGGCGCACGCTACATGATTGGCGAAGAGCCTATTTGGGTAACCGCCCAGGAAACTAAAATTGATACGGTGAAGTTTAAAGAGGGGGTAGATGAAACTATCATGTTTCAGTTTGGTTTCCCCAGTGGGGCGGTGGCATCGTGCTTGTCAACCTATGCCATGAATAACCTGGATAAGTTTTTCCTTGATGGCGATAAAGGTTGGGCCGAAATGCAGCCGTCAACCGGTTATGGGCCCATAAAAGGGCGTACACATAAAGGAGAATTAACGCAGCCGGTTACCACCCATCAAACTGTACAGATGGATGAGTTTTCTGATATCATATTGAATAATAAGCAACCCATTGTACCGGCTGATGGTAATGAAGCGGTGAAAGATCTGAAGATAATTGATGCTATTTACCTTGCTGTGAAAACCGGTAGGAAGGTAGAATTGAAATTAAGTTAAGCCGCAAACTTTATAACAAAACCCACATCATCTGCGTTTAATAGTTACCATCTATTGAAATATTTATGATACTATTTGCATACGCGGGCAACATGAACGTGGACAAGTTTGCAAAAACAGTTCCGTCTGCCAAAAAGCTGGGCGTGGCTAAATTACCCGGCTATAATTTTGTGTTTAACAGTACCGGCGAGGATGAGTCGGCCAAGGCTAATGTGGTAAAATCATATGATCCCGACGCGATGGTGTGGGGGATACTCATAGAGATTGACGACGAAGAGCGCGGCGATTTTTACGATCCAACCTGGAGCAGTACGCTAAAGTTGGAGACCGCCTTGTGTTTCGACAGGTTTGATAACATGTATCATGCCGAGATCTTTGTTACCCAGCCGCATGCGCTTACCACACATTTGTTGCCTTATGATTGGTATCACACCAAAATATTAAAACTGGCTGCAGATGCCGGCCTGCCCGAAGCGTATCTTACCCAAATAAAACTAATGCCTTGCAAAGTTGACCCTGATGAGCACAGGC
>JAZKET010000126.1:10392-18392 GCA_040386815.1 Bacteroidota bacterium | reverse complement strand
ATTTTTGCTATGATAAAGGTTGATGTTAACCTTGACCGGCTGCAAATAAAAAAGGAAGAAAAAGAGTTAAAAGGTAAGTAGGGGGGCTATCTAAAAACCGTTTTTTGATACATTAGCGGGCTTTTGCCTGTAATGCTTTTAAAGTATTTATGAAAGCTGGTGAAGTTATGGAAGCCGCTTTCGTAGCATATTTGTTTTAAGTTAAGCTTATTCTCTATCAACAACTTGCAGGCGTGTCCAACCCTTATTTCGTTAATGAACTGCGAGAATGTTTTGCGCGTACGCGATTTGAAGTAGCGGCAAAAAGAGTTAGGGCTGATGCTGGCTACCTCGGCCATTTCTTCTATCTGGATCTTGTTTTTAAAGTTGGCTATAGCGTAGTTATAGATGGCGTTTATACGATCGTTTTCTGATGATGCAAAATCGACGCGTGAGGCTATGGATGAGATTTGTTTTACCTGTTTTGAGCCGCCAATACGCATCAGTGCCTCCATAAGCAGCATGATCTTTTTGGTGCCCTCAGCATGTATGATGGATTCGATGAGTTTACCTACCTGCTGTTTGTCGCTGCCGGTTATTTCAATGCCTTGTTTTGATTTTTCGAGGATACTGCGAATGGACAGATTCTCTGGAAGATTTAAGAATGTGGCTCCCCAAAAATCTTCATTAAAGTGTACCACGCTAACGTCGGCATGGTTATTTACTTCGTCTTTAAAGTACGCATCATCAAAGCGCCAGTAATGGGGTAGGTTTGATCCCAGCAAGTACACATCGCCCGATTTAAAGTGCTGTATGCTATCGCCAATAAAACGGGTGCCGTTACCGTGTTTAAAATAAATCAGTTCAACCTCTGGGTGATAGTGCCAGTGGTTGTTAATATAGGGCACCGTGTCCTGCCTTGAGCTAAAGGAGTGCACCAGATCATTTGATACTTTTAATAACTGCGGTTTCATTTGGAAGGGCTAATATTATCTAATTTATTCTTAAATATAGAAACAATATACAAAAGTTGCCAAAATGGTTGATTATTTAGACAATAACATCAAATTTTTTACACGCTTATTCTGCTTTCTTTGAGATAACCGATTTATAACCTAACCAACCAGTTTGGTAATCTCCAAAAAATTATGAAGGCTATGAGGACACTAAGACTATTATCTTTATCACTTGTACTGCTGTTAAGCTTTACGGCCACCCGCGCCCAAAAAATGATAGGCACCGAAACCGACGCCCAAAAACAACAACGCATGAAATGGTGGACCGATGGCCGTTTCGGTATGTTTATTCATTGGGGCCTGTATGCCCAGGCTGCTAGACACGAGTGGGTAAAACATAATGAGGCAATAACCAATGAAGGTTATCAAAAGTACTTTGACCAGTTTAACCCTGACTTATTTGAACCTAAAAAGTGGGCAAAGCAAGCCAAAGCTGCAGGTATGAAATATGCCGTGCTAACCAGTAAGCACCACGAAGGTTTTACCTTATTTGATAGCAAATACACCGATTATAAAGCCACCAACACCCCAGCCAAACGAGACCTGATAAAAGAGTTTGTAGACGCTTTTAAGGCCGAAGGCATAAAGGTGGGTTTCTACTATTCGCTGTTAGATTGGCACCATCCGGATTATACGATGGATGATATTCATCCGCTTACGCAAAAAGATAAAAGTCAGGCTAATTATGACAAGCTTAACAAAGGCCGCGATATGGCGAAATACCGCCAGTACATGCGTAATCAGGTTACTGAGTTGCTGACCAAATACGGCAAAATTGATATTATGTGGCTTGACTTTTCGTTTCCTAATAAGAAAGAGCCTATGCGCGGCAAGGGCTACCAGGATTGGGGCTCAGTTGAGTTGTTAAAGCTGATACGCAAGCTACAGCCGGGTATTATTGTAGATAACCGCCTTAATTTGGAAGAGTATAAAGATGGTGCCGATTTTGAAACCCCTGAACAGGTAAAGCCTGAAGAACTGCTAAAATACAGAGGCAAGATATGGGAAACCTGCCAAACCTTCTCAGGCTCATGGGGTTACTATCGTGATGAGCATAGCTGGAAAACACACCGCCAGTTATTGGACCTACTGATCACCTCAACCAGTAATGGTGGCAACTTGATATTAAACGTTGGCCCAACCGCTCGCGGCGAGTTTGACTATCGCGCCATTAACGCTTTAGACAGCATGGGGTACTGGATGCACGCTAACAGCAAATCTATTTATGGCTGTACCTTTGCGCCTAATGAGTACAAGGTACCTGAGGGAACCAAACTGACTTACAACCCTAAGACTAAGAAGCTTTACGTACACTTGTTTGCCTACCCAACCAGCGGCAGCATTACCTTGCCGGGCTACCTGGCGTCGGCAACGTATGCACAGTTTTTGAACGATAATTCGGAGTTGGTGAGCAAGCCGGCGGCAAACAATACAGATTTGATTGTAACTTTGCCAAAGAATAAACCGCCTTACAATGTGCCGGTTATAGAGCTGTCGCTTAAGTAATATTTAAATTGATTTATTAGTACTACGCATATAATGTCTGTTAAGAGAGAAACCGTTTTAAGAATACACCCGCATGATAATGTGTTGGTTGCACTTCAGGATTTGAGCAAGGGCACCGTCATTAGTTTTAATGGTGATAATATAACCCTGCTTACCGATGTTGCTGCCAAACACAAGTTTACCATAACAGACTTAGGCACAGATGCCGAGATTTATATGTACGGCGTACTGGTTGGCAAAACCAACGCACCCATTGCTAAAGGCGCAGGTATTACCGTTGATAATATACACCACGCCGCCAGTGATTTTAAACTGGGCGAGCGTAAGCTTAACTGGCATAAACCCCAGGTTGACCAATTTGCCCAACGCACCTTTTTAGGCTACCACCGCGCAGATGGCTCGATAGGTACAGCTAATTACTGGCTGGTGATACCATTGGTGTTTTGCGAGAACCGCAACATCATTGTGTTAAAGGATGCGCTGGTTGAGAAACTGGGCTTCCGTAAGGCTAAGACATATGAGAATGAGGTAGACAGCCTGATAAGCCTTTACCAAACAGGTAGTTCTGTCGAATCTATCCTGAATGCCGACCTGCAAATGGGGGCATCAGAAACCAAATCGGCTAAGTTGTTTGACAACATAGATGGCATTAAGTTTTTAACGCACGATATGGGATGCGGCGGCACAAAATCAGACACAGTTGCGCTTTGCGGTTTACTTGCCGGCTACATCACCCACCCTAATGTGGCTGGCGCTACCGTGCTTAGCCTTGGTTGCCAGCATGCACAAGCCAGTATCCTGGAGGATGAGATCAAAAAGCGCGACCCTAACTTTAATAAGCCGCTTATTATGCTTGAGCAGCAAAAGATAGGCAAGGAAAGCACCCTGATGCAGATGGCTTTGAAGCAAACCTTTGCGGGTTTGATTGAAGCTAACAAGCAAGAGCGCCAGCCTGCGCCTATCAATAAGATCTGTATCGGGTTAGAGTGTGGTGGGTCTGACGGATTTTCGGGCATATCGGCTAACCCTGCTTTGGGTTATGTGTCTGATGTGCTGGTAAGCCTGGGTGGCAGCGTGATACTGGCAGAGTTTCCAGAGCTTTGTGGGGTGGAACAGGAGTTGAGCGACCGCTGTGTGGATACTGACACCGCCCAAAAGTTTATGCACTTAATGCGTACCTACAACGATAGGGCCGAAGCCGATGGCTCGGGCTTTTACGCTAACCCATCGCCGGGTAATATTAAGGATGGTTTGATTACGGATGCTATCAAGTCGGCAGGTGCGGCTAAGAAGGGTGGCAACTCGCCGGTTGCGGCGGTGTTGGATTACCCTGAAAAGGTGACCAAACCTGGCCTTAACCTGCTATGTACACCCGGCAGCGATGTGGAAAGCACTACGGCCGAAGTAGGATCGGGCGCTAATATTGTGCTGTTTACTACAGGTTTAGGCACGCCAACCGGCAACCCTATTACCCCGGTTATTAAGCTAAGCACCAATACAGTACTATTTGAGCGCATGCCTGATATCATCGACATTAATTGCGGCACCATCATAGAGGGCACCGAGACCATTGAACAGGCCGGCGAACGTATCCTGAACTACGTAATAGACGTGGCCAGCGGTGTGCAGCAGCCAAAATCGGTGCAGTTGGGGCAGGACGATTTTATACCCTGGAAACGCGGCGTTTCTTTGTAGTAAGTGATCCAAATCCGGTGAGTGTCTATTTTGGATCAGTTGGATCAATTGCCCGTAATAATTGCTTGTTGATTAGGTGATTATGTTGAAAAATCTATATTTTTCCGGGTAATTTAGGGGTGATTTTGGCTCAAATTTTCGTCGGTTTGGATCAGTTTGGTGACCAAATGGTGTCACCATTTATTATAAATATATTAGCTACTGTTGCCGCCGGTCTCTCCGCCCTCGCAGGGTCCCCGTTGGGAGACCCTGCGGGGACAAAAAGTTTGACAAAAAAAACCCTCCGCATTATACCGAAGGGTTTTTTGTTTAATTACATCTTGTTAATAACACCGCATCCAATCCTGCTGCCCGAGTTACCCGTTGGCTGCGTGGTGTAGTCATCTACACCCGAATGAACGATTATAGCACGGCCTAAAATATTTGTTTTTTCAGGTCCGCCAATTGTCCAGCGGTCGGTTTCAACGGTAAATGTAGCTTTCCCTTCTTTATCTAATTCAATATTGCCTATATCGCCCGAATGATATTTGGGCGAAGCCCATTTGCCATGATCTTCATTGGTTGGGTTCCAGTGGCCGTGAGCCTCTTTACCCGCGTCGCCGCAATCGCCGTGCTCATGGAAATGAACAGCTACGGTAGCGTTGGCCTTTTTAGGGACGTTAATGGTCAATACCAGTTCAACCTTATTTTCTTTGCGCGTAAATTTACACGTACCACTAACTGTAGTATCGGCTTTTGTGCCGCTCAGGTCCGCGCTGGCGGCTTCGTACATTGCCGTATCTACAGGCATGGTTTGCATAGCTGTGTCGCGATCATCAGTCTTGGTTGTTTCGCTGCCGCCGCAGGCTACCATGGCTAATACCAGGCAAAAGCCAGCTGCTTTTAAAAAATGCTTTTTCATACGTTTAGTATTGTCTTATATTTCGTTTTCGTGAATTTTTTCGATCAATGATTTCAGCACATCTTTAGGCAGCGTTTCATTTTTTACCTGCAACCCGTTCTCCCCGATTATGATCTCCGCAACTGTCTCGTCGTTTTCCAATATGGCGTAATGACCGATGCTGGGCACTACTTCAAAGTCCCTCACTTTGCCGCCGGATGTTACCGATACAAGAAATCTTTCGTGTATACCTTCCATAATAAATTAGCTTTGGTTGTTATGTAACAATTATCGCAGGGATTATGTTTGCTTTCCGTCCCGGCAGGGTTTCTTGAAAAGGACCCTGCGGTACGTGGCTTAGAACGCAGGGTCCCCGTTGGGAGACCCTGCGGGGACATTAAAAAACAGGGTGCCATGCTGAGGCCCTCGAAGCATGTGGGCAAAGGCCTCTGCGCACACTCTTCGAGTACCTCAGCGTTTCACCCATCGCGCCCTTCTTTTAGTCGTTAAAACAAAATCCTTCAATCCTCTAATCCTACGAATCATGGTTCAGACAAGATGGCCACGGTGCGCAGGCCGCGTTAAGGATGGCAATGGATACCGGCCCCGCGCCTAATGCCTGAAGGCGTATGAATGGACAGCCTGACCCGCAGGGTAACGCCATTATTGGTCATTGGGGCATTAGTCATTTCCGTCCCCGCAGGGTCTCTTGAAAAGGACCCTGCGGTACGTGGACGCATGGTCCCCGTTGGGAGACCATGCGGGGACATTAATCTTATACACCATACATAGGTCGCCCTGCATTCGTATAAGATTTCTCACTCGTTCCTCGTTTCGAAATGACAACATCTCTTAACTTAATGACATTGGGCTTGCGGGCAGTGGGCGACGACAAGGGGTAAGCGTATAAAATTCGTCCATAGCGATGGGTTTCAAAGCCATCGCTATGTTAAGACTCCGCTAATTAAACGATGTTATTTTCAAATTAGCAAAAGCGCCATCGGCATTATTGCCTACCCACAAACCAAGCAAGCCGGTTTTTCTGTCGCTTAGTTGCTTTACGCTAAGATTGGGTTTGCTGCTGTTATTAACAAACACATTTACCTGGGGGTAGTTTATTTCTAAGCGTACATGGAACCACTTATCCGGGTTGGGCGGTGGTTGGATAGCGCTTTCATAATGGCCGGTAAATTTTTCGCGCAATACCGGCCATGGGTATAGTGGGTGCGATGCGTATTGTATGGAATGGCTGCGTTTAACAGAATCGGCAGCGGTGAAGTTAAACGGGCGGAAGTATACAACATCAAACGTTTTACTGTCGGTTAGCCCGTGAAACGCTATGCCTACAAAGCTTTGCTGCTCTACATTTTTTCCGCGTACATCAAACTCAATAGTGCCGTTGGCAAATACAACGTTGTTAAGCCAGGCAATACCTTCGCCTGTATCGGCAGATAGCATTACACCGTTTTGCTCATTTTGCGGCAATTTACTTACCTGCCGGTTGGTGGTGCTAAAGCCGTTTGCTGTTACTATATCGGCAAGGTTGTAGCTAACGGTGCGCTTTGTTGGTTGCGAATATGCCGCCATGCTTGTTATAAGCATGATGAGTATGGTGACAGGTTTCATGGTTCTCATAGGTTTATTCATTTTTTAAACTATCCACTGGGTTAGCAACGGCTGCTTTTACCGACTGGAAACTAATGGTGATGAAAGCGATAAGTATGGCCGCTGTGCCTGCTGCAACCAGCATCCACCATTGCAGGTTTATGCGGTAAGCAAAATCTTGCAGCCATTTTTGCATAACAAACCAGGCTATTGGGCAGGCTATCAGTATGGCTATTGCCACCAATTTCATAAAATCGGCCGATAGCATGCGCACTATGGTGCCTACATTTGCACCCAGTACTTTGCGTATGCCTATCTCTTTGTTGCGTTGCTCGGCCGCGTAGGCAGACAAACCGAACAACCCCAGGCAGGCTATAATAATGGCCAGTGATGTGAAGATGATGAAGATTTGTCCCATGCGTTGTTCGGCGCGGTAGCTGGCGTCAAAGTCGGCATCCATGAATGAGTAATTTATTTTAGCCGCCGGTGCTAATGTTGTCCATTTGTTTTCTATCATGGTTATAACGGCGGGTATGTTGGCTGTGTTTAGCTTTATACCTAAGTTACCGTTGTTTTTACCCAAAAACAGTACAACCGGTGTTACGTTTTCGCGCATAGAGCTAAAGTTAAAATCTTTTATAACGCCTATAATAGTGTATGGCTTTATGGTGTTTTCGCGCGGCCGGTACAATATTTTGTTTATAGGATTGCTGTAGCCTAAAAACTTAGCGGCCGTTTCATTTATAACTATCGCATTTGAGTCTGTCGCCATTTTATCTGAAAAATTGCGGCCGGTTATAATTTTCATGCCTAAGGTTGATATGTAATCATGGTCTACATCCCACAACTGGGGGAACAATGTTTTTTTGGGATCTTTTGACTGGTCTTTATACAAAGCATCGTTACTGCGACTGCCAGACGTTGGTAAATACCCCGTTAGCGTTACCCCGGCCACACCCGCTAATTGTTTTACTTCTTGCTTAAAAATGGTCGCTTTATCGCCCAGATCATAGGCATTTTTTATGATCAGGATCTGACTGCGGTTATAACCGATATCGCGGTTTTGTATAAACTTTAATTGCTTGTAAATAACCAGCGTGCCTATTATTAAAAAAATAGATATGGCAAACTGAAAAACCACCATGAAGCTGCGCAACCTGCCCCCTTTAAAGCCATTGGCAAGTTTGCCCTTTAACACGGTAACTGGCTGAAAGGCCGATAAGAATATAGCCGGATACGCGCCTGCCAGGCAACCAATAGTAATAATGCCAATAACAAAGGCTGGGGCCAGCCAGCTAAGCATATTGGCATTAATAGTT
>JAZKET010000126.1:0-10382 GCA_040386815.1 Bacteroidota bacterium | reverse complement strand
AAATGCAGGCAACGCGGCTGCTGCAATTATTAGGGCAATAATAGCGCCTGCCGTAGTAATTAAAACAGACTCGGTTAAAAACTGGCCAATGATGTATTTGCGCGGCGAGCCTAATACTTTGCGCACGCCAACCTCGCGCGCGCGGTTTGACGAGCGGGCGGTAGACAGGTTCATGAAATTTACACAGGCTATAACTAAAATAAACAAAGCTATAGCCGCAAATATGTAAACATACTGCGCCGAACTATTGGCGCTCATTTCGCCTACCAGGTTTGATTGCAGGTGTATGGCTGTTAATGGTAACAGGCTAAGCGTAAAATGGCTGCCGCTTTTTTCAAATGCATCAAAGCTCATCCCTACGGCTGCCTGTACCTCTGCAGTCGCGTATTTTCTTAGCAACTGAGGCAGCTTTGCCTCTAACTTTTTAGCATCGGCCCCTTCGCGCAGTAAAACGTAAGTGTTGTAATTGCTTTGCAACCATCCGTCTGATTGGCTGCCCGGCATTGTAACCATCGACTCTAAAAAGTCGGCATAAAAATGCGATTGTTTGGGCATGTCTTTCATTACCCCTGTAATTTTAAATGCCTGGTTGTTACTGATAGTTAGTACCTGCCCAACCACGTTTAATTTGTTGAAATATTTTAAAGCTGCCGATGCCGAGATAACAAGCGTGTTAGGATCTTTTAAGGCCGATGTTTTGTCGCCATACAGTAAAGGCAAGGTAAATACATCAAAAACAGAAGCATCGGCAAATACTACATCGCGTTCGGCAATAATTTCTGTGCCCTTTTTTACGCTAAAGCTTGTAGGCCGTAACCTAACGGTGTTTTCTACCTCCGGATAATCGCGTTTCAGGGTTTTGGCAAGCGGAGACATGGCAACAGCAAAATAAGCCTGGTTGTCGCCAAGTTTAAGGTCTTCATTTACGCGATAGATACGGTGAGCATTTTCATTAAACCGATCGTAACTCAGCTCGTCTTTTACAAAAAATACAATTAACATGCAGGCAGCCAGGCCCAAAGCCAGGCCCATTATGTTAATTGCTGTAAAGCCCTTGTTTTTTAAAAGGCTGCGCAGCGCGGTTTTAAAAAAGTTTTTAATCATGATCAAGTAAATGAATACGATAGCAGCCTGCCAACATTGTGCCTTTTGGTTAATTTATTGATATTTAGATAGATATGATTTGTGTTAATTGCCTGGCTTGTATCAAAAGCGTACGCAAACGTACGGTTTTATTAGTGTGTACGCCTGAAACCTGCTTAACCATTTGTTGACAAATTAATAATCTAAAAAAGCCACATCGCGGCACGGGGCTTGTTATACGTTTGGCCTAAATGAAAAACTACCATGAATTTATTTAATCTACCTGATCCTGAAGATGCCGAGGATGTATCTTTAGACGAAACACCTGAGAATTATAATGAGCTTGAGGAGGATGATGACGACGAGTTAGTTGCCGAAGACGATGAGCTGTTAGATGATGACGAAGACGACATCTCTACTGATCTGGATGACGAAGATGACGTCATTGTTGATCCGGACGATGTTGAAGACGACGAGATTTAGCCATGAAAAGCCGTCCTATTAAATAAAATAGGGCGGCTTTTTGTATTTTAGGCCTATATCATCAGTGTTTCTTATCCCATGAAAAAATTAGCAGACTTTAAGGCGTCATTAAATTTAGGGCAACCGCTTGCCGGGCTTTCTATACAGCTGCAGAGCCTTTGGTATGATGGTAAAGGCGACTGGCGCAAGGCGCATGACCTGATAGATCAATTAACAGATCAGCCATCAGCCTGGGTGCACGCCTACCTGCACCGCAAAGAAGGTGACATTTGGAATGCCGATTACTGGTACGGCAGGGCAAAGCAGAGACGCCCAAATCTGTCTTTAGACGAGGAATGGGAGCAGTTAGTTGTGGCGTTTCTTAAATAAATATCCAAACGATGCTGTGGGCGTTATTTGAACAATTACCCGGGCAAACTAAAATGCTGTTGCTGTGTTCATTGAGGGCGATACAACTCATCGCGAAGTTAAACCCCTATAACAATGGACCTTAAAGCATTTAACAATTTCCCCTTTTATATAAAGCTGGCCGCGGTATTATTTAGTTTGATCGCTTTGGGCTTCATCGTCATCATTGCCAAAGAAATACTGGCACCCCTTATTTTTTCGTGCTTGTTTGCTATCCTTTTATTGCCGGTAGCAGCTTTTTTTGAAAATAAAATACGCCTGCCCCGCAGCGCGGCATCTATGATGGCGGTGGTGCTGCTGTTATTATTTATTGGTGTATTAGTATACGTTATCGGTACGCAAATAGCCGATTTGTTTAAAGAGTGGCCACAGTTTCAGGCACAGATTAAAAATTCGCTTTGGGAGTTCAGGGGCTGGGTGCAGGACAATTTTCATATCACCCGCGGCAAACAACTCAGGGTTGCTAACGAAGCCACTAGCAAAGTACTGGCGCCTGACACCGCGGCCGTAGGTGCAACGGTATTATCGGTATCGGGCATCCTTTTGTTTACGGTATTTACCTTCATTTATACCTTCTTTATGTTACTGTACCGTACACTCATCATGAAATTCCTGGAGTCTGTTTTTTTGAAAGAGAACAAATCAACCGTGTATGAGATCATTGAGCAGGTGCAATATATGATCCGTAAATACATCATAGGCTTACTAATCGAGATGGGTATTGTGGCCGTTGGCGTAAGTATGGCCTTTACTTTTATGGGCGTACGTTATGCCATTTTACTGGGCCTGCTTACCGGCCTGCTTAATATTATCCCTTACGTTGGCATTTTTACCGCGCTGGTGCTAAGTGCTATAGTTACGTTGGGTACCTCGCCAGACAGTACGCAGGCGGTTTGGGTGATAGTAACGCTTGTTGTAACGCACCTGATAGACAGCAACATTTTACTGCCAATGGTAGTGGGATCAAAAGTGCGGATCAATGCTTTAATGACCATACTGGGTGTGTTTGCCGGCGAAATGATCTGGGGCATCCCGGGCATGTTTTTGTCTATCCCATGCATTGCCGTATTAAAGATCATTTTTGACCGTGTAGAAAGCCTGCAGCCCTGGGGCATTATCCTGGGCGATGAAGACAGGAAGCAAAACAAACTGGCAACCCGGTTAATGGTGAAAAAGAAGAAAATAGCAGTAGATGTTGATTAGCCGGGCGAACAAGTATCAGCAAACTAGTTGCTTTTAAACAAGTACGCTTCTTTTTTATAATGTGCGCTTGCCATTATTGTTTCCGCCCACTTTTTATGGCCGGCGGTGTTAGGATGCGCGGCGTCTGATCCATCTTTATACAATGGATTCAAATTACTGCTTAACGGATCTTTTAAAGCGTTGTAAATATCTACGTTGGGATAATGGTTAACTATCCAATGCCGAAAAATAGACATATCCCTGAAATTATTGGGAGGAGGAGTAAGTATTATAACATTGATACCGCAACTGGTAAGAGTGTTGTATATTACGCTAAGGTTGGTTTGCCAAACGGTAAAATCGTAGTCGTTGGCACCTAGTTCAAGGTACACTGTTTTTGGTTTCAGCCGGATAATTTCCGGCAGCCGCATTATAATTTCTGACGACTTATCACTATTGCCTGCATTTACTTCGGCACCAATCAGGGTGGCCCATCGCGATAAATGATCTTTGGTTGATGAATTAAACCCGTAAGTAAGACTGCTGCCAACGGCCAGGCTGCCACCTAGTTTTTGCCTGCTGGTGTAAGTTAAGTTGGTAATTTCATAACTGCTGCCATCGTTTTGTCCCACAATTGCAGGTTGTGCCGTGTTATGCAAAAATTGCTGGCGCGCAAATGCTGAGTGGTAGGGGATATTAAACTCATAGCTGAACGACGTTTTTTTAGTGAGATTATTAGCAGTCAATTTATACCGAAGCTGTTTACACTCGATAGAAAAACGCATTTGATCGCCTGTATCATATGCAGGCAGCCTGGCGGTAGATATGGTGTCGGAGTTGCTTTGTATAGCGTGAGCCGTAATTTGCCTGGTGCTTTCGTTAAAATAACCAAACTGACCAATGCTTTCGGCTGATTTATTTACACTTACAAACCCTATCGGTAAGCCATAAAAGCTTTTAGTACCGTTAATGCATTTAAAGTCAAAAGATAACGTATAATCATCTAAGCCGGTAAACCAATTTAGTTTAAGATAGCCATTGTTTCCTACAGGTGATATGATCTTTCCATCGGCTACAAAAAACCTTCCGGTCTCGGTAAAGTCGGCCAGGTCTGCCCACGAAGATTTGTTATAGATATCACCCAGCCTTAGTGTGTCGTTATCGGTCAAGCCGCCCGAGTTTGCAATTTTGTTCTTTGAGCACGAGGCCGACAGAATGATAAATGCAGCCAGGTAATAAAGTAATTTAATCTTCATTGGATTTAGGCGTAACTGTGGTTTTGCACGCGTGGTTCTCAAATATAGTATTAATTGCAATTGAATGTGATGCTCCTACCTGCAATAGGCTGTCCGCATATACTGTACTCTAGCCAAATTATTACAAAAACACCTTGTACAAATTACACCTTGATATGTAAATAATTGTAACTTAGTTACCCAAACCAATTAACCAAAATACCCCTTACCAACAAACAATGGAAAAGAGAAGAGACTTTATAAAAAAGGTAGCTATCAGTACAGGTGGGCTTGCTTTGGGCAGCAAAACCTTTGGCTTTACCGCAAAAAGCTACAACCGTATTATTGGCGCTAACGACAGAATTAACGTGTCTATCATCGGCCTTAACGGTCGCGGTGGTAGTATGTGTACTACGTTTGCCAAACAGGCCAACTGTTTAGTTACCAGTGTTTGCGATGTTGATTCGCGCACTATACCAACCACCCAAAAGAAAGTACAGGCTGCCAGTAAATTAGCCGACGCGCCAAAAGGTGAGGGCGATTTTAGGAATGTTTTAAAGGATAAAGATGTTGACGCCATATATATAGCCACCCCCGACCATTGGCACGCGCCAATGACCATTATGGGTTGCCAGGCCGGCAAACACGTATACGTTGAAAAACCGCTGAGCCACAACCCCCGCGAAGGTGAATTGGCTGTTGAGGCGGCACGCAAATATAAAAAGATAGTACAAATGGGTGCGCAGCGCCGCTCGTCGCCGCTGGCTATACAGTGTGTTGAGGAGTTGCATGCCGGCGTTATAGGCCGTGTATATTTTGCTAAATGCTGGTATACAAATGCCCGTAAATCGCTGGAATTAAAACCGGCACCTGTACCCGAATGGCTGAACTATGAACTTTGGCAAGGCCCGGCCCCGCGCCAAGCTTACCAGGATGGGCTGATACACTACAACTGGCACTGGCTGTGGACCTACGGCACCGGCGAAGCCCTGAACAACGGCACGCACGAAGTGGATTTGGCACGTTGGGGTTTAGGTGTTGATTTCCCTACAAGGGTAACCTCTGTTGGTGGCCGTTACCAGTTTAAAGATGCCTGGCAAACGCCTGATACGCAGATTGTAAGTATGGATTTTCCGGGCCGCGTATCGCTGATGTGGGAAAACCGCAGCTCAAACGGGCGTAAAATTGAAGGTGCAGACCGTGGCGTAATTTTTTATGGCGATAATGGCAGCATTGACACCGACGGCGAAGAATACACCGTGTACGATTTGAACGGGAAAGTAGTAAAACAAGTTAAAAAACAAGGCCCGGCAGAGGATGCAGCTTTACAAGGCCGCAACACCGCCAGCCCAAGCTTAGGTTTGGATAGCTTGCACGTTGCCAACTTTTTACAAGCCATACGCGAAAACAAAAAGCCAAGCTGCGATGTGGAGCTGGGACATAAAAGCGTAGTATCTATGCAATTGGGCAACATAGCATGGCGCGTAAGCCGCGATTTGCATATTGACCCAAGCAATGGCCACATTAAAAACGATGCCGAGGCACAAAAACTGTGGAGCCGCACTTACGCACCGGGATGGGAGCCTAAGGTATAATCACTGCAATTGTTAATCTAAAAAATATCAAGAAGCGATATGTTAAAGTATAATCGTTTAGGCAGCGCCGTTTTGGCCGCTGCCACCTTTGTTTTATTGGTAAACGTAGCTAATGCTGCCAAACCTAAAGACGACCCGAAGCCAAAGAAGACAAGCAACCAAAAAGCTATTGTTGAAACCGACCGCATGGCCTGGTGGAGCAAGGCACGTTTTGGGATGTTTATTCACTGGGGAGTTTATAGCGTGCCGGCCGGTGTTTACCAGGATAAGAAGATACCAGGTTTGGGTGAGTGGATTATGCACGATGCTAAAATTCCGGTGGATACTTACACAGGCTATGCTAAAGATTTTAACCCTACCAAATATAACCCTGCCCAGTGGGTTAGTGCTGCCAAAGCTGCCGGGGTTAAGTACATTGTAATTACCACCAAGCACCATGACGGTTTCGCGCTGTTTGACTCGAAAGCCAGCGACTGGAACATTGTGAAGCAAACCCCTTATGGTAAGGATGTGATAAAAATGCTGGCTGATGAATGCCGTAAACAGGGAATGAAATTGGGTTTCTATTACTCGCAGGCTAACGATTGGACCAACCCGGGTGGCGCTGCCGCGGGCGGACATTGGGACAAGAAGCAAGATGGCAGCTTTGATGATTACTTAGACAAAGTGGCCGTACCGCAAATAAAAGAAATACTTACTAAATATGGCGACGTTTGCGAGCTTTGGTGGGATGTACCTACCGACATGACCAAAGAGCGTGCGGCTAAGTTTGCGCCTATAGTTGCACAATATCCAAACATGATAACCAATAATCGTTTGGGCGGCGATGTGCAGGGCGATATTGAAACACCTGAGCAATACATTCCGGCTACGGGTATACCAGGCCGTTTTTGGGAAACCTGTATGACCATGAATGATACCTGGGGCTTTAAAACTTTTGACGAACGTTGGAAAAGCAGCCAGACACTGATACGTAATTTGGTGGAGGTAGCATCAAAAGGAGGAAACTATTTACTAAACGTTGGTCCGAAATCTGACGGTACTTTTCCGGAGCCTATAAGTCAGCGTTTGACTGACATTGGTAACTGGATGAAGGTAAACAGCGAATCTATTTACGGTACCACGGCAAGCCCGTTCCGTAAAATTAGCTGGGGTAAGGTGACGACTAAAGCCGAAGGTGCCAATACCATTTTGTACGTGCATGTGTTTGACTGGCCGGCCAATGGCGAGTTGTTATTGCCGGGACTGGATAATCAGATCTTATCTGCTAAATCATTAACTAAAGGGACTGCTTTTAAAAGCAAAAAAGTGGCTGATGGGCAGGTGCTTACTTTAACCGGTACTGCAACAGATGCAAATTCGACAGTTATAAAAGTATTGATAAAAGGCAAGCCGGAAGTAAGAACAGTTATTCCTTCTGCAGAAGCTGATGGTTCTTTTGTGTTGAGCCCTATGGATGCTGATGTGAAGGGTGGCGTACAGTCTGAACATAACCCACCCAACTTTGGGTATTGGACCAGCGCGCAGTCTACCGTATCATGGCAGATCAAAATAACAAAACCCGGCACTTACAGTATTGAAGCACCGATAGCCGCTGTTAGAGATGGTAACGCTTTTACTATCCAGGTGGGCGATCAATCTGTAAAAGCAACCGCCAAAGCTACTGGCAATGATGGCCGCTACCAGGTAAATCAACTGGGGCAGATCAACATTACAAAAGCTGGTGTAAACACCATCACCATAACGCCTGTTGCCGAAGGCTGGCAACACGTAAACATGCGCGCTATTACCTTTAAACCTGTTAACTAATTACACCCAATGAAGAAATATTTATTGCTGCTGGCCTGCTTTTTACTTACCCTAACCTTTGCCAAAGCAGCCAAAGTTGATACTGTTGAAACCTACAGCGATGTGATGAAAAAGAAGATCAAAGCGCTTGTCATCACCCCAAGTAATTACGAAACCGGCAAGGAGTGCCCGGTAGTGTACCTGCTGCATGGCGCGGGTGGCAACTACAAACAGTTTTATGGCCTTAACCCGGCCATTGCTACCTGGGCAGACCAATACCACATCATGATAGTTGGTGTTGATGGCGGCGTTACCAGTTGGTATTGGGACAGCCCGATAGACAAAAATTTTCAGTACGAAACCTACGTGTCTAAAGAACTGGTAACTTATATCGACAAGAATTACAAAACCATTAAGGACAAAAAAGGTCGCGCTATATCAGGACTGAGCATGGGAGGACACGGTGCCATGTATTTGGCCATTCGTCACCAGGATGTTTATGGGGCCGTAGGTGCCATGAGTGGAGGAGTAGATATCCGCCCGTTCCCTAATAACTGGGATATGGCTAAACGTTTAGGTGCTTATGCCGAGAACCCTGAGGTTTGGGAGAAAAACACAGTGACCAACCTGTTGTACCTCATCAAACCAAACTCGTTAGCTATTACGTTTGATTGCGGTGTGGATGACTTCTTTTACAAGGTCAACGTGCAACTGCACGAAAAAATGGCCGACCGCAACATCCCGCATGATTTTACCTCACGCCCCGGTGCGCATACATCGCAGTACTGGGCCAATTCTGTGGTGTATCATTTGATGTTTTTTAATACTTATTTTTTGAAAGCTAATCCGGGTCTTAAGAGTTAAAACTGTAACAATACCACCTTGTCATTGCGAACGAGGTACGAGTGTGGCAATCGCGAATTTGCATGACGCCTGCCGTTCTCCGTGCGATTGCCACGCTACGCTCGCAATGACAAATTTTTAAAATCACCACTGTTGTTCGAAGTCGGAGACTTCGAACAGCAAAAAATGAAAATAAAAAAAGCGTCGGCCTTGTGCGATTCCCCTCTTGAGAGGGGTGTAGGGGTGTGTCCTGCCGCATGCATAACACACCCCTGCAGCCGCACTTGCCAACGCACCCCCTCTCAAGAGGGGAATTTAAATCGGAATAATTTATAATCAATACTACCACATGTCATACCAACCATCACCAGAAAGATACAATTCAATGCCTTATAAACGCAGCGGCAACAGCGGCTTAAAGCTACCTGCCATGTCACTGGGTTTATGGCAAAACTTTGGCGGTTACGATACTATGGAAAATAGCCGTAACCTATTGAAAACCGCTTTTGATAACGGCATT
This sequence comes from Bacteroidota bacterium, assembly GCA_040386815.1. Classification (GTDB taxonomy): domain Bacteria; phylum Bacteroidota; class Bacteroidia; order Sphingobacteriales; family Sphingobacteriaceae; genus Mucilaginibacter. The sequence goes on along the minus strand of JAZKET010000126.1, from coordinate 1,245 downwards.
ACCCATTTTGACCTTGCCAATAACTACGGCCCGCCGCCGGGATCGGCTGAGGAAAATTTTGGGCAGATACTGCATACTGATTTTCGCGATCATCGTGACGAACTGATCATATCATCAAAAGCCGGTTATACCATGTGGGATGGTCCTTATGGCGACTGGGGTAGCAAAAAATACCTGGTATCAAGCCTTGATCAAAGCCTTAAACGCATGAAGTTGGATTATGTAGACATTTTCTACCATCATCGTCCTGACCCTAATACGCCACTGGAAGAAACCATGGCCGCTTTGGACCTGATCGTTCGCCAGGGTAAGGCTTTGTATGTGGGGATATCAAACTACCAGGCTCCCGAAGCTAAGGCCGCTATACAGATGCTGAAAAAAATGGGTACGCCTATCATCATCCATCAGCCTAAATACTCCATGTTTGAGCGTTGGGTTGAAGGTGGTTTGCTGGATGTACTGGAAGAAGAGGGTATAGGCTGTATCCCGTTCTCGCCACTGGCACAGGGTTTACTGACGGACAAATACCTGCAAGGTATCCCTGCCGGCTCAAGAGCTTTAAAAGTTGGCGACTCGCTTACCGAAAACAGCATCACGCCAGAGCGTGTAGAGCAAGCCAAAAAGTTAAACGAAATAGCCAAACAACGTGGCCAGAAACTGGCCCAAATGGCACTTTCATGGATCTTGAAAGACGAGCGTATCACCTCAGTACTCATAGGCGCCAGCAAGCCCGAGCAGGTGCTGGATTCATTGAAATGTTTGGATAACACCAAATTCAGTACAGAGGAGTTGAATTTGATCAATGAGATATTGAAGTAGATTATTTCAAACAATAAATAATCCGCGCGTCATTGCGAGGAACGAAGCAATCTCTACATAGGACATTCACCATGTAGAGTCGGTTACAGGGGGTAACACCCATCGCAAAAGTCTTGCACAATGATTAGCATGTGTAGAGATTGCTTCGTACCTCGCAATGTCGCGATGGGATAGGTAGGTGGTATAAAGCCTTTAATTTACCTCTTTCGATGCCGTGTTTAGCTTAATCATCGCATCGCCCAAATTACCATTGGCATCGGCCCCGGCAATCTTCACAGTAAACTTATCAGGGCTGTCAGATGTGTAGAACGATATATTTGCCCGGCCTTCAGCATCAGTGATCATATTGGGCTCCCAAAATAATGTTTCGCGGTTATCTACTTCGCCTGTGGGTAGCTTAATATTGTATTTAGGGCTATAAAATTG
>JAZKET010000125.1:0-10254 GCA_040386815.1 Bacteroidota bacterium | reverse complement strand
ATTGCTTCGCTCGTCCTGCCCTCTCTCTTCGCCTTCGGCGGAAAGAGGGCTTTTTTTGATTTAGAAAGATTATTTATAAAACTTTCCAAACCCTCTTTTGCGCAGCAAGAGAGGGTGGCCCGGTCATGCCGCTTCAAGAGAGCACTCACCCGGACATTGCTTCGCTCGTCCTGCCCTCTCTCTTCGCCTTCGGCGGAAAGAGGGCTTTTTGACTTAGAAAGATTATTATAAAACTTTCCAAACCCTCTTTTGCGCAGCAAGAGAGGGTGGCGCGGTCATGCCGCTTCAAGAGCACTCACCCGGACATTGCTTCGCTCGTCCTGCCCTCTCGTCGCCATCGGCGGAAAGAGGGATTTTTTGATTTAGAAAAATTATTTATAAAACTTTCCAAACCCTCTTTTGCGCAGCAAGAGAGGGTCGGCCAGCGTAGCGTCGCCGGGGTGAGTTAATCTTCGCCCAGTAAACGCCTGTATAAGATTTCTCGCTACGCATCGAAATGACATTCTTTTTTTCTTTTTTTGTTACGAATAAGCACCCTGCTCTTCTTTCTCCAACTTGCTCCGCCAATCAAAATATCCAAAAATGGCTACTACAAATAAAAACAGCGTGAGCGCGGCAAACATGATTAAATGCTTGTGCACCAGCAGCGGAATAGCAAACAGGTTAGATACATTAAGCAGTATCCAATTTTCCAGTTTACGCCGGGCCAGCAGCCACATACCCGCCCAGGCGGTTGATGTCACCCATGCATCCCAAACCGGAACCGTCGAGCTTGTAAATCGCGTTAGCAAAAAATAGAACACGCCCCAACCGATGAACGCAATTAGCGCTACGGTTACCCACTCTTGCCTTGTTGCTTTGCTGATGTTTATAGGCGGCTCATTTCGCTTTTTAACCCAATGATACCACCCATAAAAACTCATTACAATATAGTATACACTCAAGGCCGACTCGGCATAAAGCCCCGCCGTTATCAGGATAAAAATGCTGATAGACGTGCCGATGATGCCCGTTGGGTACAGCCAGATATTGTTGACTTTGGCCAGCAATACTTCGCTTACGCCAAAAGCTACGGCCACCCATTCCCATAAGCTGGTTTGGTTAACTTGTTCTATAAACAGTTGCAGCCATTGATGTATGATTTGCATAGGGCTTTAAATTAAAATCTCAGTGTCTCTCTGTGCCTTCTCTGCGGACTCTGTGGTTATTTAAACACAAAGGACACGGAGAAGGCACAGAGAACACGATGAGGATATCTGCTTAAAATTTAATATTCACCGATGCCAGGAAATTTGCCGGCGCCTGGGTGAAGAAATAGTTGTAGTTATACACCTGTCCGCCAGCTATTGATGGGTAGGTTGCACCATCAGAAATGTATTTGGCGCTAAAGATGTTGTTCACCAGCAACCCCAGACCAATATTTTTAACGCCAGCCAGTTTGAAATTATAATTCAACCTTACATCGTTAACAAAATAGCGTGGCAATGAGCGGCTTTGGGTTGATGTATTATCCAGATACTGCATACCCACATATTTGCTGATGAAAGCTATCTCTGTGTTTTTAATAGGCTGATAACTGATGGTGCTGGCACCTGTAAGATTTGGCGAATATGCCAAATCTGTCTTGGCAAATTGCGTAGCATCCAGCGCGTCGGTATCGTAGTTATACAGGTACTGGGTAAAGTTTTTAACCTTGTTAGTGCTTAATGTAGCGTTGGCAGCCCAGCTTAGCTCGGGAGTGATACGCACCTTGCCGTTAACTTCGACACCCGCACGATAGCTATCGTCAATATTGGTACGGATAGCGCCGCCTACATCGTTTAATGATCCGGTTAGCACCAGCTGATTTTTGTACAACATATAAAAGCCATTGATGCCTGCCACGAAGTTTTGCGATGCGTAGCGATAACCAGCTTCAAAATCTTTCAGATTCTCCGGTTTCGGTCGGCTTGCCGGCGATGAGTTGGTAAAATCGTTACGGTTTGGCTCGCGGTTACCTACAGCTAGTGATGCATAGACGTTGCTGTTATCGGTAACGTTATAAGTTAAACCCACTTTAGGGTTTATAAAGTTCATAGTGCTTTGTTGTTGCACGTTCTTCAAATCGCGGTCAAAACCCAGGAAACTGTAGTTAATGCGGCGGTATTGCAAATCGCCATAAAACAACACATCGCCCACATTTAACTCGGCACGGCCAAAAATGTTAAAGTCGGTTTTTTTGGCATCATTGCGCGAGTACTCGTAGCCCGGCGTAATGTTTACGCTTTGCTGTGTCCACTGAATGTTATCATAGTGAGCGCCTTTGTATTCGTTATAAGCACCACCCAATATGGCTGTAAATTTATTGCTGGGATGATAGTTAAAGTTGTACGTAACACCATAAAAATCATTGTTAAGCCAAAGCTGGCGCACCAAATCTGTATTGGTAATAGCAACGCCGCCAATAACCACCGGGGTTAAGCCGTACTTTGTTACCGGCTGATCGTTTTTATATTCCTCATAATAACCATAGCCTTTGGTATAGTGCAAAGCGCCGCTAAATGATAAGGCGTCGCTCAATTGCTGATCATACAATAACTGGTAATGGTTTTGGGTATAGTTATCAGTTTGGTTGTTATAAAATTTATTGGTTGATGCGATGTAGCCAACCTCGTTATAGGTACGGTTGCCCGCCAGTACGCTATCCTCTGGCACGCCGTTCCAGGCCTGGTAAGTTTTTTCGTGACCCGAAAAGACGTTAAGGCGCACTACATTTTTTTTACCGTAGTAGGCCGCGCTTACGAAGAACGATCGCAGATCAGACTTTGCACGATCTATATAACCGTCTGAATTGATCTTAGACAAACGGCCATCTACAGAAAAATGCCCGCCCAACAAGCCTGTGCCCAGGCTCACCGTGTTTTTAAGCGTGTTGTATGAGCCGGCGGATGAATTTATCTCGGCATAAGCGGTGTCAATACGGGTGTTGGTTTGCACGTTAACGCTGGCACCAAATGCGCCGGCACCGTTAGTTGATGTGCCAACACCGCGCTGCACCTGGATACTTTTTACTGATGATGCCAGATCTGGCAAGTTAACAAAGTATGAGCCTTGCGATTCAGCATCGTTAATAGGAATGCCGTTTACGGTAACGTTAACACGGGTAGCGTCCGATCCGCGTACACGGATACTGGTATAACCAATGCCCGCGCCGGCGTTTGAGCTTACCACCGTTGATGGCGTTTGCTCAAGCAGGTATTCAAAACCGCGGCCGGTGTTGTTTTTGGCGATGTCTTCTTTATTGATGTTAGTAAACGCCGTTGGTGATTTTGCCGATGCGCGGGTAGCGCTAATCCTAACCTCGTCGGTAACGGTTGCGCTACGGCTTAGGCTGATATCGGCGCTGCCGTTAGCGTTAAGCGATACGTTGCTTTGTGCCGTTTTGTAACCGATATAGCTAACGCTAAGGGTGTAATTGCCGCTTTTTAGATTTTTAAAAGCGTAGTTTCCGCCGGCGTTACTGGTAACGCTAATGGCTAAACTGTTAATGGTGATGGTAGCACCGGGCAGTGTTTCGCCGGTTTGCTGGTCAGTGATTTTCCCGGTTACCGAGAATTGGGCCGATGCCAGGACAGGCAGCAGCAAGGCAAATAATGCCGTGAATAAACTTTTCAATTTTTGAATGAATAAAAAACGTTAAACCATCTGTACACCAGGGTACAATGCACAGTACACTTAACTTATTACCTCTCCCTACGCCGGCATTACCCGGATCAGGTGCATGTGGTAAGTCATTAGGTCATCGATCATTAGTCATTCACTTACTGTAAGCTTTTTGACTTTTGATTTTTACTTTTGACTTAACACAATGGGTTTGATCTCAGCCTGTCTTTCAGTTTGGTAAAATATGCTGCAGCGATATTTTATCGTTCCAAAACAAGGCACCCCTTGAGAATTATGGGGCAAAGGTATATTTTATTTCGGATTTTGGAACTTTGTTTATTTCGGATGTTCGTCCCGATAGCTATCGGGATCGGATTTGTGGATTGCAGGTGTGGTTGGCAAATACAAAATAGCCCTATCTTTACCGAATGACATGCCCTATCTTTAATCTTTAATCTCCAATCTTCAAATGAGAATCATGGCTTTCGACTACGGCACCAAACGCATCGGTATTGCGGTTACAGATCCATTGCAGATTATCGCCACCGGCTTGGATACCGTGCACCCGCTTAAAATAATTGAGTTTATAACCAACTACCTAAAAACCGAACAGGTGGAACGCTTCATATTGGGCGAGCCCAAGCAAATGGACAACACGCCATCGCAATCAGCCATCCACGTTAAGGGGTTTGCTAATTTGCTGAAGAAGACATTCCCCGATATCCCCGTCGAAATGTTCGACGAGCGCTTCACCTCAAAAATGGCCTCAGCCACTATTGCCCAAAGTGGCATGGGTAAAAAAGCCAGGCAGAATAAAGAGTTGGTGGATAATATATCCGCAGTGATATTGCTGCAGAGCTGGATGGAGAAGTTCTGAACCTTGATTCGTAGGATTTAAGGATTGCCTTGAAATATGGCTTACGGGATTAAATTTGATTATTGAGATTGGGATTTTGAATGAGTTATAAGATTTTATTGTTGTGTACGCGTTTGAATTGTAAACTTCGTGAGCCAAAATTTATTAGAAGTCCTATTTCCATACGGTAAGCTTTCACGTAATTCATAGCTTGAGCCAAGTGCACATCTTCAAGATTTATAATCGCTTTTAATTCAACCATCACTATATCTTCAACAAAAAAATCAACACGACGGGCGCCAACGTCAACGCCGTCGTAGTAAATTGGCATTTCCATTTCCCTAGCAAAACTCAAACCTTGTTTGGTCATCTCTACAGCCAGGCATCGTTGATAAATAACCTCCTGAAATCCATTGCCCATAACAGCATGTACACGCATAGCGCATCCAATAATTTTTTCTGTTATTTCTTTGTGCTTCATAAAAGAATCGCTTTCTATAATTTCAAGGCAATCCTAAAATCCTACGAATCATGGTTCAAAACAGTGAGCTTTACCACTTGTCTTACACACCTGGCCGGTTTCTTCTCATCCTGCACAATGATTCTGAAAGGGCCCTCTCCTTCCGGTAATGGTTTGCCATCGACGGTGTTGGCTAAAATAATGGCACGGTCGGTGTAAGCTTTGTCCAGTTCGGCTAAGGCAAAAACTGCCTGGTAATTATCGGCGGCTTCAACCAGCAAGTACTTGGTTAGGTTCTTTCCTTTTAGGGCATCGCCCAGGGTGGCGCCGGCTTTGGTCAGGATGTCTGATAAAGTTACTCCGGTGTAGATATGGTCTTTACCTTCCTTGTCTTTTCTTGAAACTTTTACCTGGGTATATTTTGCAAAAGTTGTGGCGTCAATTGTCAATGGGGTGGTAACCTCGCCGCCAACTTTCACAGTTTGTGCCGCCACAAAAAAGGGACTAATTGCAAAAGCAATTAAGAGACATATGCTATATAGATTTTTCAAGATTTTTATCAATTTTATATAGATAAATATAGACGTTTTGACCGCTAAAAATCCATTTATTTAAAAATACCTACCTTTGTGCCATGGAAATTTTGCCAGGCGATCTGCAAACATACCTCGATAACCATTGCGACCCAGAGCCGGAGGCCCTGCAATTTATCAACCGCGAAACGCATTTAAAGGTGTTGAAACCTAATATGCTTTCGGGGCACTACCAGGGTAGGGTGCTAAGCATGCTGAGTAAAATGATGCAGCCTAAACGCATTTTAGAGATAGGCACATTTACCGGTTACGCCACCATTTGCCTGGCAGAAGGCCTTGCCGAAGACGGCATTATACACACCATTGAGGTTAACGGCGAAATGGAAGAAATGCTAAAAAAGCATTTTTCGTTAACAAATGTGGAGAAAAAAACAAAGCCTCATTTTGGGCCCGCAGAGCAGATTATCCCCACTTTAAATACAGAAGTGTTTGATATTGTGTTCATTGATGCGGATAAAAAAAATAATTTTACTTACTTTGAATTAATATTTGACAAAGTCAGATCCGGAGGGATTATAATAATTGATAATGTTTTGTGGAAAGGAAAGGTGTACGGAACTGAAAAAGACGCCGACACAGAGAGTTTTCGCAAACTAAATGACAGGATAGCTGTTGACACAAGGGTTGAAAAATTAATTCTCCCAGTGCGTGATGGTATCCTCATCATCAGAAAAAAATAATTATGAAGAAAACCTTACTGATTACAACGCTACTGCTGTCTACAATAGGCGCGTTCGCTCAAAAGAACACTTCACAATCTTACGTTGAGCAGTTCAAAGATAATGCCATTGCTATTATGCACGAGACCGGCATACCAGCCAGCATTATTTTAGGCATAGCCATACATGAGTCGGCCAGCGGCAACAGCGCCATAGCCCAAAATTTAAACAATCAATTTGGCTTTAAGGGCGGCGGCACTACAGTTTACTACAAAAACAATAAAAAGGTAAAGTCGGCCTATAAAAAGTACGATTCTATCCTTGATTCTTTCGAAGATTTTGCCCGCGTTATTACCCATCGCCAGGAAATTGGCAAAATATCAGATCAACTTACTAAGTACGATTACGAGAAATGGGTAAAAGGTATCCAACGCAGCGGGTATGCCAGCAGTAAAAAATGGGCATCGCAAGTATTAAGCATCATACGCAGAAATGATTTGGATGACCTGGACCAAACACCTGCTCCAATAGCGCCTAAAACAGCCGAGATAACACCAACTATTCAGTCGGCTACTCCAATTATAAAATAATAGGCTTATTTTGGCAGCATGATTATTGCCAGGTTACACCCTCGTGCTTTAGCACAAACCATATGCTTTTTATTTCTTACGGCCGCGATATTGAGTTCATGCGGCGCGCTTAAGAAAGCCCCGGCCAGCAGGCCAACGGCTGGAGTACAGCCGCCACCAACCCGTGCAGTCGTCCCCACAATTTCAGGCGTAGAAGCTAAGCGCAATAACGAAGTTATTCAACAGGTGCGGCAGCAAGCTATCGCCAATTTTGTGCCTTTTACAGCTGCTACTTATATAGAGCGTTTTAAAGCCATCGCTATAAAAGAGATGAACCTTTACGGCATACCGGCCAGCATTACATTGGCACAGGGATTATTTGAGTCTGGTTATGGCAACGGCGATCTGGCCAAAATAGCCAACAATCATTTCGGCATTAAATGCACTACCGACTGGAAGGGCAAAAGCTATTATAAAGACGATGACCAGGTGAACGACTGCTTCAGAGTTTATGACAACCCTGAAGATTCATACCGAGATCACTCTGAGTTTTTAAAGCGTAAACGCTATGCCCCTTTGTTTGAGCTGGAGAAAAACGATTATGCAGGCTGGGCCAAAGGCTTAAAAGCGGCAGGCTACGCCACAAATCCTAAATACCCTGATTTGCTGATTGGTGTTATTGAGCGTTACCAGCTTTATCAGTACGATCAACCCGAGGGCGAACAGCAAAAAATTAAGCGCGAGGACCGTGTGCTTACACAAATCAACAAAAATATAGCCCGCGAAACAAAAGACTCTTTAGTACAAGCTACGCCGACCGACAGGTTGTACACCATAAAAACGGGCGACACACTATACAACGTTTCTAAACGTTTTGGCTTAACTGTTGATGAGCTTAAAGCACTAAACAACATGGCCGACAATAATATTAAGATAGGCCAAAAACTGGTTGTTGCTAAATAATGCTTGTTAATTATTGTTAAATATTGCCCGCTAACGTTAGTAAACGTTTAGTTTTAGCTTGTTGATGAAACCCACGCTTGTTATATTTCTTTGCCTGTTTTATTTCAGGAGCTTTGCCCAGGAGACAACCGTATCGGGCATTATTTTCGATGAAGAAAGCAAAGACAGGTTATCAAGGGTGCATATATTGAATACTCGCACCGGTGCCTACACCTATAACAACATTAATGGTGTTTTTAATATCGAAGCCCAGCCGGGCGACAATCTTATATTCTCTCAAACAGAGCATTTTGCCGATACCGTGCCTATAAAAAACTATGTCCCCATTGCCGTTTATTTAAAACGAATAGCCATACAGCTTAAGCAGGTTACTATTTATGACACAGTTTCTGACCCCTTAACCCGCCTGGCAAATAAAAAGCGCGATTACAGCAAAATATATGGATCAATTGCCAACAAAGATTTACTAAGCATTAACCCAAGTACAGCAGGCATTGGTGTTGGTTTAAGTATTGACGCCCTGTACAATGCATGGAGCAGGGCTGGTAAAAACGCGGCCCATCTGCGCGAGACCATTGATAATGATTATCGCCAGGATGTGATTGATTACCGTTTTAACAGAACCCTGGTTGGCCGCATTACCGGCCTTAAAGGCACACAGCTGTCAGACTTTATGCGCAGGTATCGCCCGGGGTATTATTTCTTGGCCGAAGCAAGCGAGTATGAGTTTATTACCTCTATTCAAGGTAACCTAAAACGTTTTTTACGCAACCCCGGCGCTCATCCTATAGTGCCATTAAATACACCTAAAAAACAATAAAAGTTTAATGCTGTTTAAACCTTATCGTCTTAATTTTATCTGAAATAAAAGGAAAATACGTTTCTTTGTCTGTCTATGCATAAAAACATACCGGTATTTATATTTTTATTGATAGTGACATCCGCATTGTCAGCGCGTGCACAAAACGTCGACTCTATTAAAAAAGTCAATAAAATTGATACCGCAATATTGAACAAATATCGCATAGACCCTCCAAAAAACTCATTACCTGTTCCAACCAGAACAACACAGATAAAAGCAGAATCCATCCCTATTGCGATGATAGATTATCATGTAAACTATTGGCGCAAATGGATAAACGTGGGTTTAAACTTTAGCCAGTCGGGCTTTACAGACAATTATCAATCAGGCGGTACTAATGCTATTGCCATGCGTGGCGATTTTAATTATCGCACAGAATACAAAAAGGCGCCATTTAGCTATACTATGGAAACCGCCTTTACTTATGGGGTAGCTAAAAACAAAGGCCAGGGATCTCGCAAAACGCAGGATAGGCTATTTTTTGATAATAAGTTTGCTACCCAAATGTCTAAAAGCTGGTACTTCTTTGGTTCGGTAACCTTTGAGTCGCAGTTTGACAAAGGCTATATCTACAACAACAATAACGGCCCAACCATATTAATATCGAAATTTTTAGCGCCTGGTTATTTAACCGAGTCGGTGGGTTTTGAGTTTAAGCCGGTGGGCTGGTTTTCAACACGTATTGGTACTGGTACCGCGCGCCAAACATTTGTTATTGATACCAACCTGATAAAAAACCAGCCTAACAACTACGGCGTAAAAAGGGGTAAAAAAGTTAAAAATGATTTAGCTTTTCAAGTGGTCTCGCAAATAATGAATAAAAACCTTGATAAAGGGAACACTATGTTCATTAATGCCCGCTACGCGCTATTTATTCCGTACGAAAAACATATCCGTTTTATAACCCACCGTGTAGATCTTACTTTAACGGCACGTGTAAACCGCCTTGTAAATGTTAATATCACCGGCAACTTTATATATGATAAAGCTGCAAACAACAGATTTCAAGCTTCCGAAGGGTTGGCAATGGGTGTAGCCTACAAATTCCCTTATTAGGCTGTAAAAATCCTTGTTTTTAATATCGCTGCCGTTTAGGGCATAATTGCTGCAAAATCATACCTTTGTAACCTCAAAAAGAATACAACAATGTTTGAAAATCTTTCGGATAAACTCGACAGGGCGTTTAAAGTCCTGAAGGGGCAAGGTAGCATTACAGAAATAAACGTGGCCGAAACCATGAAGGAAATACGCAAAGCCCTTCTGGATGCCGACGTTAACTATAAAACAGCTAAAGCTTTTACTGATGATGTTAAGCAAAAAGCCATTGGTGCCAACGTACTAACAGCAGTATCGCCGGGCCAGTTGCTTACCAAGCTCATGAATGATGAGTTGGCAGCCTTAATGGGTGGCACAACTGCCGACCTTAACTTAAACACCAACCCAACCATTATTTTAATTGCGGGCCTTAACGGTGCGGGTAAAACAACCTTTACCGGCAAGCTGGCTAACTTTTTAAAAACGCAGAAAAATAAAAAGCCGCTATTGGTGGCCGATGATATTTACCGCCCCGCGGCTATTGATCAATTAATGGTTTTGGGCGAGCAAATTGGTGTACCGGTTTATGTTAATCGCGAATCAAAAGACCCGGTT
>JAZKET010000124.1:0-2248 GCA_040386815.1 Bacteroidota bacterium | reverse complement strand
TAATGTTCAAATTATCTTTCCGTAACCAGGTAATGGCCGGCTTTGGCGTCTCTATCCTGTTGGTACTTATTGTTGGTATTCTATCGTACACCAGTATAAATAAGTTGGAGGAGGATACTGTTTGGGTTGATCATACCCAATCGGTTATAAAAACCTCAAATAGCCTCTTACAAAGTATGGTTGATGCAGAGACCGGTATGCGCGGCTTTGTAGCCAGTGGCAATACTGTTTTTTTAGAAAGATATAATAAATCATTGCCTCGCATCAGTTCAGATCTGGCTTCGCTTAAGACAAAGGTAGACGACAATCCGGAACAGGTAAGGCGGGTAGACTCTTTGGGGGCATTGGTGGGCCTGCATTTAAGCGCTTTAAAGGCAAATGTCGAAGCACGCGAGTCAAAAGGTTTAGAATATGTTATAGCCAACAGGATGCTTTTGAACGGCAAATCTGTTATGGATAGAACCAGAGCAATATCAGCAGATTTAATTGATAGTGAATCGAAATTGCTGGTTATGCGTAAAAACAGCACACAACAAGCAGCAACTACTGCAGTAATATTCATAGTAGTTGGTTCTATTATATTTCTGTTAATTATTGTAGTGTTGTTTTACTACATACAAGGCACCTTTGCCACCCAAAAAAGAATTGAAGAAGAAATAAAAGTAGCTAACGTTGAGCTTGGAAACGTATTGGCAGAAAACGAAGCCAAAAACTGGCTGCTTACCGGTACGGGCCAACTTAACGAGAGAATGCAGGGGCAGCAAAGCGAGAAGGAACTTGCCGAAAATATACTTGCCGAAGTTTGCAGTTATACAGAAGCGGCTACCGGTACTATATACCTTTACAATGAAAAAGATACCAGGCTTGATCTGTATTCAACCTATGCATTTGCTAACTTAAGCGGTATAAAAAGGGTTATACCTTTAGGTGAAGGTTGGATTGGCGAGGTTGCCAGATCTGGAAAGGCTACGGTTGTAAAAGGTAAGTTGAACGACAAAATAGAGCTGCAATCATCAATATTATTGAACCAACTTGCCAGTAGTTACATAGTGCCGTTTTTCTTTGATAAAAAGTTGAAGGGTATTATTGAAATTGCTTTTAATCACGATGTTGACGATAACGACCGCGATTATTTGTCTATTATTTCAAACGACATAGGCATTGCTATAAACACTGCACAGGCACGCACTATAATGCATGACCTGTATGAAGAAACGCAGCAGCAAGCCGAAGAACTTTCTGCACAACAGGAAGAAATGCGCGTAACTAACGAGGAGCTGATGAATAAAACAGAAATGTTAGAAGCATCAGAAGAAGAGCTGCGTGTGCAACAGGAAGAACTACGTACCATCAATGCCGAGTTGGAAGAAAAAGCCAGCTTGCTTGAAGAAAAAAACCAGGCTATAGAAGAGGCCCGCGCCGCCATCAATATTAAAGTTGAAGAGCTTGAAACAACCGGCAAGTACAAATCAGAATTTTTGGCCAACATGAGCCATGAGCTGCGTACGCCGCTTAACAGTATTTTAGTACTGGCGCGTATATTGAAAGATAATAAACCGGCTAACTTGTCTGAAGATCAGATAAAATATGCCAGTGTAATATTTAATGCCGGTAACGATCTGTTGACGTTGATCAACGATATTCTTGATCTATCAAAAATAGAATCAGGTAAACTGGATATGCAGAATGAGGATGTGCAGATAACAGAAATATTATCTGATATGGAAAGCCTGTTTGCAGAGGTTGCCGCTAATAAAAAGATTCGTTTTACAACCAATGTCAAAAATGTAGCACCAACCGTGTTTACAGACAAGATAAGGGTAGAGCAGGTAATCAAAAACCTGTTATCAAACGCGTTTAAATTTACGTCAGAAAATGGTGCCATATCTATCAATGTTGATGCGGGTAAATCGCCGCAAACGGTTAGTTTCAGTATCAGAGATACAGGTATCGGTATCCCGGCAGATAAACAAAAGATCATATTCGAGGCGTTTCAACAGGCCGATGGCTCAACCAGCCGCAAGTATGGTGGTACAGGTTTAGGTTTGTCTATTAGCCGCGAATTAGCCTCATTACTGGGTGGTGCTATTACCTTACAAAGTAAACAGGGCGAGGGTAGCGAGTTTACGTTAACCATACCTGTGCAAGCTAAAGTTGTAGCTCCGGTTGAAGGTTCGGAAGTTGAATTGCCTACCGTGCAGAATTTTGCACCGGCAAAAGATTTTTTAAAACCTGCCCCACAAAACCG
>JAZKET010000123.1:0-13333 GCA_040386815.1 Bacteroidota bacterium | reverse complement strand
TAAGGAAGGTAGCGGTAATTAAGCCACCAATAACCACCGTCGCCAGTGGGCGCTGCACTTCGGCACCTGCGCCATTACTTAGCGCCATGGGTAAAAAGCCTAATGATGCTACGGCGGCGGTCATTAATACCGGGCGCAGGCGGTTACGGGTTCCTTCAATTACCAGCTGCAAGGCATCGGTAATGCGGCCCTCTGCTTTAATGCGGTTAAACTCTGATATGAGTACAATACCATTTAACACCGCCACACCAAACAGGGCAATAAAACCAACACCTGCCGAAATACTGAAAGGCATACCCCGCATAGCCAGTGCAAACACCCCGCCAATGGCCGAAAGCGGGATAGCGGTGTAAATAAGCGCCCCCTCTTTAACCGACGAAAAGGCGAAATACAGCATAACGAAAATAAGCAGCAAGGCCACAGGTACGGCAACACCTAAACGTTTTTTGGCCTGCTGCAAATTTTCGAAAGCGCCGCCGTAGGTGATATAGTACCCGGGCTGGAGTTTAACTTTGGCATTTATTTTTTGCTGTAATTCTTCAACTATGGTCTGCACATCGCGCCCGCGTACGTTAAAGCCCACGGTGATGCGTCGTTTAGCGTTTTCGCGTTGTATCTGGTTTGGCCCCTCTACCTCGTCAACCTTTGCCAGTTGATAAAGGGGCACCTGCGCCCCGGTTGGGGTTGATACCAGCAGGTTCTGTACATCGCTCAAATTGCGACGGCCCTCGCTGGCTATGCGTACCACCAGGTCAAAGCTTTTTTCGCCCTCGTAAACCTTACCTGCCGCGGCACCTGCAAAGGCCGCGTTAACGGTGCGGTTCACTTCGTCAATGTTTAAACCGTATTTGGCAATCTCTGCACGGTTGTATTTTATCACTACCTGCGGCATGCCGGTTACTTTTTCAACATACAGGTCGGCGGTACCATCAACAGTGCCGCTTATGCTGCCAATTTGCTCGGCATAGCGGGCCAGCATGTTCAAATCTTCACCAAAAATTTTACACACCACGTCCTGCTTGGCGCCGGTCATCAGTTCGTTAAAACGCATCTGTACGGGATATTGAAAGCTGGTAGTAACGCCCGGCAAAGCATCTTGCACGGCTGCCGACATTTTGCCGGCCAGTTCCTGGAAAGATGAGGCGCTGGTCCACTCTTTTTTATCTTTTAGTACAATGATTACATCGCCACCCTCAATAGGCATTGGGTCTGTAGGTATCTCTGCGGTGCCTATTCTTGACACCACTTTTTCTACTTCGGGGAAATTCTTTTTAAGCAACTCAGACATTTTTTCGATGGTGCCTATGGTGGTGCTTAAATTGGTGCCCACCAGCAAACGTGTCTCAACCGCGAAATCGCCTTCTTCCAGTTGCGGGATAAACTCGCCGCCCATCTGGCTAAATATCAGTACCGCTATACCAAACAAACTGAACGCAATGCCCACCAAAGCCTTTTTAAAAGTAAGCGCTTTGCTCAACCAGCGTTGGTAACCGTTCTCAATGCGGGTCATCACCCTGTCAGACCAGTTTGGCTGATGCGATAGCTTTTTACTGATGAACATAGAACTGATCATCGGCACGTAAGTAAGCGACAGGATGAAAGCCCCCAAAATGGCAAAGGCAACCGTTTGCGCCATAGGCTTAAACATTTTACCCTCAATGCCCGATAGGGAAAGTATTGGCAGGTAAACTATCAGGATGATGATCTGCCCGAAAACGGCCGCGTTCATCATGCGCGATGCCGAGCCGGTAACTTCGGTGTTCATTTCATCCTGCGATAGCTCATTGGCCGTGGCATATTTTTTAGAGAAATGCAGGTGATGCAAAATAGCTTCGACAATGATAACCGCCCCGTCAACTATCAAACCAAAGTCAAGGGCGCCTAAACTCATCAGGTTACCGCTAACGCCAAAGGTGTTCATCATAATAATGGCAAACAGCATAGCCAGCGGAATAACCGAAGCCACGATAAGCCCGGCCCTCAGGTTTCCTAAAAATATCACCAGTACAAAAACCACAATTAATGCACCCTCTAACAAGTTGCTTTCAACGGTGCTGATGGCATTATTCACCATTTTGGTACGATCAAGGAAAGGCTCAATCATCAAGCCGTCGGGCAGTGTTTTCTGTATCTCTTCAATACGTTTTTTAACGTTGACAATAACTTCGGACGAATTGGCGCCTTTCAGCATCAGCACAATAGCACCCGTAACCTCGCCGTTGGGGTAATAGGTTAACGCGCCGTAACGGGTGGCTGCCCCCAAACGCACATCGGCCACCTGTTTTATCAATATAGGTGTACCTGTCGATGAGGTTTTTACTACGATGTTTTCTATATCGTCAATACTTCCTGCCAGGCCCTCACTGCGGATGTACATTACCGTAGGGCCTTTTTCAATATAGGCCCCGCCGGTGTTTTGGTTATTGGTATGCAGCGCGTTAAAAATATCGTTAATGGTAAGGTTGAGCGAACTTAGCCTTGCGGGATTAACAGCCACTTCGTACTGCTTCAACTCGCCGCCAAAGGTGGATACATCGGCAACGCCTTTGGTGCCCAGCAGCTGTCTACGCACTATCCAATCCTGAATAGTACGCAAGTCGGCCAGGCTATATTTGTTTTCAAAGCCGGGCTTGGGGCGCAACACGTATTGATAGATCTCGCCCAGGCCGGTGGTAACCGGGGCCAGTTCTGGCTTGCCGGCATTTTCGGTAATGTCTACCTGCTGCAGCCGCTCGGTAACCTGCTGGCGCGCCCAGTAAACGTCGGCATCGTCATCAAATACAACCGAGACAACCGACAACCCAAAACGCGACATGCTGCGGCTCTCTTTCAGGCCCGGTATATTGCTCATGGCCTGCTCTATCGGGAAAGTTATCAGGCGTTCTACATCCTGCGCGCCAAGGGCGGGGGCGGTGGTAATTATCTGTACCTGATTATTGGTAATATCGGGTACAGCGTCTATGGGCAGGCGGCTAACTTCGTACGCGCCGTAAACTATCCACAGCAACATAAAAAGGCCAACCACCAGTTTGTTCTTCACAGAGAACTCAATGATCTTATTAAGCATTTTAAAAAGAAATATAATTTGCGAAATGCCTGTATCGCGTTAGCAAAAAGCTAATACACGCCTAACTCAAGCCGGGTTATTACAGGCAAACTGATTAAATAAAAAGACGCGAATTATACTTTAGGCGGACGGAAAAGTGATGCCAAAGCCCGGTCTGGAATATGGCCCGGGTTGTAGGTTGCCGTGTTGGCATTAACCGGTTGCTCGATATCGTTAATGGCGACTACACGGACGGCAGGCAGAAAATAGATCTGCGAATGATGATCGTCCAACTTTTTAAAAGGCAGTTGCATATCACGATCATTGTCATTATCGTTCATGTCGTCGCCCCAGTAGTGCATGGACAGGAATTGCATCAGGCTAACGCTGCTGTCGCGCTGCTGGTGCTCTGCAAAATGCTGAAAAAGGATAGGCAGCTTGGCCAGTTGGTCAAGCTCGCTGGTTTCGGCAGTAACTACAAAAAGCAGCAGGTATAGTAAAACCTTTTTCATTGATGTAAAAGTAGTAATTACTGATATACAATGGTTAACAGCGCTGTAAATTATTTGTGAAGTTTTAGGCAGAAACCATTTGCTACCTTTTGTTGGTAAGGCTACGGCATGTAAACATCTTTATGTACACCCCTAACGGAGCAGGCTTTTTATTATCGAAGGTGTGTCCACAGGTTAGGTTTGTAATGAAGGAAATGCCATAAAGGGCACATTTGTAACGATGCAAAATGAAATCAGGACATTGACAGGCCTGTTTTTATAAATGTATGTTGTTGATATAAAGCGATTTGGATTAAATTATTGAATTTATTAAGTACTATGCGTAACATAGTACCATGTTTTCAGTCAAATCAGCAAAACACACAAAAATGAAACTGAAAACTACTTTAACCCTTTTGCTTTGCTTATTGGGGATATATGCTTCGATGGCGCAAAGCGCTGTTACGGGCAGCAACATTAAAGGGCGAATTATTGATTCGGCCACCCGCCAACCGGCCGAGTTTGTTACCGTGGCACTAAAAAATAGCGACAACCGCCAACTGAAAGCGGTGGTTGGTAAAATAGACGGCACCTTTACTATTACAGGCGTAACCGCCGGTAAACATAGCCTGGTGTTTACGCTGATAGGCTATAAGGGTAAAACCATAAACCTTACTGCCGATGGTAATAGGCCCCTGGATTTGGGCGATGTAGCGATAAGCCCTTCAAGTACAGCTATAAAAACGGTATCGGTAACGGCCAGCCGGCCGGTTATTAAGCAGGAAGCTGATAGGATAGCTTACGACATACAGGCCGACCCTGCGAGTAAGTTTAGCAATGTATTGGAAATGATGCGCAAAGTGCCATTGTTAACGGTTGATGCTGAAGACAATATACAGGTTAGCGGCAGCCCGGCTTACCGTATTTTTATTAATGGCAAGCCATCAAGCTTGTTAGAGCGCGACCCTAAAAATGTGCTTAAAACCATGCCTGCTTCATCTATCCAAAAAATAGAAGTTATTACCGTACCATCGTCAAAGTATGATGCCGAAGGCCTGGCAGGTATCATTAATATCATCACCAATAAAACTATTGACGATGGTTATAATGCTAATGTAAACGTAAGTCATCGTTTCCCCGGTGGGCCAACTTTAGGTGGTTCGTTCACCACAAAAGCAGGTAAATTTGGTATGTCGGCATTTGCGGGTGGTGGTTTAGCAAATAACCCTGTAACAACGGGTAGCATTGTGCGTACAAACAAAGGTGCCCCGGTTACCTTATCGCAATTTAGCGACCGCGAAAGTGATGGCAAAAATGCTTACCTGGGTATGGAATTAAGCTATGAGATAGACTCGCTTAACCTGGTTTCGGGCCAGTTTAACCTTAACGGAAGTAATGGTACGGGCAAGTCATCACAAAACTCGACACTACGAAATGGCGCTGCAGTTACCCAGCAATATGATTTGACAAACAATAACGATAACGACGGAACGGGTGCCGATGCGGCCATTAACTATCAGAAAGGCTATCGTCGTAATAAGAGCCAGCTCACTACGTTTTCATACCGATATTATGGTTTCATAAATCACCAAAATGCCGAACAGCTTTTCAGCAACCAAACTAATTTCCCGTTACCCAATTTTCGCCAGGCTAATAAAAGTAACATGAGCGAGCATACCGCGCAGTTAGACCAGGTTTACCCTATTAACAAACTTAATATTGAAGCCGGTGCTAAAGTTATTGTACGCTATAACGAAAGCGATTTTCAATATCTATCGCAAGATGCCGCAGGCAACTACCTGGCCGATGCTACAAAAACCAACACTTTTAACAACAGGCAAACCATTTTGGCTGGTTATAACTCATATCAATACAACATCAAAACATGGTCGTTAAAAGGTGGCTTGCGAGTTGAAAATACAGATATAGCGGCCGATTTTATCACAACAGCATCGCAGGTGTCGCAAAATTATTTTAGCGTTGTGCCATCGGTAGCCATTAGCAAACGCTTTAAAACAACCGGACTTAGCTTTGGCTGGAACCAGCGTATTCAACGGCCGGGTATTAATCAGCTTAACCCATTTGTAGATCGGTCTAACCCAACGTTTGAAACCTCGGGTAACCCTGATCTGCGCCCTACCAAAGGCAACCAAATACGTTTAGCCTTTGACTGGACTGGCAAAGGTAGCCTGTTTATGAGCCTAAATTGCAACTGGATAGAAGGGTTGATCTTCCCGGTATCGTCTTATGACGAGACAAGCAACATTACGCGCACCCGTTTTGAAAATACCGGTACCGCCAGGGCTGTAGGAGGTAACATTAGTTTTAACTACCCGCTAACGCAGGCCTGGAGCTTTAATGGCAACGGTAGCCTTGTGCACGGCCGCGCTACCGGCATAAGCAATGGCCTGCCTATAACAAATCAGGGGTTTATGTATAACCTTTACGTTGGGTCGAACCTTAAATTGGGTAATAACTGGCGTGCCGGTGCTAACGCCTATCTAAACGGCGGGCAGCTAACCGTTCAACAGCGTTCAAACGCATATGTAAGCACCTCTGTTAGTATCAGTAAAGATCTGATCAAAGATAAACTTACGTTTTCGGCCTTTGCCAACAACCCATTTAGCCGGTACCGTTATAACGTTACCAATTCCTTTGGGCCAAATTTTAACCAGATGAGCCGCGACCAGCAAAACTTTAGCGCATACGGTGCATCATTAAGCTATAAATTTGGTAAGCTGAAAGAAGCTATTAAGAAAAGTAAGCGCGGCATTAGTAATGATGATGTGAGTAATTAGGCTATAAAATACAGCTAATTGCAAAGCCCGGGGTAGCCTTACCTCCGGGCTTTCTGCTTTTAATGCTGCTTAGTGAAGCCCTGTGAATGTAACAAAATCAACTCAAATAAAATATATAGTCTATAGATTTGGTAGATTATATTTTAATTTTTATGTTTGTCGCGTTATCATGAAAAAAGCAGTAACAAATCAACTCCACAACAGCCTGGCCTTTGGGCCTAAATCATCCGTCTTTTTAAAAGATGTTATACTGATGTGTTGCTGTAAATAAACGCCATGCGCTTGCCGCGGGGCGACGGCCTATTGCATTCATTAAAGTCTTCATTAAAAAATTCGAGAAAGAAAATGTGTTGAAACTAACATAAAAAAAGAACCGGCAAGGAAGCCTCGCCGGTCGTTCGATGATGTACCAGCTCAGTAACGGCAATCACTCACTGATACACATCCCCAGTTTAAGCAATGAAATAAATCATTTACTAAAAACCCCCTAAATATGGACATATTTATCCATAAGAAAAAATCGTTCGTACCCCTCTGTTTTTTCCTGCTGCTGTTTGCAGCACCCATGTTAACCCTAGCCCAAACGGCACCCATACCGGCTAATAACGCCAGGTTTTTGGGTACAATTATCGACTCGGCAACCAAACAGCCCCTACCCGGCGCGGTAGTGCGCATCAAAGGCGTTACCAACGGCGCCACAGCAGATGCCGATGGTAAATTTGCCTTAGTAACCGCTCAAAAAGTGCCGTTTGTTTTGGTAGTAACCTACATAGGGTATGATACAAAAGAGGTATCAATTGACGGCAGCCCCGTTACCATTCGCCTAAAAGAAACCAATAACCAGCTTAACGATGTGGTGGTGGTTGGTTACGGTACACAAACCCGTAAATCCATCACTGGCTCAGTATCAACGGTTGCTGTTGATGAAGTGCGCGATAGACCAAAAGCCACCTTTGCCGAGCAATTACAAGGCAAAGCCCCCGGTTTGCAGGTAAGCGCGTCAACCGGTGTGCCGGGCGATGGCATGTTTATCCGCATCCGTGGTACCACGTCTATCAACGCCAGTAATGATCCTTTATATGTGATAGACGGTGTGTATGTAAGCAGCGGCTCGCTACAACGTATCACCACGCAGGGCCAGGCCAATAACCCGCTATCAGACATCAACCCTGATGATATTGAAAGCGTAACTGTATTAAAAGATGCCGACGCGACTGCAATTTATGGTGCCCGCGCCGCTAATGGTGTAATTGTAATAACTACCAAACGTGGTAAATACAACACCGCGCCTAAAGTAAGCTTAAGCACTTATTTTGGTGGTGCCCGTGCCCCTAAACTATGGGATTTGGTTACCGGCCCGCAACATGCCGAGCTGGTTAACGAGTTTTACCGCAACTCAAACGCTGACGCGATAGCCATAGCTGCAGCAAATGGTACTACACCAGCTACTACTTATCAAAATGTGCCATTCAGAGCGCCAACAGATAATCCTACAGCATCGCCTGCGCCACGTGGTTTACCACAAAACCAGCAAACTTATGATAGGTTGCATAAAGCTTTCCGTACGGGCTTTTTGCAAAACTATGACCTGTCTGTAGCAGGTGGTAACGATAAAACTACCTATTACATTGGCGGCGGTTTAAACAAACAACAGGCTAACTTAAAGACTAACGATTTCCGTCGCGCCAGCTTTAAGGTTAATATTGATCAGCGCATCAGCGATTTTGTAACCGTTGGTACCAGCAATAGCCTGAGCCAAACTTACCGTACCAATGCTCGCGTGGGTGATGGTCCGCAGGGTGGTATTTTGCAATCGGCCTTACACACCCCTACTTATTTGCCAGAGGTTAATGCCGACGGCACACCGGGCAAATGGGCCGGCTTTGATAACCTGGATATATTGCTGAACAATACCGATATGAACAGCACCAGTAACCGCCTGATAAGCAATTTATATGGCGAGGTAAAGTTTGCTAAACACTTTAAGTTTAAAACCAGCTGGAGCTTAGATTACAACAACTTTAACGAGTTTCAATATTGGAATCAGCTAACAAATTTGGGTATAGCTAACCTTGGTTTGGGCACATCGGCAGTAAGTAACAACACTACCTGGACAGCCGAGCAGACCTTAAACTATAACCAAACTTTTGATAAGCATAATGTTGGCTTGTTGTTAGGCAGCTCGTTACAGGGATCAAACTCGGGCCAGACAACTGCTACCGGTACTAACTTCCCTAATGATTCTTTTACGCAAATCTCATCGGCAGCGGCGAGTACATCCACCGCGTCAGAGACAAGTTATAAATTATCATCATTCTTTTTAAGAGGTACTTATAATTTTGATGCTAAATACTACGCAAACTTTAGCATTCGTGCCGATGGGTCATCTCGCTTTGGTGCTAATCATCAGTGGGGTTATTTCCCTTCGGGCGGTGTGGCATGGCGCGTTAAAAAAGAAAGTTTCTTAGAAGATGTATCAGCCATTAGCGACTTAAAACTGCGTGCCAGCTTAGGTGTAACCGGTAACCAAAATGGCATTAATGATTTTGCTTCGCGCGGATTATGGGGCGCGGGTAATAACTACCAGGGCAACCCGGGTACTACGCCTGCACAGTTAGCTAACCCCGATTTGAGATGGGAAAGCACCCGCCAGGCCAACATTGGTTTTGATTTGAGCGTTTTGAATGAGCGCCTGACCATCAGCGCCGATGCTTACGACAAATATACCAGCAACCTGTTGTTGAACCTGCCTTTGGCATCAAGCGGCGGTTTCTCATCGGTACAAACCAACGCCGGCGAAATGAGTAATAAGGGTATCGAGTTAGGCATCAACAGCATTAACCTTGAGGGTAAATTTAAATGGACAACCGCCTTCAACTTCTCGCGCAACGTTAACAAAATTGAAAAACTGCCAACCCCGGTTGTTGCGGCTTACGCTGCAGAGCGTATGGTGCAGGGCCTGTCAATGTATACTTTCTTTGTGTACAAACAACTGTATGTCGATCCACAAACGGGTAATGCTGTTTACGAGGATCTGGACAAAAATGGTGTCATCAACGCTAACGATATCGGCGCTTACGGTAATGCCTTACCAAAATTTACAGGTGGCTTAACCAACAACTTCCGTTACAATGGGTTTGACCTGTCGGTGTTCTTCAACTTTGTTTATGGTAACAAGGTTTACAATAACAACAACTACTTTTTGGAAGGTGGCGGTACCCGCGATGCTAACCGTGCTATGGGCGTAACCCAGCTAAAACGCTGGCAAAAACCGGGCGATTTAACCGATATGCCAAGGTTAACTGCTTACGGACAAAACTATACGCTTAGCCCTACCAGCCGCAATATTGAGGATGGATCATTCCTGCGGTTAAGTAATGTCACTTTAGGATATACCATACCTAAAAGCATTACAGAAAAAGCGCATATCGCGTCGGCAAGGTTGTACCTGAGCGGCTCGAACCTTTGGCTATGGACCAAATACAAAGGACCGGACCCTGAGATCAACGTATCATCATCAGCAACTGTATTAGGTTACGATTTGGGTACGCCACCAATACCACGTACCATACAGATAGGCGCAAACATTACCTTTTAATTTTTAACCGGTAAATCATGAAAAAAATAACATTTATATTATCGCTCATAGTGGTGTTTACCTCGTGCAAAAAGTTTTTAGAGGTACAGCCTAAATTACAAATAGATCAGGAACTGGCTATCACTAACGCCGGTACTGCTAAAACCGCGGCAAATGGTTTATTTAACTTATTAGCTGCAGGTGGATATTATGGCTCAAACTTTCCGGCGCTGTCTTACTTATCTGCCGGCGATATTCAATGGTCTGGCTCACAGTCTGACCCGAACGAGATCACCAAGCATTTAACGTCAGCCACCAACGGCTATGTGCAATCTGCCTGGACGGCAATTTATCGCACCATTGGGCAGGCAAACCATATTATAGCTAAAGTGCCCCAGGTTAATGATCCATTATTAACAACCGCCTTAAAAAATCAGTATTTAGGCGAAGCTTATTTTGTACGCGCGCTGGCTTATTTTGACCTGGCGCGTGGCTGGGGTGGCGTGCAGTTGATATTAAACCCAACAAACGCTTCATCAGATAACAAAGGTATACCGCGCAGCAGCCTGGCTGACACTTACGCGCAGGTGTTAAAGGATCTTAATGCTGCCGAAACTTTAGTGCCAACCAACGTTAGCCGCAACCGGGTAACCCTGCGCACCGTGCAGGCGTTAAAGGCACGTTTTTACCTGTACCAAAAACAATGGGCATTGGCCGAGCAGTTTGCCACCAATGTAATTGGCGACAACGCTAACTACAATTTGGTAACGCCATACAGCGCGTTCTTTGCCAACAATGCGGTAGCTACTGCCGAATCGGTTTTTGAGCTGGCATATACGGTATCAAACACTAACGGACACAGCAACTGGTGGTTGCCGCCTGCACTGGGTGGCCGTAGAGAATGGTCGCCTAACGATGCTACTGTTGCTTTACTAAACGACGCGACAATAGGCGGCACCCGTAAAGAGTTGCTTGGACGAACAGCTGCACCGGGTAACTTATGGTATGGCAAATTATATTATCGTACACCATTGGGTACTGACCCGGCTTACGTTATCCGTATTGCCGAGCTATGGCTTATCCGCGCCGAAGCAAGGGCAGAGCAAGGTAATTTAGTTGGACTAAACAGCGCCCAAACCGATTTGAACGCGGTGCGCACTCGTGCTACTGTTGGTCCAACTACTGCGGTTACGCTAGCAGACTTTAAACTGGCCATTGAAAAAGAGCGCCAGGTAGAGTTTCCGTTCGAGGCCGACCGCTGGTTTAACCTGGTACGTACAGACAGAGCGCAAACTGTACTGGCTTTGCCGGATAAGCATCTGTACCTGTTCCCGATACCTTATAACGAAACTTTGGTTGACCCTGCTTTGGCAGGTAACAACCGTAACCCTGGTTATTAATCACCTTAAACAATATCATCATGAAAAAATTTAGTGTTTTATTATTGGCGATAGCGGCGTTTGTAAATGCGGCCTTCGCTCAACGTTCGCCCATTACGGTAAAAAAATCAGACACCCGCCACGGGCCCGAAAAAGGTAGCCTGATAATTATTGGCGGCAATGTTGGCGCGCAGCGCGATATCTGGGAAAAATTTACCGAGCTGGCCGGCGGCAAAGACAAAGCTAAACTGGTAGTGGTAACCACTGCTTCGGGCGACTCGGCAGCTTATGATACCAGAACGGTTGAGGCTGTTAAAAAGCAAACAGGTGTTAAAGATGTGGTGCTTTTTCATACCAATGATTTGAAAGAAGCCAATAGCGAAAAGTTTATTGAACCACTTAAAAAAGCAACCGGCGTATACTTTGAAGGCGGCCGCCAATGGCGTATTGCCGACTCATACCTTAACACGCTAACCCACCAGGCATTTATTGACCTGCTTAACCGTGGTGGTGTTATCGCCGGTAGCTCAGCGGGAGCGAGTATACTTGGTTCTTTTCTTTGGAGAGGTGATACCAAAGGCGCGCACATTTTGGTGGGCGATCATACCCAGGGTTTGGGTTTCCTGAAAAATTCGGCTATTGATCAGCATTTGTTAGTACGTAACCGCCAGTTTGATCTGGTTGATTTTATCCGCAAATCGCCTGAGCTGATTGGTATAGGTTTGAATGAGGCAACCGCAGTACTGGTGCAGCGCGATACCCTTCAAGTGCTGGGTGCATCGTTTGCGGCTATCTATGATTACAACACCGTTGTTAGAAGCGATAATAAACACGTGGTAGATGGCCGAGAAGATTTTGCAGCATCAAGTGGTCCGTTCTTCTTTTTAAGTGCCGGCCAAAAGTACGATCTGGCTAAACGTGTGGTGATCAAAGAACCACGCAGAGCAGCTAATACAACAACAGCGACATCAGCAAAAAAAGCGGATGATGATGAATAATTAATGGGGATTTGAATCTTTAAAACAACCGCGGGATAGACAGGGCGCTCCTATGGAGCGTAA
Organism: Bacteroidota bacterium; assembly: GCA_040386815.1. Classification (GTDB taxonomy): domain Bacteria; phylum Bacteroidota; class Bacteroidia; order Sphingobacteriales; family Sphingobacteriaceae; genus Mucilaginibacter. The sequence goes on along the minus strand of JAZKET010000123.1, from coordinate 981 downwards.
AACAAAAATTGGATTCAGCTATAAACAGGATATCCCTACGGAATAATAAGTGGCTCCATAGGCGTAACCTGTTTATATGAAAATTGAAAGAACTATCGCGCTCTATCGGAGCGTCCTGTTAACCAATGATTAGTAAATAATTACTGAGTATTTAAAAGTTTGTCATGCTGAGGAGCGAAGCATCTGCCACGCGGCGATTGCATGGTCTACAGATCCTTCGTTCCTCAGGATGACAAAATGAATGTAGCGAATTAAGTAAACGTTCAAATACGCAGTAGCCGGGTGACCGAGTGGCGAGGTTGTGGTCTGCAAAACCATTTACGGCAGTTCGAATCTGCCCCCGGCGTCCAGTGCTAAATCTTAAAAAAATTTAAACATGAGTACACATATAACTCAACAAAGCCAGCGCGATTGGAGCGAGCGGGAGAAAGCTATTTTCAGGTTTTTCTTTCTGTTCTTCATCATCCAGGCGCTGCCGTTAAGTGCCGATATTGGCAAGGCTATTTTTGGTGCAAATTGGCTGCACCTTAATTATGGCGATATTTTTAACATCACCCGTCTATCGGCCAAATTTATCCCAGGCATAGACAGTTTTGTAAACTGGATCATTGTTGCCGCTATAGCGCTTATTGGCGCGTTAGCCTGGGGTAAATCAAAGTATGCTAAACAGGATTATAATAAGTTATACTATTGGCTAAGGGTAGTAGTACGTTACCGTTTGGCTATTGGTATCATTGGTTATGGCTTTATAAAGCTGTTCCCGTTACAGGCGCCGTTTCCGTCTATCAGTAATTTAAATACTGCCTACGGCGATTTTACCGATTGGAAGATCTTCTCCATGAGCTTAGGCATAGTGCCGGGCTATGAGTCGTTTTTAGGTGGGGTTGAGATTTTGGCCGGATTGCTGTTATTGTTTAGAAAGACGGCAACTTTTGGGGCGTTTCTCATCCTGGTATTTACTGGCAATGTTTTTATATCCAA
>JAZKET010000122.1:9793-36487 GCA_040386815.1 Bacteroidota bacterium | reverse complement strand
CGGACGTTGCTTCGCTCGTCCTGCCCTCTCTTCGCTGCGCGGAAAGAGGGCTTTTCTTTTTTTATAAAATTAAATTCACCAAACTTTCCCAACCCTCTTTACGCACAGCGAAGAGAGGGTCGGCCAGCGTAGCGTCGCCGGGGTGAGTCAACGCGTAGGACAGGTAGCCGCTACACTACATTCTACCAATCCTCGTCATCATCATCAAACCCAACCAACTCTCTATACACACCATTCAACTCAGCAAAGGCATGGTTATCGCGCTTCGCCTTAGCTATAGCCATACCGTTTTCGTAAGTTTTCTGGGCATCGTCTTTGCGGTTTAGGGCCTCGTATAATTTACCCAAATGGTAATACGTACCAACGTAATTGGGATGATTGGTTGTAAGGTCCTCATAGTACTCAAGGGCCTTTTCAACCTGGTTTAAACGCAGATATTCTGTGGCTAAAGCGTACTTTAAAAATTCGTCGTTTGGCTCGTCTTTTATAAATTCAAGTAGCTTGTCTAATCTGCTGGTGTCCATTTTTAAACCTGTGTTTTTTATCTAAATTTGTAATAACCTGTTTAATGATATCGTCAGGATGTTAAAACAATTTTGGCTCCTGATACCTTCATTACAATAAACCAATACTACCATGAAGATACTTGTGTGTATAAGTAATGTGCCCGATACCACCACAAAAATAACTTTTACTGATAACAACACGCAATTTAATACAAACGGCGTACAATTCATTTTAAACCCGTACGATGAGATTGCGCTTGCCCGCGCTATCGAACTAGCCGGCGAAAGCGGTGTTACGGTTATCAACGTGGGCGATGCGGGTACCGAACCTACCATCCGCAAAGCCCTGGCCATTGGCGCTGCAGATGCGGTGCGCATTAACGCTAAACCGCTTGATGCCTGGTTTGTAGCCTATCAGATAGGGCAATATGCTAAGCAAAACCAATTTGATTTGATATTGACCGGCCGCGAATCGATAGACTATAACGGATCGAAAGTTGCCGCTATGTTGGGCGAATTGCTTGACCTGCCATCAGTATCCATCGCCAAAAAAATAGAAATTGATGGTGATAAAGCTATTGTTGAGCGCGAGATTGAAGGTGGTAAAGAAGTACTTACTGTTGTATTACCATTGGTTATAGGCACTGCCGAGGGCGTTGCCGAACCTAAAATACCTAATATGCGTGGCATCATGTCGGCACGTACCAAACCGCTGACAATTGTTGAGCCTGCCGAAGTTCAAACAAACTCAAACATCATCAGTTATGAAACACCGGCCCCACGCGGACAGGTAACCTTGGTTGCTGCCGATGATGCCGCCAAACTAATTGACCTGCTACACACCGAAGCCAGGGTTATCTAAAACTAACACTATTATTTATGCCAGTTTTAATATATGCTGAGAATGCCGATGGCAAATTCAAAAAATCAACTTTTGAAGCTGTTAGCTATGCCCGCGCCATTGCCAACCAGACCAACACCCAACTAACCGCCATATCTGTTGGCGAGGTAAGTACCGACGAATTAAACGCCCTAGCCAAATACGGTGCTGATAAAATATTGAATGTAGCTAACGCCCAGCTAAAAAACTTTGTAAACCAGGCTTATGCTTCGGTTATTGCAGCGGCGGCTAAAAAAGAGGGGGCTGATATTGTGGTGCTATCCAACTCTTTCTCTGGCCGTGGCCTGGCGCCGCGTATTGGTGTTAAGTTAGATGCCGCCGTGGTTGATGGTGCTACTGCCCTGCCAGAGCAAAACGGCGGAAAGTTCACGGTTAAAAAGACAGCTTTTTCGGGCAAAGCTTTTGCTACGGTGGAAATAACATCGGCCAACAAAGTAATTGCGCTTGTACCTAATGCTTACAAGGTTGTTGAGACAGCTAAATCTGCGCAAATAGAAAACTTTAGTGCCGAGGTTAAAGAATCTGACCTGAAAACTATCCTGAAAGAAATAGTACGTTCGACAGATAAAGTGTCATTACCTGATGCTGAAATTGTTGTATCCGGCGGTCGCGGACTGAAAGGGCCTGAAAACTGGGGAATGGTTGAAGAACTGGCCAATCTGCTTGGCGCGGCTACTGCCTGCTCAAAACCAGTGTCGGACGCGGGATGGCGCCCACATAGCGAGCATGTTGGACAAACCGGTATAGCTGTCAGTCCAAATTTGTATATTGCGATAGGAATTTCGGGGGCTATACAACACCTGGCGGGCATCAGCTCGTCGAAGGTTATTGTAGCTATAAACAAAGACCCGGAAGCACCAATATTTAAGGTGGCCGACTACGGCATTGTTGGCGATGCCTTTGAAGTGGTACCAAAATTGATAGCAGCTATTAAAGAACATAAAGCTTTGGCTTAAGAGATCCGGAATGGGTAATAACATGAAAAAATTAAAGCTTGATATTGTCGGCTTGTCATACAGCCAGACACAATCGGGCGCGTACGCACTGGTGTTGGGCGAAGTTGGCGGCCGCCGCAGGCTGCCTATCATTATAGGTAGTTTTGAGGCACAGGCCATTGCTATCGAAATAGAAAAAATGACCCCAAGCAGGCCACTCACGCATGATCTGTTTAAAAGCTTTGCCGAAGCTTATCATATTATGATACAGGAGGTTATTATTTACAACCTGGTTGATGGTATATTTTTCTCGAAACTGATATGCAGCGACGGCAAAAAAGTAATGGAGATTGATGCACGCACATCAGACGCTATAGCGATTGCCGTTAGGTTTGACTGCCCGATATATACTTACGAGTTTATACTATCGAGCGCGGGCATTGTGATTGAGGGCAACGACTTTGTTTACCTTGAAAACATTGGCGAAACACCCGAAGAGGTTACACCTACCCCATCAGGCAGCGGCGCTACCGGCTTTACCGCCCTAAGTGAGGATGAGCTTAAAGCTAAACTACAAGAGGCCCTTGCCGAAGAATCGTACGAAAAAGCAGCGAAAATCAGGGATGAGCTGAATCGTAGGAAAGCGTCTTGATGATTTCGGATTTCGGATGTTCGATTTCGGAAGTACTGTACGATTAGGGATTGCTTTTTTCCCACGCGTCATTGCACGGCCACTACGCAATCTCTACACACGCTAATCAATTTGCACTAACTTAGTAGAGGGTGCAATGGTAAAAATGTTAAATCCTGCATAACGAATGTCCTATGTAGAGATTACGTAGTGGCCGCGCAATGACGCTCGGTTAATTCCACAGTTATTTATTACCAGCCCGTTCAAATGTCCACACTTGAACGCTTTATAAGCAAGATCAATTACGTAAGCGTGGACACTTTCCAGTCCGATACGTTCAAGTGTGGACACTTGAACAGGCTTGGTTGCTTTTTTCCCGCGCGTCATTGCGAGGAACGAAGCAATCTCTACACACGCTAATCAATGCGCACTAACTTAGTAGAGGGTGCAATGCTAAAAATGTTAAATCCTGCATGATGAATGTCCTATGTAGAGATTGCTTCGTTCCTCGCAATGACACGTGGTGGAGTTTTTAATATTTGCTTATCTACCTCCATGCCCACTGCATCTTACCGCGCGGCATAGGCTTTACAAACTCATCATAATATTTTTGAAAAACTGCGGGTGGCTGTTGCACGCCGTTTATGTAAAACATCTTGTCATTTAAAATAAAATTCAACGCCTCGCCATCTTTGGTCAGGCCATCTCTCAGCATTTGTAACACAAGGTGGTTTGACATGTACATACTACGTTGCATGTGAAGCGGTGATATTGGTACAGAACGCCTTGGCTTGTAATTTTTATAGATAGCAGAATACTTTTTTTCCAGTTCTGGCGATAACTCCCTGCCCTCTACATAAAACTTATTGTCCTTTACACCCCATCCCAATGGGCCAACTGCGTTTTTATACTTCTCTTGAAGCTCAGGTGTTAAGGGCTTGCCGTTTCTGCCTGTTATTTTCATCGGGCCAACAAGCCCATCCTTTTTCATTTCCTTATATATTGAATCCATTATCGGCCGGTTATCAGGTTGCTTAACAGTATCAGGTTCATTATCTCTATCATAAGCCATGTGCTTAGCATCATTATATCCCCTGGCTATATAAATGCTGTCCATGCGCATAGTAACAGCAGCATTTACTCGTTGTGGTGGAAGTTTATACGCTGTATCTAACTTAACGGGAGATTTATCAAAGATAGTAGTCCCGTTAGCAATTCCAACCCTTTCTCCAATTACTTTCACCAGCCCGTTCAAGTGTCCACACTTGAACGCTTTATAAGCAAGATCAATTACGTAAGCGTGGACACTTTCCAGTCCGATACGTTCAAGTGTGGACACTTGAACAGGCTTGGTTAAATAGTTTGCCATGCTGAGGAACGAAGCATCTGTACACTTTGCTTACGCCGCGCGGCAGATGCTTCGTTCCTCAGCATGACAAAATTGAGTTAAGTCTTACGAAGTTTAAAACTTCATAAGTTTGGTTTCTTAACTACTGCCACGCCCATTGCCCCTTGTTGCCTGGTATAGGTTTTATAAACTCATCATAATATTTTTGAAATACTGCCGGGGGCTGTTGTTTTCCGTTGATGTAGAACATCCGGTAATTCAAGACAAAACTTAACGCGTCGCCATCTTTTGTAAGACCATCTCTTAGCATTTCCACTACAATATGGTTGCTTATGTATCTGCTACGTTCCAGTAAAAGGGGCGACCTTGGTACAGGACGCCTTGGCTTGTAATTTTTATAGATATCCGAATACTTTTTTTCCAGCTCCGCCGATAATTCTCTGCCTTCTACATAAAACTTATTGTCCTTTACACCCCATCCCAATGGGCCAACAACGTTTTTATATTTCTCTTGCAACTCAGGCGATAATGGCTTTCCACCTCTGCCTGTCATTTTCATCGGGCCAACAAATCCATCCTTTTTCATTTCTTTATATATTGAATCCATTATAGGCCGGTTATTAGGCTGCTTAACAGTATCGGGCTCGCTATCTATATCATAAGCCATGTGCTTAGCATCGTTATACCCCCTGGCGATATAAACACTATCCATGCGCATAATCAGCTTGGCATTTACCTTTTGGTAAGGTTTAAGAGTGTATGCAGTATCTAACTTAACAGGAGATTTCTGAGCAATCGCCGGCTGCCCTGTAGGTTTAATTATCGTATCGGTTTTTTGCTGATCATTAGCCACCGGCAAAACCATTTGTTGCTTTTTTACCTCCTCTGCTTTTTGCTGCGCGATGATATCATCGCTCGATATCTCGCTATTACCGATAATGGGTTTTATAGCTTCGACAACGGCTTTTGCCACCTTTTTGATGTTCTCCTTTTCGGCATAGGCAGTGAAGCACAACCCAGATATCACCAGGCAAGCGGTAAGCAAAGTTTTCTCCAGCAAACTCAGGCTATTATTTCGGTTACTGATCATGCGGGTTGCACGCTCAACCAATTGGTTTTTACGTCCGGGGAAAGCCATAGCATATGCAGGAGTGCTTTGCTGATATTCCTCACACGTCATTAGGGCGGTAATATATTCGGCCTTGTTGCTGCTTTGGGCTAACGCGATATCATCACAGCAGTTTTCGCGCTCAGTTTTTATCAGGGACGATACCCATAACACGGCAGGGTTAAAAAAGAAAACAACTTCAACCATCGCCTGCAACAGGTTCACCAAATAATCGCGGCGACGGATGTGGGCCAGTTCGTGCATCAGTATGGCTTCCACTTGCTCTATACTCAACGCCGTAAGCAAACTCACGGGCATTAGTATTACGGGGCGCAAATGCCCTATGGCCATAGGCACTTTAGCTAAACCCGACTCTAACAAAGCCACATATTGTTTTAAACCGATACGCGCTGCCATGCTATCAAGTTTGTTTTGCCATTCGGCAGATGCAGGCGCGACATTTTTATTTTTAAGTCGGTACACCACACGCAAACCAAAAGCCAGCTGCACGCTCTGCAAACAAATGAAGATAAACCATATCGTCACAATAGCATTGCGGAGCGTGTTCAAAAAGGCGGATGCGGTAGCTACGAAACCTGGTGCTTGCGAAGGGGCGGCGCTCAAATCAGCTTTGTAGGCATTTTCAACTACATTGCCCGTACTTATGGGCGCTGTGCCGCCGGCCTGCAATGTAGTTTTAGCTATCCCGTCCGTCGGCGCAGCAATTTGAATGCGCCCCAACTGCCGGGTAAAGGTTACCGCTGCAGCTACAATAAACAGCAGCAGTAAGGCGGTCAACAAATTATACCGCACCACTGCCCTAACCCTGCGCGTGCTTACAATAACCAGCGCCGCGGCGGCGGCCAGTAAAATACCCAACAGTAAAGAGTACACCAAAGTGTTGCATAGCGCCGCGATCAGCTGATCGGTTAGCGCCGGGGTGATAATTGTTGACATAACGGTAATGTGTGTTTTATAGGTTGATGTTTTTTATTTCTCCATATCGTCCAGCATTTTACGGATGCTGTCCAGATCATCTTTAGTAGCTTTTTTGTTGCCCAGCAGCTGCATCACCATCTTGCCTGCCGAGCCCTGGAACACGGTATCAATAAACCTGTCCAGCAAATGGTCTTTGGTTTTATCTTCCTCTTCGGCAACGCGGTAAACGTGCTTCATCTGGCTTTCGTCGCGTTTTAATATGCCCTTGTCGGCCATTATTTGCATAAACTTTAGCGTGGTTGAGTAATTGGCATCTTTAACCTTTGCCAATTCGTCGTTAACGGTGCGTACGGTTGATGGGCCTTTTTCCCATATCACCTGCAATATTTCAAGCTCTGCCTTAGTGGGTTCTACCCTTTTGTTTTGATTTTCCATAGTATTATAATTCAAAGCTAGTAATTCTTTCGTACGAACAAAATATTAGGTTATTTTTTTTTGAAAATATTCTTTCGAAGGTTCATACTCCGCAGTTTTTAAGCTTCGTAAGTATGATGAATTACGATATACAATGTAATAAATCCCATCCCGATAGCTATCGGGACAAACATCCTAAATCCGAAAACACCAACGCTCTTTACAATTTGCTCAAAAATCTGTACTTTCCCATTTTGAAATTAACTGGTTAATTAAGGCTCAAACCCCAACGGTATATGAATATTAAGTTTCGCTTAAAACTGATGAATTTTATGCAGTTTTTTATATGGGGAGCCTGGCTGCTTACCATTGGTGCATATTGGTTTCAGAACAAGCAATGGTCGGGCGCGCAGTTTGGGGTTATCTTTTCAACCATGGGTATATCTGCCATATTTATGCCCGCCATAACCGGTATCATATCAGACAAATTCATCAATGCCGAAAAACTTTACGGTATTATGCATATCCTGGCTTCGGCAGTATTATTTTCACTGCCATTGGTAACAGATCCAACTACATTTTTTTGGGTGATGTTGTTAAATATGGTGTTTTATATGCCAACGCTGTCGTTATCCATCACCGTAGCCTATTCGGCTTTAAAGAAAAACAATATCGACATTGTAAAAGAGTATCCGCCTATCCGTATATGGGGCACTATAGGTTTTATTGTAGCTTTATGGGCAGTTAGCTTAACGCATAACGAAACATCAGCCAATCAATTTTATATCGCTTCGGCAGTATCGCTGGCATTGGGTATATACTCTTTCACCTTACCAAAATGTCCGCCGCTATTAAACAAGGTAGCGTCTAAAACATTTGCAAGCACCTTAGGCTTAAACGCTTTCGCTTTATTTAAAACGCCCAAGTTTGCCATCTTCTTCGCTTTCTCGTTACTATTAGGCGCTGCATTACAGCTAACCAATGCTTATGGTGATACTTACATTCACGATTTTAAAAATATCCCGGCGTATGCCAATACTATCGCGGTAAAGTACCCGGCTATCATTATGTCTATATCGCAGATCTCAGAGACGCTGTTCATACTGGCTATCCCTTTTTTCCTGCGCAAATTTGGTATCAAATACGTCATGCTGTTTAGTATGCTGGCCTGGGTGCTGCGTTTTGGCTTGTTTGCATTTGGCAACCCGGCAGAAGGTTTGTGGATGATCGTTCTATCATGCGTAGTATACGGCATGGCTTTTGATTTCTTTAACATCTCAGGATCGCTGTTCGTAGAAACACAAACCACGCCCGAGATTCGCGGTAGCGCCCAGGGCTTATTCATGATGATGGTAAACGGTTTTGGCGCCTTGTTTGGTAGCTTTGCCAGCGGCGTTATTATTGATAAGTTTTATACCATGGCCAACGGCAGTAAAGACTGGCAGGGCATTTGGCTTTGCTTTGCGCTGTATGCTTTAGCTATAGCCGTGGTGTTTCCGTTTATATTTAGATACAAGCACAATGCAGCTTTAGAGCGCGCCATCCAAAACGTACAACATTAATATTGTAGTAACATACAATACAATTTTATCTGCCACTTTATTAACTGATGAAAAAACATTACCGGAAAGAAAACAATTGTGCTAATTGTGGCGCCCAGCTACAGGGAAAATTTTGCCATACCTGCGGACAAGAGAACCTTGAACTGAAAGAAAACTTTGGCCACATGATGACGCACGCCATTAGTGATTATTTCCATTTCGACCACCAGTTTTTTCATACCATAAGGCCATTATTTCTTAAGCCCGGAAAGCTTACTATGGAGTACATGGCCGGCCGTAGGGTACAATACCTGCACCCGGTTAAAATGTATATTTTTATAAGTTTGGTGTATTTTCTGCTGCTGTTTAAATCAAGCCATAAAGAAGAAAAAACAAATAACAACAAGGATAAACAGCACGCTAAAAAAGATTTGGTTACCGCTAACAACAACCTGGATAGCGCCCTTAAAAGCGAAGATGTGCCTTCGTTTGTAAAGCCAATGATAGCAAGACAAAAGCGCCAAAATGAAGATGCGCTTAAAAGTAAAAACAAAAAAGACGCTACCGAAGACTTTGATTTTGATGATGATAAAACCATAAAGCGAAAAGGCAAACTACCTGGAACATCAAACGACAGCACTTATGTTGCTTACCTGGCTAACCAGGCAAAACTACCATCAGGCAAACGGGATAATTTTTTAATGAAGGCGTATAACGAAAAATCATATATCTACCAGGAAAAATACGGAGAAAAGGCACGCGAGGCTTTTTATGAGGATTTTAAGCATAACATACCTAAAATGATGTTTTTGCTGTTACCCTTGTGCGCGCTGATATTTAAAATCGCTTTTTGGAACAACAAGAAGTATTATGTTGAGCACCTGATATTTACCTTTCATTTGCATTGCTTCGTCTTTGCGTTTTTGGCAATTATTATGCTATTGCAAATGATAACCCCAAATGCCTGGGGTTTAGATAATTGGTTAGACTTTATAGGCTTTTTGGGTATAACATGGTACCTGTACCGGTCTTTAAGAGTGTTTTACCAACGCAGCCGCTGGCGCACGGTCTCAAAAATATTTGGCGCAGGTACCATGTACCTTTTTACGTTTACTTTCTGTATTACTATAGTACTGGCAATTACTGCTTTACTATAGGGTATTAAAACAACTTATAACCTAACGTAAGGTTAAACAAGTTGATTTTTGTTGAACCTGCACCGTAGCTTTGTTTGCTTAAGCCGGCCTCATAACGTAAGTCGATGGAAAGGTCGCGCAGATCGACACCGCCGCCTACTTGCCAGGCGTAGTTTTGGTTTTTGTATTCTAAATTGGTAATGCTGCCTGCCGCGTTGCTAAAGCTTTGATCTTTATTGATGGCGAACGACACCAAAGGACCTGTATAAAACCTTGCACCAAAACCAAACGCGCCAACCTTGGCGCCAAATAATAACGGAACATCAACACTGGTGAATTTACGTTGCAAGCCATCAACAGTTACATTTTTACCGGTGATGTAAGCCTCTGGCTGAAAGTTAAAGCCCAGCGCGCCAAAGCGTGCCCAAACGCCGCCCAGGTAGCCTGCATTATTACCGGCATCAAACGTGCCTGATTTTGAAAGGCTGGTTAAATTCATACCGCCTTTTATACCAAACGAAAAACTTGGTATAACCTGGGCGTTTGATACAAAGATCGTCGCTAAGCAAAGGGTTAGGGTAAGGATTGTTTTTTTCATATAGATTGTTGTGAGTTAAGATTTGTCAAAACTAATTAAAAAAGCACTGTCATTTCGAAGCATAGCGAGAAATCTTGTACGCTCGAAGTGTCGCCTGTCGATTTATCGCACGGATAAGATTTCTCCCTCGTTCCTCGTTTCGAAATGACAAACCAGAAACGATTACGATTATGTTTGTATCACCCCAACATTAAAAGCTTTTTCAATTGGCGCATGGTTGGCGGCTTCAATCCCTATGGATATTACCTTACGGGTATCCATCGGGTCGATAATACCGTCAACCCAAAGCCTTGCGGCGGCATAAAATGGTGTGGTTTGGGCGTTGTATCTATCTGTGGTTTGCTTCAACAGTTCAGCCTCTTGCTCTGGGCTAATCTCTTCTCCCCTGGCTTTCATACCTGCCGCCTGCATTTGCACCAGTGTTTTGGCAGCCTGCGCGCCGCCCATAACGGCTATTTTTGCAGTTGGCCAGGCATATATCAGCCTGGGATCATAAGCCTTGCCGCACATAGCGTAATTGCCTGCGCCGTACGAGTTGCCAACCACAAACGTAAACTTAGGCACCACGGAGTTAGCCACCGCATTTACCATCTTGGCACCATCTTTTATAATACCGCCATGCTCAGACCTGCTGCCTACCATAAAACCGGTTACATCTTGAAGGAAAACCAACGGAATTTTCTTTTGGTTACAGTTCATAATAAATCGCGTAGCTTTATCAGCCGAATCGGAATAAATTACCCCGCCAAACTGCATTTCTCCTTTTTTTGTTTTGATAACCTTGCGTTGGTTAGCCACAATGCCCACAGCCCAACCATCAACCCTGCCTAAGCCGCAAATGATGGATTGACCATAGCCCTCTTTATATTCTTCAAATTCTGAATTATCCAACAAGCGCAACACAATTTCGCGCATATCGTATGCTTTTTCGCGATTATCAGGCAGTATACCGTAAATATCTGCGGCGTTTAAGCGTGGTTCTGCAGTTTTTATGCGGTCGAAACCCGTTTTAGCGTAATCGCCTGTCATGCTCATGATCTTGCGGATGGAATCAAGACAGGTTTTATCATCAGGATGTCTATAGTCGGTAACACCGGATATCTCACAATGAGTTGTGGCTCCGCCTAAAGTTTCATTATCAATATCTTCTCCAATAGCCGATTTCACCAAAAATGATCCCGCCAGGAAAACAGAACCCGTACCCTCAACAATCATGGCTTCATCACTCATAATAGGCAAATAGGCGCCGCCTGCGACGCATGAACCCATAATGGCCGAGATTTGGATGATACCCATGCTGCTCATCTGCGCGTTGTTTCTAAATATGCGGCCAAAGTGTTCTTTGTCAGGAAATATCTCATCCTGTAAAGGCAAATACACCCCTGCCGAGTCGACCAGGTAGATAATAGGTAAGCGGTTTTCCATCGCTATCTCTTGCGCGCGCAGATTTTTCTTAGCCGTTACCGGAAACCATGCCCCCGCCTTCACCGTGGCATCATTAGCCACAATAATACACTGCCTGCCAGATACATATCCAATACCTGTAACTACACCGCCAGATGGGCAGCCGCCATGTTCAGCATACATACCATCGCCGGCAAAAGCGCCTATTTCAAGCCAGGGCCTGTCGGTATCAAGCAGATACTTCACACGCTCACGCGCCAACATCTTGCCTTTTTCCTTCTGTTTGGCCGCGGCCTTGTCGCCGCCGCCCTGGTAAATTTTTTTGAGACGGGTATTAACGTCGTACGTCAACTGTTTGTTAATGTCTTCGTTTTTATTGAAATCAAGATCCATAGCCAGGTTTATACTATATGTAGTACAATTTAGCAATAAAAAGGTTGTGGTACGATGTGTAAAGGCAGAGAAAAGAAACAAGAAAATTTAAATGAGCAGAAGGGCAACATCTGCCACTTATATTACGTTAAAATACGTAACTATTAATTAAACATCCCTGATTATGATTATTTTAACAATAGCCTATCTATGCAGACGTTTTAACATACTGCCACGCGTTTACAGTATGGTTTTAGTTACGCAAGTGCCGGCGCTTACCTTAAACACCTGCTACGCTCTAGCCAGAAATAACAGGAGTATTTAAGAAAGATTTCTATCCCTGAACCAAACTTCGTCAGGTTCAACTTTTACGTTTTCCATCAGGTTTACCAGTTCAATGGCATCGGCAGATGTAATTACCAGCTGGCGGTTTGCAGGTTTCAGAAAACGCTGCTCAACCATTACATCCATTTGCAATAGCAGGTTGTCGTAAAAACCGTTAACATTTAGCACGCCTACCGGGTGGCTGTGCAAGCCAAGTTGAAGCCAGGTTAATACCTCAAAAAACTCCTCAAGGGTACCAAAGCCGCCGGGAAGCATAATAATACCATCGCACAGATCATTCATCATTTGCTTACGCTGGTGCATATTTTCTACCACGTGCAATTCGGTAAGGCCGGTGTGGCCAACTTCCTTCTCCATCAAAAAGCCTGGAATAACGCCTACTGCCCTGCCACCGCGGGCCAATACAGCATCGGCCAGTAAACCCATTACACCTACTTTACCGCCGCCAAAAACAAGGGTGATATCTTTATTTACCATAACCTCGGCCAGTAGTTCAATAGCTTGCTTAAGGGCAGGATCGCCATTATAGTTGGCGCCGCAGAATACGCAGATAGACTTCATGTTACAAAGATATAATTTATGTTAAAGTTTGTTAAAGGCTACATTATTGAGCATTACTATTCAATATATTTGATCATCATTTAAAAACAACCACAACATGAAAAAGACCTTATTAATTGTTTGCCTGAGCTTTACAACAGCGATATCGGCCTTAGCACAAACTATTATAGATCCAGATGTTAACCGTGCCGATGATATGAACGTGCGCATTAGCAAAATTGAAACTACTGATAAATATACCATTGTAAGTTTTGATTACACTGCACCAAGCGATAACGCATGGGTACAGCTAAACAAAGAGATATTTATTAAAGCAGACGGTAATGATAAACACTACGCTTTTGTTAAGGCAGAAAACATTAGCATTGCCCCTGAAAAACGGATAAGCGAAAATGCAGGCGATAACTTTATTTTTAAAGCCTATTTCCAAAAAATACCAAAGAACACTAAAAGCATTGACGTAATAGAAAATCCCGAAGGAAATAATAGTGCGTCTAATTATTTTAATTACTATGGCGTAAGCCTTACCCATACGCGAAGATCAGCAGCATCATACGCCTATACGCCGGCACCATCGGCAGGCAGAGTATTTGGTGGAAGCACCGCAAGACCAAGTGCAGCTTACAGCTATTTACTTGAAAGAAAGCCTGACACGCAAGATATTGTTATTGAAGCGCAACAATTATCAGTTAAACAACTGGCAAAACAACAAAAGCGATATTTTGATGCATTGGTTAGTGAAGGTTTTACCGAAGACCAGGCAATTAAGATCATGACTGCGGGTAAAAAAGAATAGCTTGTGAAGATTGGTTATTAAGATCAAAGATTAGGCCTTTATGCTCTGCACTAAATTTGATCTTAAAAAGAATGGGCCTTGCAAATTTTGCAAGGCCCATTCTCTTATCTATAATTTTTAATCGCTTAACGCGTATAATTAGGCGCCTCTTTAGTAATAGTTATATCGTGCGGGTGCGACTCGCGGATACCAGAAGCGGTGATGCGCACAAACTTGGCTTTTTGGAGGGTCTCGATATCCTTAGCACCGCAGTAGCCCATGCTGGCGCGTAAACCACCTACAAACTGGTAAATCACCTCTGCCAGTGTTCCTTTATATGGTACACGGCCTACTATACCTTCTGGTACCAATTTTTTGATATCATCTTCAACGTCCTGGAAATAGCGGTCTTTTGAACCTTGCTCCATAGCTTCTATTGAGCCCATACCACGGTATGATTTAAAGCGACGACCTTCATAAATGATGCTCTCGCCGGGCGACTCTTCAACACCTGCAAATAATGAGCCTGCCATGATGGTGCTTGCACCGGCAGCAATAGCTTTGGCAATATCGCCAGTGTGTTTAATACCGCCATCGGCAATAACCGGTACACCTGTGCCTTGTAATGCCTTAGCGCACTCATAAACGGCATACAGCTGTGGTACACCAACACCGGCAATAATACGGGTAGTACAAATAGAACCCGGGCCAATACCCACTTTAACAGCGTCGGCACCGGCATCTGCCAGGGCTTTAGCGCCCTCACCGGTAGCTACGTTGCCTGCTATAACCTGCAGGTTAGGGTATTTAGCTTTTACTTCTTTCAGCTTGTCAATAACACCTTTTGAATGACCATGAGCGGTATCAATAGCAATAACGTCAACACCGGCATTTACCAAAGCTTCTACCCTTTCCATGGTGTCGGCAGTAACGCCAACGGCAGCGCCTACGCGCAGACGGCCATGTTCATCTTTACAGGCGTTAGGGTTATTTCTAAATTTTTGGATATCCTTAAAAGTGATCAGACCTATCAGTGTGCCATCGGTATCAACCACCGGCAGCTTTTCAATTTTATGTTCTTGCAGTATTTCTTCGGCTTGTTGCAGGCTGGTACCTGCCGGGGCAGTAATCAGATCGGTGCTGGTCATAACACCTGCAACGGGTTTGCTCAGGTCTTTTTGAAAGCGCAGGTCGCGATTGGTGATAATGCCTTTAAGCTTGTTATTCTCATCAACCACCGGGATACCACCTATTCTGTACTCGCGCATAATCTTCACGGCATCGCCTACGGTTGATGCCTCGTGAACGGTTACCGGGTCTTGTATCATACCGCTTTCAGAGCGTTTTACCTTGCGTACCTCGGCAGCCTGTAAATCAATGCTCATGTTTTTGTGCAGCATACCCAAACCACCTGCCTGCGCCATGGCAATAGCCAGTTGAGCCTCGGTTACGGTGTCCATAGCGGCTGATACCAACGGAACATTTAACCTGATGTTACGGGTTAAAAGCGTGCTGGTGTTTACGTCGCGCGGTAAAATTTCTGAATAAGCCGGGAGTAATAATACGTCATCGTAAGTTAATCCTTCGGCGACAAATTTTGATGGGTCTGACTGCATAGCAAATAATTATTTGGTGGTATTATTTGCCGGGCAAAGCTATGAAAATATTTCGGATTCTGAATGCCGGATCTCGAAATTGTTGTCTAAACGCTGATTTTAATAATTAATTGATGTTGGGATTACAATTGGGAAATAATACTTGGGCAATTACGCCATAGCGATGGGTTTGAAACCTTGAGTGTTCGAAACCTTGTAAACTGAAAATAAAGAGCCAGCGGCTCGACCAATATTGTAGCGCCGGGTTTCAACCCGGCAAAAAATTGGAACAAAAAACAAAGTGCCATCGGCACGATCCATTTAAATGGGCCGTGCCGATGGCACTCAATCTTCTATTAGATTACAAATACCACGGGTTAAAACCCGTGGCTACAATAGTTATCGAGGCTACGCCTCTGAAGTACCTGCTTTTACAATATTTCGAACACTCAAAGTTTGAAACCCATCGCTATAAAGAAACATTCTCAATATAAAATGGCAATTACGCACAGTATTGCGTCTCTACAATTATTTCTAAATAAATTTTAAATCTTTTCCTAATATTTCCCTACAATAACCCGATAAAACTTGTCTAAATCCAAATACGTATTAGCCAAACGCAATATCTCATCGGCTTTTATATTTTTTACGATGTTGATATAGCGCTCATAATAATCATAGCCAAGGCCAGAGAAATGCAGATTCTTGAATTTATCAGCGTGCGAGAATACGTTCTCTAAACTACCCAATAACGAGCCTAACATGTAGTTGCGCACCAGTTCAAGCTCATCATCTGGAACAGACTGCGTTTTAAGCAGGCCTATCTCCTTCTCAATTTCAATCATTGTCAGCTTACAAACATCCGCCCCTACTTCGGTAGCTATAAAAAGGGCGCCATTTTGTTTGTAAGATGTTAAGCCCGAGCCTATGCCATAGGTATAACCCTTATCCTCGCGGATATTGTTCATCAACCTTGAGCCAAAATATCCACCTAATAGCGTATTTAACACCTGCACAGCCGGAAAATCAGTATGCAAACGATTTATGAACGGCAATCCCATACGGATAGCGGACTGCAATGCCTCAGGCCTTTCAATAAAATGAAACTGCTCTGTACCGTAAACTACCTCAGGTTGGCTTGTATCAGCAGTAACAACGTCTGTGTTCCAGGTATCGCCAAAAATATCAGCCAGTAATGCCAGCGACGCGCTGTCAACCTTACCTGCAGCCACAATGGTACAGTTTGATGGCTGGTACATCTCTTTATAATGCGTCAGCAGGTCGTCGCGCTTTAATGTATTGTAAGTCTCGGCAACGGCGGTTACGCCGTAAATGGTATCGCCATACAACGCTTTGTTAAATGTGCGGCGGGCCACTACATCATTCTTTTTTAAACTAACCTGCAGCTTTTGCTGCTGGTTACGAATAAAAGTATCCAGCTCTTTTTGCGGAAAAACCGAATTGATTAAGATATCCTTTACTACCGGCAAGGTTTTATCCAGATGTTTAGTTAACGAGTATAGCGTAACCAGCGACTGTTCAAAACCATAATCAACCGAAAGAAATGCACCGTAAAAATCAATCTTATCGGCAATTTCCGCAGCGGTTAACGTAGTTGTGCCATCTGTAAGCATGGTGTTAGTGGCCATGTTTGACAATGGTTTAGCCGGATCAAAACGCAGGTTGTTAAATATCCATTCTATACGCACCAATTCCTGATCGCCAGAGTTAAAGCTGAACAATTTAGCGCCGTTGGCTAAATCAGTTTGTTCCGGGTGTAAAAAGTTAATGGCTTTTATCCCTCTAAATTCGGGGGCAAGTTGTCTGTCTAAAATCATTATTGCTCCGCTAAATAAATAAGGGTTGATGAATTATCTTTTCTAAATAGTTTATTCGCTTCTTCTTTAATCTCTGCAGGCGTTACTGCCAAAAACTTCTCAATCTCATTATTAAACAATTCAGCATCGCCCAATAATTCGTAGTAAGCCAGGTTCATCGCCTTATCTAACAATGACATTTCAGAAAATATCATGGTCGACTCGGTTTTGTTTTTCACCTTGGTTAGCTCGTCGGCAGGCACTTCGTCTGTTTTCAGCTTTTCAACCTCGGCCCATAATGCGGCTTCGGCATCTTCAACAGATACACCTTCGGTTGGCTTACCTTCCAGTACAAACATCCCCTTATCAAGGCTGCCAAACACGTAAGCATGCACATCGCTGAATAACTGCTTATCCTTAACCAGTGTACGATAGAAACGAGACGAATTACCACGCGACAGGATATCAGATATCAGCTCGACAGCGTAAAACTCCTTCTCTCTCCTGCCCGGCATTTGCAAGGCTATGTAGATATCGTTCACGGGCACTTTGGCAGTCACCGTATCGCGACGCACTTCGTGCTGGGTAGGCTCTTGCGGCAAATTGCGTACATACCTTTCACCAGCCGGTATTGGGGCAAACCATTTTTCGGCAAGCTCTTTTACCTGCTCCGGTTTCACATCGCCGCCCACAACCATAATAGCGTTTTGTGGGTTGTAATGCTTTTTAAAGAAAGCCTTAACGTCTTCTATCTTAGCATCGGCAATATGCTCAATAGTTTTACCAATGGTATCCCAACGGTATGGGTGGTGCTTATATACTAAAGGGCGCAAACGCAGCCAAACATCGCCGTAGGGCTGGTTTAAATAACGTTGCTTAAACTCTTCGATCACCACTTTTCGCTGCACCTCAAGGCTTTCTTCGCTAAAGGCAAGGCTTAGCATGCGGTCGCTTTCTAACCAAAAGGCGGTCTCTAAATTGGCCGCAGGCAGGGTGATATAATAATTGGTGATATCGTTACTGGTAAAGGCGTTATTTTCGCCGCCAACCTTTTGCAGCGGGGCATCATAAACAGGGATATTGACCGATCCGCCAAACATCAGGTGCTCAAACAGGTGAGCAAAACCGGTTTGCTCCGGGCTTTCATCGCGGCTGCCAACATCGTACAAAATGTTAACCACAGCCATGGGGGTAGTATTATCTTCGTGAACAATTACCCGCAGGCCATTGTCCAGTGTAAAACGGTTGAATTTAACCATGTATTATTTTATCGTTATAAAAAGTAGTGAACAAATGTATGATTTTAGGTAAACTGTCATAGTCAGCACAAGGTTTATTTTTTATTTTCGTTGTGCACAGCGTAAATTAAATGGACCAGGCCCAACTCATTAAACAAATAGAGACCAACATTGGCAAAATATATGTTTTAAACATTGCCAGGCAGCTGCACCAGGAAAACTTTAACCTGCGCCACCTGATTGCCATTACCCTGCACCCCCAGCCTGATATTGCCTTTAGAGCCACCTGGATACTGGAAAACGTTGTTTTAAACCACCCGGAAACATATTTGCATGAACTCGATTACCTGCTGCAACAAATGCCACTGGTAAAAGCACCTGGCAGCAAGCGCCATTATGCCAAAATTGTGATGCACCTTACAGAAAGCAGCGCGCCGCAAATAACAAAAGATAAAATAAAGGAGATTGATTTTGAGCCGGTAATTGAGCAGCTTTTCGATTGGTTGATTGACCCTAAGATAAAAATAGCCGTTAAAGCCTTTGCTGCCGAGGCCCTGTTTAACCTGCGCCAGCGCTACGACTGGATTGCCGAGGAACTGGCTAACCAATTACACTTTTTAATGCGCAATGGTACCGCGGCTATACAGGCAAGGGGGAAAAAGTTGTTGAAGGACTTGTAAAATTTGTCATTGCGAGGTACGAAGCAATCGCAAGGAAAGTAGCAGACCTTACCGGCGTGCGATTGCTTCGTACCACGCAATGACAAAACATGAGATTTATTACGCCGACGGCCTGTCGCTGCTGTGCAGGTTATGGCTTATCATAAAATGGTGCAGTTTGGCTTGTATGGCCGACGAGCTGTCATCAGCATAAGTACCGTAAGCATTTACGATGATACCCTTCAAGTTGTGCTTGGGCGAGCTAACCGCGTATACTATCGACATATCTGCCGGGTTGCTCTGGCCCTCAAAACGGTAAAACTCATCTATCGAAAAGTCATCAGCCGTCATGTGTATATCCTGCGATTTATCTGCAATCGTGTCGCCTTCCATACTTAGGTTGGCGGTATATCCTCTTTTCATTAAATCATTAGTGGCATCCACTAAGGTTTCATAATTTTCCATGGCTTTTGTAGTTTAAGTAAACAGGGCCCTTATAAAAAGGGCCCTTTGTTTATATAAACCAATAAACCAATGCGGTTGTTTTGGGTGCTATGAAAGATTTTTTGAGGGTTGAGTTATACCTCTTTGTCGACATCCCAGTTTTCCAGGTAATGCGCAATGCGGCTCAAAAACGTTCCGCCTAATGAGCCATCAACCACCCTGTGGTCATAAGACAGCGACAAGAACATCATGTGCCTTATAGCAATAACATCGCCCTCTTTTGTCTCAATTACAGCAGGTTTCTTTTTAATGGCGCCAATAGCCAATATAGCTACCTGCGGCTGGTTAATAATTGGCGTGCCCATCAGGTTACCAAAAGTACCAACGTTGGTTATTGTAAAGGTGCCATCCTTTACATCATCAGGTAATAATTTACCGGTGCGCGCTTTTTTGGCCAATCCGTTAACCGCTTTGGTTAGGCCCAACAGGTTAAGTTCATCAGCATTTTTAATTACCGGCACTATAAGGTTACCGTTTGGCAAAGCCGTAGCCATGCTTAAGTTAATAGCGGCCCTTTTGATTATCTGCGTACCATTAACGCTTACGTTAACCAGCGGATAATCTTTAATAGCTTTAACCACCGCTTCCATAAATATTGGGGTAAAGGTTATTTTCTCTCCCTCGCGTTTTTCAAAGCTGTTTTTGATCTTCTCGCGCCATAATACCAGGCTGGTCACATCGGCCTCAACAAATGAGGTTACGTGTGGCGATGTATGCTTGCTCATCACCATGTGGTCGGCAATTAAGCGACGCATACGGTCCATCTCTATAATCTCATCGGCACCGCTGGCGGTTAGGCCCGGTTTGCTTGGCTGCGCTTTTGGCGCATCGGCAACCTTTGGCGCTTCCTGCTGTTTTGGCGCTTCGGCTATGGCAGGTGGTGGTGTCAGCGTAACATTAACAATTTTAACTTCGTGTTGTGCAGGCGCTGCTTGTGCTGCAGCTGCCGCCTGTGGTTGCGGTGCAGGCGCGGCGGCTTGCGAAGCAGGCGCTTTACTTCTATTACGCACATAGGCCAATAGGTCGTCTTTTGTTAAACGTCCTTCGGCACCGGTGCCGGGTATGCTGTCAAGCTCGGCGCTGTTTATGTTTTCTTGCTGCGCGATGTGCTTAACCAGCGGCGAGTAAAATCTGCCTTCGGCAATGGCTTGCGGCTGTGGCGCAGGTGCAGTATTTCTTTGTTCAAGCTGCTCTGTACCCGGTATGCTTTGCGGCTGTTGCACAGGCGCAGGTGATGGTACAGTAGGTGGCGTAAATACTATAGGCTGTGGTGCAGGTGCTGCTACAGGTGCCGGTGGCGGCGTTGCAGGCACGGGGGCCGGCGCAGGTGCTGCTTGTGGTGCAGGCTCTGCCTGTGCGGGTTCGTCGGTTTCTATAATAGCTATTACAGAACCTACCTGCACTACGTCTTCTTCGTTATATTTTTGTTCAACTAATCGTCCGGATACGGGCGATGGAACTTCAGAATCCACCTTATCTGTAGCAATTTCCATTACCGCATCATCCGCATCAATATAATCGCCCGGTTTTTTTAACCATTTGATTATAGTTGCCTCAGCAACACTTTCGCCCATTTTTGGCAATAATAGCTGGTACTTAGCCATAAGATATATATAGTTCTTTGGTCAAAATTAGAAAATCTGTCGCTTACTTCTCAACATCTTTAAGTAAAGTATTCAACATAAATAATGCGCTTGTAGCGCTCCTTTCGATGTTTTGTTGCCTTTTGTTACCGAATGTGAATTTCTTTTTAACCGTTTTTTGGGCACAGGCGGCGGCTATCCAAACGGTGCCTACCGGCTTATCGGGTGTACCTCCATCAGGCCCTGCAATGCCGGTAACAGCAATAGCAAAATCAGATTTAAAATTACGCAATGCACCCTCGGCCATTTCTGTTACGGTTTCTTCACTTACCGCACCAAAGGTTTCAAGCGTATGGTGCTTTACACCCAGCACATCTTCTTTTAACTGGTTTGAGTAAGTTACCGCCCCACCAAAAAACACTTTTGATGATCCGGCATGCTGGGTAAACAAGTGCGATATATAGCCCCCGGTACAGCTCTCGGCTGCAGACAGGGTTAGTCCTCTGCCGGCCATATAATCAAGTATCGCTTTTTCCAGCGGCACATCATCCGTGGCAACTACAAAACTCCCAACACGTTCAATAATCCTGGCTGCATGTTCTTCAATATCTGCTGATAAAGTATTTTCGTCGGTACCAGAGCCACTCAAGCGCAAACGCACCTGACCCAATTTGGGCAGATAAGCTAACTTGATATGCTGCGGCAGTTGATCTTCAATATCAGCAATACGCTCGGCTAAAAACGACTCGCCCTCGCCTACTGTCAATATAGTTTTATGGATGATGTATGGCAGCTTAAAGGTGGCCTGCAATTTCGGTATCACCTGCTCTTCCATCATGTACATCATTTCAAACGGCACACCGGGCATAGAAACATAAATCTTTCCATCCACATTAAACCACATACCCGGAGCAGTGCCATTTTTATTGTCAATAACCTGGCAATTGGCCGGTACCTGCGCCTGTAGTTTGTTGATATCCAACAATGGGCGATTGTATTTGGCAAAAATGCGCGTTACGTTATCCAACGCGGCTGCACTCTCTACCATCCCCACATTAAAATATTGAGCAAGGGTACTTTTGGTAATATCGTCTTTTGTGGGGCCAAGGCCACCCGTAATGAGTATAATGTCCGCTCGGGTAGCTGCATCGGCCAGGGCAGCAAGAATATGCTGGCTATCGTCAGACACAGAAGTTATCTGTTTTACCCTTATACCGGCTTTGTTAAGTTGCTGACCCATCCAGGCCGAGTTACTATCTACAATTTGGCCTATTAATATTTCGTCGCCAATGGTAATAATTTCTGCAAGCATGGTGTTACTGGTTAAAGTTGGCGTTGCTGGTATAATCGCTACGCTTACTCAATTTCAGCGCCTGTAATATAGCCGATTTTACCCTCAGTGTTACGTTGTACGATTTAAAGTAACCAAACGGCAGCCATTGTATCGATAGATCCCAACAATGCAAATCGCGATAGATGGCAAAGGAGGTAGCGCTGCTTAGCTCGCCAACGGCAAAATCATAGTTGGTGTTAAACTGTATTTTCCAGGCCTTGGTTAAACTCAAATCGCCACTTAACATGATAGTGTTTGTGCGCTGACTGCTTATATAAGCATTGGTATAACTAAAGTTATAATTCATTACCAGGTTCCATGGGATGTTAAAATCCATGTAGGCCGCAGGGTCGCTGTTAAGCATGGCCAGGTTTTGCCGTTGCAGTGGTGTGGCAGTGGCAAGGGTTAGCCCGTTTGCAGTAGCATTTGCGTTTGGCGACGGGTGAAAAGCCGCCGGATTTAAACTACCACTTACCGAAAAGTTAAAGGCCACAAGTTTTGGCAACTTGCCGTCTTGCCAGGTGTAACGGTTAACAATGCGTCTGTAAGGCACAATTTGCCCGTTTGATATAGAGTCGAATATGCGGTTAACATATGGATCAAACGTAGCTGAGAATGTTACATTGATTTTATCTTTAAACAAACCTACGTGCCCGGATGCCGATATAGGCGACAGCTTGAACGAGTCGGCGGCGAAGTTATAAAACGTTGCAAAAGACAAACTTTGCAGCAATTGCACCTTTCTGTTGTCCTGCACGCTATCTGTCGTTTTGGGCCTGAATTTAGCTTCAAGATTGTTGTCAAGCGATAAGCTGATACCGGCTTGCTTACCTCCGGCCGGGCCGCCATATACCGATGATTGGTAAATAGAATAGCGCTGATAAATTACAGGGTATGGTACCGTGGCGTTACTTACTATAAGGCGGTTGTAGCTGCGGTTTAAGCCAGAGTAATCTGGCGAGTAGCTAAAGCCCACGCTTGGTGTCATTACGTGCCTTATAGCCATTAATTTACTGTTTTTGAAGTTAAGCAAACCATATACACGGGTTGATAAACTGGCACTTAAATTATAATTACCTACACGCGTAAAGCCGGGCACGGTATCTGTCACTAATGAGTCGGCGCGGGCAAAGCGCTGCCTTACCGATTGAAAATACCAGCGGTCTGTATAGTTTACGCTACCGCTTATCTGGAAATATCTAAACAGGTTAAAATTTATACCTACAGGTATTTGATGCTGTATACCGTTTTGCAGTTTTTTTGAAAGTGTTTCGCTTTTAAATAATTCAGACTCGGGCAAGCTATTGATACGGTTAGTGGCCTGCATGGTGTATGACATGGTTATCTTTTGATACCACTTATCGTGTTCAACAGCATCGCTTTTGTCAAACGGGTTAATACTGGTCATACTGAAGTTTACGTTTGGCAATTCAAGCGAAACCGTCTTTTTAGTAAGATCCTGGCTGTGCGAAAGACTGGTTGTTAAGTTAAATGGCGTACCGGCCCAGGTTTTTGAATAAGCGATACTTGAGCGCAATGAGTTTTGCGTAAGCGTTTGCAAATTATAACCGTTTGATGCCGGGTTGTTACGATAAAAGCTGGACGTACCCGCGTTTACCGACGCGCTAAACGTACTACCCGGGCTTGCAGCGGGGTTTTGCGCATGCTGCCAGTTGATATGAAAATCGCGGGCAGGTGGGTCGCCTGGTAACGTATAATTATGCGAGCCGTAGCTTAGCATCAGGTTACCATTATACTTGTAACGCTTCATATAATCTAACGCGCTACTTACTTCGTATGATCCGTTTGAGTAGTAGGTTGCCAGGTTGGTTAAATCGGCATAATCGCTTAAACCTATGTAATATCCAAAATCGCGCAAAAAGAAACCTAAGGTAGCATCCTCGCCAAAAGTTGGTAATAATAGGCCCGATGTACGGCTGTTTGTTTTCGGAAAAAAGCCAAACGGCACGCCAATAGGCAATGGTATACCTTCAATCATTAAATAGGCAGGGCCAGATATAATGCGTTTTTGCTCTGCAATACCCTTGGTTATCACAATACCGTAATCAGGATCCTCGCCCCGGGTTGGCTTATCGCAGGCGCTAAAAATAACGTTGGCCAGGGCAACTTCTTCCTCGTTCAATTTTTTAGCCTGTCCTTTTGATATGTAGTTACCATCTTGCTGGGTTGATATATTCCAGATATGTCCCTTCTTGGTTTCGTAATTGAATAGTAACGAGTCTGAAATTATTGGCTCATCCTTGCCTTGCTTTGATATCGGCCGGCCAATGTAGCGCCCGGTTTTAGGGTCGCGCATCCCGCTGGCGTATATTAATTTCTTTACACGATCTATACGAATAAACTCGGCATCCAGCTCAAAATCGCCGTAACTAACCCTTGCATTGCCAATACGATAGCTTATACCGGTTTTCATATCGTTATAAACAGAGTCGGCAATGTCCTTTATCTCAGAGTCAATATCTGATACTTTTTGGGTGGTATCAACCGTGGTTGATCTTCTGCCTGAAGTGTCGTTAAGTATCTTTATAGGAATACGTTTTGAGGTATCGCGTTTCGTAGTGTCGTTAATGGTAGTGCTGCGGCGTAAGTCAAGATTGTTTATCTGTGGTGCATCTTTGCCTGTATTTACAGCAGAATTTTTACCTTTAGGAGATTTAGGCAGTCGGCCGTTTGAATCGAGCTTAATTATTGTATCTGCAATATGTCGATTACCGGAAAAAATACGTTTATAGGCAGTGGCCTTTATATTTACCGTTAAAATAAGTGCAAATAGAAATAATAAGTTAAGAAATTTCAAAATTGAGTATGAATAGTATTTTTGCAGATATAATTAACAGCGTTCAAAAATAATGAAAAATAAAGCATTGAAAAGATTGATTTTTGGAATATTGGCAATACCTGTATGCTTTTCTTTATTTTCATTCACAACCATCCCTTCGGTAAAAACGGATACCATCGTTAATACCGGCTTTAAATTAAAAACCGTTATTGTTGATGCCGGGCATGGTGATAAAACCACCGGACCGGGGCACTTTTCTTTTGGAGCGACCGGCTCCATATCTACCGAAAGACAAGTAACGCTGGCAGTGGCAACTAAATTGCAAAAAGCGATAGAAAAAAATATCACTGGTGTAAATGCTGTACTTACCCGCAAAACGCCCGAAGATGTATCGTTTGAAAGACGCGCCGAAATAGCCAACGAAAACAAAGGCGACCTGTTTATATCTATACACTGCAATGCCCTTGCCGATAGAATAGTTAGACAAAAAGTTGGCAAAAAATACACTAGCGTACGCGTGCCTAACCGTAGTGGAAAAGGTGTATTAATGCTGGTTTACGGTTTAAAACGTACGCGCGAGCAGCAAAACGAAATTAAGAGCAATAGTATTGAGGAAGACATGGACGGCGGGGCCCTTGACCCCAATGACCCGGTGACCATTATTTTAACTAACGAGTACATACGTAAATTTAGGGTACGTAGCATTAGCATGGCTAATATTTTAGCTAACGAGTTTGTTGATGTTGATGCCCGTAAGCTGGAGGGTATACGCGAGCAGAGCCTTTATGTGCTGTGCCACGCAGCAATGCCATCTGTACTGGTAGAAATAGGATATATTAACAACCCTGAGGAAGAAGAATATATGAACTCTGAAGAAGGGCAGGAACAAATTGTAAACACCATTGTACGCTCTATACAAGCTTATAAAGACAAAGTAGAACAAGTGGCCCGATAATTGTTTATATGGATGTGCTTTTTGCAGGATATTTGATCTTAGCCATCCATAAAACAACATATACAGGTATAGCCAGCCTGCAAAAAAGCACCTTACATCACAATATCTACATACTATATGAAAATTTCTAACGAAACTAAAATAGGCGCATTAACCACCCTTGCTATAACGGTGCTGATACTGGGCTATAGTTTTTTGCGCGGTAACGACGTTTTTTCGGGATCGAATAAATTTTATGCCATTTACGGCAGCGTTGACGGTTTAACTGTATCAAAACCGGTACTGGTAAACGGTTTCCAGATAGGCCACATTTCTAAAATGGCGTTGGGTGCCGATGGACGCACCACCGTTGAGTTTAAAATTAAAAACGAATATGAAGTACCCAGTAACACTTTAGCCAAACTGGTAAGTACCGATCTGTTAGGAAGCAAAGCTGTTGTATTTTTACTGGGCGATAGCCGCCAACTGGCCGAAAATAAAGACACCCTGCGCGCCGACGTACAAGGCAGTTTGGCAGAAAGTTTACAGCCAATACAAACTAAAGCCGAAAATTTGATGAACAGGCTCGATTCATCATTAGCAGCTATCAATAAAATATTGAACCCGGGTTTTCAGCGCAATGTTGATCGTAGCTTTACAAGCATAGCCAACTCATTACAAACTTTAGAGGGTACCACTAAGAAAGTAGACGAGCTG
>JAZKET010000122.1:0-9783 GCA_040386815.1 Bacteroidota bacterium | reverse complement strand
CAATCGGGCCATATTAATGGCATTTTAACCAATGCAGAAACAGTTTCAGCCAATTTAAAAACTACAACGGCGGGCCTTAATACAGTAACCGCAAACTTTCAACGCTTTAGTGGCGATTTAGCCAACGGCAACATCAAACAAACTTTAGATAACGCTAACAAGGCTACTACAGAGTTACAAACGCTTATGACCAATTTAAACAACAATAAAGGATCATTAGGTTTATTAATGAATGATGATAAGCTTTACAAAAACCTGGAGGCATCATCGGCAAATCTGAATTTATTGTTTATGGATCTGAAAGAAAACCCTAAGCGCTATGTACACTTCTCTGTATTTGGTGGGGGTAAAAAAGACGATTAAATATATACTAATTAAGATATTAAGGCTTCTGAATGGAAGCCTTTTTTGTTTAGTCATTTTTTGGCGAAAGATTAATGAGTTATATGCGTTGATTGGGAAGGAAGACATTATTGTCAGCATCACAAACGAATTATTACTTGAAGCGATTTGTTTAAATAAAAAACGTCCTACCCTCTATAGCCAAAGCAGTATCGGGGAACACGCTTTGCGCCTCGTCAAGCAATTCATCAAGGGTTTTGTAGCGGGCTGAAAAATGACCTATCAGCAGTTTCTTTGCCCCAATAATACCGGCAATTTGTCCCGCCTGTAATGCTGTGGTATGGTGGGTTTCATTAGCGCGGTCAAGCATAGCGTGTAAAAAGGTGGCTTCGTGGTAAAGCATGTCAGCGCCTTTTATCTGCTCAAAATACCGCTCGTCAAACATCGTATCAGAACAGTAAGCATAGGCACGCGGATTGTCAGAATCGGTGGTTAGCTCGTCGTTTTTGTAGGTCTTGCCTTTAAGATCAACATAATCAGCACCTTTTTTTAGTGCGGTATAGTATTCTACTGGAATGGCTAAGCGCTCTAACTTTTCTTTCATCAGTTTGCGCAAGCGCTTTTTCTCTCTAAACAAAAAACCGGTACATGCTATTCGGTGATTAAGCGGTATGGTTTCAACACTTACATCATCATTAACCAAAATGGTTTCGGCAACCATGGGGTTGGTTGGGGTAAACTCTATCTGGTATTGCAGGGTAGTTTCAGAGTATTTAAACTGCAGGTCAATAATCTCCAATAATTGCGGCGGACCAAAAAGTTTCAGCGCTTTTTTACGGCCATTTAAGTGCAGCGACGACAACAGGCCAATAAGCCCCAGGTAATGGTCGCCGTGCAGGTGGCTAATAAAAATATGATCTATACGGCTGCCCCTGACATCAAAGCGAAGCATTTGCTGCTGTGTACCTTCGCCACAGTCAACCAAATACAGGCGCTCATTAATGTTGAGCACCTGCGATGTAGGGTTTCTATTGTAAATGGGGGTTGCAGAACTACTTCCAAGTATTGTTACCTCAAATCTCATATCAGGTAAACAATCTAAGTATTATCTTGCTTCTTTTTTTAATTCTTTTTCTATCTCTTCCATAAAAATAACGTCAATGCCTTCTTCAGAAGTTGGGACGATAGTCAAGACAGTTTCTAACTGAGAGATAGTGATTAAACGTGACACCGCGTCGTTTAAGCCTGTAAGGATGAAAGAACCCTCAGCATTTTTGCACAGACGGTGACCAACCAACAGGCTGCTCAAGCCAGATGAGTCGGCAAATTTTACCTGAGACAGATCAAGGATGATATTTCTCTGGCCTTCGGTGTTGATCAATATCAACTCTGATTTTAATTGCGGAGTGATCAACGAGTTCAATTTTGATTCATTGAGCTTCAGCAAAATGTATTTCTCGTGTTTGTCAACAGTAAACTTCATCTTATCTTTTAGTAATTTAAGTGCTAATATAAATATTATTTACAAATTAAAATTATAAAGCGGCAAGTGCTTTGTTAATGGCACCTTCTACCCTATCTAACACATTGGCACCTTCGGGCTTAACAAAAGCTTCGCCGGTTATTTGTTCATAAAGTTCAATGTAGCGTTCTGATATAGATTCAACTTTCTCAGGCGTCATTTCAGGCACTGTCTGGCCGTCTTTACCCTGGAAACCATTCTCTATTAACCACCTGCGTACAAACTCTTTTGACAGTTGCTTTTGTGGCTCGCCACTGGCCTGTCTATCTGAATAACCCTCGCTATAAAAATAGCGCGATGAATCTGGCGTATGGATCTCGTCTATCAAAAAGATCTGATCGCCAACTTTACCAAACTCGTATTTGGTATCAACCAAAATCAGGCCTTGTTTAGCAGCTATCTCTGTACCACGGGCAAATAAAGCGCGAGTATAATTCTCCAATTGTTCGTAATCTTCTTCGGAAACGATGCCTTTTGCCAGGATATCTTCTCTTGAAATATCTTCATCATGCCCAACTGCCGCTTTGGTTGTTGGGGTGATGATAGGCTCGGGTAGTTTATCGTTCTCTTTCAAACCCTCAGGCAAGCTAACGCCACAAACCTGTCTGCGGCCGGCAGCATACTCCCGCGCGGCATGGCCGGCCAAATATCCGCGGATAACCATTTCAACCTTAAAAGGCTCGCAAATGCGGCCAATGGTAACGCTTGGGTCGGGCACGTTAACTACCCAGTTAGGTACAATATCGGCAGTAGCGGCTAAAAATTTGGCAGCTATCTGGTTAAGCACCTGCCCTTTGTAAGGGATAGGCTCAGGCAACACCACATCAAATGCAGATATCCTGTCGCTTACTACCATTACCAGGTATTTATTATCAATAGTATATACATCCCTAACCTTACCCTTGTAAAAGCTGGTTTGTTTAGGAAAGTTAAATTGTGTTTCTTTTATTGCGTTCATTCTTTTTTAGAGTCAAGAATCAAGAGTCAAGAATCAAGATAGGTTGATTGCTATCTTGTGGCAAGAATCTTATATCTATTTTATGTCAGTTATCAAGACACAAAAACCAAACAGCGCCAATCTCTTGACTCTTGATTCTTGTCTCTTGATTCTAAATCTACTGTATATCTCCGTAAGCTTCTAATATCTTACGTACTAATTTGTGGCGTACAACGTCCTCGCCGCTTAGGTAAACTATTTCTATACCTTTAATATCTGTTAATATGCGCAGCGCAGTATGCAGGCCCGATTGTTGTTTTTTAGGTAAATCTATCTGGGTAACGTCGCCGGTGACAATAAACTTGGCTGATGGACCCATACGGGTTAAAAACATCTTTAACTGCATATCGGTAGCGTTTTGCGCTTCGTCTAATATCACAAAACAGTTATCCAAGGTACGGCCGCGCATAAAGGCCAAAGGGGCAATCTCTATGGTGCGGTTCTCCAGGTAAAGCTTTAATTTTTCCGCCGGGATCATGTCGTCCAAAGCGTCATATAAGGGGCGCAAATATGGGTCTATCTTTTCCTTTAAATCGCCGGGTAAAAAGCCAAGGTTCTCGCCTGCCTCAACCGCCGGGCGGGTAAGTATGATGCGTTTGATCTCTTTATTTTTTAGCGCTCTTACTGCTAACGCTACCGCGGTGTATGTTTTACCGGTACCTGCAGGGCCAATAGCAAACAGTATATCGCTTTTGTTAATACAATCAACCATCTTGCGTTGGTTGGCGGTTCGGGCTTTCACCATCACACCGTTAGGACCAAAAACAATAACCTCGCCGCTGGCAAATTTATCAGCAGCAGGATCGCCGGGTGCAGAGGCATCTACTTTTGAGCCTAATATCCGTTCAAGGTCTTGAAGGCTTATGCTTTCAAACTTTTCTACGTGTTGTACCAGGTAATTAAATTTTTCCTCAAACACGGTTAGTTCGCGTTCATCGCCCAAAACTTTTACCTCACTACCGCGTGCAACAATCTTAAGCTTAGGGTACTGCTTTTTAATGATCTCAAAATGATCATTATTTGGCCCCCACAAAACTGCCGGGTTTATATTTTCGATTGATATCTTAAGCTCGTTCAATAGTAAATTGATTATTTTGTGGTGAACTTTTATGAATTAAAAATTGAATATTTGCAGCGTATTACGCTTGTACAAGATTAGCAATAAATATTTAAAAAATTAATGGCAATAATAACTTTAACTACTGATTTGGGCGACAAGGACATATACCTTGCCGCGCTTAAAGGCAGTATTTTAAAGTTGCTGCCAACCGTCAATATTGTCGACGTTACCAATAGCGTACCCGCCTACAATGTACAGCAAGCTGCGTTTATTTTAAAAAATAGTTTTTATTATTTTCCGGATGACACGGTGCACCTTATTGGTATTGATACCGTATATAGCGATAACACGCGCTATCTTGCCCTGCGCTACAAGAATCATTACTTTGTAGGCTCAGACAATGGCATTTTCTCGCTCATGTTTAATGATGAGCCTGATGAGATAGTTGAGATAAACATTATGCAGGATCTGAAATTTCTGCATTTTCCGCTGGCGGATATATTTGTGAAAGCTGCCTGCCACCTGGCCGACGGTAAAAAACTTTCTGAAATTGGTATCCCGGTAGCCGGCATAGAGCAACGCATGACTTTGCAGCCGGTTATTGAACGTAATATCATTAAAGGATCAGTGATCTATATTGATTCCTTCCAGAATGTTATCACCAATATTACCAAAGAGTTTTTCAATAAGGTACAGCAAGGACGCCAGTTTACCTTATACTTTAAGCGTAACGAGACTATCAATCACTTAAGCTGGCATTACAGCGAAGTACCCGAGGGCGAGAAGCTTTGTTTGTTTGGCATTAGCGACCATTTGGAAATTGCCATAAACAAAGGCAACGCAAGTGGGTTATTAGGATTAAATTTAGGCGATAGCGTAATTATTGATTTTGATTACCACCGATGAAAAAACTGATACTACTAACCTTTTTACTATGCGTTTTAGCTGCCGATGTGTTTGCGCAAAAGGATATTGACTCGGCCACCTACGAGCGCCAGCGACAACGCATAAACAGCATGCTTGCCGTACGCAGCCAAAAGTTTAGCCGTTACGACCAAAGCCTTACCGAACGCACGGGTATTTTTGGCTTGCAAACCAAAAAAGACATTAAGCGCAGTAACGAAATACTGATGGACATTGTTAAAGCCGACAATGACATTTACGCGCAGCTAAAGATATTGCTTGACTATCGCGTGTTTCAACAAAAGCAGGCGGTAGACAGGACAAAACAAGCCGAAGGCGAAGCGCTTGAATCAATGTATACCATTAACAGGCTGCAGAAACAGCTGGAGAAAGTAAAAAAACAACAGGAAGAGTTGCAGGTTGAGCACGATAAATCGTCTATCAATTTTAAGATCAGCGTTTTTATCCTGGTGCTCATCATTTTGTTTCTGCTGCGTTTGCAGATCCGTCGTAAACAGATATCTTAATGAAATTAACCATACACGGTGCAGCCCAACAGGTTACGGGCAGCATGCACCTGCTTGAAGTTGGACAATATAAAATACTGGTTGATTGTGGCCTTGATTACGAAAAGGACCGCAGCGTACAAGCCAACGAAGATTTCCCTTTCAACCCGCGTGATATTGATGTGGTAGTGCTTACACACGCGCACATAGATCATTCCGGCAATATCCCTACCCTGGTGCGTTTGGGTTTTAACGGGCAGATATTGTGCACCCCACCCACTGCTGATTTGACGGAGTTGCTGTTGATGGATTCAGTCAACATCTTCATGAACAAAGCCGGCAAAAGCCGCAAGCATGGCAAAGGCAAGTTTAATACCAACGCGCAACCATTATATCTGCACAAGCACGTGATGGATGCTATGGAGCGTTTTGTCACCATTGGGTTCGATAAACCATTCCGCATAACAGGGGATATTGAATTAACGTTTATCCCGGTAGGACACTTACTTGGTGCTGCCGCCGCCGTATTTAAGATCAATGATAACGGTACTGAAAAATCGATAGCCTTTACCGGCGATATCGGCCGCAAAAACTACCCAGTGCTTGATGACCCGCAACCATTGCCTTCAGTGGATTTTGTAGTAACAGAATCAACCTACGGCGGCCGCACGCACAGTAAAGGCAAATCCGTTGAAGAAACCCTGGTAGATGTGATTGACAAATGCTGCGTTAAAGAGCAGGGACGGTTGATCATCCCCGCATTTAGCATTGGCCGTACACAATCATTGGTATTTACTTTAAACAAGATATTTAGCAGCGGCTTGCTGCCACCGGTTAAGGTTTTTGTGGATAGCCCAATGGCCAGCAGAGCGACGACCATCTTCCGTAAGTACCATAACCTGGTTAACAAAGAAGCTCGTGATTTCTATAATTCGCAAGGCGATGAGTTTGAGTTTGATAACCTGACTTATGTTGAAACCTTGCAAGACAGCAAGCAAATTTCTAACTATTATGAGCCTTGTATTATCATCTCATCGGCAGGCATGCTTGAAGGTGGGCGGATACAGGATCACTTGTTTTATAACATCCAGAACTACTACTGCACCATACTATTTATAGGCTATTGCGCAAAAGGCACCCTTGGCCACCGTTTATTACGTGGCGACTCCATCGTCCACATCAAAGATCGCGATTTGGCGGTGTATGCCACCATTAAACAAACAGATGTACTAAGTGCCCACGGCGACCACGAAGACCTGTTAAACAACATTAAAACGCAGGACAAGGCTAACCTCAAAGGCGTATACCTTGTTCATGGCGAACAAAGCAGCATGCAATTATTTGCTGATGCATTGACAGCGGAAG
Source organism: Bacteroidota bacterium (assembly GCA_040386815.1). Classification (GTDB taxonomy): domain Bacteria; phylum Bacteroidota; class Bacteroidia; order Sphingobacteriales; family Sphingobacteriaceae; genus Mucilaginibacter. The sequence continues at coordinate 3,088 of JAZKET010000122.1, read as the reverse complement.
GATATCCGGTGACAATACCGGAAAAAGGAGTGAGTTATATCTTATAACGTTTTGTCATTGCGAGCGTAGCGCGGCAACGCACAGAGAAAGGTGTAAACCTTGCAGCGTGCGATTGCTTCGTACCTCGCAATGACAGGTTGGAAACACACCAAAAAAAAGCCTGCCCGATTAACTCAGGCAGGCTTTTAATTTGCAATATTAGTGTGAGGTATTATTATTTTTTAAAGTGGCCTATAATTAAGCTGGCCAATTCAACACCAATACGCTCCTGCGCTTCGTTAGTAGCGGCGCCGATGTGTGGGGTTAGTGATATTTTTGGATGCGACAAGATCTCGGCACGTGGCATAGGCTCGTTGTCAAACACGTCTAATGCCGCGTATGATACCTGACCGCTGTTTAAGGCGTCTATCAAGGCCAACTCGTCAATCAAACCACCACGAGAGATGTTGATCAGTTGAACGCCTTTTTTCATTTTAGCCAATTCTTCAGCGCCAATAAGGGCTTTGTCGATAAATGGTGTATGTAGTGTAATAAAGTCAGCACCAGCGATGATCTCATCAAGAGTAGCTTTCTTTACAGTTACGTTAACTTTAGTACCTCCAGATCCTAGTACGATCTCAACCTCTGGGTTAAAATCAAACAGATCATAAGCGATAACGTCCATACCAATGCCGATAGCAATTTTAGCTACCTCGCGGCCGATACGGCCAAAACCAACAATACCCAAAGTTTTGCCACGCAACTCAATGCCTTTAGCGTAAGCTTTTTTCAGGTCGTTAAATTTGGTAGCACCTTCAGTAGCCATTTTGCGGTTACTGTCGTGCAATGAACGCACGCCGGTAAACAATTGCGCAACAACCAATTCTGCTACTGATAATGAAGATGATGCAGGCGTGTTATAAACACCAACGCCTTTTTCTTTAGCGTACTCAACATCAATGTTATCTACACCAACACCACCACGACCAATCAGTTTCAGGTTAGGGCAAGCGTCTATAAGGGCTTTACGTACTTTGGTAGCGCTACGTACAGTAATAGCATCGTAGTTTTGTAATTTCACAGGCAATTCATCCTGTGGTATATTGTTAGTATCAACCTCAAAACCGGCATCCTCTAACATCTTTTTTCCGATAGGGTCTATCCCATCGTTAGCTAATATTTTAATCATTGTATGATAGTGATTAGTTGATTTGTGATTATGTCATTGGGTCATCGGGTCATTGAGTCATTATTGCCAATTTAATGACCTAATGACACAATGACTCAATGAATTAATTACTTATTCTTTTCCTCAAACTCCTGCATTACGTCAATTAAAGCGTGTACGCTGGTAATTGGCAACGCGTTGTAAATTGATGCGCGGAAACCACCTACGCTTCTGTGGCCTTTTACACCTACTATGCCATGCTCGTCGCATAGTTTCAGGAATGGTTTTTCCAGTTCAGGGTTTTCCATTACAAAGCAAACGTTCATGTCTGAACGATCTTCGACAGCGCAAACCGGTTTAAATAATGTATTGCGGTCAATCTCAGTATAAAGCGCTTTTGATTTTGCTTTATTCTCTGCAGCCAAAGCGTCAATACCACCTTTTGATTTTACCCAACGTAAGGTCAGCATTGAAACATAGATGGCAAATACCGGCGGCGTATTGTACATAGAACCGTTTTCGGCATGTACTTTATAGCTTAACATCGATGGTATCTTGCGGTCAACTTTACCCAGGATATCGTCTTTAACAATTACCAGCGTAGTACCTGCAGGGCCCATGTTTTTCTGTGCACCTGCATAGATCAAACCAAAATCAGCAACGTTGATCTTGCGGCTGAAAATATCAGACGACATATCGCAGGCAACCGGTATTGGCGACTTAGGAAACTCATGCAACTGCGTACCGTAAATAGTGTTATTTGAAGTTAAGTGCAAATAAGCAGCATCGGCAGGCACAGTGTAATCTTTAGGGATGTAAGTAAAGTTGCTTTCCTTTGATGTAGCAATAACTTCAACCTCGCCAAAAAATTTAGCCTCTTTTAAAGCTTTATTAGCCCACACGCCCGACTCTACATAGGCTGCCTTACCGTCTGATGGCAACAGGTTGTAAGGCACCATAGCAAACTGCGTGCTTGCGCCGCCTTGTAAAAATAATACCGAGTAACCTTCAGGCACTTCAAGTAATTCTTTAACTAATTTTACGGCTTCATCTAAAACCGCCTCAAACTCTGGGGCACGGTGCGATATCTCTAATAAAGATAAGCCCATACCATTAAAATCAACAACAGCCTGTGCTGCCTGCTTTAAAACTTCGTGAGGTAAGATGCCAGGTCCGGCACCAAAATTATGTTTCATACGTTTGTAAGATTGGTATCAACAAAATATTGTATTGTAAACTTTATATTTTGATGCCGCAAAGTTAATTAATCTGACAAAAGCTGATGCGTTTATTTGCATTTATTTAAAAAAATACGAATATCTAATAAAACGACGCATTTAAGGCCGTTTATTAATTAATTTTAAATAACTGCACTATTTCTATTACGATTGTAATAACATTAAGGGTGTTTTAGTGTGGATATCATAGCAGATGGGCTGGCCGCGCCAAATACCGAACTGCCTGCCACAAACACATTAGCGCCGGCATCAACTAAATTTTTAACGTTAGTAGCATCTACCCCACCGTCAACTTGTATATACAGACCGGGATTATACAGAGCGGCAAGCTTCTTCAGATCAGCCAGTTTTTTATAGGTATTATCAATAAAATGCTGCCCGCCAAAGCCCGGATTTACAGACATGATCAGTATCAGGTCGACATATTTGATTATATCCTCAACCATAGCAACCGGCGTGTGTGGGTTTAGCGCTACGCCTGCCTTTATACCCAGTTCTTTAATAGCCTGCACAGTACGGTTAAGGTGCGGACAAGCCTCAACATGCACCGTAATGCTGGCAGCACCGGCGTCTTTAAAACGTTTAAGATACTTATCGGGCTCTACTATCATCAAATGCACATCAAGCGGCTTAGTGGCATGCTTAAAAGCAACCTCTGTAACCGGGAAACCAAATGAAATGTTAGGCACAAACACACCGTCCA
>JAZKET010000121.1:0-1500 GCA_040386815.1 Bacteroidota bacterium | reverse complement strand
AAATCCACTACAAGGTAATCCAGTTCGCCCCAATCGGCATCATTAAACAATTGTTTTACCGCGGTTGATACCATTGGTCCGCGCCACGGTACAGGTTGGTTTGGATCAGTAAAGAAGCCTATGGAAAGCAGCTTGATGCCATATTTTTCAATAGGCTCAATACGTGTTTTGCCATCAACCTGGCCGGCCTGTGGTTTAGCACCCTCCAACCCAAACATAATAGGGATAGACGGGCCATAAATATCAGCGTCTATCAAACCCACCTTAGCACCAGACTTAGCCAAACTCAAAGCTAAATTAACCGCCACGGTTGATTTACCTACGCCACCTTTACCAGATGCTACCGCGATGATATTTTTCACGTTGGGCACGCCGGTGTTTTTTTGCGAAGTGACCCTTGATGTCATATTAACAGTAACTACCACATCCTTGCTGATAAAATGCGCTATAGCGTTGCGGCAGGCATTTTCTATCAAAGCCTTTAAAGGGCATGCCGGGGTTGTTAGTATAACCGAAAAACTCAGGTTATTGCCATCAATATGAATGTCCTGTATCATGTTTAAAGTAACCAGGTCCTTTTTCAGGTCGGGTTCTTCAACATTGCCTAGGGCTTGTAATACTTGTTGTTGGGTAAGCGCGCTCATAAAGCACAAACTTACTAAAACGGTAACTAAGTAGTGTCATGCTAATGATAAAATGGATGTTTGTTGGCGTTGCCTACAGCCCGCGCTATCCGCTCATACTGCACAGGCATTAGACACGAGGCCGGTATCCGCTTCTATCGCTAACGCATTTGTCCGTCCGTTTTATTAAACCACATAACCGGACAAATAAATAAAGATATTTCTTTGTTTTACAGAATTTTCTTTATATTTGTAATGAATATAACTCTCCACATATTCTGTTAGTACATTTTGTCCGTTCTAATCTTACAACTGCCTGTTCCTTATTTCGGACGGACAAAACCACAACTCACATAGCCTATATAGTTGCTCATCAGCCAAGCAATGCAAGCCATTACTATAAATAATAGGCTATCGGAGGGGTATTTTCTAAAAACCGTCATTTCTTTTTTAACCCTTATGGATAATAACAACCCACCACAGGCAGCTACCGCTGCCGAAACCTTTGCCGCTCTGCAGGCAGAATGCCGCCAATGGCAGGAGGATATGAAAACCCTCGCCAATAGCGATGACCTTTTTAAAGTGCGTACCGCCAACACCTGGCTGCAAGATGCCAGTACCCGTGCCGTACCTAAAATGCTTTTCGGCAGGTTTTGGTATGAAGGAGAGCTTTGTATTTTATTTGCCGATAGCAATTTGGGCAAATCTATTTTAGCGATGCAGATAGCCAACTCCATTAACTGCCATGAAGCTATTACGCCCTTTGAATTGGAAGCCGAGCGCCAGCCTATTTTATTTTACGATTTTGAGTTGACCGATAAGCAAATGGAAGCCCGGTACAGCAATGAATTTAAAGATCATTATCAGTTTAGGGACG
>JAZKET010000120.1:9991-21759 GCA_040386815.1 Bacteroidota bacterium | reverse complement strand
CGGTAACGGAAACTACTCATACTACATCAATAACGCCGTTAACCCGGCTGGTGCCAATAATGCGGTGTTCAGCAACCTTAAACCGGCCACATACACCATTAAGGTGCTGGATGGTGCCGGCTTTGCTATCAGCAAAAAAGTCACTGTTGAAGGTTATGGCACCCCGCCGGTTGTAACAGGCGTAGTTAGGGGGCGTAATATTACTACTACAGTTAAGGGTGGTAGCGGTATCTATATCTATCAATGGTCTGAAGGCTCAACCACCGCCCACCTGATGGAAGTTACAGACGGCACTTACATGCTAACTGTAACCGACGCCGCAAGCGGTTGTACCGCAACTTATACAGGTACGGTGTTTACACCTCAGGCCGAGCTTAGCATTACCAACGCGGCTTGCGCGCCAAATGGAAGTATTGCGGTTAGTAGTACAAATGCTACAGGTATTGTTAAATATTACTTAAATAATCAACCTAATGTAGCGGGTATAAACAACCCTGCGTTTAGTAATCTTAAACAGGGTGTTTACACTGTAAAGATAGAAGCCGACAATGGTTTTGTGTGGACTAAGAAAGTAACGGTTGAAGGTGAAGCAAACCCGCCGACGGTTGTAGCCACGGTTACCAATACCGATGTTAACCTGAAAGTTAGCGGCGGTAGCGGTATTTACATCTATCAATGGTCTGACGGGTCAACCACGCGCGATCTTCGCCAGGTGGCACCGGGCAGCTATACGGTTACTGTTAAGGATGCCCGTTATGGTTGCGAAACCGTACAAACTGTTACCGTTGTAGCGCCAATAAAGGTTGAAACCATTACCATTTACCCTAACCCGGCACAGGCGCAAGGTGTTATTACAGTGAAGTACGATTTCAAAAAAGCATCGCAACGCGTAATATCTTTAAGGGATATGAGCGCGCAGATACTTTGGAAAACTACTATCAACGCGGCAAAAGGCGAGTTACAGATACCGCCATTGAACCTGCGACTGGGCGTATACATACTACAAGTTGACGGTGCCGACGCCGTGCAGAAAAAGGTAATGATTGAATAGCCTAAACCACTTCTTCATACACACTAACAATTGCCCAAGGCCATAGCTCATCTGCTATGGCCTTTTTTATGTAGCTTGGGTAACAACTATGTTAGGGTTTGTACCTGTATAGCCCGAATATTATATTTGTTAAAATTAATTACCTCATTTTAACTCTTGATGAAATCAACCCTAACTAAATTAACCGGCCGTGTATTAAGCGCGGCGGCGGTTTTGCTGTTAAGCAACCTGCAAACGTTTGCACAAAAAGTAAGCGATGAAGATAGCCACAAAGTGGTTGTTACACTTACAGACAGATTAGTAAACGTTTATCCGTTCCCTGAAATTAGCGCTAAGTATAAAGAAGCCCTGCTTAAATTAGATGCAGAGGGACGTTATAAAAACCTTACTGAAAACGAACTTGCTTCAAGGTTAACAGAAGACTTACGCAAAACCCATAAAGATGTGCACTTGCGTGTATCGCGCAGCGCGCCAAGAGGCCCACAGGGTAACAGGCCACAGGTTAATACTGATGCTAAATCAAACTACGGCTTTAAAAAGGTAGAAATTGATGCCGCTACATCAACTGCCTATGTAGACATCCCTGGTCCGTTTTTAGGTTCGCTGGAGGCTTTTGAAATGGCTGCTGCTGCTATGAATATGTCGGCTTACAGCAAATACGTTATTTTGGATGTTCGGCATAATCCGGGTGGTACCGGGCAAATGGGCCGTTTCCTGGCGTCGTACTTTTACAACCCGGGCCGTGAGCAGTTTTACCTGAATGGTTTCTACAAAGATCGCAAACGTGACGAGCAGGAGTGGACCTATGCCTACACCCCGGGCAAACACATGCCTGACGCTAAGGTGTACATCCTGACCGGTCGTGGTACAGGTTCGGCATCAGAAGGTTTTGCTTACGCGATGCAAAAACTAAAACGCGCCACCATAGTTGGCGACACCAGCGCCGGCGCTGGTATTGCTGGTGGCAACCAGCAACTGGGCAGTAATCTGCAGGCCTTTATCCCAATTAAAATGGTAGTTGGCCCTAATGATAACGTAGGATGGGAAGGCATTGGCGTAGTACCAGATGTGCAATTGGGTAAAGAAGATGCATTATTGGCTACCCGTAAACTGATCTTGAAAGACATTATGCAAAACTCGCCGGATACCGTACAGAAAGCTGCGGCGCAATGGGTGTTAGATAATGATGGTATTGCCACAAGCACCGCCAACGTTAAAACAAAATACGCTGAGCTGGTTGGCAAATACAGCAACAACGTAACTATCACCGCTGTTAAAGGCGACTTACAATGGAACCGCGTTGAACCAGGTAAACCGGTTGAAAGCTATATTTTAAAAGAAGTAAAACCAGATGTACTGGTAATTACAGGCCTTAACGCCAATCTGGGTGCAAACTCATCGCGCGTTTATGTAAAACGCGACGCTAAAGGCAAACTGGATATCTTGGTACGTAAAACCCTTATGGGTAATGGCAGTGTATCAGAATCGCCGCTGACGTTGAAGAAGATCTAAGCATATATTTTTATAATTGACAAAGCCCTGAATTGTGAGATTCGGGGCTTTGTTGCTTATTGATTAAAGCGACATATTAGTGATTGCCAGGGGGCTGATATTCAAAAGGTAATAAATCAGCTATACGTAGTTTGGCCATTTTACCACGAAGCAAAAAGGCCCTATAATCTGTATAACTACCTTTTTTATCAAGCACGGCTTTTTTTAATGGTAATTTTATAATGGTGCCTTCTTCATCAATCAATACTTCATTTGTGGCAGGTGTACCCGTGGTTTTCAAACCTGAAGCTTTTTTAGGATTATAAACAAGGTAAAACATCGGCGCTTCAAATTGCACAAATGATGTGTCTGTATGAGACGTTAAAGTGTCATAGTTTAATGGTTGTGCTTCAACCGATATTTGGGTAGATTCGTCTAACGCAGCCGGCATATCGCTTAAAAGCTTATGGGTAATAAATCCGTTGGCTAATACTTTCTTTGAAAATACAGATCTTAAAAAATGCAACATCGATCCCTGGTAAACTTCAAGTCTATTGCGTGCCCACATTTTTTTTGTGTTTACAGAACCTTCAAGCTCTTCAAAATTGGTATCACCGTAATAAAGTGTACGGTTGTTTAAGGCGCTGTATGAAAATTCTTTTAACAAGTAACGGATACGATAACCAAGTCGCTTATTTTCAATGATGATAAACCTGTCGGCATGGGCTGTTAATAAACCTGTTTTTTTGCTATAATCAAAACTTAGCGCTTTAGGATTTAATATCTTACAATCTTCGGCATTTTTTGATGTGCCCAAAAACTGACCTGCAAATATCCTGTAAAATTCAGCCCATTTATCCCCGGATCCTATACGGACTTCGTTTAGTGCTATTGACTTAATTTTTAAAACTATCTGTAAGTTGATAGTAGTATTATTTAAAACAATGTCGTTATTATATTGCTCGTAACCTAACATAGTTGCCGAAACATGATATGCGCCTTTGTTTAAGCTAACAAACTGAAAATGGCCATCATCTTCTGTAATGGTTAACTGTTGTGTTCCGCTTATAAAAACGGTCACACTTTTAACGGGCTGCCCCCTTTCATCTACTACAATACCAATTATGTTTTGATTGCTTTGTGCCGCAACGATGATTGATGAAAATAATATCAGAAATGTGAATGCAAAAGACAATCTCAACTTCATGCAGATAATTGTAGGTTGCTTAATGCTAATATGAATTTTGCTGCAACAAGACATCGTATTTATTACCCGTTAAGCCTTTCGCTTTCATATAGGGTAGGGCGAAAGTGGTATCAAACCAACAAGTCTCGCCGCCATTAGGGAAAGCTGTGCCGTCTATTTTCTTTTTTGATAAGCGGATTATATTATCCCACTGGCCGGTTGATAAGTCTAAAGTGCCATACAGACCCATATAGTTAGGTGTTAAGCCGCTTGATGCATCAACTGCGGTAATTTGCAGCTTATTGTTGCGTGCGTAGATACCATATTCTAATGGTTTGGGCGCTATATATCTTGCCGGTAAAAATTGCTGAAACTTTAAACCAAGTGCCGCATCATACGCATTTATAAGTACAGACCGCTCTGTGATATATGTGCCATAATTGCTGCTTGAGTAGCTGCGCGCACTCATGGCAGCAATAAGTACACCGTTTACCTCTTTAAAATAGCGTAGTCGTAATGAGCCAGAGGCACCTAAGTCTGCGTCGTTAATTTTTTTGTTGGGCTTAATGAAAGCTTTCTCTAACTCTTTGGCATGGTCGCGCGTAAACACTTCGTTAACCATGTTTTTCTTGCCGGTTGAAACATCAAGACTACCTACAAACAAGGTGTTCTTGCCGTCGTCAGAGGCAAACAAGCCAAAGTAAACCAGGTTACGATTGGCTGATGATGGAGCCAAAGCAACATTGGCCCCTTTTTTTAAAAGCGTTTGTTGAAGCGCGATATCAGCCTTTACAATACCCGTTGGGTCTTTTTTTCCGTATTCGTAACGGTGTACGTTTATCCAGGTATCGTCTAACCAGGCTATAAATACATCGCCTTTGTCATTGGCTGTCATCTGTAAAAACATGCTTTTTGGCGGCACCACCGGCTTAAAGTTATTAGTTGGGTCTAACTTATCATTAAACTGTATAACATCCAGATCCTGTGTTTCTATGACATCATTCTGCATTTTAGCTATACTTATCAATGCCAGCAAACCGGGCATACCCACATGTAGCTTTCTTTTTGAGTTAGATTGTCGTACACCTATACCCCAAAAAGTTTCGTTACTGATCAGTATTTGAGGATAGTCCTGAAACTCGGCCGAGTCTTCAAATAGCTTCTTTTCTATTAGTTTTTCGCCGGTTTGCGGGTTTAGTAAAAAGCCATTGTATATGTTGTTAGGGCCTTTAATAGCGCTATGCTCTGTAGCTGCAATGGCAAGTATTTTGCCATTAAATTTTGATATAGACATGGCGTATCCGGTTAACGATGTTTTCCAGACTATGCCCATTTCGTCGTTTATGGCCAGTACGTCAAAGTTGTCGTTGTCGATATTTATCATCATTATACTAAGCTTGTCGCTGTAGTGAATGGTTGATATGTCTCGCACCTTTTCGGCAAAATCCTCATAGATCAAGGCATCCTGGGCCAACGTAAATAAAGGCGTTAAAAATAGAATAAGATAAAGTAGGGCTTTTTTCATTGTGTGATTTTGGGTTAGCGTTGCTAAAGTATGCAAAACCCTTTAATCAAGCCAAATAGAAAAATTATTACTCACTCCTTAAACTTTTAATCGGATTAGCCACCGCTGCTTTTATAGCCTGAAAACTCACTGTTGCCAGCGCAATCAATATTGCCGCGACACCACCTGCAACAAATAGCCACAAGCTAACATTGATGCGGTAAACATAGGCCTGCAGCCATTGGTGCATGTAATACCATGCAATAGGCGTAGCAATAGCAAACGCTATGGCGATAAGGGCCACAAACTCCCTTGAAAATAAGTAGACGATATTAGCCGTGCCTGCGCCAAGCACCTTGCGGATACCTACCTCTTTAACCCGCTGTACCGCCATGAACGACGCCAGTCCGTATAAACCAAGGCAGCTTAGCAATATGGCTATTGCTGCAAATATTTTATAAAGGGTGGCTAACTGGTTTTCCTGTTTATAAAAGCTCTCAATCTTTTCGTCCAGGAACTTGTACTCGTAAACAAAGTCGGGAAAAGTTTGCTGCCAAACGTCTTTAATAGCTTTTAGCGTTGCTGCCACGCTGGTAGTGCTTAATTTAATGCCTGCCTGGTTGTACATGGTGTTGTTGGTGGCAATAAGCAAGGGTGCTACGCTGTGTTTAAAAGACCGATCGTTAAAATCTTTCACCACACCAACTACCGGGCAGGTAATAACGCCATTCCAAATACTGATCTTTTTATTAATGATATCCTCCGGTTTTGCAATGCCCAGGTTTTTCAGCATCGATTCGTTCACTAAAAACTCTTGAGTAAGGCCTGATGCCTGTAGGTTTCGTCCGGCTATTATTTGCAGGTTGTAGGTTTGCACATAGTTATGGTCGGCAAATTTGGTAATGGCTTTGAAACCCGCGTCTTTTTGTGCGTTGTTAAATTTAAGGGAGGTCCAGTTATCGTTGTTAGCTTCAACCGGGGTGTTTGAGCTGTAGGTTACGGCCTGCACACCATTTACCGTTAATAAGCGGTCTCTTAAATAATCAAGCCGGCTAATGCGGACACTGTCCAGGCGGAAAGGAACATTAACAACAGCATCTTTATCAAAGCCAAGCGGTTGGTCCATAAAGTAATTCATTTGTTTTACGATGATGAACGTACCGATGATGAGTACCTGCGCTATAACAAATTGAAACACCACTAACCCCCTGCGCAAAGATATACCGCCGCTTGAATTTACGGCTATTTTACTTTTCAACGCAGTAACCGGGCTAAACCTGGACAATACTATTGACGGATAAAAGCCAGCTAGCGCTGTTACCACAATAGTTATCATCAACAAAAAAGAAACAATAAGCGGATCATTAAACCAATTTAATGAAAGCGATAGCTCTAAAAGCTGGTTGATATACGGCAGGGCCAATGTAGCTATACCGGCGGCAAATAATACCGCGGCAAAAACTATCAAAAAGGTTTCGGCAATAAACTGCGTTTGTAACTGCCATTTATTGCTACCCAAAACTTTGCGCACGCCAACCTCTTTTGCCCTGTTAACCGCTTGCGCTGTAGATAGGTTGATGAAGTTAACACAAGCTATAAGCAGAATAAAAGCGGCTATTAACCACAGCACATTAAGCAGCTGCTTGCTGATGGCTTTATTGCTGTAATTGCCGGTTTGCGTATCGTAATGTATTGCGCTTAGTGCTTGTATGGTATGGCTGTCCTTATTGTCGGCAGCTACTGCCTGGCGCGAGTAGGTTTTTAATTGTTGCTTAAAGTTAGCGGCCTTAACATTTGGCGGCAGCAGCAGGTAACAGCCAAAATCTGTAGTTACATTCCATTCAGGCGATCGCGCTACATAGTCATTATAAAAGCCCTGGTAAGAGGCAACCAACTTTAGCTGCAGATCTGTATTTGCAGGTATGGTAGCCAGTATGCCGGTAATCTTTAAGCTTTCAACACCGTGCGAGAACATATAGCCGCCGGCTTCCAGTTGTATAGTTTTACCCATAGCTGTCTTCCAGTCGCCAAAGTATTTTTCGGCAACCTCTTTGGTTAGTAGAATGTTGTTGGGGTCTTGCAATGAGGTGTATGAGCCTGCTAGCAAGGGGTAGTCAAATATCTCGAAGAATGCAGGGTTGGTGTAAAACAAGCCGCGCTGTTCTTTAAATATTTTATCGGTACGACCATTGTTATCAAGCGTAAGCACCTGGTCGTTTTGGCTGGCATAAATAGGCGCTACCTGCTCTACTTGCGGGAAAGCGGCCTTTAAACCGGCAGGTAACGGAAACGGAATATCCTTGCCTGAATGTGTGGCGCCGGTTTCTGTGCGATATTCTGTCAGCAAGCGATAGGTGCGGTCTTTTTTAGCATGGTAATCATCAAAACTGGTATGATGCTGTATAATGATAAATATCACCATACAAACTGCAATACCCACAGCCAGGCCGGTAATATTAATAGCAGCGTAAGTTTTGTTACGAACGAGATTGCGCCAGGCAATTTTGAAATAATTTTTTAACATACCTTAAATTTATTTGACACCGTTAACTCAAATAAACTTTATGAACAATAGCTGTTCCTTTTAGTGTAAAATGCTTTTATTGAATGTGTTATAAATTAAATGAAAGATAATAATGTATCAAAATCGAACGAATGATGTTCGGTTTTGGTGGGATGCTATTTACCCGCAACCTTCTTGTCAAACGCCTTTTGCAAATCATTAAGCTGGTTGTCATATCCCTTTCTGTCAACAAATGCAGCTGGGTTATACTTATCGCCTGACTTGTGTTTTTTTGCCAAATTGAATTGCCCGGCGTGCGATGCTACCCAGATATCAAACTTTAAACCTTTCATGGCTTTCAAGGTATTGGCATAATCTTGGGCCATGTTGGGGTAGGCTTTAATGTCCTCAAAATCATTGTCAATGATAATAGTAGGCATGTTGGCTATAAGTACTTTGTAGTCGCGGTTGCCATCTTTAACATTTAACATAAAACTGCACGATCCTTTGGTATGGCCGGGGTGGTGCAATAGTGTTAATTTGGTGCCGCCAAGTTGTATAACATCGTTGTCGTTTAAAACACGGTCTGGTGTTACGGGTTTAAAAAGCGGGTATTTACCGCCGAAGTAGTAGTCAGAAGATCCGCCATCGGCAGCTATCGCGGCATCGCCTTTATCAACCATAAATTTAGCGCCGGTTATTTTTTTTATGTCGGCTATGGCGCCCATGTGGTCAAAGTGGGCCTGGGTAGTTAGCAGTATTTTGGTGTCGGCAAATTTAAAGCCCAGTTTTTCAATGCTGTTTTTAATGACGGCTGCAGATGCGGCCAGCCCGGTGTTGATCAGGATATTTCCTTTTGGGGTGGCTATCAGATAGCAGGCCAAATCAGCAGTACCAACATAGTAAAGGTTGCCCACAATTTTAAATGGTGGGTAGGGCTTGGCCCAATCGGCGCTCATGGCAGCCGGTTCAGCTATCTTTTGCGCTATCGCGATGGCGTTTATATATAGTAAGCAGAAAAGTAGGAAGATCTTTTTCATGACGGTAAATGTGAAAACAAAAATGAGCAAAGCAATCCGGATATCCTTGTTGTTAAACGACAATATCGTCAACATCATCGCCAATATGGTTTAGTTTAACAGTATACTATCGCTTAATTTGCGGTATGAGAATGCTGATATTGTTTTGCCTGTTTGCGCAAACAGCTTTTGGTGCCAATTATTTTATTGATCCGGTTAAAGGTAGTGATAGCCATAGTGGTAAATCAAGAACGACTGCGTACAGGAGTTTCGCCCGTCTGAATAAACTGGTATTAAAGGCTGGCGATAGAGTTTACGTCTATCCGGGCAGGTTTGATACTTCTTTGCAATTGTCGGCACAAGGTACCCCGGCCAGGCCTGTTGTGGTTTTATTTGCACCGGGCCAATATGATTTTTACAATACGAATGCTTATCGCGCTAAGCTGCACATCTCTAACACAAATGATGTGCCCGACGGATTGAAAGCGGTTGCTATCCGTATAGCCAACGCTAAATATGTTACAATACAGGGGGAGGGTGCCAAATTGGTAATGCACGCCAAAATGATAGAAACATTTGTTGATCATAGTCAGAATATCAGCATTACAGGGCTTAGCTATGATTATGCTACACCTACCGTATCAGAATTTACGGTAAATAACATCAGCCAAAATACTGCCGATGTGAAGGTAAATAACGACTCGCACTATGTTATAAAAGACAGCGTTTTATATTGGGAGGGCGAGGGTTGGCAATACAAAAACAGTTGGTACTGGCAAGAATATAACCCTGCCGATGGGTTTGTTACCCGTACGAATGTGCAATTTGGTAAAGCAAAGTTTGAAGCTATTGCTCCAAATTTGATACGGGTACATTTCCCGGCTAATCCGGGATTGAAGTCTGGCTACGTTTACCAAACCCGCGATGTTACCCGCGATTGCGCCGGGATATTTTTACAGCGCAGTAAAAACATCAGCCTAAATAATATTAGAATTTATTTTATGCATGGTATGGGTGTGGTGAGCCAGTTTTGTGATAATATCAGTATAAACAAACTAACTGTTAAACCTGCCAGGGGCCGTACCTGTGCGGCATGGGCGGATATCCTGCATTTTTCGGGATGTATGGGCCTGGTAAGCGTGCGCAATAGTTATCTGTCTGCAGCTAACGATGATGCTATTAATGTGCATGGCGTTCACTTGCGCATTATTGAGCAGCCGGCGCCTAATCAATTAAAGGTGCGGTTTATGCATGGCCAAACTTACGGCTTTATGCCCTACATGCCCGGCGATAGCGTTGACCTGGTGCATGGTGCCAGTTTATTACCTTTTGCCGGTAACTTAGTTAAGGCTGCCCTGATGCTTAATGCGCATGACGTTTTATTAACCCTGCAAAAGCCGGTTACAGATACTTTGGTAAACGACGATGTGATAGAAAACATTACCTGGACACCCCGAGTGCAGATACAAAACACTACCATGGCCAGCATACCTACAAGGGGCGTTTTGATAACCACCCGACGGCCCGTGTTAATTAGCCAAAACCATTTTGTGCGTTTGGCAGGTTCGGGGGTATTGGTAGCCAATGATGCAGAAAGCTGGTATGAGTCTGGCCCGGTTAAAAACCTGCAGATTGCCGATAACGATTTTATTAGCTGTGGCGGCCCGGTGATCAGTATCCACCCGGAAAATACGCGGCATGATGGGCCGGTGCATAGCAACATCAGCATCACTAATAATAGGTTTACCTTAAAAGGCGCGGAACTATTATCAGCAAAAAGTACAGCAGGGATTAAATTTACCAATAACCAGGTAAGCCTGGCACCGGGGGCAGACACCAGCCGCCTGTTTAAGTTTGTAAATTGTACAGATGTGGTAAATAATTATAAGGCAAAGTAAGATTGCTGTAACGCCTTAGCTGCTTACTGTTTTGTTTGATATATCATTCACCACTTTATCTAACTCATGAGTGGTGCTCAGGATATAATCGAGTAGTTTGCTTTCGCGATTTTTTTCGCTGTGTTCATCTTTTAATATGGCTATCAGGCCCATTAATCTGGCCAGTGGCGCACGTACCAGGTGCGACTGCATCCAGGCTATCTCCCACAATTGCGATTCGGCAAACTTTGCTGCCGTAATATCAAGGCATGAGCCTATCATTTTTACCGGGTCTCCATTTTCATCGCAAAGCACACGTCCCCATGATTTCAGATGGCGCAATTCGCCGTCGGGCCTGATAATGCGTTCTTCAAATACCGTGTCTTTTTTTGTTTGCAGCACATCCAGGATGATGTTTTGCACAAACTCCCTGTCATCAACATGCAGCATAGCCAGATAGCTTTCATAAGTAGCAACATGATGCTCTGGGTTAACGCCATATATATTATATAATACGTCAGACCACTTAACCGTATTGTTTTTAATATCCCATTGCCAGTTGCCAAAGTTAGCCAGCTCTTGCCCCTGTGTCATTAGCATGGTAGTTTCTTCAATAACTTTGGCGTGTTGTCTGTTTTCAAGTATCACTTTCAATATCGCGGTCGACCGGTCTATCACCATTTGTTCCATGTCGCCGGGTGCTTTTATATCATCATAATACATGCCCAGCACGGCTACCACTTCGTTGTCGCTGTTAATAATTGGGCAGGCCCAGCAAGCTTTAAGGTTGTGTTTTAAAGCCAGGTGCTTGTAATTTTCCCATAAAGTGCTGTCGGATATATTGGCTACAATTACTTTTTCTTTTAAATATACGGCTGTGCCGCAAGAGCCAGCCTGTTTGCCAATGGGTAAGCCGTTTATGGCATCTGTATAACCTTTTGGTAATGATGGGGCCGCCATGGTAAACACCCTGTTGTTATTTACCTGTAGTAAAGAGCATTTCATGTAAGGCAGCAGGTTTTCTATACCTTTTAAATAGGTAACAAGTATGCTATACAAGTCGGCATCTTTACTGGCAACAAGGGCCAGTACATTTTTTTCAAGCTTATCAAGGTTAGCCAGTAGTTTTGATTCTGT
>JAZKET010000120.1:0-9981 GCA_040386815.1 Bacteroidota bacterium | reverse complement strand
AATATCTATCATTACGCCCCTTAAAATTTTAGGCTTGCCATTTTCGGCAATTACAGACACCAGGTCTTTTATCCATACAATACCGCCGTCGGCCTTTATCATACGATAATCAAAAACGTGGTTCAAAACCTCGCGCGTCTGATTTTGGCAAAATGTCACCGCCCAGTCGCGGTCTTCTTCATAGATATGATTAGCCCAAAAGTTCGGGTCGCTTAACCATTGTTCAGGTGTGTAACCAAGTATTTCATTTATCCTGGTACTTATATAAGTAAAGTTAAAGGTGCTGGCTTCGGCCTCCCAAACTACGCCATCTACAGATTCAATAAGCGCCTGATACTGGTTGCGCGATTCAATAAGCGCGTTTTCTATCAGCTTAGATGTGGCCGTAACATCATTCATTGCGCAAATGATATACTCAGCCTGGCCACTTGCGCCAGGTAAAGGTGTGCTGATGATATCGACATGTTTGATAGTTGTGCCGGTGTCTGACGGTACGTTAAATTCAAACCTTACGGTTGATTGATTTTGGGTTTTATTGTCCGATAAGCTTTGCAATAACACGTCTGTATTGCCTGCATACCCTTGCATTAGATTGATGAAACTGCTGCCGATAATGTCTTTCCCGGATGTGGACATACAGGCTTTGCTGGCCTGGTTGGCAAATACGATGGTATAGGCGGGGTAGTCTGCCTTTAATACAATAGTTGGTACGGGGTGGGCATTAAATAAAACGCTCCAGTTTTTCTCTTCGATCATATTTTGGCTCGGCAAAGCAGATACGCTGATGCTATTAAAGTTACCTAATATTTTATATAATCAAAACTTCAGCAAAACTTCTGTTACAGATGGTGCAAAGGTTACCAGGTTGCCCTTGTTGCTTTCAAAAATAAAGTCTCGCAGGCTTTTGCTTTCCACATTATTAAAATCGCCAATAATGGCTAACCTTACTCTTCGATTCGAAAATTTCTGCAATACATCGCCGGCTAAGCCGGTTTTCAACTCAAAAAAGCTGGCAGCAAGTTGCGTGGCTTTAATAATGATAGCATCAAAACCCTGGTAATACAGATCATTCAATAACTGGCCGCCTTCATCGGCGGTGTTGATGAGTATTGTGTCTGATAGCACTTCAGCAATTTGTATCCCATTTTTTTGATGTGTGATGATTTGCATGTGTGCAAGGTATAAATTATTTGATGATGGTTTACAAGTCGCATTTGGCCCCTTAACTTGTCGTTTTTGCCTGTTTGTGGCGGTGTGCTGCTACCGTACTTTTGGGTAAACTAAAACAACAAACTTATGGCAACTCAAATTTTTGTAAACCTGTCTGTAAAAGACCTTGACAAATCTGTAGAATTTTTCACTAAGCTGGGTTATACTTTCAACCCCCAGTTTACCGATGAGAAAGCAACTTGTATGATTATTAGCGATACCATTTATGTAATGCTGCTAACCGTGCCGTTCTTTCAAACTTTCACCAAAAAAGAAATTGTTGACGCTCATAAGGCAATTGAATGTTCGATATGCTTATCGGCCGATAGTAAGGACGCTGTTAACCAAATGGTAGAAAAGGCCGAAGCTGCCGGCGCAACCATACCTAACCCGGCTACCGACTATGGCTTTATGTACCAACACAGTTTTGAAGACCTTGACGGACATCATTGGGAATTTGTTTGGATGAACCCTAACGGCGCGCCAAGGCATCAGGGCTAAAAATACTCAGCATACGCAAGGCCTCAAATATTTGTATTTGAGGCCTTGCTTTTTAAAGCGATTTATTAAATACGCAGTTATTGCTTTTTATTGAAAACCAGATTTAGTGTTATGGGTATGTCGTTAGCTATAAGGTTGTCTTTTAACCTGTCTAAAATATTCCATGCTGCCGATGCGGGTGGATGGCTGATACTCCAATTAGACCGGCTGATATTTGTGCTTGCTGTGGCCGTAAGCGCATTGCCATTTTGCTTCATTATAGCAGTAAATTCAATAGGCTTGGTAACGTCTTTTATCTTTAAGTCGCCGTAAATTTTAAAGGTCGAGCCGTTTGGTTCGGGTACTATTCTTTTAACAAGCATGGTGGCCGTAGGGTATTTGGCTACAGCAAAAAAATCATCAGCCCTTAATTTATCGTCCACTTTTTTTCTGCCGGCTGGGGTATCTTCGCTGGTGCTATGCATACTGTTCATGTTTATGTTGAACGTGCCGCTGGTTGGCCAGCCCGCGCTAATGTTGTTAAGCTTGCCCTCATTAAATAGTATAAAACCATTATGCTTATTTTTGGGTGCTGTCCAAAGCAGTTTGCTTTTTTTAATATCCAATTGGTAAAATGCTGGTTTTTGGTCTTGTGCTTTAACGGGCAAATAAATTAATGTCGCTAGTGCAATTATTAGCCCGGGCAAAACGTTTCTTTTGTTTTCCATACGTTATCTTAGTTTATTTGACAAAATTACCTTGATAACTTTTTGCGCTGGCAGTCAGTATTGTAAATAAAAATGTAAACTTTGTAAATTAAACTTCAACGTAATGCGCTATAGCCTAAATATACTTGCCGGCAAAGGCAAATACCTGGTGATACTGGTATTATTGGTGTTTGCATTTTTTAGTTGCCTGGCTTTTATTAAAGCCGACGGCAACGATTTTGATATGGCCAGAAAAGAAGTTTTGCTGCGCAAAATAGGCCACGAGCTGCTTTTGCAGGCTGGCGACAGTACTTCAAGAGTGCTGCCGGTGCAAAAAATTGCCGACAACGAGTACCAGATAAGGTTTGAAAATGATTTTACTTTCAGGCCCGACTCTTTGATGAGTATCACACAACGCTTATTGGCTAATGACCCCTCTGCCAGCGATTATGTGGTTAATGTTTTAGCCTGCGCTAAGCCCACTGTGTTTTACGCTTTTGCTATATCTAAAAATAAAAGCAACAATATAGTAGCCTGCGGAAAAAGAAGACAGCCCACCGCCTGTTATGTTGTAAACATTAAATTTAAGCCCGGTGTGTATGCTTCAAATAAAGGCTATCTGTTGGGCGGCCTGCCCTTGCTGGCATTTGTGGGTTTTATTTTTTTCAGATCTGTTAAGCCGCGTAAAGCTTTGCCTAAACATCAGCCCCAGGATTTGTTTACCTTGGGCCGCATGTTATTTAACGTGCAGCAAAAGCAACTTACTATACATAATAACTGCATTGAGCTTACCGGCACCGAAACGCGCCTGTTGCTTATTTTTGCCCTTGCCCCTAATCAAATCATAGCCCGAAACCGCTTGCAAAAAGAGATATGGGAAGACGAAGGCGTAATTGTAGGCCGCAGCCTTGACATGTTTATATCAAAACTGCGCAAAAAGATGGAGCTTGAGCCGCTTGTTAATATTGTTGTTATACGCGGTAAAGGCTACCGGCTTGAAGTGGGCGAAGATTTAAGTTAGAAATGAGGCATGTATGTGCCGGCGCAAGACTTAGCTTTTATTTAAATCTAAATTTGCACCATACTGACTGTAGGCATTGTCGTCTGATACGCTATATTTGGACAAATTTTTAAAGCATTAATAATGGCAAAGGCATCTGAAGTTAAAGTAGGAAATATATTACGCTATAACGGCGAATTAGTAACCGTTACCGAGGTTTTACACCGCACCCCGGGTAAAGGCGGCGCGTTTTATTTAGATAAGTTTAGAAATATTAAAACCGGGAAAATTGTAGAGGCACGTTTAGGTACAGACGAGCAGGTTGAAATTTGCCGTGTAGAAACTAACGACTACCAATACCTGTATGATGATGGCGATTTCATGGTGATCATGAATAATGAAACTTATGATCAGTTTAATATTTCAAAAGATCTGTTAGGCCCGTCTGTAAAGTTTTTGGCCGAAGGCATGAATATCATCGTATCTTTCGAAAGCGAAGAACCTATCATGGCGCAAATGCCAAACTTTGTAGAGTTAGAGATGACTTATGTAGAACCGGCCGTTAAAGGCGACACATCATCGGGCGCAATGAAGACAGCTACCTCAGAAAATGGTATCGAAATTAAAGTGCCCCTTTTTGTGAACCAGGGCGATAAAATAAAAATAGATACCCGCACCGGCGACTATGTTGAGCGCGTGAAATAATAATTAATACTCAATAAAAAAAGCCTTAAATCTGAATGATTTAAGGCTTTTTTAGTTTCTGGCTGCATGGTTTGCTAGTTTTCCCGCACGTACAATTCGTCGTAAGTTGCGTTGCCTACGGTGCCAACGGTATGCAATTTTCCATCTTCAATAGTGAGTTTATAAAGCACTTTCATAGTTTCAAAATCTTTGAATGATGCATAGTGGGTTAGCTCTTCATAATTTCCATCAACCAGTGTGTAACGCCCGCCTGCTACAGAGGTAGCCAGTTTTTTGTTATCAAGTTGCGGAATCTTTTTTTCTATCACCACCACAAAGCTGGTTGGGGTTAATATTTTATGCTGAAAAGTGTTGGTGCTATCGCCCATAAAGATCTGTCCGCTTGCTAATATTACTTTTTGCGATACCAGTTTCCAGGTGCCAATGTGTTCTGCTATTGCAGCTTTGTCTGCGCCTTTTGCAGCATTCTTTTTGTCGCCCGGTGTTTTTGCTGCTGATTGCGCAAACGCGCCACCCGAAATTACGACACCTATCAGCGCCGTTAATATGAGTTTAAGTTTCATGTAAGGTTGTTTTGGTTGTGATAAATGTATCAATATTTTAAATTATTACAAGGGATAGAAGCTATTTGCGTCTTATTAAGACAAAAGTAGCTTTAATGTTAAAGCTACGTAATTGCGCCAGCGTGCAGAGAAATGGATGTTATATAGCTGCTAATTGTGGATACTAATAATTGTTTAATTTTATTTAGTTTAATTCTAAATAAGATTATATTTGCACCTTTAATTATCCCCCAACATGATGAAAACCTTACGATTTAAATTTTTTAGCACGATCCTGACAGCGCTTACGCTGTTTGCTTTTCAAGTAAAGGCACAAACCACAACTAACATCAGCGGAACTATCAAAACTGCCGACGGTCAACCCATTGAAGGTGTTACTGTAGCCATAACCGCCTTTAAATTAATTACCGCTACCAATGATCGCGGCGTGTTTCGCATTAATCGCGTTCCGGCGGGTACACACATCATCAGTGCAAAGTATTTAAGCTTGCAAGGCCAGGACAAAGAAGTTGTAGTAACAGCTGGCCAGCCTACCCAGGTAGACTTTGTAATGAGCCAAACATTACAGCAATTAGAGGTAGTAAATATCTCGTCTGGTAAAAAGAAAACATTAGCAGATAAAAAAAGTGACCACGTAGCGCGTATGCCTTTAAATAACCTGGAAAATCCGCAGGTTTATTCGGTTATCAGCAAAGAGCTTTTAAAAGAACAGATCTCTATTGATATAGTAAACGCTGTTCAAAACACACCTGGCGCTGTAGCTTATAACTACCCGGCCGGTGGTGTTGGTATAGCTTTAAGAGGCTTTGTCACCGGTGTTAATGCCCGTAATGGTATGGAAACCTCTGCAACCCGTTCATCGCTTGACCTTTCAAATGTGGAACGCATTGAAGTATTAAAAGGCCCTTCAGGTACATTATTTGGTTCGGCTGTTTCATCATTTGGTGGGGTGGTAAACCTTGTTACCAAAAAACCATTTGACACCGCACGCACAGAACTATCGTACACAACAGGTAGCTACAACCTAAACAGGCTTACTGCAGATATTAACACACCGCTTAATAATGATAAATCTGTTTTGTTCAGGCTTAATTTGGCGGTGAACAAAGAAGCCAGCTTTTTAAACTATGGCTTTAATAACACTTACACTATTGCGCCAAGCTTGGTCTATAAATCATCAGATAAATTAACTTTTCATTTTGATGCCGAATTGTTTAACGCTCATAATACCCGTCGCACATATAACACCTATGGGCCATTTGCAACTTCGGGGTTGAGGACACCGGCCGACCTTGGAATAGATTATCGTACTACGATGTTCCATGATGATAATAATGGCAAAACAACCGCTTCAAAATTCTTCGCCCAGGCAGATTATGAAATATCAGATAGCTGGAAATCGACCACCTTATTTTCTTTTGTAGGCGAAGATGTTGAGTACAGCTACCAATCTTATGCTTTTTGGACTTCGCCAACCGCGGTTAGACGACAAGTTGGTATGTGGGGCCCTATCTCAAACAATTACATCAATTTACAACAAAACTTTAACGGTAAATTTTTAACCGGCAGCTTAAGACATAACTTTCTTGGCGGCTTAAATTATCGTTATTACGAAGGTGGCCGCCGCTCTGGCGGAACAGTAACCACGCTTGATAATATCAACGTCGCCACAGCTTTTGCTCCAATCAGAAGAAAAGCTGTTGATGCGGTGATGCCATTGTACACTACGGCAATTAATGACACTGAAACCTATAGTGCTTACGCGTCGGATGTGGTTAACTTCACCGACAGACTTTCGGCAATGTTGAGTTTACGTTTAGACAGATTTGAGCGTAAAAAAGTAGCAACGTTCGAAGGTTTTAAACAAACTGCATTATCGCCCAAACTGGGCTTGGTTTACCAGGTAGTTAAAGAGAAAGTTTCGCTATTTGGAAATTACATGAACGGTTTCCAAAACCTTGGCCCGGTAACACAACCCGACGGAAGCGTACTGATACTTAAACCAATTTATGCCGTGCAGTATGAAGGTGGTGTGAAAGCAGAACTTTTGGACAAAAAATTAAGCGTTACCGCTAGCTATTATAACATCACTATTGACAATGCTACCCGTACCGAGGCCAATGTTACCGTACAGGACGGAAAGCAAAGAAGTAAAGGTATTGACTTGGAGGTAATTGGCAATCCGGTTGCCGGTTTAAGCCTTGTGGCTGGCTATGCTTATAACGACAACCGTATTTTAGTTGCATCAAGCGGTCCTGGTGTTGTTAACATCGTTGGTAATAAAGTAACGGCATCTCCGCAAAGTGTTGCAAATTTCTGGGCAAGCTACACCTTGCAAAATGAGTTAAAAGGTTTGGGTTTTGGTGTTGGCGCTAACTATGCCGATAAAAACTTCTTTACATCAGATAACACTTTCTACATGCCATCGTACACGGTAATAAACTCTACCTTGTTTTATGATCAAAGCAAATGGAGAGTTGGTTTGAAGCTTAATAATATCGGCAATAAAAAATATTGGGATATTGGCGGCAACTCGCAAACGCCACGAAACGTAATGGCAAGTTTATCATTCAAATTTTAATTGATCAGGGAGGGGCAACCCCTCCCTTTTTTAATTTAATTATGATTAGCGCGACAAAAAAATCAGGCACCAAAGCAAAAAAATCTACCTTTCGTAAAGTGTCAGAGTGGCTGCATCTGTGGCTGGGTTTAATATCAGGCATTATTGTGTTTGTTGTTTGCTTTACCGGAGGCATTTGGGTATGGCGATACGAAACCTGGCGATTTACCGAAGACCATTGGTATGTTGAGGCGCAGCAGAAGCCATATCTGCCGCCATCGGTATTGACCGCTAAAGCCGAAGCTTATTTTAAAACACAACACATTGCCACTGATACTCTAACGCTTATCAGGTACTGGAAACCGGGCAGATCTGTATCCTTGTGGTTTGACTTGCCCGATCATCAGCAAGCGATCTTGTTTTTCAACCCTTATACCGGCCAGCTCATAAAAGATCAACGCGGGCGTACCGCTGCCGAACAGTTTTTTATCTTCGTGCGTGCCGGTCACCGTTTTTTTTGGTTGCAGCCAAAGGTGGGCAGCCCGTTGGTAGGCTCGGCTTGTATCGTCTTTGTTATCACCATAATCACCGGGTTAATATGGTGGTATCCAAAAAAGTGGACAAAGAAAAGTGTTAAAGACTCTTTTACTGTAAAATGGAGCGCAAAATGGAAAAGACTGAACATCGATATTCACAACGTTATTGGTTTTTACTCGGTATTGTTTGTTTTGGCCTTAACCCTATCAGGGATATTTTTTACGTTCGAATGGTTCGAAAAGGGCACTTATAAAGCATTGACCTGGAAAACGTTTTCTGAAGAGCGTATTGACCCAAAATCAGACTCAACTATTACCACCGCAAAGTTTACGCATCCCGAAGATCTGATCTGGAAAAAGTTAAGCCAACAGTACGATGGAAGGTTTGGCAGCATATCAATGGTAATGCCCGGCAAACCATCGGCGGCTTACGAAACTACCGTTTACTTTGGCGATGGCAATATATTGTACAACAGCGTAGTTAGTTTCTACGACCAAAAAACACTGAAGCAATTACCCCCGCTAATGCAACGCGACCAACCCTATGATAACTTGTCATCCGGCGAGAAATTATTCCGGATGAACTTTGATATCCATACCGGGCAGATATTGGGCCTGCCTACCAAAATACTGGCCTTTTTTGCCTGTATGATAGGAGCAAGCATGCCTGTTACCGGTTTCATTATTTGGTACAACCGTAAATGGGGTAAAAAGCGGAAGAAAAAGAAACCCGAATTAGCCGTTGATTAAACAACATTAAATAAAACAAAAACCTCTCAGAGAATTCTCTGAGAGGTTTTTGTTTTTAGGTATTACATGCGGCGCCGTGCCGCTAGCGATGTAATTTCTGGTAACACGCATAATGTCAATGTATTATTTACAAAGTTTACATTTAAATTTACAATACAGATTTGTCAAGCTGAACAGCATTGATGTAGATTTGATAAATTAAATCTAGTAAACATGAAAAGTAAAAGAAACGTTTTGTACAGTCTGGCTATCATGCTGGTTGTTGTAATTTATTCCCCCTTACAGGCTCAGCAAAAAAAAGAAACACATCGTGCTGACTTTTCTGGCGAATGGGAATCAAAAGAATCAATAAGTATGGGCGGAAATATTGTTTGCACCTATAACTCAGGAGATAGGATGCTAGCTAAAGCGATGAAGATTACAGATCATGTAAATTTTTTAACCATAGATGCGGACGGTGCATTTCCTGGTGAAGCGCCGGTTAAACGCCAGGAGAAACTTACCTTTGATGGTAAAGCAATTAAAATTGATCATGGCCAGGGAAGAGGAAAGAAGTTTGTCGTAAAGTGGTCTGCAGATGGCCAAACGATGACCGTGAACTCAACCGTACAGTTGATGATTGATCAGAAACAAGCAATTGTTTACGTAACAGAGGTTTGGAAGCTGAGTAACGATGGCAAGTCTATTTCTGTCCAGACCAATGCAAAATCCGACATGTTTGACGAGGGGCGTTCTTGGACAACTGTGTTTGATAAAGTCGGTTAGTATTAAAAATACTTCTCTGCGCCAGCCCTGCTTAGTTAGGGCTGGCTACGCTCTTAGCTGCCGCTGAAATAGCAGCAGTATGTTGCTAAAGACTGCGGCCGCGAGTTTATTTCACTTCAAAGGCCCCGATAGAACGTTTCGTTTTGAATGGTTTACCACTGTGGTCGCGCTGGGGTTGTATTACCGATGTCCCGGCCCCGGCTAATGGGCTGGTGTCGGCTATGGTGAAGTCTCCGGCCGCAGCATCGTTAAATAATGGGGCCTTGCCAATAATGGCATTTTTTTCTATAGACGGTAACTGAATGCTGTTTAATGCTATATCGGCCCGGTACCAGGCATTGTTTGAGAACATAAAGCTTGCGGGGGCGGTACGCGGCCCATAGTTACAAACTACGCGCACTTTATCGTCCATAAAAATTACATTGTTGCTGAAAATATTATTGCCGCACTTTACAAAACGCACGGTATCGGTATTTTCCTGCAGGATACGCAACACCCAATGGGTTGGTTTATAAATTGTATTGTTCACCACTTCAGATCGGGTGCAGCCCACAAACGCCACCGGCGCGTCAGAGCCAATAAATACATTGCTATAAACCTTCAGATCTGCCGCTTCCCATTTTACATCCATTGGCCTGAAAAAAGGCAGTCCTGTACTTCCGCCCAGGTTAATGGCCCGCTCGCCTGTGTTTTTAAACAGGCAACC
>JAZKET010000119.1:5991-9554 GCA_040386815.1 Bacteroidota bacterium | reverse complement strand
CAAAATAACTCTCGTATTTGATTTTTATTTCAGCCTGCTCAATAGTTTCTTTATCAAAGTTGGATAAGTAAGTTGCAAGGTCGGTATGCGCACGTTTCAAGTCATCAAAAGATACCTGTGGGCGACCCATTAAATTAAATAATCTGGTGCTTTGATTCACTGCAGATGTACCCAGCTCTTCTAATAGCGGATTAGCGCTGGCTTGGTCTATAGAATGATTGCGGGTATATTTTACAATATCATCAGAGTTTTTGATCTTTTTATTTACTTTATCCAGACGCTCATCACTAATCAATCCCAGCTGATGACCAATAGGGCTTAAGCGGATATCGGCATTATCCTGGCGCAATAACAGGCGGTGTTCTGCCCTTGAAGTAAACATACGGTAAGGCTCTTCGGTACCTTTCGTTACCAGGTCATCTATTAACACACCAATATATGATTCAGATCTGCGCATGATCAGTTCATGCTGTTGTTTCAGTTTTTGATGCGCGTTTATACCAGCTATAAAACCTTGCGAAGCGGCTTCTTCATATCCTGTAGTACCATTTATCTGGCCTGCGAAGTAAAGATTGCTTATTAGTTTGGTTTCTAAAGTTAGTCCAAGCTGAGTAGGCGGGAAGTAATCGTACTCTATAGCATAACCCGGACGGAACATTTTAGCGTTCTCAAAGCCCGGTATTTGCGTCAGCGCTTTGTATTGAACGTCCTCTGGTAAAGAGGTAGAGAATCCGTTTACATAGATCTCTACTGTATTCAATCCTTCAGGTTCAACAAATATCTGGTGACGATCGCGCTCTGCAAATCGATTGATCTTGTCTTCAATAGAAGGGCAATAACGTGGGCCTAAACCTTTAATTCGCCCTGTAAACATGGGCGATTTTTCAAATCCTTCTTTTAATGTTTCGTGTACTTTAGTATTGGTATAGGTTATCCAGCAACAACGTTGTTCTTTTATTTGCTCAACATCTGTGTAACTAAAACGGCCGCGTACTCCTTCATCGCCCCATTGCTCTTCCATTAAGCTGTAGTTTAAACTACGACCGTCTATGCGTGGGGGTGTGCCGGTTTTCATACGGCCGGCTTCAAACCCCAGGGTTACCAATTGTTCGGTAATACCTGTTGATGCTTTCTCTGCAGCACGGCCACCACCAAATTTCTTTTCACCAATATGAATCAAGCCATTCATAAACGTACCATTAGTTAGTACAACGGCATCAGATTCTATATCTATACCTAATGAAGTACGGACACCTTTAATAGTATTATTGGTAACCAGTAGTGAACTTACAGTATCTTGCCAGAAATCTACATTCGGAGTTCTTTCCAGTGCCAAACGCCATTCTTCGGCAAAGCGCATACGGTCGCTTTGTGCCCTTGGGCTCCACATTGCAGGGCCTTTAGACAGGTTGAGCATCCTGAATTGTATGGATGTTTTATCAGTGATAATGCCAGAGTAGCCACCCATGGCGTCTATTTCGCGTACTATCTGGCCCTTGGCCACACCACCCATAGCTGGGTTGCAGCTCATTTGTGCAATGGTGCCCATATTCATGGTGATAAGCAAAACAGACGAACCTAAGTTAGCCGCCGCTGCTGCTGCCTCACATCCGGCATGGCCGGCACCCACTACTATTATATTGTATTTCTTAAACATTTTAACCTCCATGTTCCACGTGGAACGTCCGTATTAATCTTCTTTGTCTCATGTTCCACGTGGAACATAGAAGGTTTGCCAGTTTTCTATACAAGTCCCTCAGATAGCAATATTCGTTTCAAACCACTCATGTTCCACGTGGAACATCTATTGCATTACGCCTCTTTAAGTTCATTTAACGCTATCCAACGCATGCTTTTCTCATCCAGATCACTATTTAGTTTTGTGATTTTTTGCGATGTCTCTATAATAGCGCTATTGTCTAATCCAGAGTTTAACTGCGTTGTTAGCGTGTTTATTTCTGCTTCAAGCTTAGCTATATTCACTTCAAGCGTATCTAATTCTTTCTGATCTTTAAAACTTAACTTGTTTTTGGCAGCCGCAGGGGTGCTGCTTTGCTGTACAGCAGGTGTAGCCTTGTCGGCTTTGTCTTGCGATTTCTGCTCTTCCAGTTCTGTTCTGTAAGAAGAATAATTGCCATTAAATACACGTACATGACCTTTTTCTTCAACGATAAACAACTGTTCGGTTAGTTTATCTAATAAATACCTATCGTGCGATACGATCATCAATACACCGCCATAGCTGGTTAAAAATTCTTCCAACACGTTCAATGTATCAATGTCCAAATCATTGGTCGGCTCATCCAGAATAAGGAAATTAGGATTCTTCATAAGAATACCCATCAGTTGTAGCCTTTTCTTTTCGCCACCGCTTAACTTAGATATAAAGCCGTATTGTTTTGCTGGTGGGAATAAGAATAACGTTAACAGGGCAGAGGCTGATATTACGTTTCCGTCTGCCATGGTAATAAATTCGGCAACATTTTTCACCACATCGATAACCCGTTCATCTTCCTTAAAAGCAAGGCCCGACTGGTGGAAATAACCCAACACTGTAGTTTCGCCCTTTTCAATTCGGCCACTATCCGGCTGTAAATTGCCGGTGATCATGTTCAGTAAAGTAGATTTACCTGAACCATTCTTGCCCGCTAAACCAATCCTATCACCTTTTTTAAATACATAGCTAAAGTGATCTGTAAAAGTATTACCGCTAAAAGCTTTGCTGATATCGTGCAATTCCATGATCTTGTTGCCCTGGCGCGCGGTTTTAACGCTCAGCTCAACTTGCTGGCGCGGGCCACGGTTCTGGGTTTTCTCTTCCAGATCATAAAAAGCATCTATTCTCGACTTCGATTTAGTACCCCTTGCCTTAGGCTGGCGACGCATCCACTCCAATTCCTTACGCAAAAGGTTTGAATTTTTCTGAAACGTGGCTTCATCTGATGCTTCGCGTTCGGCTTTGCGCTCTAAATAATAGGCGTAATTACCTACATAGGGAATGATCTTACCACGGTCAATCTCCAATATCTCATTACAAACGTTATCCAGGAAATACCTGTCGTGTGTAACCATTAATATAGTTTTCGATCCTTCGGTCATCAGCTTCTCCAGCCACTCAATGGTGTCAATGTCCAGGTGGTTGGTAGGCTCATCCAGTATATACAATTCCGGGTCTTCGATTAAAAGCTTAGCCAGGGCCAAACGTTTCTTTTGCCCGCCCGATAGGGTAGTAATGCTTTGGTTCAGGTGATGAATATCCAATCGCCCTAAAATAGTTTTGATCTTATATTCATACTCCCAGGCATCAACCTCGCTCAGCTCTTCCATTACAGCATTAAGCGCGTCCATGTTATCCGGATCATTCTCTAATAACTCTTCATACTTACGTATAGCCTGTTGCTGTGCATCGTCGGCATGAAAAATATAATCGCTAATGGTAACTGCGTCTTTAAAGTCTGGGTCTTGCTCCAGGTAACCCATACGCAGGCCTTTGCTTTGTACAACTTTACCCTCGCTTGGCAAAAACTGGCCGGAAAGCAATTTTAATAGGGTAGACTTCCCCG
>JAZKET010000119.1:0-5981 GCA_040386815.1 Bacteroidota bacterium | reverse complement strand
TTATACCAAGTGTCAGGTTTTTAAATAACCAATTGTCATGAAACTGATGGCCCAAGCCTTCAGCAGAAATATAAGTACTCACGCGCGTTTTTGTATTTGATCGGTAGTGTATATATGCACCCCGACTTTGTTTTTTAATGATTGTTTAAACATGGCTTTCGCCACATCGATAGCCTTAATGGCTCTGTATTTTCGTAGCTTGCCTACCAGTAATGGCTTAATAATTTTCATCACCACAGCCGCAATGCCTTCCATAAGCCTTCGTTTTTTACGGTTACCAATTAATAACGATGGCTCATAGATTTGCAGGCTTTTTAAACCCACTGTTTTCAAGCTCTGCTCTGCCTCGCCCTTTATCTTAGTATAAAAGTTAGACGACCCCGAATTAGCACCAACGGCAGATACATAATGATATTGTTCTATACCGTTACGTACCGCAATTTCTGCCAGCCTAACCGGGTAATCATGATCTATCTTTTTGTATTCATCCAAATCGGGTGTTACCTTGCGGGTTGTGCCCAGGCAGCAAAATAGTACGTCGCCGGTTATTTGCTCGGCATAGTCATCCAGCTTATCAAAATCAATTACTAACTGACTGATCTTGGTGTTTTTATTCTTGCTTTTTTTTCGGGCAACCACCAAGACTTCCTGATATTCTGGCTGAACCAGCAGAATGTCTAACAAATTACTGCCAATAAGTCCGCTTGCGCCTACAATAATTGCTTTCTTTGTCATTGCTACCGTAAAAGTGTGCAAAAATACATAATATTAAATTAGTGGAATAAATATTGTATGTTTAAACATATAAATTAAGGAGCAATCATGAAAACTACATTTTATCCTGCTACAGAGCGGGGAACAAGCGATCACGGATGGTTAAAAGCCAATTTCTCATTCAGTTTTGCCGGCTACTATGATCCTAACAAGGTTCATTTTGGTGCCCTGCGCGTACTAAACGATGATATCATAGATGGTGGTACAGGCTTTGGTACCCATCCGCATGATAATATGGAAATTATTACTATCCCATTACAAGGCGCTTTAGAGCATAAAGACAGTATGGGCAACATTGGTGTTATTCATGCCGGCGAAGTGCAGGTAATGAGTGCAGGTACAGGTGTTGAACACTCTGAGTACAATCACTCAAAAACCGACCCAGCCAATACCTTGCAGATCTGGTTATTTCCTAAAATCAAAAATATTTTACCAAGATATGACCAGCGTGATTTTAGGGACAAATTTGTGTTGAACCAATTTACAACTTTGGTAAGCGGCGACAAAAGTGTTGATGCCTTATGGATAAACCAGGATGCGACATTTTCTATTGGCGAATTTGAAGCCGGAAAAAGCATTAGCTATGATATTAAAAGAGCAGGTAATGGCGCTTACATATTTGTGTTAGATGGTTCGATAAAAATTAACGATCAGGTTTTAAACAAAAAAGACGCGTTGGGTGTTGTTGATACCAGTTCGATAACTATTGATATCCAGGCAAATACGCGCGTACTTGTTTTAGAAGTACCGATGTTGCAATAAACGCATACAGCTGCTGTGGTGTTAGTTAGCCGGAATGAAAACATTTCGGCTAATAATTGTTGTTAGAACATTAATAACGTCACCATGGCAGAAGAAATTACTATACCCGGCTGGAAAAAATGGCTGGAAGACATTGGCGAGCAAGTAACCTTTTTTACCCGTTTCATCAGAAATATTTTTGTTGGCGGGTTTGAATGGTCTGAATTTGTTCGCCAATGTTATGAAATAGGGTACCGCTCCATGATGTTGGTTGGCGTAACCTCTTTTATTATGGGCGTGGTTTTAATTTTGCAATTACGACCAACCCTGGTAGAGTTCGGCGCAGCCAGCCTGATGCCAAAAACACTTTCTGTCTCATTTGTTCGAGAAATAGGCCCGGTGATCATCGCCATTATTTGCGCAGGTAAAATAGCCTCAAGCATTGGTGCCGAACTTGGCAGCATGAAAGTGACGGAGCAATTGGACGCCATGGATGTATCGGGGGCCAACCCGGTGCAATACCTCGTTGTTACGCGCATTTTAGCTACCACAGTAATGGTGCCCATACTTACGCTGATAGGCGATGTAATAGGCTTATTTGGCGGTTATTTGGCCTTAAACCTTACCGATCATATGAGCTTGTCACTCTATGCAACCAAAGTTATCGCATCGTTAGACTATACCGACTTTATTCCCGCATTTATCAAAACCATATTTTTTGGCCTGGCAATAGGCTTTGTTGGCTGCTATAAAGGCTTCCATTCAAGTAAAGGTACAGAGAGCGTGGGTTTGGCGGCTAATTCGGCCGTTGTAACAGCTTCGCTATGGATCTTTGTGATTGATGCCATAGCTGTACAGATAACCAGTTTATTATTTTACCAATAGATCATGGCAGAGCAGGAAATTATAGCAGAACCGGTTGAAAAAAGCCATGATAAAAATGAGGTGGTAATTGAAATTAAACACCTTAAAAAATCATTTGGCAGCAAAGAGGTATTGAAGGACATTAATCTTGATGTGCACCGTGGCGAAAACGTAGTTGTTTTGGGGCGATCTGGTCAGGGTAAATCGGTAACTATCCAATGTATTGTAGGTATGCTGATACCGGATGCCGGCACGCTAAAAGTATTTGGTGAAGAAGTGGCCGAGTTGGGAGAAAAGGAGCTGAAAGAGCTGCGGATGAAAATTGGTTTCCTGTTTCAAAGCGGGGCTTTATACGATTCGATGACGGTACGCGAGAATATGGAATTTCCACTAACGCGTGTATTAAAGATCAGTGACCGGGCAGAACTGGATAGTCGTGTTAATGAAATTTTAGAAGCAGTTGGTCTTTCTGATGCGGCCGATAAAATGCCCTCTGATCTGTCGGGTGGTATGCGTAAACGTGCTGGTTTGGCCCGAACGCTAATCATCAAACCTGAAATTATGTTGTATGACGAGCCTACTACCGGGCTTGATCCCATCACATCGCGCGAGATTAGTAAGCTGATCCTTGAAATGCAAAAGAAATATAAAACCACCGCTATCATCATTACCCACGATATGGACTGCGCCCGCGTAGTTGCCGACCGTGTGGTGATCATGAACGAGGGCGAATACCTGGCAGAGGGCACCTTTGACGAACTGCACAAATCAAACAACGAAATTGTTAAATCATATTTTATCGATATATCATGAAAATTACCCCATCGCAAAAAGTACGTATAGGCTTGTTCACCTTCATTGGTTTACTGGTGCTTATAGCCGCCGTTTTCTTTATCGGCAATCAAAAAAGCTTGTTTAGCGCTACGTTTAAGCTAAACGGGGTGTTTAATAACGTTAACGGCCTGCAGGTAGGCAATAACGTGCGTTTTGCGGGCATTAATGTTGGCGTGGTTGATAATATAGCCATCACTAACGATACCGCGGTAAACGTAACGGTAACCATTGAAAAAGAGGTTAAAAAGTTTATTAAGAAAGATGCGCGCATGAGCATAGGCAGCGACGGTTTGATGGGGGACAAACTGATTGTACTGATGCCGGGCGGCGCTAATACTACTGAAATGGTTGAAGATGGCGATAAAATTGGCTCTGTTAACCCAATTGATATGGATAAGATGATTGGAAAATTCACCAAAATGGCAGATAATGCCGGTACGCTTATCGAGAATCTGTCTCAGGTAGTAGCTAAGGTTAATAATGGGCAGGGCAGTATTGGCCGACTGTTAAACAGCGATAAAATGGCCCGAGAAATGGAAAGCACTATCTCACAAGCCAAGTCAACCATGAAAACGGTGCATAAAACTACCAATACACTTAACGAGGATCTTAAAGCGGCCCAAAGCAACTTCCTGTTAAAGGGCTTCTTTAAAAAGAAAGAAAAGGCTAAGCAAGACTCGCTTAAAAAAATCCAGGAAGCTAAAGAGAAAGCGGCCAAAGAGCGCGAAAAGGCATTAAAGAAAGCGGCTAAAAATTAACATAAATTTTATTTGTAAGTACTTAAACAACAGGTTAAAAAAATTATATTTAGGAACTAATTAAGTTTCTGATACTGTTGTGACCAAGCAAGAACAAATACAGGCAACCGCGTTACGATTATTCGTAACGGACGGTTTCCACGGCACGCCTACTGCTAAAATTGCCGCCGAGGCTGGCGTAGCCAATGGCACCCTCTTTTATCATTATAAAACCAAGGACGATTTAGTTGTTGATCTGTATAACCGCATAAGGGACGAGAATGCTAAAGACATCCAGGCCATTATCATCCGCGATGATTTTGTTAGCATCAAGTTCAGAAACATATTTGTTTATTCTGTTAAATGGGCATTAAACAACCGCCAGAAGTTTTTCTACATACAGCAGTTCAATTTTTCGCCACACTTTGCCCAGGTATCGCCTGAGAAAATGGAGCTGCATACTGTTGGTTACGCCGGTTTCATTGCCGAAGGCATTCGCAAAAAACTGCTAAAGCAACAACCCGTAAGCTTGATCATATCCATATTTAACAGCCATGTGCAGGGCATTTATCAGTATTTAATTTCAAGCGATTTTGATGATGATGAAAAAGACCGTGTTATAAATGCCGGATATGATATGTTGTGGGATATGATGAAGTATATGTAGAGGAGTTAACCTCAATCTAACCACCCTGTCATTGCGAGGAACGAAGCAATCGCAAGTAGAAAAGTAGCAGGCCAGTCTATGCGCGATTGCTTCGTTCCTCGCAATGGCAAAAGAATTTATATAAAACAAAAAAAGCCATCCCCAAACGGATGGCTTTTTTTGTTGCTGCAGCGTACTGCTTATAAAGCAGCAGTAATTTTAGGGTCCATTGGCGTTGTAGCAGAGCGGTAGCGGTGTATTAGCTTGCCATTTTCATCTAACAAAAACTTCTCAAAGTTCCATTTAACCTCGCCGGTAAAGTCTGGGTTTTCAGCCTCGGTAAGGTATTTAAACAACGGAGAAATGTCGTCGCCTTTAACGCTCACTTTAGTGCTCATAGGGAAAGATACTTTAAACAAATCAGAACAAAAAGTTTTGATCTCAGCATCGCTGCCGGGCTCCTGTCCACCAAAATTATTTGCCGGGAAACCTACTACAACCAATTTGTCTTTATAGGTTTCTGATAGTTTTTGCAAATCGGTATATTGCTTGGTGAAACCGCATTTAGAAGCAGTATTAACTACCAATATTTTTTTGCCTTTAAATTTCTTTAACGAAAATGCAGTTCCGTCAATGGTCTTCAGCTTAAAATCATAAACCGAAGCCGGTGGCGCGCTTACAAAAAGCAGCGCAAGTACAAGTGCTAATATTTTCATGTTGTTGTTAAGTTGGTATTGTTCGTTAGGGTAAAATTAGCTAATAAACTCACGTTTAGCCAAATAGTAATCTTCTTTTTCTGTCATTTTTTGTTTGTCGGCAGGTTTCTTATCCAAATAGCCTAACAAATGCAGGGCACCATGTATCAAAACCCTATGCAGCTCATCTGTAGCCGATACCTTAAATTTTTCGGCATTTTCTTGCGTCCGGGGTATAGATATAAAGATATCGCCGGTAATTACGCCATCTTCTTCAGCGTTATCAAAGGTGACAATATCCGTAAACGTATCATGATTTAAATACTGCTGATTTATCTGTAACAGGTAAGCGTCCGAACAGAAAATGTAATTCAGTTCATCCAGTTTATAACCTTCGGCCTTAATGGTGTCGGTTATCCACCGGCGCACCTTTATTTTGTCTTTAAGCTTGTAGGTTATATCCTCTTCAAAAAAATTTATAACGGGCATTATAATTTAAAAAGCAATTCAACCTCATTACCTTTAGTATTAAATACACATTGGTCTGCAAGGTGTTTAATAATAAATACACCACGACCGGTAAGATTCTCCAGGTTTTCTTCGGCAGTGGGGTCTGGCAGGTTGTTGTAATCAAAGCCGTCTCCCTCGTCTGTAATGGTCCAGGTGGCACGTTTATGGTCAACCTCAACA
>JAZKET010000118.1:36405-41100 GCA_040386815.1 Bacteroidota bacterium | reverse complement strand
AGCATTTAAAACTAGGCAACGTGCAGTTGCAGCGTTTATCAATGTCGGGTATATCTTTCTGCGGTACAGATATCGGCGGGTTTAGCGGCGAGCCTGATGGCGAACTGTTTACCCGTTGGATTCAGTTAGGCACTTTCGCGCCGTTTATGCGTGCGCACTCTGCCGGTGATACCAAGGAGCGCGAGCCATGGAGCTTTGGTGAGCCATATACTGCTATCAATCGTAAATTCATTGAGCTACGTTATAAACTGATTCCTTACCTGTATTCAACCTTCTGGGAGCATCACCGTTATGGTTTCCCAATTTTAAGGCCAATAGTGATGCAGGAGCAAATAGAGTCTGACAATTACTTCCGTCAGGATGAGTTTACTTATGGCGATAAAATATTGATTTGCCCGGTATTAGAGCCAGGACAAAAAAGCCGTATAGTTTACTTGCCAGTAGGCAAGTGGTATAATTTTTGGACACTTGAAGTGGTTGACGGTGGTAGAGAAATTGAGGTTGAAACGCCGTTAGAAACCATCCCGATCTTTGTTAAAGCCGGTTCTGTTATTCCTGAGTACCCGGTAATGCAGTATGTTGGCGAGAAAGAAATTGAAGAGGTTAAATTAAACTGCTACTATACAGAAACTGAGGCTAACTCTTTCTTCTTTGAGGATTATGGTGAGACATTCGCTTACGAACAGGACATCTACTCTGAAAAGAAATTTGCGGTAAGCGGTAGCAAAACCAGCTATACTATTAATCAAAGTATGGAGGGTTTATACACGCCTCGATATGAAACTTATGCTTTCAGCGTATCAGGCTTGCCATTTAAACCGTCAAAAATTACTGTTGACGGCAAGACGATAACTGATTTTGCCGTGAATGATAAAGTGTTGGAGTTTAAATACAGTAAAAACTTTAAGAAGATAGAAATATCTAAATAAGAACTAGATTTTTAAGATTATTTAGATTTTATGATTTAAAGCCCCGCGAGTTTCGCGGGGCTTTTTTGTATCATTTTGTAGATCAGCAAACAATAGTGGTGTATTTAGTTGTTATAACCAAAACTCATTCTTATTATTGAGTTAAATCTAAATGCCCCGAGAAGGCTTTCCACTATGGCGAAAAAAACTACTGTTACTAAACCCGAATCTGCGGACGCAAAGCCTGCAAAAGCAACCAAAACCAAAGCAGTAAAGGAACAGGCTGAAGTTACGGCACCAAAGGCAACTACTAAAAAGGCAGCTGCTGCTAAGGCTACTACAGCAAAAGAAACTAAGCCGAAGGCTCCGGCCAAAAAGTTGGCAGAGCCTATAAGTAATTTAACAATGGCCGAGCAGTTTAAGGCGGTTATACCGTATAGCCGTTTTTCTGATTTTGATATAGCGTTGTTTCAGTCGGGTAAGCATTATAAGCTGTACGATAAATTAGGTTCGCATGTTGTTGAACATAATGGGGTAGTGGGTACCTATTTTGCCGTTTGGGCACCAAATGCGCACTATGTATCGCTAATAGCCAATTTTAACGGCTGGGACAAAGCATCGCATCCGCTGTATGTGCGCTGGGATGGATCGGGTATCTGGGAAGGTTTTATACCTAATGTTGGTGTTGGCGAAGTTTATAAATATTTTATCAACTCAAATACCGGCGAGGATCTGGAGAAAAGCGATCCGTTTGCTTTGCGTTGGGAAATACCGCCGCGTACAGGTTCTATAGTGGCTGATACCTATTACGATTGGACAGACAATAAATGGATGTCTACCCGGTATCAGCATAACGCGTTAGATAAGCCATACTCTGTTTACGAAGTGCATTTAGGTTCATGGGCGCGCGATTTTGACCGCCCAGACGAATTTTATACTTATGAGCAACTGGCAGATATGCTGGTGCCCTATGTTAAATATATGGGCTTTACCCATGTAGAATTTATGCCGATTGCTGAGCACCCCTATTACCCAAGTTGGGGCTATCAAGTTAGCGGTTATTTCGCTGCGTCATCCCGCTATGGCACGCCACAGCAGTTAATGCTGTTGATAGAACGTTTTCATCAGGAGGGTATAAGCGTTATTATGGATTGGGTGCCTTCGCATTTCCCGGGGGATGCTATGGCGCTTTACAATTTTGATGGTTCGCACCTGTATGAGCATGCAGATATGCGCAAAGGTTTTCACCCCGATTGGAAATCATATATATTTAACTACGGCCGTAACGAGGTTAGGGCATTCTTGATCAGTAACGCCTTGTTTTGGCTAGACAGATACCATGTGGATGGTTTACGTGTAGACGCGGTAGCGTCAATGCTTTACCTGGATTACTCGCGTAAAGCAGGGGAATGGGAGCCAAACATTTACGGAGGTAACGAAAACCTTGAAGCGATATCATTCCTAAAAGAATTTAACGAAGCTGTTTACGCGCATTTCCCCGATGTGCAAACCATTGCCGAAGAATCAACTTCGTTTACAGGCGTAAGTCGCCCGGTTTATGCAGGCGGTCTAGGTTTCGGTATGAAATGGATGATGGGCTGGATGCACGATACCATTAAGTATTTTGGAGAAGATCCTATCAATCGTAAATATCACCACAACCAGCTAACGTTTAGCTTGATATATGCCTTTACCGAAAACTTTATGCTGCCTTTCAGTCATGATGAGGTAGTGTATGGCAAAGGCTCTATGCTGCGCAAAATGCCAGGAGATGAGTGGCAGCAATTTGCCAACTTACGATTGGTGTATAGCTATATGTTTATGCACCCCGGCGCTAAATTGTTGTTTATGGGCAGCGAGTTTGGCCAGGGTACAGAGTGGAACTACCAGACTGCATTAGATTGGCACGTAACCGAATACCCTAATCATAAAGGTATTAGCGAAACCATCAGGGCATTGAATGAAGTTTACAAATCTGAGCCTGCATTATACGAAAAAGCCTTTTCGCCCGAGGGTTTTGAATGGATAGACGGCGGCAACGCTAACGACTCGGTAGTGGTGTTTGCCCGTAAGGGACATGATAGTAAAAATGACTTAGTGGTTGTGTTGAATATGACCCCTGTGTCGCGCACCAATTACAGAGTGGGCGTACCTGCTGAAGGTACCTGGAAAGAGATATTTAACTCAGACAGCCAGCAGTTTTGGGGTAGCGGCATAGAAAACACCAAAACCATCCAAAGCGACCAGGTTAACTGGCATGGTAAAGATAATTCTATCCGTATCACCCTTTCGCCTTTAGCAGCGTCAGTATTTAAAAGAGTGTAAGGTTTAACTGTATATTGGGGTGGCTAATTGTATTTTGAAAGTATTTTCGTTTTACGATTAGCTGCCCCAAACCGTTGGTTAAATTTTACGATTTTTTTTGATGATATAATTATTCAATTTAAATTAGGTTATTGTTACTGGTAGTTAACCGGTTACAGCATTGCCCCGAGTACCCTAACTCATAGTTTAAATGAAAAGATTGATCTCTGTCTTATGCGCCCTTGGTGCGCTGGCAGCGTTTGGAAATGCTGTTTACAAAGCCATTCCTATTTTTCCTTATATCGATGATATTGAAGTGCTGGCAAGCTTTTTTGCATTCCTGATATTTTATTACATCGCCTTTAAAATGAGTAAGCGGGATACATCGCCAGAAACAGAAAGTTAGTTTTTAACGCTATCGCTCCACACTTTATTTTCTACACTTATTCTTACATACAACATCGCCGCATTAAGTAGGGTGAATATTATTGCTGTGTAGTATAAACCAAATACTAAGGGGATAAGCGCAATCTCACAAACAACTTCCATATAGTTTGGATGCTTGAATATTTTATATGGGCCTTTTTTTACCGGATATACGTTTGGTATGCGATAGATCCTGGTGTTCCAATACTTACCCAGCGATGATAAGGCCCAAAACTTAAAGGATAGTACTAATAGAAAAGCGATCAAAAATCCCCAGTTTATCGGTGTGCCGCCGCGCCAATTATATTCAAATATGATGGAGATTATAAATGCCGTGTGCATGCCCACCATAAATGGATAGTGGCTTTGCCCGTACTGTATGGCTCCGTTGGCCAGCAACCATTTCTCGTTTCGACGCGATATGTAAAGCTCAGACAAACGCTGAAATATCAGCAACGATATGAAAATTATAAAGTACATCAGCTTAGTTGTTTGTCATCCTCAATAAAACCATTTCGCTAGAAAAGCCTGGCCCCATGGCCATCATCAGCCCATAGCCGTCTTCAAAGCCCTCGCTCATAAATCGCTCTAAAACATAAAGCACAGTAGCACTGCTCATGTTGCCGTTATCATTCATTACAGTCCGGGTTTGGTTTAAAAAGTCGCCTTCAACGCCTAATGCATCAGTATAAGCATCTAAAACTTTTTTACCGCCTGGGTGGAAGATGAAGTTTTTGATATCGCTTAAATTTAAATTTTGTTTTCCTAAAAATTCAGTGATGTCATGCTTTACATTTTCATGGATGAAAGTAGGGATATCTTTTGAAAACAAAACCTTAAAACCGGTATCCTTAAAATCCCAGCCCATTACATCCAACGAGTCATAATATAATTTGCTGCTGGAAGCAATGTAATCTATCTTTTGGTTTGATTGGGCATACGAGTCGCCTTTGATGATAACTGCCGCTATACCGTCTGAAAACAGGCTTGAGCCAATGAAGTTGCTTTTGCTGTAGTCGCTTTTTATCAGCGTAAGCGAACATAACTCTACCGCCAC
>JAZKET010000118.1:16166-36395 GCA_040386815.1 Bacteroidota bacterium | reverse complement strand
CAACCGCTTTAGGATTTGCAATAGCTACCGAACAAGCCTTAGCCATCCCTGACACCCCGCCGCCACAGCCCAAACCCCACAGCGGACTGCGGTTAACATGCGGATTTAACCGCATTTGGTTAATGATCAACGCATCAATACTTGGCGTTGCCAAGCCAGTTGTTGATATAAAGAACAGGTCGGAAATATCATCTTTGTTTATAGCAGACTTTTCAATACAATCTTCAATAGCTTGTACTGAATATTTCAGCGCGTTTTCGATATAATCGTTATTACGCTGCTCAAACGTATTTGGCTCGGCGTAATAGCTTAAAGGTTTACAGAAATTACGGGTGACAATCTCTGTATTATCAAAAGCAAAGATTAGCCGGTCTGTTTGCGGAAAGTTAGCCGAAAACAGATCATGTGCTTGTTGTTTTACCTGTTGTTGTGGTGTTTTATAAGGAAGATCAATAGTAGATGTTGCTGCTATATAGGGCATATTTTAAGTACGGCGCTTTGTATGGTAGCGTTGCCTTATATAAGGAGGAAAGGGGGAGAATTGTTTTGTTGAGACTGTATTAGAAAAATGTCATTTCGAAGCGTAGCGAGAAATCTTATACATGCTCTTGGTAGCCGGGTGTAAAAGATTTCTCACTCGTTCCTCTTATCGAATTGACACTGGCTATGAATGGGTTTACAACAAACTCCTCTTAACCCCCAATTCCAACCCCCTCAACTCTGCCAAACCTTTCAGTCGGCCAATAACAGAATATCCCGGGAAGGTATCGTAATTAAAATCGTCTAGTAACTTATGTCCATGGTCTGGGCGCATTGGTATTGCAGCATCTGTACGGCCGGCATCCTGGCGTTTCTTTTGTTCAAGTACAAGGGCTTTCATTACGGCATACATATCTGTGCTGCCTTCTAGATGGTTATCTTCATAGAAACTGCCATCAGCCTCGCGTTTAACGTTGCGCAGGTGTAGAAAATGAAAATGCTGACCCAAACGTTCAACAATACCCGGCAAATCGTTATCGCCACGGGCACCTAAAGAGCCCGTGCAAAAAGTTAAACCATTGCTTGGTGACGGTGCTGCATTAACCACATCGTTCAAATCCTGTTCTGTTGATACTATCCTTGGCAAACCAAATATTGGGAAAGGTGGATCGTCAGGGTGCACACACATCTTAATGCCCAGCTTTTCAGCATCAGGAATAATAGCCTGAAGAAAATAAGCCATATTAGCCTTTAACGCCGCAGCGTCAACACCATCGTAACGCTTTATAATATTTTTAAATTGTTCAACTGTCAGCACATCTTTAGTGCCGGGAAGGCCAGCCATCATGTTGTTGGTAAGCAAGGTTATTTCGTCAGCGCTTAAGCTATTCAGGTATTGTTTTGCTTCCTGTTGTTCTTCGGCAGTAAACTCGTTAGCTGCTTCGGGGCGATTAAGTATGTAAAGATCAAACGCTCTCCAGGCCGGTGCATGAAAACGCAATGCCGATGCGCCGTTTGGCAGGCGGTAATCAATATCACTGCGGGTCCAATCTAACACAGGCATAAAATTATAACACACAATGCTAATGCCTGCCGCAGAAAGATTCTTTAGTGTTTCGATGTAGTTTTTGATATGTTGATCGCGCTCGGGGCCGGCAGTTTTAATACTGTCGTGCACGTTTACACTCTCTACAACTGACCATTTAAAACCACCAGCTTCAATAATATCTTTACGTTTTTGTATTTCTTCAAGGGGCCAAACCTGGCCGGTAGGTATATGGTGCAATGCGTTAACAATGCCGGTAGCGCCGGTATGTCTTATAGCTTGCAGGGTAACGTTATCATGTGGGCCGTACCAGCGAAAGGCCTCTTCTAAATCAGGTATCATGTTATTATGGTTTGTTTTGATTTACAGGATGCAAATAAACATTTTTTTGGGTGATGGAGGGTAAATAGTTTAAATAAAAAAGTCCCGGTTTTTCGTGCCGGGACCTTTTTATATGAAGATTAATATCCTACCAGAATATTGAATATAAAGCTACTAATATACCGCTTACTATAAGCGCTCCAACAGCAAAGCCAGTACTTGTTTTAAACATCTTTGTATCAACTTCAAGCGCATTTACTTTGTTGCCTTTTGAATTCTCAATCATAGATATTATATACATACCCACAACACATATTAGGAAGACAAATCCCATTCTATCAATAAACGGTATTTCCCACAAATATGTCTTGTCTTCTTGCTGCACCAGCGTAGCAAATCCAGTACTTTTTAAAAATTCCAAGTTCATAAAAAGGGGAAGTTTCTTCAATAAGACGGAAAAGCCGAAACCACCGATGGTTGCAAACAGCGCAGCATTTGAGGTTGCTTTTTTCCAGAAAAACCCTAGAATAAACATGGCAAAAATGCCAGGTGATACAAAACCAGTATATTCCTGAATAAATTCGAATCCGCCTTTTTTATCGATTCCTAAATAAGGGGATATTATTATGGCAATTACCATTGCTACTAATACTGTGATTTTACCTACCCGCACCATCTTTTTATCAGTCATGCCAGGATCTAGCTTTTTGTAAATATCCATGGTAAAGATGGTTGCGATACTATTTGCTTTACCAGCTAATGATGCAACAATAGCAGCTGTAAGGGCTGCAAATGATAAACCTTTTAAACCTGTAGGTAATAGATTTAACAATACAGGATATGAACGATCTGGATTTACTTCGCCGTTTTGCAATAACTCGGTGGTAAAGCCACCGTCTTTATAAAGCACATAGGCGGCAATTCCAGGAACCACCACTATCAGAGGCATTAATAACTTTAGAAATGCCGCAAATAAAATACCGCCACGAGCAGTTTTTAAATCAGCTCCTAACGCCCGCTGTGTGATATACTGATTACATCCCCAATAATTTAAATTTACGATCCACATACCACCAATAAGGACCGTTAAGCCTGGAAGGGATGCGTAATTAGCGTTGTCCTTGTTGAGAATCATATGGAAGTGATCACTTGCTTCCGTTCCCATTATTTTAAAGCCAGCCATAAGCCCCGTTTGACCATAATGGGCTGATACCAAGTTTACCGCAATATAAGTAGTAACTAATCCGCCCAAAATTAAAAAGAACACTTGGATAACGTCTGTGTAACCGATTACTTTCATGCCACCAAGCGTAATGATAATCGCGAATACAGCCAAACCCCAGATACAATAGGTAGTGTTTA
Source organism: Bacteroidota bacterium (assembly GCA_040386815.1). Lineage (GTDB taxonomy): Bacteria > Bacteroidota > Bacteroidia > Sphingobacteriales > Sphingobacteriaceae > Mucilaginibacter. The sequence continues at coordinate 33,187 of JAZKET010000118.1, read as the reverse complement.
TACCAGAAATGGTATGGACGGCTAAAGCTCCCAGATATAAAATAGCAGTTAGATTTACTATGACATATAATAATAACCAGAACACTGCCATAATCATAGCTACAGTGCCGTTATACCGCTGATTTAAAAATTGCGGCATAGTGAATATTTTGTTTTTAAGGTAGACGGGTATAAAGAATATGGCAACAACGATAAGAGTGGCAGCGGCCATCCATTCATATGTGGCGATTGCAAGCCCTATTTTGAAGCCGGAACCACTCATCGCTATGAACTGTTCTGATGAGATGTTTGACGCAATAAGGGATGCGCCTATAGCCCACCAGGTTAACGACCCTTCCGCTAGGAAATAATCTTTTGATGTGGCATCGGCATCTCGTTTACGCTTGTATACCCACCATCCATAAGTTGCAACGATAAGAAAGTATACAAGGAATACTACGTAATCGCCGTTAGCAAGTTTGTTCATTTGATAAAATTTTATAATTGGTTTCGCAATTATAAACTATATATCACGCTTTATCAAACGATATATGTTGTTTGTTGCATATTTTATTTGCTCGCAATATCGCGTTAGCCAAATTATATGTAAGTAGTAAAGCTTACTTGCTCACCGTTATATCCTTAGATTGTGCCGCTACAATTTGCCAGCTATTTTTAAATAGTTCGAGCGTGCCGGTAACACAGAGGTGTTTCTTTTTAAGGTTTACCCAATCCAGCTGTAGCTTATTGCCCTTAATCGCGATAGTGAATTTTTGGTGTGGGTAGGCGCCGCCCATATTAAGTAAAGTCAGTGTATCGCTAAAAATCCTTACACTGTAAACCGTGTCGCATAGCGTAACCACCTTGCCTGCGTTATCTTTATATTCAGTTGGGGTGATAGGTTTGTCCTGGGCTTTGGCAGTTATAGTCAAGCCGGCGGTAAATATCAGGGCGAGCGCTAGTTTTCGCATGATGTTGGTCTTTATGATATAACCGAAAGATTAACGTTTGTGTTTCTATCACCATCAAAGATTTTACCAAGCAGAATGTCTGTGCAAGAATACTGGCATTCTTTTAAACAATATTAACATCGCTAAGCAAAAAATAGCTTCGCAATATCGTTTACAAAAAATTAATAGTGTATTTTGTACATTAAGTATGCAAAAACATTTAATTTGCAGCCAGCAATTAAAACCGCTATAAACCAATTTTAACAAAAAACTTATCTATCAATAGCATGCTATTATTAGGAATTGATATAGGCACGTCGTCTGTAAAGGTATCGGTTGTCGATGCTGCTACGCAGAAAACGCTGGCATCGGCGCAATACCCGGATACCGAATCGCCTATTACGGCCTTGCACCCGGGTTGGGCCGAGCAGTCGCCGGATATGTGGTGGCAGCAGGCGCAGCAGGCCATTCAGTTATGTAACGCTACTAAGAAGTACGATGCGCAGGATATTGCCGCAATAGGTATTGCTTACCAGATGCATGGGCTTGTTTTGGTTGACAAAGATCAAAACCTGCTTCGTGATAGTATTATTTGGTGCGATAGCCGGGCGGTTGAACTTGGTGCGCAAGCCTTTGATGCCATCGGACACGATTACTGCCTGTCGCACTTGCTTAACTCGCCGGGTAATTTTACGGCAAGCAAGTTGGCTTGGGTAAAGCAAAACGAGCCTGAGTTGTACGCCAAAATAGACAAAGTCATGCTGCCTGGTGATTATATCGCAATGAAGCTAAGCGGCGAGATCACTACGTCGATATCCGCCTTGTCCGAAGGGGTTTTCTTTGATTTTAAGAATAACAGTATATCCAAAGCTATTGTAGATCATTACGGTTTTAACGAAAGCTTTTTCCCCAGGGTTCAGCCTGTGTTTTCAAACCACGGCGGCGTTTCGGCAAGTATCGCGCAGCAATTAGGGCTTAAAGCAGGCATCCCTATCGCTTATAAGGCTGGCGATCAGCCCAACAACGCGTTGTCTCTTAACGTTCTTAATCCAGGCGAGGTAGCGGCGACAGCTGGTACATCAGGCGTAATATACGGGGTGAGTGATGAGTTGACCTACGATCAGCAATCGCGCGTTAACACCTTTGCGCACGTTAACTATACAGAACAGCAAAAGAGCCTTGGTGTATTGCTATGTATCAACGGCACAGGCAGCTTATACCGCTGGACGAAGAACTTGTTTGGTTCATCAGTAAGTTATCAGCAAATGAATGAGCAGGCCACCAAAGCGCCTTTAGGTAGTGAAGGTTTGCGTATACTGCCCTTTGGTAATGGTGCAGAGCGAATGTTGAACAACGAATTGGTAGGCGTACACTTTCACCATATAGACCTTAACCTGCATAGCCCAGCACACATCTTTAGAGCAGTGCAAGAGGGTATAGCCTGTGCATTCCGCTATGGGGTTGACATTATGCGCCATAACGGTATGAGCCCCAACGTGATCCGTGCCGGCAAGGCCAACTTGTTTCTAAGCGACCTGTTTGCGCAGACCTTTGTAAACGCTACCGGCATCCCTGTTGAACTATACAATAACGATGGTAGTGTAGGCGCGGCATTAGGTGCAGGCATTGGCGCGGGCATATTTGCATCTGCTAAAGAAGCCTTTCATAACGCCCAGCCGCTGCAATTAATTGAACCAACAGCTACCGAAGCCTTTGAGCCAGTTTACCAGGATTGGAAGGCACTACTATTAAAGCAACTAAAACACTAACAATCTATCAATCTATAATCTAATAATTATATGAGCATTACAGTAGGCGAAACAGAATTTTTTAAAGGCATTGGCCAAATTAAATACGAAGGACTAGAGTCTGACAATCCGCTGACTTTCCGTTGGTATGATGCCGACAGGATAGTAGCCGGCAAAGCTATGAAAGAGCATCTGCGCTTCGCGGGGGCCTATTGGCATTCGTTTGTGGGTAATGGGGGTGATCCCTTTGGTGGGCCAACCCACGTATTTGAGTGGGACAAAAAGAGCGACGCCGTTGAGCGCGCCAAAGATAAGATGGACGCGGCATTTGAGTTTTTAACCAAAATGAACTTGCCTTACTACTGTTTCCATGATGTGGACGTGGTTGACTATGGTAACGATATCGCAGAGAACGACCGCCGACTGCAGGCACTGGTTGATTATGCTAAGCAAAAGCAGGCCGAAAGTGGTGTTAAACTACTTTGGGGTACAGCCAACCTGTTCTCGCACAAACGATACATGAACGGTGCAGCAACTAACCCTGATTTTCATGTGTTGACGCATGGCGCGGCGCAGGTTAAGGCTGCTTTAGATGCTACTATTGCCTTGGGTGGCGAGAACTACGTATTCTGGGGTGGACGAGAGGGCTACATGAGCCTGTTGAATACTAACATGAAACGCGAGCAGGAGCATCTTGCCCGTTTCTTACACACCGCTAAAGACTATGCCCGCAAGCAAGGCTTTAAAGGTACATTCTTTATCGAACCAAAACCTTGCGAACCTACAAAACATCAGTATGATTATGACTCGGCTACGGTGCTGGGCTTTTTGCAGAAGTATGACTTGTTAAACGACTTTAAGTTGAACATTGAAGTTAACCATGCTACATTAGCCGGCCACACTTTCCAGCATGAGTTGCAGGTAGCTGCGGATAGCGGCCTGTTAGGTTCAATTGACGCTAACCGCGGCGATAGTCAGAACGGCTGGGATACAGACCAGTTTCCGAATGATATTAATGAGTTGACCGAGTCAATGCTGATCATATTGGAAGCAGGTGGTTTGCAGGGCGGTGGTATCAATTTTGATGCTAAGATCCGCAGAAACTCTACAGACCAGGCCGACCTGTTTTATGCCCACATTGGTGGTATGGATATCTTTGCCCGTGCCCTGATAACTGCTGACAATATCCTGCAAAAGTCTGATTATAAGAAGATTCGTACAGATCGCTACGCTTCATTTGATAGTGGTCAGGGTAAGGCTTTTGAAGATGGTAAACTATCTTTAGAAGACCTGCGCCAATACGCTATCCAAAACGGCGAACCTGCTACCATTAGCGGCAGACAAGAGTATATCGAGAACTTGATCAACCGCTATATTTAGTATCAAATAGCTTTGAAATTTCAAAAGGTTTCGCCGGGAATGGCGAGACCTTTTTTTGTTTTACAACTGTTTCAGGAAAAAGTGAAACAGTTGAAACAGGGTTTTTGTTAATGCACTGATATTTAAGTATTTGGTAGTTTTAGTGAAACAGTTTGAATCACTCTTATTCGTCAGGATTTTTACACTTGATTTTTTGGTAATTTACTAATAATCAGATATTTGAAAAACACTTGTTTTTAGCCGCTTTTCAGCAGTGAATCACCAAATTGAATCACTCTTTTATGATGATATGTTAGCTCAAAAAGGTTCCAAAACGCTGGTAATAATATTTGTTAAATCGTTATTTATCTTTATAAATCCTGGTTTTTTCCTGGTGGTTTTTTGTTAATTAAAGCGCTATTTTTATGGCTCATCACAATTGAAAAACATGACCGAACAATTTGAAGCCTGGCTGCTGGATGCCCAAACCCGCGCCAAACAAAAAGCCGCCATATTTACTGATAAGGAAATTGAAAAGCTTAAACTTGACTATCCTGAAAAGTTGCTAGCAGTAGTGCCGCCTTTTTTGGTAACAGACGATGATATTGAGCAATTTAAGATCCACGCCGACGCGCTGATAGCCGCCCTGCCTGAAACTACTGATGTATTTAAGGCAAACCTGAATACTTATACCGCGCTGATCACAGAGTCGTGGATGGTGTATTCAAAAAAATATAACCTGGTTAAAAAAGGCACTGTTAGCGGCCAATGGCTTGCCATTTGCATGGCTATTGGTACCGGCCTGGGTATCATCTTAAAAAAGGTGGGGCTGGGCATACCTTTTGGTTTACTGATAGGTATAATGGTTGGGCAGCATATGGAGAAAAAGGCGGTGCAAGAGGGTAGGGTGCTGTAAGTTTGGAAGATTACCAAATTATATCTGATAAGTCTTTTTAAGTATAATTTGCAATTAACTAATTATTTAGTTAATTGCATTATGAAATCTACTATCGGTTTATTATTAGCGTGTTTGTTTAGCATCACCGCGGTGGCGCAGCAGCCTTACGGTTACCAGTATAAACATCAAATTGATAGTGTTTTAGTTAATGATAAAAGCCCGGTACGGTTTCAACTAGGCGCATTTTATTATTCAATGATAGGCGAGTTTAAGCTCGATCTTAGTACACTTGACCATTTCAGAACTGTTAATGATAGGGCACCGTTATCGCCTTCAAAAAAAGCTGACTTTGTTACCTATAAACCTCAGCAAGCGGTTCCGTATATTATTGAGCAGGCAAAAAAAACGTCTGTCGTCATTATTAACGAGGCGCATAACCAACCCCGGCATAGGGTATTTGCAGCCAGCCTTTTGCCGCACCTAAAAAAACTTGGATATACTATTATTGGCTTTGAAGCGCTGGCCTACGATGATAAAGCGCTTAACAAAAGGCGATACCCGCTGCAGGAAGTATGGAGCTATATTAACGAACCTGCTTTTGGTATGCTGATAAGGCAGGCGCTTAAACTAAATTATACTGCATTTTCTTATGAGGCTGATGACGCGGCCGACAATAAGGAACGAGAGATACAGCAGGCCAGCAATATAGTAAAGGTGATGAAGCAGCACCCCAGGGCTAAGTTTATTATCTATTGCGGCTACGATCATGCTTTAGAAGATTCGGTTAAAAATTGGGGCCTGGCTATGGCTGGCAGGTTAAAAAGGCTCACCGGCGTTAACCCATTAACCATTGACCAGGCACAACTGGCTGAAACCAGCAGGTCCGATTTTGATAGCCCATACAGACGGTTGACTGACTTATCCTACAGCGCTGTATTTATAAATACCGCGGGCAAGGTATTTAATACTGTTAACGATGTAGAGGGATTTGATATGAATATTTATCACCCTGCTACCCGCTATATAAAGGGCAGGCCACATTGGTTAAAAAAAGCTGACAACCGGTACGTGTATATCGCCGGCACCATCAGCATTAAATTTCCATGCCTTGTTTTTGCTTATGACGTTAATGAAACTGTAGACAAAGCTGTCCCTTTGGACGTTATTCAGTTAGATAGCAAAGCCGACACAAAACATTTGATATTGCCTAAAGGAAAAAAAGTAATAAAGGTTATTAATGCTGCGGGGCAAAAGCAGTTTTTAACAGTAAATTGATATTACATCAGGTCTATTTGTTTGCTTTGTGATCTCTGTGGTTTCTTTGTGACCTCGGCAGTTTTAGGCTAAAATAAACACGCGTCATTACGAGGTACGAAGCAATCCCCAACAGGACATTTAAATGCAGCCTTTCATCCGCGACAGCGAATAAAAGCCCTCGGCAAAGATACCGCACAATGATTAGCATATCGGGGATTGCTTCGTACCTCGCAATGACGTAATGGTTAGAAGGAGTGGTGTAATCTCTAACTAAATTGCGTGCATATAGATTTCTTAACAATGCTTGTTTATGCTATAAAGCGTTTATTTACAAAGTTTACAATTTAATTTACAATCCAAATTCGTTGTGCTATAGGATGTTAAAGTAGTTTTGCTGTATAAACTTTTAAAGCTATGAAAAACGTAATTTATGTGCTCATTTTACCAATGGTTGTAGTAAGCGGAATAGTATTCGCTAATCGCGAAACCAAAAGCGAAACTTCTTACAACCCATCCTTAAAGCCGTTAGCTGTTGCCGACACTGCAGCCAGTAGCGAGGCAATACGAAAATGGAAAGCTTCTTTTAGAGGTAGTATATTTAAAGAATGGGAAACTTTGTTTGAGCGTGAAAAAGTATTGGCCAGTGGTGTTAAAATAAGGCAGCACCTAACAGATTTTACCAGTATGCAGGCAGTAGTAACATCGCTTTCTATTCCGTCGCGCGCAAACGATAATGCATTAGGTTTAAAAGGAGTTATGGTTAGCATTAATGGTGTAACCTATATTGTTGAATTTGATTCTGCCAATTTTCAGCAATTAAAGGTTAACGACAAAATAGTTATCAAAAGCCATAGCGCAGGGTATAAGCCTGATTATTCTTATTTGGTTATATCGGGCGACTATATTGAGCGGGATAATAAAGTAATTTTTAAACGCGAGGTTAACACAGTTGGTTGCTAGGATAAGGAGGATACCCCGGTGCATTTATAAAACGCGTCATTGCGAGGTACGAAGCAATCCCCAACAGGACATTTAAATGCAGTCTTTCATCCGCGATAGCAAATAAAAGCCCTCGACAAAGATAAAGCACATTGATTTGCAAATCGTGGGTTGCGTAGTGGCCGCGCAATGACGTAACGGATAGAATTGGTATTTAGCTATCGAGGCAAGACTGTCATGGTGAGCCCGTCGAACTATGCGTGCAAGGGCCTTTACGCGCCACCCTTCGACAGGCTCAGGATGACATCCGGCAAACTCAATCTCAGGATGAATAAGGAGGGCCGTCATGGTGAGCCCGTTGAACCATGCGTGCAAGGGCCTTTGCGCGCCACCCTTCGACAGGCTCAGGATGACATCCGGCACACTCAATCTCAGGATTTGACAAATTTGTTAGTCCAGGTTTTGTTTCACAAAATCAGCTATATACGCTTTGATCATATCTCTCACTTCCTCAAACTTTTTCATCACTTCCTCTTCGGTGCCGGTTGCTTTGGCCGGGTCGGGGAAATTGTAATGCAGCTTAACCGCTTTTGTGGGGAAGTAAGGGCAGCTTTCTTTAGCATTATCGCAAACAGTTATTACGTAGTCAAAATCAATGTCAAGATATTCGTTAACGTTGTTTGATGTATTGGCCGAAATGTCTATCCCGTCGCTTTTCATAATTTCTATGGCCTTTGGGTTTACGCCATGCGTTTCAATGCCGGCGCTGTACATATTTGCCTTGTCGCCGGCAAAATGTTCAAGATAACCGTGGGCAATCTGGCTGCGGCAACTGTTGCCGGTGCATAGCACTAGTATATTTTTCATATCCAACTTAAAATAATAACCATATGAGGTTAATGATGCAGAATTTAGCATCCCAACCAAAAATTAACTGTAACACAATTACGGCTGTGGTAATGGTGATGGGCTTTTTGTATTTAATTACACTTGTAAACATTAGCAGCAACCTGAACCTGGCAAGCACGACTGGTTATTGTTTACCAGGTTAGCCAGTTGTATTTTAGGTTTAGCCATTGCAGGCGCAGGCGTACAACATTCGTCGCCATCATCGGTAGTGCCACAGCTGCCACCCCTGTTTATGGCTTTACACTGCGTAAAATCTGGATTAAGATCAACTACCAGATCTTCGCCCTCCATAATAAAAGCGCCCGGATACATTTGCCGTGTGTCATAAGCCGAATTACCAAATTCAATTTTTACTATGCCCAAGGGATCAAGCGGCAGGCTTTTTTCTACCAGTTGAATGATAGAAAGCGCTTTGCTTACCGGCATGGCTTTATCACTGTCTTTTCTTGACGGTTCCCACAATTGTATAATGATCTCCGTCCAGCTGTTCATCTGTCCGCCGCAGTCTACCGAGGTGATGGGTGCCTGTTTTATCTCGGTGATATGGTATGAAGCATCCACCCATGTTGCATCGGCATATTGAAACTGCAAGTGCAGTTGCGGGTTTTGAACTAACTTTGCTTTAAAAGCCTGCCAGTTCATTAGTTCTGTGTATTCCATTGTAATATTACGATTGATTAGTTCAAATTTTTTTTAGCAGCAGTTTACATCACCTTTATAAGTAGCCATAAAAGCCGTAAACTGATTTTGTAAACGTTTCCAGGTTTTAGGTTCAATACAATAACAGGTTTTTACGCCTTCTATGGTGCCCTGTATAATGCCGGCATTCTTTAATTCTTTTAAATGTTGCGATATAGTTGCCTGGGCCAAACCTAATTCGTCAACCAAATCGCCGCAAATGCAAGCGTTTGATGAAATGATCTTATTCAAAATAGCTATTCGCGCAGGATGTGCCATTGCTTTTAGCAAGGCTGCCAGCTCGTTTTGTTCTTTAGAGAATATTTCTGATTTTGTTAGTCCCATTGTGTATCGCAATATTACGATTGATTATTTAAAAAACAAAATATTTTTTTGTAGAGACGCAATTCTTTGCGTCTCCCATGCGACAGGTTTTCCAATAAAATCTTGTAATCCTTAAATCCTACGAATCATGGTTCAGACAAAAATACGAGAGACGCAAAGTATTGCGTCTCTACGCGACAGGTATTCCAATAAATCTTGTAATCCTTAAATCCTACGAATCAGGGTTCAGACAGAAATACGGGAAACGCAAAGTATTGCGTCTCTACGTCATTGGGTGTTACAGAGGATGTATGTCCTACGGGAGACGCAATGTGTTGCTTTTATTTCTTTTTCTTCACATTCTCCGCAGGTTCATTAACGTACGGTGTCCAGTAATTATTAGGGTCGCGCTTAAAACCGTACTGGCGTTTGCCGCCGCGGCGGGGCAGGGGTAGCGGGTCTTGCGCACGCAGATCCCAGGTCATCAGGTCCTGCAATAGTTCCATTTGTTTTTTGGCGTATTTTTCGTTGCCGTAAAGGTTGTTTACCTCGGCCGGGTCTGCTTTAACGTTGTATAGTTGGCCGGCGCCCTGCATATCATACACCAGCTTATAATCATCCTTGCGCAACATCCGCATCGATCCGCTTTGCGACCACGTGTTCAGCTCGTCGGCTTCGGTCTGTCCTTTAGTTACTGTACCATCTTGTGTATATGGGTCGTATTCCTCAAAATTTACATAATGTAACCCGCCGTAACCTTGCTGCACCATCATGCTGGCAAACTCTTGTTTTGGGTAAGGCTTGCCGGTAAGCATCGGCCATAGGCTGCGCCCTTGTACGCCATCGGGTATTGGTGTGCCTATCATGCCGCAAAGCGTGGGCATAATATCAACGTTGCTTACGTGGGCGGTATGGGGCAGCTTGCTTTGCACAATGCCGGGGCCATGCCATATCATGGGGATGCGGGTAAGGCAATCGGGCACCTCAATGCCCTTTTTAATTAGGCCATACTCGCCGGTAAAGTCGCCATGGTCGGCAACAAAAACAAGCAGGGTATTATCGTACAGGTCGTTTTTCTTAAGGTAGTTTACAAAGTTGCGCATCTGGTCGTCAATCAAACGCATCATGCCATAATAGTTGCTACGGATACGGGGAATTTGGCTCTCGTAGTCGCCATAACCCATAGTGAGTAGTTGTTGATGCAATTGCCATTTATTGCCTTTTGTTGGTAACGATGCCTTGCCGGTTTTAAAAGGTGGCAGGGTATTAGGCGGAAACATGGAGTAATACGGCTCAGACACCTGGTAAGGGTTGTGCGGTTCGGGGATAGACATGTATAAAAAGAAAGGCTTATCGTTACCGTCGGCTTTTAATTTGCTGATCCACTCGGTGCCATATTTCAATATGCGCGATGGCTGCTGCAGTTCTGCAGGGAATGGGGCTGCTTTGGCCGACATGTAAAAATGCGTGTCTTTCAAAAACTCGTTAACCTCTTTCAATTTGGGGTCGGTAACCTGTGGTTCGCCCAGGTGATCAACATTGCGCCAGTAGTCAAACATCTTAGGCGTTAGGTAAGTATGGTTTTTGCCGATGAGCGCCGTGTTATAATTATTGGCCTTTAGCACATCAACCAAATCTTTGCTGTAAAAAGCATCCTGGATGTTGAAGTTTGACCGGGTGTGCGTAGCGCTTGGGAAACGCCCTGTAAACATGCTGATACGGCTGGGCGCACAGATAGGCGCGGCGCAATAGGCTTTGTTAAACCAGGTTCCGGTTTGGGCAAGGCTGTCTAAAAATGGGGTAGTGTTTAGTGCAAAACCCTCGCGTTTACTGGCGTCGGCGCGGTATTGGTCAACAATAATGAGCACAATGTTTAAAGGCTTTTTTGTTTGCTGTCGCGATGTTTTGGGATCGCCTTTGATAAAACTAAGCAACACTAAAGCCGAAGCCACAAAAGCCGAAAGAACGACGAGGTTTTTGATTTTAAACATAGGTTGGGTATTGGTGGTTGCGATAAAAGTAAGGTTTAAAATTAAAAAGTAAAATGGAGATTGAACCTTTTTAAACAGGGGTGAAAGGTGGCACCTATGGAGCCTGATGTTAAGGCAATAAATTACTATAAACAGGTGACTCCTCCGGCGTAGGCGTCGGCAGGGGTACGTTAACATTAACTTTTCTGTCAGCTTTGATACCAGAGCGCTACGCCTAACTCCGTAGGAGTTTCCTGTTTATAGAAAAAATCTAAAGTATTTTAGGCTCCGTAGGTGCCACCCTTATAAAGCAATGCAAGCCCGACAATGCCCATCCCCGCAAACGATTGCAACAGTAATTAGACAAAAGCATTAGCTATATCGCCCAAAAAAAATTACATTTAGGCCCGTATTATAAAACCAATTAAAATTTCGAAATGAAGCTTATCAACAAACTTGTTTGCTGCCTGCTGCTGTTGTGTGTAGCAGCCAACCAAACTTTTGCGCAAAGCAAAGCTATTGACCTTGCATCGCCCAACGGCGACCTGAAGGTAGCCATTACCCTTGGCGACAAAATATACTACACCATTAGCGGTGGCGGTAAAGAGCTGCTTACCAAAAACCACCTGGGCCTTAGCCTTAAAGATGGTGTGCTGGGTGCTAACCCAAAACTGTCGTCAAGCAAAAAAGGTAAAGGCGATGAAACTATTAAGCCAATTGTGCCTATAAAATTCAGTACTGTAAAAAGCGTGTATAACTCTTTATTGTTAACGTTTAAAGGCGATTACGCGGTTGAGTTTCGTGCTTTTGACGATGGTATTGCGTACCGTATCATCACCAGTAAAAAAGGCGAAATAGAGGTATTGAACGAGGATTTTGCTATTAACTTCCCGGCAGACTATCTGGTGCATTTGCAACAGGCCAGCGGTTTTAAAACATCGTCTGAAGAAATGTATACGCATATCGCGGCATCAACCTGGAACGCAGCTGCAAAAATGTCCACTCTTCCTATCCTGGTTGATACTAAAGACAAATACAAAATATTGATCAGCGAGTCTGACCTTACAGATTATGCGGGCATGTTTTTAAAAGGCACAGGCGAGGGTGCTGAAAGTACTTTCCCTAAGGCACCGCTTGAATTTGGTCCGGATGGCGACCGTAGCGAGAAGATCCTGAAATCGGCCGACTATATTGCTAAAACCAGCGGTACACGCAGTTTCCCTTGGCGCTATTTTTTAATTACTGATAATGATAAAAAGATCATTGAAAACACCATGACGCTTAAACTGGCGCCAAAAAGTGTTATTGGCGATGCCAGCTGGATAAAACCAGGCCAGGCAAGCTGGGAGTGGTGGAACGACGCCGCGCCTTACGGTCCGGATGTAAACTTTGTATCGGGCTATAACCTGGCTACTTATAAATACTACATTGACTTTGCCTCGAAATATGGCATCAAATACATTGTGATGGACGAAGGCTGGGCCATGAGCACCACCGACCCCTACACGCCAAACCCTAACGTTGATGTTAAAGAGCTGATACGTTACGGCAAAACCAAAAATGTGGACATCATAGTGTGGTTAACCTGGTTAACAGTACACAAAAACATGGGCCTGTTTAAAACCTTACATGAGTGGGGTGTTAAAGGTGTTAAAATTGACTTTATGGACCGCGCCGACCAGTGGATGGTTAATTATTATGAGAACGTGTCGAAAGAAGCTGCCAAGCACCAAATGCTGGTTGATTTCCACGGCGCGTTTAAACCGTCGGGCCTGGAGTACAAATACCCTAACCTGATATCGTACGAAGGTGTGCGTGGGATGGAGCAAATGGGTGGCTGTCTACCTGATAACAGCGTTTATTTCCCGTACATGCGTAACGCGGTTGGCCCTATGGATTATACTCCGGGTGCCATGATCAGCACACAGCCTGAAAGCTACCGTACCGCTCGCCCTAACGCGGGTAGCATTGGTACGCGCGCTTACCAATTAGCGCTGTTTGTAGTGTTTGAAAGCGGTATACAGATGCTGGCCGATAATCCTACGCTGTACTACCGTAACCCTGACTGTACCGAGTTTATAACCAGCGTACCTACCACCTGGGACGAAACCAAAGCTTTGGTTGCCGAAGCCGGACAGGTTACCGTAGTTGCCAAACGCAAGGCCGACAAATGGTTTATTGGTGGCATGACCAACAACAAAGAAAAAACCCGCGATGTAGCCATTAGCTTTGACTTTTTACCACAAGGCAAAACCTACACCATGACGTATTTTGAAGATGGCATAAACGCCGGACGCCAGGCAATGGATTATCGTAAGAAAACCCTGCAGGTAAAAGCAGGCGATAAATTCACCATTAAAATGGTACGCAACGGTGGTTTTGCTGCCGAGTTGAAATAGAAAATTATTTGTTTTTGATATAGAAAAGCTCAATCTTGTGGTTGGGCTTTTTTTTGTTTAGAAGTGATATGAAGTTTTTTAAGATTGTGGCGATAGTCTCTTTTATTGGACTTCTGTTGCAGATTTATGCGCATTACAATTTGATGGTCAGTTATAAATATGAAGTAGACTTAATGGAGACTCATATTAAAACCAGCACAGACATCTCAAACCAAGAGAAAGATAAGAGGTATAAGGAAATGAACCAGAGAAGGCAAGAAATAGTATTTCAGCAAAAAGTTGTTAGAGTGCTGCTTTGGACTTTTGCTTTAGCATTTATGGGTTCGATTGTGATATATATATAAAGAAAATACCTTCGGCGAAACACGAATTGACTCAACCTTAATTTCACCCGCTGTCCGAATGTCTCTGCGATTGGGCTTTTGTGCATTTTAGCGAGCAATTCTTATCTTAGGTAAAAATTAAATCTCACCATGAAAAAAGTAACCGGCATAGGCGGCATATTTTTCAAAGCTAAAGACGCGGCCGCATTGAACGCATGGTATGCTAAAAACCTTGGCCTACCTACAACAGATTTCGGTACCGTGTTTGAGTGGCGCGACGCGGAGCAGCCTGAAAAAAAGGCGACAACCGTATGGAGCCCTTTTAAAGACGATACCAAATACTTTGAACCATCAACCAAAGACTTTATGATCAACTACCGGGTTGAGAATCTGGAAGTTTTGGTAGAAGAACTAAAAGCCGCCGGCGTAACCATCACCGATGAAATTAAAACCTACGATTACGGCAAATTCGTCCACATACTTGATCCCGAAGGGAACGCTATTGAGCTTTGGGAGCCGATAGGGGAGTGATAGCTACGCAGCTATAACGAAAGCTTTCAGCTCAGCCATTTTGCCGTTTTCAAATCGCCATACATCGCAGTAGGAATAGTTGATGAATTTTCCTGTCTTATCTTTTAAGCTTATTTTACCTGTTACGGTAACAAAGTCGCCCTCGGCAATGAGGTGTTCAACGTTAAAGGTTGGCGGCTCAATGTAGGTTTCGGCCATGTACCGGCGCACGGCTTCTTTGCCGGTCAGGGTTTGGTCGCCGATAAAGTTCCAGGTTATGTCGTCCGTGCAGTAATAAAGAAATCCCTCGTTGTCACCTGCGGTTACCCGGGCGTTTGCTGTTTGAAGTATGGTTTTGTTATCAATGTTCATGATGACGTGATTACAAAACATGGGCCAACAAAAAAGCCCCTGCTTTTGCAGAGGCTTTAAAAGGGTGATCCCATTAGGATAATTATATTACTCATAACGAGTTAAAAATCAACGTATTTATAAAATCATTGTGAAACATTTATGAAACATCAGTCAACTTTGTAGCCATCTTTCGCTGCAATTGCTTTGATGTTTTCCAGCACCTGGCTGGCTTTTCTTACGTCGCCTCTGACGGTTAGGGAAAGCGTGATCTCTTCGCCTTTGGGCTTGTCGTATTTTATTTCAGGCTCTCTTAACAAGCTCAGCACCGGCACCTCTCTTCCTATCCATTCGTAATAATCACCCATAAAATCAAATTCCAGCGCTTTTGATAAGTTCAAAATGTCGCCTACCTGGACCTTTTTGATATCGGTTATCAAATCCAACCACCGGGGCGATCGTCCAATTTGACCGATCAGCCATCCGGTGTTCTCGCCTTTTATTTTCAAGCGCTCTTTTACTCTTCCTAGTAATGGATAATCCGTCATTATGTAAATTTATTTAATTGTAAATCAATACTTTAACTACAATGCCGCATTTATTTACGGTAAAAATTTGCGTATGCGTAAAATATTGCGGTACTTTGATAGTACAAACAAGGTACTACCGAGGTACAAATAACGGACAAAGATAGTACTAATAAAATCCTACTAAAATAGTATGACACACGAAGAGCCTAAAAAAGCGACAATCCCCACCAAATACCTGCCGGAAAACTGGCGAAACACCGTTGCGGAGGAATTTGGCATCAAACCTAATATGGTTGGCAAAGTGGCCAACGGAACGCGCACCAACGTGGCCGTGTTCGACCACCTGCTGGAACTTGCCGAAAAAGGCAAAGCCGAAGAGCAAATGCGCCTCGATCGCCTTAAAAACCTGCAAACTCAAACTGCTTAAGCCATGAACAACCTGCCAGCCGGTTTGCTTGATAACAGCATCGAATTTTTTGTTTGTGATGAGCTAAAAGCCTACAAACTAAAAGATGGTAAAGTGATCGCTTTTGAGGATTTCGACAAAGATATCATTGACGCTGTTTTAGGCGATATGCTGAACTATCCTGCCAAGGTGGCACAACTTACCGCCATGGGTTTATCAGGGCGTCAGGAGATGGTAAAACAGTACCTGGTATGTAATTATGGCGGGTTTGATAACAAGGCCGATTTTGTAGACGGCGTTTTGCAGCCAACCGAGTACTGGCCATGCCCTAAACGCGGGAGCTGCCCGCACGAGGGTAAGCTTTGCGACAGTCTGCGCACTGATACCGGCGCCTACCTCACCAAAAAAGAGATCGAAGTGCTGGAGCTGGTGGCTTTGGGCAAATTTGATAAAGAGATTGCCGACGCGCTGAACATTTCGGCCAACACGGTTCCTACACATACCAAAAATATCCGCCTAAAAACGGGCCTTTCACGCAAGGCAGACCTAACACGGTTTGCTGTAGAAAAAAACCTGATATGATCACGCAATCAGTAACTACCGAACGCCAGGCTATTTTTCTGAACGAAAAACAAGCCATCCGCCTGTTGCAAAGCTATGCCTTGGAGCGCCGCACTGCCTTGCTGGCTTACCCCAACGCAAAAGGGGTTGCCGAAAAACTAACGGCGGTAGACGAAATACTGGCCATGCTGGACGAAGCATTGAAGCTGATGCCACGGGCTGCCTGCGCCAAGGTGCTCAAAACAGCTTTAAATTTTGGCTACATATCGCCAACGGCAACCAAAAAAATATACACCAGCTATACCGCAAAAGTAGAAGCCATTTTAAGCGCCTGCCGTGGGTATTTGGGATTAATCAAACAATAAACTACTAACTCATAAACAAATGAACAATCAACCACTATTAAGCTTCCACGGACAGCAAAGTATTAAAGATGAGCACATCGCGCGTTTAAAAATGCACCATGATGCGGACGAAATTATTCAGGGTACTGGCTGGGAAAACGGCAAGGGTTGCGATACCGGCTGCTCTTTCCACAAATACGACCATAATCAATGGCCTGAACAGTTGGGAATACCGCTAATTATAGGAAAATTGAGGGATAATATTTTTGAGGGGCTTCCTAACTTAAACGCCAAAACCTTTTCGTTAGACTGCTCAAATGCCACCCCGGTAGGCGTAAATCTTGAGAACGTATGGCGGAAATTTATGATTTGGCTGCTGGTAGACGACGCCGAAGGCGTCGTAAAATTTGCTAAAACCGACAGTCAAAAAACCGCCATCACTAACGTTGCAAATGCTTTTACCCGCTCGTTAACAGAAGTCGTTACCCGCGAAGAATGGTGGGCTCTTAGAAAGGCTGCTTATGCTTATGCTGCTTATGCTGCTTATGCTGCTTATGCTGCTTATGCTGCTTATGCTGCTTATGCT
>JAZKET010000118.1:0-16066 GCA_040386815.1 Bacteroidota bacterium | reverse complement strand
GATGATGCTGCTTATGCTGCTTATGCTGCAGCTGCTGCAGCTGCTGATGCTGCTGATGCTGATGATGCTCGGCGCATTGCGCGCAGCCAGCACTACATAAAAATGGCAGCAAAGCTAATTGAACTTTTAAAGGAGGCTGCATAAATGCAGACCTCCTTAGACCTATTCGCGACCCCTGGCGATGACGAAAAATTAACCTTCAATCCGCAAGCGGATGTGAAGGCGGCACTCGAAAATTATATCCAGGTATGCGGATTGGTGGCTTTTAAGGATTATTTCATGAAAGCCAAGCGCGGGGAGGTTGAAAATATACCCGAAAGTGTTACCCTGAGCGATTACCTGGCTATTTGCCGCCAAGTATACCAGGAGCGCGCTTTCAGGGTAGAGCGCCAAAAGAAACGAGGAAACTTTTTTGCAGTACGTAACCGCATCAAACGAAAAAAAATATGAACAACCTGATCAATGCAGCCATTGCCGAGCGCGAATTGCTTTTGCTGGAAAAACGAACCTGCGAAGAAGTGGCCGAAGATACTACCATGCCTGAACTAAACCGCATGGCAGCAGATCTGCGCATAGCAACAATTGATTGCTCGGTGGGGATGCTGGACGGATTGATCAACCTGCACCTGGAGCGCATCCCGATGGATGATTTTATCGAACAAATTAACACTAACCTGAGCGACCAATGCAATTAGCGAGGGGCATTGTGATCATCTGTCCTGAATGCAAGGTTAGACAAACCGGCTACGTGGAATTTGCCAACGATAACCCTTTTATAAAATGCAGTTTTTCTCGCTGCGGATTCCAAATTACCGGCCACACGCTTGGCGACGTGACCACAACAACAGTACGCTGGCCCAGCGATTTGCGAGGGCATAATTTAAAACGTTAAAACTCTTAAAATCATGGGAAACTTTTTTGTGATGTGCCATTTGTTGATCGTCCTTGGGGGCATGGTGGCCTTGTTTTTATGGTACCTGGTGCGCAGGGTGTGCAAATATCGCGGTCAGCTGCCTGAGCTAAAGCCTAAGCGCTTTCGCCTGTACAAAAAGAAAATCATTACCCGCGCAGATGGCGCAGCTTACCTGGTGCGGTACTCGGTTTTTAGCTGCCGGTGGTTTGCCGTTAAGGTGCACAATATTTTGCTGAGCGACCCCGCCTGCCCGCACGACCATCCCTGGAGTTTTATCAGCCTGATTATGCGTGGCGGCTATGTGGAGCATACGCCCACCGGCAGTAAAGTTTTTGGCGCAGGCAGCCTGTTGTACCGCCCCGCCGACTACGTGCACCGCCTTGAAGTGCACCAACCGGTTTGGACGCTGGTGGTAACTTTTAAAAAAACACGCCCCTGGGGCTTTTACACAAAAAACGGCTGGGTACACTGGCGCGCATACAACCCTCAAAACACCTGCGAATAGCCATGAATTTTTGCGAAAGTACAAACTGGGTGTTGGCCATAGGCGCAAGCATTATCATAGGGTTGGCGCTGGGGGTTTTCCTGTGCTGGCTGATTGAACAATAAACAATTAACCAATAAATAATCATGAAAATTACGATCAAAGGCTTTGTAAAAGCCGTAACACCCGTTTTATCAAAAACCAGCGGCGACAAAACGTACCGCACCCAAAATTTAATTATCACCGTGCCGGGCTACCGCAACGAGTTTCAGGAACAGGTGGGTAAAGACGAGGACTGGGGCGTTGAAGTTTTTGGCGACAACATCGAAAAACACAAGCTTTTAGACCAAAACCTTACCGGCAAAAAAGTAGAGGTAAACGCCTACCTGAACAGCCGCACCTACAAAAAAGACGGCACCGACGCTTACCAGCTGCAACTACGCATCGCTGATTATAAAATTTTAAGCTAACACCAACCACCCCCTTACACAAAACTATGCTCGGCAATTTTTCTTTTTATAAAAACGGCATCACCAACAAGATACCCGCTCGCGATATTTCGGTTTTTACGGCCATCAACATGATCAAAGGCGATACCTACCGGGATGATGTGGAGCGCTTGCGCAACTCGGCAGACGAGCAGGTGCGGGCCAGTGTTAAGCGCGGGTTGCCTTACTTTACTTTTTCGGGCAGGTTTAAAGAGCGGTCGGCCACGGGGCTGATCGCTCACTCGGGCATTATTTGTTTGGATTTTGACGACGTTGCCGATCTGCAAATCCGTAAAGGCCAACTTTGCGCCCTACCTTTTGTTTTAGCCTGTTTTTTATCGCCATCAGGCACGGGTTTAAAAGCGCTGGTTAAAATTGACGCCGCGCTGCACCTGGAAAGCTTTGTAGCATTGGAGGAATTTTTTAAGGGTTTGGGTTTGGAGGTGGACCGCTCAGGCAAGGATATCCCGCGGGCGTGTTTTGTAAGCTACGACCCTGAAATTTACTACAACCCGGAGTCGGCTATTTTTGAGGTGCAAGCCCGCGCGGCCGACGTGATCAGCCAGGCACCGGCGCCGATGCCGCAAACAGTGAGCTACACGGCACCCGAGTTAAAAAGCGAGCTGGACAGGATTGATTTTATCGTGTCGCAGCTGGAGGAGCAGGGCATCGATATCACCAACAACGAGTACGATTTGCGGCTTGAAGTCGGTTTTTCGCTGGCAACGCTGGGCGAGGACGCAAGGGCGCTTTACCACCGGGCTGTGCAGTTTAACGACGCGTACACACAAAGCGACGCTGACTACAAATTTAACGACGCGCTGCAAAAAGGCCGGTTTACCACACCTTCAAAGTTTTTCGCGTTAGCCAAAGCGGCGGGCGTGCTCATCCATCGCCCAAAAACAGACACAACGACTACACCTGCGCCGGTCGAAGTGGTAGAAGCGGAAACCATCCCGCCGTTTGAGCTGCTGAACCGCGACCCAAGCACGGCATTTTGGAACCTGGCAATGTCTGAACGCGTCGTAAAACTCATGCATGCTTCTAATGTTAAAAACGTAGTTTATAATCTGGCTTCACTCACCAAAGAGGTGGCCGACGAGCTGCGGGCCATCGGCAACAAGGTTCGGCTGATCAGCGCCGACCCGGCCGAAGATTTGGAGTTATGCGACGCGTTGGTGGCGCATCGGTTTGTTTTATCGATCGAGATGCCGGAGGGTGAGCCAAAAAGCTATGAAAACTGGTTGGTAACTAATTTTACGGTCGACCGCATTGCCGCGGGGGACGATATGAGCCAGCTGCAGCTTGATTTATGCGAGCATGTAAGTTGGTTTACCAACTCGTTTCACCGCGAAACCATCGCCAAAGACATAGCCAAGCTGTTTAAAGTGCGCAGTGCCATGGTGACCAAAGAAATTAACGATTTTATCCGAGGCCGAGAAGATCAATCAAAAACGCAGGTGCTGGCCGATGGCGAGGCACCGCTACCGCCCTGGTTGAGCAGCGATCGCGAGAAATGTGATTTTTACTGGCAAAACGGCTGGGTGCCGCGTTCTGACGGTTTCGGAAATACTGGCCTATATTTTGCCACCGGGAACGGCCCAAAAAAGCTCACAAATTTTGTGATCAACCCTCTGGTGCACATTTACTCGCCGATCCCCGAAAACAATCGTCGCTTTACAGAACTCAACAACGGGATATCGACCCCTGTTTTACAAATGCCGGGCAAAGCTTTTACCAGCCTGGAGGTTTTTGATAGTATGCTGTCTGACGAGAGTAACTTTTTTACAATCGACGGTTTTACCAAAAGCCACCTAAACCGGCTAAAAGCATTTTACCTGGGCGAATATCCTAAGTGCCACGAGATTGACATGTTAGGATGGCAACCCGAGGGCTTTTTCAGCTTTAGCAACATGATTTACAAAAAAGGCCTGTTTGAATACAATAAATATGGGTATGCAGAGGTAGACGGTCAAAATTTCTTAAGTATGGGCGCAAGCAACGCGCTCGAAGGGGTACGCGGCAATAACGACATTTACAAAAATGACAAATATTTATGCTATAAAGAGTCGCCTATAACTATCGAAAAATGGTGCAGCTTAATGCACCAGGTTTATCTGGATCATGGGATGATGGCTATTGTCTTTGTGATGATGAGCGTCTTTCGGGATATCCTATTCAAACGCAACAACAACTTCCCGCTGCTTTATTTTTACGGACCGGTTGAGTCCGGTAAATCAAAAATTGCCGAGTCGGTGGCTAACGTTTTTACGCACAACATGCCAATGTTCAACCTGTCCAACGGTACCGATTTTGCATTTTTTAATTTGATGGAAAGGTTTGCCAATGTTGCTGTCGGTTTTAACGAGTTTGACGAAAACACGATCAAAGACAACTGGTTTACTGCTTTTAAAGGCGCATTTGACGGCGAGGGTAGGCCAAAGGGGCTCGGCAAAAAAAATAAGTCGACCACCCAGGCGATCAACGTCGCTATCGTGATGGTTGGCCAGTATTTGAGCACCAAAGACGACAACTCGGTGTTAAGCCGGGCAATACCCTCTAAAATAACGCCAAGGCTGGATCGCACTGTTGAGGAATTGGCGCTTTATGACGAATTAAAATCTTATGAAAAAAAGGGTATCAGCAGCTTGATATGCGAACTTTTAGCGCACCGCGAGTTTGTAGATAATCACTTTTTGCATCGCTATGTAAAAATGAACGCCGAATTGAAAGCTGATCTTTTAAAAGATGGCATCACACCAAAAGGACGTCTGTTAGAAAATTATTCGGTAGCCCTAACCATGGCAAACCTGATGGGTGAAAAAATACACCTGCCTTTTAGCCATGATACTTTTAAAGCACATTGCAAAGCCGAAATTATAAAAGTAGGTATGGTGATGGCCGAGAGCAACTCGCTGAGCCAGTTCTGGAAAACCGTTGAGTTTTTGCTGGATCAGGGGCTGATAGAGCAGGGCAACCACTACAAAGTGGAGTCGCTGCCCAAAGTTCGGATCTTGATAGACCGCACCAAAGCCGACTACAAAACTTTTGAGGAGCCTAAAAAACTGCTGTTTTTACGCCTGAGCACCATCCACATGCTGTACGCGACCGAGATCCGCCGGCAGACCGGCAAAAGCGGCCAGAACGAGCAAACCATCATCACCTACATGAAAGATCAGGCCAGCTACATAGGCAGCAACCCGGGCAGCATGTTTGCGCATGGCACCAACACCAGCAGCTATGTTTTTGATTACGACCTGCTGGGCGTTAACCTGGAGCGCTTTAAAGACACCGGCGAGCGCGCCGTAGAGCTTACAGGCACCGTTTACCGCGATGCGGAGATCACCGACGTGATAGGTACGCCAAAGTTGTCGTTTACGCTACTGCAGGACGAAAGTTACCCAGACGAAGCGACCGGCACCAAAGTGAAAAAAGAAATACTAACCAACTGCACCAGCCAACTCAACAACATGGTACACCTGCTAAAAAAAGGCCGCGAAATTAAAGTAACAGGCACCCTGATTGACCAAAAAGGCGGCAGCGCCTGGCGCCGCATGGGCGTAACACATATTGAAATTGTAGAGGCGGAGTTGGTATTTGCACCCGAAGCGCGGCCGGATGACGAGGTTAATGAGATTTTTGGAGAGGAGGGGGTGTGATGACAGGGCATAAGGCATACAACGCAATCCGCTGGACGGACGAAATGATCGGTTTTTTAAAGGGTAACTTTTTTGAAATGACCAACCAGCAGCTTGCCGCGCACTTAGAGTTAAAATTGACCGTAGTGCGCACCATGTGCTATGAGCTTGGACTAAAGCGCATAGAGATGGAATACTGGACAAAGGAGCAGGTTAAGTTTTTAAGGGAAAGTTACCAGGTGATGGGCGATGTGGAACTGGCTGAAATATTTACCACTTGCTACCCGAAAAACAAAGGCTGGAGCAAAAAGCATATCGAAAAGAAACGCCGGTACCTGAAACTAAAGCGCACCGAAGCCGAAAAACAGGCCATCCAACAACGCAACACCGATGCCGGAAGGTTTGCCATAAACCACTGGCGCCGCTGGATTGACCGTGAAGCGCCGGTGGGCGAAACTCGGGTTTGGAAAAACGAGACAGGCAGGCTATTCCAGGTGATAAAGACGGAAAGCGGTTTTGTGCATCATGCCCGCTGGTTATGGCAGCAAACCCACGGCGAGATTGCACAGGGGATGAAGGTTAGGCTGATCGACGGTGAGGCGACAAACGTCAGCATCGAAAACCTTGAACTGGTTACCGCAGGCGAATTATCGGCCATTAACTCGAGAATATCCAGCCAGGGGCTTAGCGATAATTACATAGCCGGCATTTTAACCCACGGCCGCAAAGATTTGCGCGATGCCGTTAAAAACGCGCCGGAACTGATCGAACTAAAAAGAAACCAACTACTACTTAACAGACAAATAAACAATCATGGAAAATCACAAAATTGAAAAACTGATCAAGCCGATGGTAGGCAAACTTTACGAATACCAAAAACAGGAGCTGATGGTTCTTAGCTACACTATTGGCGGCAATGTTATTAAAATTTACTGCGATGGCCCCAAGCCTCACATCACCATCATGCGCGATGATTTGGAAGGTGTTTTGCAAAGTTTTATCGAAGTTTCTACCGATAGAGCCGTTACCGTACACCAGGGCGCGGTAAACCCATACCTCGACCAGCCGACAGAGGGCGCGCCTGCAAATTTTATGCGCAACACCATCGTAGGTAAAAACGCCGGTAAACTGTCAGAGATCATCATGGCCAGCATTGAAAAGCTACAAAACGACCCCAGCTATATTTCGCAGGCCGAAGCTGTAAACGCCCAGGTGAAAAGTTTGATCGAACTGGGTAAGTCAGAGATCGAAATGTTTAAGGTTGCGGCCTACATGAGCAAATAATGCCCTATAACGCCAAAGCCGATATCCACGCAGGGATGGAGTACAGCACCCTCAAGGGCGTAAAGTACACCTGCACCCGGGCAGACTGGCACCATGACACCATAAACCACTTACACCAACCAAAAGACATACACCTGCTAAAACAACACACCACCGAGCCCCAACCCATCAGCACTGAAAAAATGATCAGCCTGCTGGAGCGCGGGAGTTTGGTGGTGATTAAAAGGCCTTTTTAAACTTAAAAATGAAAGATTACAGAACCGAATTTCAAACGCCGCCTGATGTATGCCGCTACATGGCCAGCATGATTCCCGATTTGGCCAAAACAGTCATGGAGCCGACAAAAGGTATTGGTAATTTATTTCGGGCGATATCAGATTGCGGATTTCAAGTTGATGCACCTGATGATTATTTTCTTCGTGATAAAAAAAAGCGTTACGACTGCGTGGTGTTAAACCCGCCGTTCTCTTCAAAATATTTGATTATGGACAATTGCCCTAAAACTTTTACCGATCGCGGAATGAATGCAGGCTACCGGATTTTATTTGAGTGCATGCAGCAATCTGATCACTTAATTGCTTTGATGCCGTGGTTTACATTGAGCGACAGTGATGTGCGGCTGAGATACCTTAAAAATTATGGCCTTAAGTCGGTTACCAGCTTGCCCAGGCGAACCTTTGAGTACGCCCGCATACAAACCTGTGTTATCGAGTTGATAAAAGGTTACGGCGGCCCCACAGAGTTTTTGGTTTATGATTTGATGCCGGCCGTGGAGTCGAATTTGCAAAAATCCCAGGGTAAAATTGAATTTTCTTTAGTGTGATCAGATATCAGTAACACCACCACCACAGCCCCGAAAGGGGCTTTTTTTATGCCAAAACCGTAAAAAAATGCGTTTTGCACCTAGGGTACCTAGGGTGTACCTTGATAAAATGGCAAAAACCTGTCCTTTTTGCGGCGGCTTAGGTGCAGCATGTTTGTGTCCTGATATTTTACAAAAGTGCGTTTTTAGCGTTTAAACGAGGTTTGTCCTTAAAATAAATGCGAAAACGGCAAAATGGTGCAGCAAAGTGAAAAACATGCACCTAAGGTACCTAAGTACCTAAAAGTTGATTTTTAGTATCATAAAGCTATATTTTGCCCTAGGTACACTTAGGTACACTTGGAGCGCTTAGGTACTTAGGTACACTTTTTTTAAAAAACGCGCAACCCAAATTGATTACGCAAATTTTTACCGCAAATATTTGCGCGTTTTATTATATTTGGTAAAACAAAACCCCTAAAAGTAATGGCTCAAGATTACCTTATCAGGATTTCGGTTTATCCATTTATCCGCAAATACTTGCTGCATCATTTCAGCGAGCCGTTTTTTGTTACCGAGAACGGTTATATCCCCGCTTACATCCTAAACGCCCTTGAACCTATGCCAAAAGTAAAGGCTGCGGATTTTGTTAAAAAGGACAAGATTATTTATGGCGCCACTATTGGCGTGTTGGTGGGCGAGGGCACGCTGCGCAAAAAGGGCAGCCTGTTTAGCAGCGAGAATGTGAAACGCTTTAACACCGTGGTGCAGGACCTGTTGCACGACGAGATGTTTAACCTGATCACCCAGCTGGGCAAAGCCGGTTACCAGGTTGATGCCACCATTCGCGAGTTTCAGGCGATGTATGGTTTTAGCGAGGATGAGCTGCCGTTTGACAACCTGAAACGCTGGTACTACCGCGAACGCAAGCGCCGGGATGACCGCGCCGCCGAACGCGCCACCATAGAGCCGCAGTTTACCCTTAACTTTTTTGAAGAAGCCAAGAGCCACCCAAACGTGGTTTCGGCCATTTTTAATAACCAAAACACCTTAAACTTTTTAGCAACAGCATGAAAAAAATTATACCAGTTCTTGTGTTTATCGGCGGCAATGCGTCGATGTGTATTTGGCCAACCCGAGAGGTATTTGGGTTGATCGCTATTATTTACATGGCGATGTTTTTAATTTTTTGGCATTTATATCTTGAAAAAGATGATCAGGAATTAAAGTTGCCCACGATTGACCGATCAATCGGCGGGTATCAGCCAATACATGACACAACAAACCCTTTCCCGCCCGGTTATAAATCCGAAATTGAAAATCCGAAATCCGATATCAAATCATGAGCTACGTAGCACAAATATCCGAAGGTGATAACCTTGGGTCGTTAAGAGAGATTTATTTGGCCGTGAGCAACTGGCTGAGCGGGGTAAGCCCGGTAAACTTTAAAAGCGGCAAAGTTTGGGAGGCTATCGACTTTATGCCCGAAATGGCCGGCATTAAAGACAGCAGCAAAGAAACCCCAAACGGCACCGAGTACACCTACCAGGTGGTGTTTTTGTTTAACAAACAAAACGCCGCCCTGTATGCCGCCATGAAAAAGTATGTTGAGGCCCGCGGCATCATTTACTGCATAGACAACAACGGACTGGGCCGCATCCTGGGCACACCGGACGCCCCGGTAACCTTCACCTACGACGCCGACACCGGCGAAAAGTACAACAGCATGAACTACTACAAGATAGTAGGCACCTGGGTGAGTAGCGAGATGGCGGTGGTGGTTTAAGTCAAAAGTTAAAATTAAAAAGTCAAAATTATATGGGAAATCAAACCAAAAGATCGTTTTTAACGATAGTCGCCGGACACGCCTACGCAGTACCGGTTTATGAAATTAAAGAAGGTGTCGGCATAGTAGAAACGGGCGATACCATGGCGATCAATCTTGTTAGAGGTAGCAAGATATCAGGAGAAAATAAATCAGAACCGGTACCGGGCACCTTACACGAGCATTTGGTTACGGTGATGATCGAGGATCTGAAAATTAAAAACGCCGAATTTCCGTCAAAAGAAACGGCTTGCGCCATCACCAACCTTGAACAAGCAAGGCACTGGATGGAAGAACGGGAAAAAGCACGCGAAGCTGCTGGCGTTTTAGGCACCTATCAGCCGCATAAATCATAGCATATTAAAACCACTACGCTAAAGGATAGGCTGTAAATTGCCTGTCCTTTTTTGCGTTTGTGCGGCTGGGTAGTTTTGGGTTCAAATGGATAAACTCATATCAGCCTTTGCTAAAGATTACTTCGCCATCACCGATCAGGCTGTACATGCCTATTTTCCTATCGCGCAAGCAATTTTAAACGGTACCTATATACCTGCAGCGGTTGAGTTGGTTGCCGACGAGTTTGAAGACGTCGAAACCGAAGAGAGTATCCCACAAAACGACGAGTTTACCGGCCGCA
The DNA here is from genome assembly GCA_040386815.1 of Bacteroidota bacterium. GTDB lineage: Bacteria > Bacteroidota > Bacteroidia > Sphingobacteriales > Sphingobacteriaceae > Mucilaginibacter. Next base: position 5,995 of record JAZKET010000118.1, on the reverse strand, counting down.
TTGCGGTGATGAGCATCACCGGTGTTTTAATGCACTACGGTGGCGCTTGTAGCTACGGCGCGGTTGACTATGCCACCCGCATAGATGCCTACCGCATGGACGACACCATCAGCGGGCTGATCATTAAAGGCGACGGACCGGGCGGTCAGGTGCAGGGCACCAAGACGCTCAGGGAGTCGCTGGAAAGCTTCGCGAAAGTTAAGCCGGTTATCTTGCTGGTCGACGATGGAAACATCGCCAGTGCCTTAGTTTGGGCCTTGTCACCTGCTACAGAAATTTATGCAAGCAACGCCATTTGCCAGGTAGGCAGTGTTGGTGTGATGGCTTGTTTTATGGACGTGCGTAAGGCGATGGAAAAGCAAGGAATTTCCGAAGTGGTGATCTACGCGCCCCAAAGCGTCGATAAAAACAAAGATCACCAGGACGCGCTGGATGGCAAACCGCAAGCCGTACGCGAAAAGCTGCGTTTTTTATGCGAAGCTTTTATGGCTGATGTGGCCGACTCGCGTGGCGAAAAACTCACCAGCGACGAGTGGAACACCGGCAAGATGTTTTTTGCCGCTGATGCGCAGCGCATAGGCCTGATAGACGGCATAAAAAACTACCCCGAGGTAGTGGCGCGCATGCAGGAACTAATTGCACAAAATCAAAATCCAAATAACATGTTAAAAAGATTCCCCAAGGTTGCCGCGCTGAAAGGTGCCGAAACCATTACGGCAGAAAGCCTTGAAGCTGCCAACGAAGAAATAGAGGCCTATGGCATCCCCGGCGTGAGTCTGGTTTTGGATGCTGAGTTAGAACCCCTGCAAGCCGCTGCGGAAACGATTGAAGGTTTAAACACCACCATCGCCACCCATGTAAACACCATCGGCGCCAACGCGACAAAAATTACCGAGTTGGAAGGTAAGATCGTTTCGCTACAAGCTAAGCTTGACGGCAAACCTGCGGAAGAGCCAGTGACCCCGAAGGCAAAGGATGATATCATCCCGGCCACCGGCGCAGTTGAAGAGGAAAGTTTTGAGACATCGACCGACCGTGAGGCTGCGCAGATGAGAGACTTGCTGCGCGGTTAACCAACAAAATTTTATCACGCTTTAACAAAAAAATAGAATGAAAAACTTTAACAACTTTTATAAAGCAGCAGGCACTTTGCTTTTGGTCGCATTCATGGGACTGTGCCTTGCGGCTTATTTTGGTATCAACCCCGCATTGGCGGCGGTAGGCCTGTTTATGGTGGGCTTAATTCCGCGCCCTGCCAACGCTTTTTTTATGGCAACGCCTGACACGACCAACATCGCCAATTACTTTGGTAAGGTGGCACCCAGGCTGTTTGCTACGGTGTTGAATAAAATGGATATCGCAAAAGATATCCCGCTGATCACCAATGTAAAAAACAAATTAAAATTAACCAGGCTGATCATCAACGGCGAGCCTAAACCCTACACCGGCGTGCATAACGCCCAGGATAACGATATCGCTTACTCAGGCCGTGATTTGGTAGTGGACGCTTTCCAGCGCGATTTACTGATCATGCCGAGTAAATACCGTTTAACTTACCTGTCAGATTTCCGCGACCCAGGCGAGGGAACAAACAACAAATCCATCCCTTTCGTGCAGTTTACCTACAACCGCATTGTTGAAGAGCAAGCGGCCGCGTTTAACAATAAAACAGCCTTTTTTGGTGTAGGTACCGCTGCTTTCGCGGCGTACTCGGGCGCTGCTACCTACGCGGTTGGTGACCTGGTAACTTTTACAACAGGCGGCGAACTACAGTACTGGAAAGCAATTGCTACCACTTCTGCAGGTCAATCGCCGGATACACACCCGGCAAAATGGCTAAAAGCTAACGCACTGGCCATCACCAAAGGTTTAGGTACCATTTTAAAGGCCGACCGTGCAAACAGCGTTATCCCTGCGGCAAATGTAGCCAGCACAGGCGCCATCACCGGCGCGGACGCATTGGCACAGGTTAAAGCGATATGGCGCAAATTGCCTGACGCCGTAAAGGCCCAGGGTGCCGAAATGAACATGGCGCGCACCATTGGCGAGTACTTGTTAGATGATATTGAAACCAAGCTGAGCAAATACACTGAAAAAGATAACAGCGGCACTTTGTACCTACCGGGAACCGATGGCAAGTGTGCCATCAAGATCCGCAGCTGGATGTCTGGATCGGGTATGGTGTTTGCCACGCCGAGAGAAAACCTGATGATGGGTACCGACCTGTTAACTGATTTAAGCACACCAACGTTTATCCCTGATGTGTACACCATTAAAGGTGGTTACTCTGGCGTGATGGGCTTCAATTACCAGGACGAGAACGTTTTGGCTATCAACGACCAAAACTAAGAGCTATTAACGGGGGTTTGACCGCCCCCAATTTTTAAACTGCAATAATTTTCGTAATGAAAAAAGAAGATATCAAAACACTGGAGGACGCTAACAAGTTTATCGCCATCCAGGAGGGCACCATTGCAACGCTAACCCAAGAGCGCGACGATGCCACAAAAAGACTATAGCACTAAGGTTAAAGGCCTTGGCAAAGTGCTGGTAAACTTTGGCGTGGACGGCATCAGCAAAGACGATTTGCTGAATGATGCCGACAAAATTAAGGCATTGCACAAGATAGGATCTGGTGCGGTGACATTGGTTGAACCTGAAAAAGCGAAATAATCATGGCCGGAACATACGACGGAGTAACATTAACCGCCCTTAGTCACGTAGACGGGGACGAGAACCCATCCGGTGTTGGCGAATTAGCCTACCTGATGCGCTACAGCGATATGGCTACCATACAGGAGCCTACCATAAGCACATCGCCTGAAAGTGTTTTAACTATTAGTGGTACGCACACCATGAAAGCCAGTAAATCGCCTATAACTTGCGAGCCGGTTTTTGAGAAAAACGACTTTGAGTCGCCTTTACAGGGTGAGGTTTACAGCAAAATTTGGAACCCTAAGTTAACGCTGTTTATGGCACAGCCTTCAATAGCTGCTGCAGGTGGTATTTCGGCGCTTAAAAACGCCAGGCTGATTGCTTTATTCAGACGACCTGGACAAACAACCAACTACCAGCAAATTGGTGGTAAGGCTATGGCCGCTAAAATTGCAGAGGGATCTGTAAAATTTGGTAAGGGCCCTACAGGCGAGCCGGGTATTATGTTTGTGCTTGAAGCGCACAGCACCCAACCGTTTTACTACTACACAGGCACGGTGCCGGTAACAGGGGTATAGAGCTATGGGAGCGCCAAAAAATAAAACCAGTACGGCCACGCCGGTTGAGGCCGAGGGTTGCGAGAACCCGCACCTTAACCCGGCGCTGGCAGACAAATACCAGGTAGTGCAGACGCATTGCCGGTACCTGCTTAACACCTGCGTTGGCGATGTAGATCTGTCCACGCTGACCGAAGAGCAGGCGGAAGCTCTGGCGGCTGATGAAACGCAGCCGTACTTGAAGAAAATCATAGTTTAAGTTTATAATTGGTTAGTTAGAAGCCCCGGTCGAGCCCATCTTGATACGGGGCTTTTTTTTGCCAATTATTACAGATATGTAATATTTCGGTTGGATTATTGTTATGTATTGTTAATAACTTATACATTTGCACAACAAACCGTTACCATGTTAGAAAAAGAATTTCAATATTACCTTGATAACCAAGCTAAATTGGTTGAACAATATTCTGGTAAATTTTTGATAATTAAGGATCAAGAGGTAATTGGCGTTTACGAATCCGCTGAGGCGGCTGTATCTGAAACTACGCCTGTTCATACATTGGGTACATTTTTAGTTCAATATTGCGATGCAGGCGACGCCTCTTATACCCAGCATTATCATTCAAGAGTCGTTTTTGCCTAAAATGTCCCAACAAGGTTTTAAACTTGAAACGCCAGATAATGCAAACTTTAGTAGCATTATTACTCCATGCGCCGTTTCCGAGGCATTTCAATTTATACCAGGCGGGAAGCAACCAAAAACTAATCAATTTAACGGACTCTGGGATACTGGTGCATCCAAAACTGTTATCACTCAAAGAGTTGTTGACGAATTGGGATTAGTTGCGTCAGGTAAGGTAAACACTTTTCACGCCAACGGTCAAAGTGTTGTTGATACTTATTACATAAACATAGTACTGCCGAATAATGTAGGTTTTCAATACCTGCAAGTTTCAAAGGGAATATTGCACAACTTTGATGTGCTGATTGGCATGGATATTATTGGGATGGGCGATTTTAGCATAACACATGTCGGCAAAAAATCGGTATTTGAATTTAGGATGCCATCACCAGAATCAACAAGGCGGGATATAGCAGACATTAAGCCACCAGTAAACCCACCAGAGCCAATGTTTAATAAAGTCGGCCGAAACGAGCCCTGCCCGTGTGGAAGCGGTAAAAAATACAAGCACTGCCACGGTTAGTACTTACCAAGCCCCGCCCAACCAGGCGGGGCTTTTTTTGTGGGATTAATTTTGTAGGTTAGTGGTACCAAAACTGTAAACTATGAAAAAACTAAAATTCGCATTGTTTTTTTTACTTGCAATTAATGTTATTCTGCTCGCATATATCATTAAAATAAACTATAAAAAACAAGGCGTCAGCATGCAGCTACGTCAAACCAGGCAATCTATATATGACATGTTTTCGATAGACTCGGCTGATATTGTTTTTATAGGAGATAGTCAGACGCAAAGGTTTAATACGCAAGAATTTTTCCCCAACATAAAAATCAAAAATCGCGGGATTGATAGTGATGGTAGTTTCGGATTATTAAACAGGTTAGACAGTATAATTTCTGGTTGCCCCAAGAAGGTATTTATACAGATAGGCACGAATGACATAAAGGGTGGTTTGGCATTGTCCGAGACAGTATCTAACATTAAAAAAGCTTTACGAAAAATTAAAATTAACTGTCCATCAACTTATATTTATATACAATCCGTTTTACCCAGAGGCGATACTTACGCACCAGAGGTTGTTAAACTAAATAACCTTATACAAGGCCTTTGTAAAAGCGAAGGTGTCAGCTATGTAGATATTTATACCCCTTTTTTAAAAGAGGGACTATTGAATAAGCAATATGAAATCGGTGATGGACTTCATCTAAACGGCAATGGATATTTATTATGGGCAAAAATATTATACCCGTTGCTTTAGCCAAAGCTGAGGGGTTAACCTACTACGTAAATACTATTGCACCGCCCCTCAACAGTGCTTATTTTTGTGTTTGCAAATGCCAATTTTGTTTCGCAGGTTTGTAGTGCGAAACGATCATGGGCAATCCATGTAACTTATTTCTTTAAAATAGCAGGGTTTCCCCTGGGGTTCCGGCTGAAAGGCTGGATGTCACTTTACCGTGATCGTTTCGCAGCCCCCGGGGAAATCCTGCGTACATATTTTTTCAGCATGCGAAACGACTCGAAAAAACCAACCACCCAACCCAAGCCCATTAAAATTGAGCTTACCCGTAGCGAATTGACCTTACACCAGCAAATGATGCAGCTGATGGAGGATGACAGTTTTGCTTTTAACAGCGCAGGCAGCTTGCTTAGCCTGCTGCAAATGGCCCACACCAACCTGCACGATGACGACTATGTGCAACTGTTTAGGCTGCTTGATTTTTTAAACAGCATGCAGCACGTACGCGGTATAGAGCTGGAGCGTAAGCTGGAGGTGATGAAAAATTAGTAAATTGCGGTATGGAAGTTCATCGTTTAATTAAAACCTTACGCAGGCTATTGCCAGGTAATGTTCGCGCAGTTACGGTTTGGAAGTCAAACACCGCGCCGATTGGCTATAGCGAGAATGCTTACAAAATTATTTACTTCGATTTTTTTTGTTTTTTTTCAATACAGATAAAAGCGGTAGAATGGCGCTTCTATTACACAGGCCGCCGGAGCAAATTAAATAAATGGTACACCAACGATCAAAAGTAAAAAACAAGCACTAATTACCCCTATGCCCCCTGCACATCGCCGGGGGCATTTTTGTTTTCTGTA
>JAZKET010000117.1:8870-27953 GCA_040386815.1 Bacteroidota bacterium | reverse complement strand
AATTGAGGTTTATATTTTGCTTTATGGCAGTTTTAACCCACCATTTGCTGCGTTGAACAATATCGCCACGTTGGTTAATAAATGCCGATATACCAGTATTGGCCGATCGGCAAACCCAGCGGCGGGTTTCAATGGCACGTAGTTTGGCATAATCTAAATGCTGGTCTTTGCCTGATGTGTTTTCCCACCAGCCATCGTTGGTAATAATGGCTATGAATTGCGCACCCTCACCAACAGATTTAGCCACCCATTCGCCCCAGATAGAGTCAAAACAAACAGCCGGTGCCACCCCAATGCCACTTGCCGAATACAGGTTACTTGGCTTATCCTGGCCGGTATAGCTGCCGGTTGCGCCGCCCAAATGTTCGAAAACTGGCTTTAAAAACGATAAAGTATTGCCAAATGGCAGCGCTTCTGCACCTGGTACCAGCTTTGTTTTATGGTAAAAACCAACCCTGTCCGAATTGTCGATAAGTAAAGCAGTGTTGTAATGGTCTTCAAAGGTGCCGTCTGGCAGGGGGCTGGCAGTTTTAGTTTTTCGGGTATCGTATAGGTTGTAGGTTTCGGCGCCGGTTATCAGGTTACCGTTTTTGTATTTTGTCAAGAAGCGCTGTGCCTGCCTGAAATAATCATTGGCGCGAATACGCTTTTCGTTCAAAGGATACGGGATAGCCGTTTCCGGCCAGATGAAAAATTCGGTGTTTACCTGCGCGACCGAGTCGGATAAATGCGTCAATGATTCTACCTGCTGAAAGTAGGGGACGCCTCCATTTTTCTCATAGGGGTCGACATTAGGCTGCACCACTACCACATTTGAGGGATTTATTTTTTCCTGGTAATGATTGTATTTGTATACAGATAAGCTCAATGGAAATGCTAATACAATAATAAGTGCGCTTATCAATTTCAGTCTCAATGGTTTGGTTTGCGTCTCGCTCCAACCCATGTAAATCAAAAACAGTAGAATGTTTATGGCCCAAACCCAAACGGTACCACCATATACGCCGGTAAACTCATACCACTGCACCCACTGATGCGTAGCGGCAAAACCGTTACCCAGTGTCATCCACGGAAAGTTAAGGTCCCAACTTTGGTGCAGGTATTCGTAGCCTATCCAAAAGCAAACCAAACCGACTAAACTCCAACCACGCGGCGCAACCAGGCGCAATCGGTAATACAGCCAACACGCAAAAGCCATCAACGCAGGCCCCAAACAGTAAGGGATCAATGAAATAGGTACTGCCACTACCTCGCCAACTATTTTAAGCGAGTTATACACCCAATAGATTGACGGAATATTCCAAACCACAAAGCCCAGAAAAGTAATATTAAAGATCTGTTTTCCTTTATTTTTTGAGCCCGATTTGATGATATTTTCCATCATAATCAGCATCGGCACCAAACCGAAAAATAAAAGGAAAGTAGTGTAATGCATAGGTGGCCAGGCCAACCACAATAACAAACCCGAGAATAGGGATAGGAGGATGTTTTTTTTCATTTATATTTTGACCACAGGGGTGTTGATTTTAAAATTTACTCACCGGGTTTGTAAACATATCATCGTTAAACGTTTGAGAACCGCCTTTGGGTATAGTAAGCGCCCGCCAATTTGCGGCCGCCATTTTGCCGATAAATACTATCTGACCAATATGATATGGATAGTGTGCCAATTGGCGGTTTATCGCGTCAACGATGCTGTGTGGTTCATTGCGTATGTATATTGTCTTTGCCCAATCTTCTGCCGTAATACTGTCTAGGGCATTAAACAGGCATAGCCAACCAGCTTCCCATTTTTCCATCAGCTGTTGGCGGGTATTGATAGTCGTTTCAAATTCCTGATCGCGGTTGCGCCAATCTTTTTCACCATCGCTGGTTAAAAAGTCGGTCCAGCGGCTAAGCATGTTGCCCCAAAGGTGCTGCACAATAATAGCTATGCTATTGCTTTCTTCATTATAAACCCAAAACAGATCTTCATCCTTTAGCTGGGTCATTGTTTTTTCGCAAACCGACTTATAGTATTGTAATTGTTTTTGGGCGCTATTTAAATAGATATCAATCATAAAATTCTCAGCTATATTATTGGCATAGTATCACCTTATCCCCGATAATCTTTAATAGAATATTTTCTTGTAGGTTTTCCACGGTAATTAAGACCTCTTTGTTCAGTAACATGGATATATCAGTAATATATTTTACAAGGTTATTGTGGTCATCGATTGAATTAAATTCCTTTGGATCGATATCATTTTCGATTTCAGAATCGACAAAGAAATGTGATTTTATTTGAAACGATCCGACAAATATTGTTGCTGATGTCAACCAATCTGAATTCCCGTCTAAATATTCCGACACGATATCAAAATTTATTTGATCTTCGCTTTCATTGGTTTTTCCATTGAGCCATTTAATTGCGTAAGTAGCATTTACATACTTAATCCACTTTTTCCAATCATCTTTTGTGGTTTCGCATATATAGATATCTCGCAATGAGCCATCGATAAAGTAAATCTGTTCTTTTAGTTTATCCCATTTCATGATTTCGAATTATATTTATCAATCATCCTCTTCATCAGCCCCGTACTTCTTTTTCTTTTTATTTTCTTCGGATGGTGTCGCCCCTGCTACACATATCACAAACTCGCCTTTTGCCGGGTGCGTTTCGTAATAGGTTTTTATTTCTGTAACTTTTCCCCTAACGGTTTCTTCAAACATTTTGGTCAGCTCGCGCGATACAGAGATCAAGCGGTCGGCACCAAAATAAGTGGCCATTTCGTCCAGTGTTTTTAATAAACGGTGCGGCGACTCATACAGTATAATTGTCCGTTCTTCTTCGGCTAAAAATTTGTAACGCGTTTGGCGGCCTTTTTTCAGCGGCAAAAATCCTTCAAAACAAAATTTATCGGTAGGGAAGCCGGAGTTAACTAACGCGGGCACAAATGCAGTAGCGCCTGGCAGGCATTCAATAGCGATGTTAAATTTTAAAGCCTCGCGCACCAGGAAGAAGCCGGGATCGGATATGGCCGGCGTACCTGCGTCTGATATTAGCGCGATGTTTTGTCCCATCAGCAAAAACTTAATGATCTCGTTTGATGATTGGTGCTCATTATGCTGATGATGCGCGAATACCTTTTTCTGAATATCGAAATGTTTTAATAAAGGTGCCGATGTGCGGGTATCTTCCGCCAGTATCAGATCAGCCTCTTTTAAAACACGTAAGGCCCTGAAGGTAATATCTTCAAGATTGCCAATTGGGGTGGGTACTAAGTATAGTTTGCCGCTCATTTTATAGTTGATGGTCCATGGTCGATGGTCAATAGTGATGTCTGTTTTAAAATAACTATCGACTATGGGCTATAGACTATGGACTTAATTATATCTTTGCCAAAAAAAATAATACAATGCTGCAAGTTAGTTATATCCGCGATAACAGGGAACAGGTTTTAGAACGTTTGGCTGTAAAAAATTTCAAACAGCCCGAATTGGTTGACGAAGTGATCCAACTGGACGACTCGCGCCGCCACACCCAGGTTAAATTGGATAACACATCTGCAGAAGCAAACGCTGCCGCAAAACAAATAGGCGAGCTGATGCGCACCGGTAAAAAGGACGAGGCTGAAGGCATTAAAGCAAAAACCGGTGTTTGGAAAGAAGACATTAAAAAATATAATGAAGAGCTGGCTGTAATAGAAGATCAGCTTTACCACAAACTGGTATTGCTGCCTAACCTGCCGCACGCATCTGTACCTAAAGGCTTAACGCCAGAGGATAATGAAGTTGTGTTGGAGAATGGCGCTATACCTCAACTTCATGGTGGTGCTTTGCCGCACTGGGAGCTTGCCACTAAGTACAAACTGATAGACTTTGAATTGGGTGTTAAAATTACCGGCGCAGGTTTCCCTGTTTATATTAATAAAGGTGCTAAGCTGCAACGCGCTTTGATAAATTTCTTTATTGATGAAGCTGAAAAAGCAGGTTACAAAGAAGTAAGCGTACCGCTGATGGTTAACGAAGCATCGGGCTTTGGTACCAGCCAATTGCCTGATAAAGAGGGACAGATGTATCATGTTATCGGCGATGACCTGTACCTGATACCAACAGCCGAGGTGCCTATCACAAACCTTTATCGCGATGTTATTTTAAAAGCTGATGAATTGCCGGTTAAAAATTGCGGGCATACGCCGTGTTTCCGCAGAGAGGCGGGTTCTTACGGTGCGCACGTGCGTGGTTTGAACCGTTTGCACCAGTTTGATAAGGTAGAAATTGTGCAGGTTGTACACCCTGATGAATCATACAATGTATTAGAAGGTATGAGCCTGCATGTGCAGGGCTTATTACAAAAATTAGGCTTACGATACCGCGTATTGCGCCTTTGCGGTGGCGATATGGGCTTTGGCTCTGCCCTTACTTATGATATGGAAACCTGGAGTGCGGCACAGCAGCGTTGGTTAGAGGTATCGTCAGTTTCAAACTTTGAGACATTTCAGAGCAATCGTTTAAAACTGCGTTTCCGTAATGCAGAGGGTAAAACGCAATTGGCGCACACACTTAACGGCAGCGCATTGGCTTTACCGCGTATTGTGGCTACTTTGTTAGAGAATAACCAAACAGAAAATGGCATTAAAGTGCCTGAGGCATTAGTGCCTTACCTGGGTTTTGATCTGATAGACTAGTTTGCTTCGGCTAATTTAGGGGCCACGGCGGCGTTTGAAAGATAACTTAGTATTTTGCTGGTGACGCCCGTTTTTGGCGCTTTTGCAACCGGGGTGTAAATAAATTGTTGCACCCCTAAGGCAGTAAGCAACGCATCAACTTTAGTGTGCGGACGCGATTTATAACAGTAGATCTTTATTTTGCCATAAAACGGATTTGACGTAAGCCTGCGAAGGATCTTCTCGGTATCGTTACCCAGAAAATCATAATCAAGTACTATACCCGTGGGTTGCAGCTCATGTATGGCCGGAAATATGCGGTGAACATCAGTAACGCGTACCGTGTGTTTTTTTGCGGGTATTACAATATTAGTTGCAGCTTCGGCTACTACAAGTAACGACTTTGATTGGGTTTGCATCGTCTAAAATAATTGTGATATTGCCTTATACGACAATCAAAATCAAATTGTTGCATCATATTAATAATACTTATTGGCCAGTTTTAAATCATTTATATTTGTGGCTATACTGTAAACTAAACTATGGAAACCATCACTTGGACCGATTTTGAAAAAGTAGAATTGAGGGTAGGAACCATACTTGAAGTGGCTGATTTCCCGGAAGCGCGAAAACCTGCTTACAAGGTGAAAGTTGATTTTGGCGAGTACGGTACCCGCCAGTCAAGCGCCCAGATAACCAAGCATTATACAAAAGAAGAGTTGGTGGGCCGCCAGATAGTAGGGGTGGTTAACTTTCCTAAAAAGCAAATAGCTAATTTTATGTCAGAGTTTTTGGTTACAGGCTTTGCCGATGAGAATGGCGATATTGTATTAACGGTGATAGATAAACCAGTGCCTAACGGTAGTAAATTAGTATAACCACAACATACTTATAGCGATGGGTTTCAAACCTATCGCTATGATGATATTGCAAATATGGAACATTGGATAATCGGCCCGCAACTTACAGGGTTTATTTTTGTTATTGCCGGTTTGATCATGTCGCGCTATCCGCCGAAGCAAATCAATGATTTTTATGGCTATCGCACTTCATCTTCCCGCAAAAATCAGGAAACCTGGGATGAAGCTAACCAGTATTCGGCAACTTACATGGTCAAGGCGGGGTTTATTACTTTCGTAACAGGAATTGTGATAACAGCGTTTTTGGCAACCACACAAATACCGGGGCACTTATACGCAGCCATCAGTATAATATCAATGTTGGCATCAGCTATAGTGCCAGCTATTTTTGTAATAGTAGCTAAAGAAAAACATTTAACAAAAACATTCGGCGATAAATAATAATAATGAGATACGTAACTTTTGGCGATGAACCAGCAATATCGCCTGATGATTTTTTTATGAACGAGGCGCTTAAAGAAGCGCACCAGGCATTGGCCGAAGACGAGATACCTATCGGCGCCGTAGTGGTTTGCCAGGGAAAGATCATTGGCAAGGGGCATAACCTTACCGAGCGCCTAACCGATGTATCGGCTCATGCCGAAATGCAGGCACTCACCGCTGCTGCTAACTTTATGGGCGGTAAGTATTTAAAAGATTGCACACTATACGTAACGCTTGAGCCTTGCGTAATGTGTGCGGGTGCATCGTACTGGTTCCAAATTGGTCGCATTGTTTTCGGCGCTTATGATACCCGCATGGGTTTTGGCCGATTGAACCAAAAGATCACTCACCCAAAAACGTTGGTTACCGGTGGTATCCGCGAGAACGAATGTTCAGAGCTGGTGCGCAATTTTTTTAAGAGCAAGCGGTAAAACAAATTCTCATTATACTTGTCATTGCGAGGAACGAAGCAATCGCAAATATTGCAGACTCTACACTTTTCTCTGTGCGATTGCTTCGTACCTCGCAATGACAGAAAATATAAAATTATGTTTACAGACCATATCAAAGAAGCTACGCTTCAAAATCATCAACAGACAGAAAAAATACTGATTGGCAAAATGAAAGCCATGCGCTCGCAGCAAGACTATGTTGCACTTTTGAGCGATTTTTACGGATACTTTGGTGGCCTGGAGCAGCAAATAGAGCGCTATGTAAACGCGTCAAACCTGGCCGATTACGAAGAGCGCCGCAAAACCGCCGCCATTGCCGACGATATTAAAGCCATGGGCGGCAATGTGCCCGCAACGGCTACTGCCGAAGACTTGCCGGTAATAGACAATTACCTGAAAGCATTTGGTGCGTTATATGTTATTGAAGGATCAACCCTTGGCGGTAAGATTATCAGTAAAATGGTGCAGCAGCATTTAAGGGTTGAAGGTACTGCTGGTCTGTCGTTTTTTAACAGCTATGGCGATAATACCCAGCACATGTGGGACAGCTTTAAAGAAGTGTTAAACGCCGCACCAGTAAGCGCCGACGAAGAAGCGATAATCACTGAAGCTGCAAATCGCACTTTTTTGAAGTTTAAAAACTGGCTTGAAAAGTAGTCTCTAAACCTTATTAAAGGCTACATAAAAGGTTGATCCTTCTCCCAGCTTACTATCCACCCAGATCTTGCCGTTGTGTTTCTCCATAATGCGTTTCACAATGGCAAGCCCTACACCGGTGCCCTCAATATGCTGTACGTTATCCATACGTTTAAATAACTCAAATACGCGTGGTAGTTGTTTAATATCTATCCCCACGCCATTATCACGGATAGTGTAAACAATTTCATACTCATTATCCTTTCCGTCAATAAATATCTCGGGCGCGCCCGATGGCAAGCTATATTTAATAGCATTGCTCAATAGGTTGGCAAACACCTGCGATATCATGGTCGGGTCGCCCTGTACAGTAGGGGTGTTACCTATATTAACTTTCAGATGATCGGCATCATAAGCCAACTTTAAATCTTTTACGTGCTCCTGTACAAGCAAATTTACATCCACATCCACAGGTTTAAGATCAAGGCGACCGATGCGCGAGTATTCTAAAACCTCGTTGATCATAGCGTTCATCTTATCAACCTTACCATCGATTTTTGACAAAACATCTTGTGTGCGCGATTCGGGGGCCGAAGTTTTGCTCAGCATCTGCGCGTATCCTTTAATGGTAGACAGCGGATTTTTTAAATCGTGCGATATAGTGAAACTGAATGTGTCCAGTTCTTCGTAAGCTTGTTTCAAGCGCTCATTAAGCATGCGTATAGCACCTGCCTTTTGGTTAATGGCGTAAGTAACCTCGGCACGTAAACGGGTGACAGATTTAATCTCCTCGTCTAACCACGGCTCAGATTTGCCGGAAACTTCCTGCGCCCAGGCATCAAACGAGTGGCGGGGCGAGATTTGCATAGTTCCGTCGGCCGTCAATTCCACCGGTTTGTCCGGGTTGCCTGCCCAGTTAATGGTCTCGATATGCTCTGGCTTAAACCATAAAATATACTCAGAAAGTTCTGCCGATAGAGTAAGCACCATTAAGCCACTTGCCGCCCCCTTATAAACATCAGCATCGGGGAATGTGTATGGCAACTCGTTAGTATAGTAAAATGGTTCGTAGACGTTTAATTTTATCCAGTCGATGATTTTTTTGATTTGCTCATCATTAGGGGTTTTGCCCAGTTTGGTGATATTGTTTTCAAATATCAAAGCCGCGCCTGTGGCGTCGGTGGCATGCATAACATTAACTTCGGGCAGGGTTAGGGCATCCTCAATGCTGTTGTTTTTCAGCATGTTTTTGGTAAGGGTGTCAACCACAACTTTAAATTTATCGTGTAAAAGCTGGTTGGCTTCATCTTGCCTGAACTCTAAGGCTGATGACAGGATTTGACCAATCAATTTAGCCGAATCGCGCGCCCTATAATCAATAAAACGCGGCGAATAGTTATGGCAGGCTATCAACCCCCATAATTCTTTTTTATAAATAAGCGATATGCTAAAGCTTGATGCCACGCCCATATTTTTTAAATACTGGATGTGGATAGGCGACACCGCCCTTATTTGCGAATGTGTTAAATCAAGCGGACTGTCATCACTTAACTGTTTGGTTGTAATAATTTTTGAGTTAGTGGTATCGACATCGGCAATTAAACGGGTAAGGTTAAGCTTATAAAGCTCGCGCGCCTGTTTCGGTATGTCTGATGCGGGGTAATGCAAGCCCAGCCATGGTTCAAGGTCGTCGTTTTTCGATTCTGAGATTACTTCGCCGTGGCCGTCAGCCGCAAAGCGGTAAATCATTACCCTATCATACCCAATAACGTTTTTAACCTGCGCGGCTGTATTTCTCAATAAGTTATTCAGATCCTTGTCTGCAAGCATCTCAGATATGGTGCGGCCTATCTGGCGCTGCAAGTCAGTCTTAAGGTCAGACACCGCGGGTTCAAACTCCAGTAAATAAAGCGGGCCCGACACATTGATGATTAAAAAATATGGCTTGCCCTGTATATCCGTATTAAACGGATTGGTTTGATCAAAGCTTTTGTTGCTTCGACCAAAACTTAACAATTGGTTAATAAAGTCCGGTGGTTCGTTTGCGCCAATGATAGGCTCGATAGCAGTGATTGACTGGCCTAACAGGTTATCAGGCAGGTTAGGCAAAAAATCTATCGTGTTTTCGCTGTAATATCTGATAATGCAGTTGGCATCAACCGCTATTAAAAACCCGTGCGACTGTACTTGTCCGGGTATATGTATGGGCTCATTGTCGCAATTACTGAGGTCTACGGTAAATGTCATTATAAGTAGATAGTTGTGATACTACTGTTTAATTTTTGTTCTAAGTTATAAATTTAATTATAATTTAAAATAAAAGCAGATATATTAATTATAGCATAAAGCTATACGCAGCGTCAGATAAACGGAAAAATAGCGGTATTTAGCTAAGGTAGTTTGAAGATTTCTATTTTTCGTTATTTATTAGTTAAACTAAAAAACATGACATTAATTTAGAACAAAAACCATATTGGCGCATTATATTTGCTACACAACATTAAAAAAACTTTAAAAAAGCAATTATGGCATTTACCCTACCGGCGTTGTCTTATGCTACAGACGCATTAGAACCGCACATTGATAAACTGACCATGGAAATTCACCATGGTAAACATCACCAGGCTTACGTTACCAACCTAAACAAAGCTTTAGAAGGCAAGCCAGAGGCTGATGGCAAGATAGAAGATATCATTAAAAATATTTCAAAATACCCTGCTGCTGTGCGTAACAACGGTGGTGGCCACTTTAACCACACTTTGTTTTGGACTTTATTAGCACCAAACGCAGGTGGCGAGCCTACAGGCGCTTTGGCTACTGCAATTAACAGCACCTTCGGTTCATTTGCCGATTTGAAAACTAAAATTTCTGAAGCTGGTGCTACCCGTTTTGGTTCGGGCTGGGCATGGTTAATTGTTACTGCCGATAAAAAACTGGCTGTTACATCAACCCCCAACCAGGATAACCCTTTAATGGATATTGCTGAAGTAAAAGGTACCCCAATTTTAGGTATCGATGTTTGGGAGCACGCTTACTACTTAAAATACCAAAACCGTCGCCCCGATTATTTGGCGGCAATTTGGAGCGTTGTTAATTGGGCACATGTTGCTGAGTTATACGCTAAAGCAATAGCATAATTTTAATATCGGATGTCGGATTTTCGATATCGGATTTATTTTGAATTAATAATTTTAAGGAGCAGTAAGTGGTAACATTTGCTGCTCTTTTTGGTTATTTATAATCTTAGCCATAATTTTAGAATGACCATTTTTCATGGTAATCCTTAAATCCTACGAATCATGGTTCAAAACACTATCTATGAAAGCAAACGTTCTTGAAAATCCAGATACCCCTTTAGTTTGGAAAGAGGTAAAAACCCCAACCGCAGGCCCGGGCGAAGTTATTGTAAAAGTTAAAGCCGCTGCCCTTAACCGCCGCGACTATTGGATCTATATTGGAAAATACGCCAGCCTGCAATACCCAAGCATATTGGGCTCAGATTGCGCCGGTATTGTTGACCAGATAGGTGAGGGTGTTGATGCTAATTTGCTGGGTAAAGAAGTTGTAATTAACCCCAGCAACAACTGGGGCGATAACGACAATTACCAGGGCAAAGAGTTTAAAATACTTGGCCTGCCGGATAATGGCAGCTTTGCCGAATATATTAAAACCAGCGCTGAATATATTTATGATAAACCCACCCATTTAAGCTGGGAACAAGCCGCTGCTTTTCCGTTAGCGGGTTTAACAGCTTACCGTGCCTTGTTTACCAAAGGTCAGGCTAAGAAAGGCGATACCGTTTTAATTAGTGGCGTTGGTGGTGGTACCGGGGCATTTGCACTGCAATGGGCGGTGGCTGCAGGTTGCCGGGTATTTGTAACATCAGGCACGGGCGACAAGATAGAGCAGGCACGACAACTAGGCGCCTTAGCAGGTGTAAACTACAAGGCGCAGGATTGGGCCGAGGAACTGATGCACCTATCCGGCGGATTTGATGTTATCATCGACAGCGCCCTGGGCGAAGGTTTTGCAAAATTTCCCGACTTGTGTAAACCCGGTGCACGCATGGTATACTTTGGCGCTACCGCAGGCAATATGCCAGCTATTGATGGCCGCAAGGTTTACTGGAAACAGCTACAAATATTAGGTACTACCATGGGTACTGCCACAGATTTTGAAAGCATGCTTAACTTTATTAACGAGCATAAAATAGTGCCCGTTGTTGATGAAGTTTTCGGCCTGGCCGATGCTGATAAGGCGATAAACAAAATGTCAACGTCGCAACAGTTTGGTAAATTGGTGCTTAAAGCCTAGCGAATGCTGCAATTAAAAGTCGAGGATATACAATGGTTAACTGCCGATGCGGCCACCTTTTATCTGTCAGAATTATCGGGCAGGAGGATAGGTTATCATGCGGGGCAGTTTATCACCCTTGTATTTACGCATCATAACGAAGAGCTGCGAAGGTCATACTCTCTCAGTTCATCGCCTGATGAGGATAGACTGGCCATCACTGTAAAGCGTGTTGCTAATGGCGAGATATCACGCTTTATGCTCCGTAAGGTTAAGCAGGGCGATGTCATTAATGCTGTGGAGCCTGCCGGACGATTTACCATTCCTGATTTTAGCAGCCGGAAAGATCTGGTATTCTTCGCCGCGGGTAGTGGCATAGCGCCGGTATTTGCTCAGTTAAAATATATTCTGGCCCGCGAAGGCGATAGCCAGCTCACCGTATTATATAGCAGCCTGGATAGCGCTTCTGTTTTATTTGCTGATGAATTGAGTAAGCTGCAATTCTTATATCCCGCAAGGTTAACTATTATACACCTGTTAAGCAGCCAGGGCAATCGCTTAAACAACGTTAATGCAGAAGCGTTGGTAAAGCAGAACGTACGCTTTGATATAGGCAACGCAGAGTTTTACCTCTGCGGACCGTTTGCCTACATGCGCATGATCAGGCTTACGCTATTATATATGGGTATATCTGCCAACCGTATCCGTAAAGAAAATTTTGTGTTGGAGACGGTTCCGGTTGCTGAAGGTTACATCAACTACCCACCAAAAAAAATCAGCATAAAATATAATAACGAGCAGCACCATTTAATGGTAGGAGAGAATCAAACCATTTTGCAAGCCGCCTTACAAAATAATATCGACTTACCATATAGCTGCCGTGCTGGGATATGTTCTGCGTGTACAGCAAAATGCAGCAATGGTAAAGTGGTGATGTCTGTAAATGATGTATTGACAGATCTTGACCTGTCGCAGGGTTTTATTTTAACATGCACCGGACATGCGGTGAGTGATGATGTGGTAATTGAGTTTTTATAATACTTTTAAAATTTAATGGATGTTACCCTGAGGCACTCGAAGGCTGAGCGCAGAGGCCCTATTCGCATGCTTCGAGTGTTCCAGCATTACACCCGTCTACATTACCCAATCATATCAAATACCTTTTGCATGTGCAGCGCTTCATCTAAGGCTTCTCTCATATCATACCATTCTTCTTCGGTAAACACAAAGTTGATATGATCTACAGGTGTTTTTAGTATGGCGCGTTCCTGCATATCGGGGAAGGGGTGTGAGCGCTCATGAAAATCAAGGTCCGAGATAAACTTCCTAAAATCGCAAAACTGCTGTGGGGTAAAATTTAACAGCACATTATGCTGCCATATATTAATGGTTTTACATTGAAAGCACTGGCTTATCATAATGTCTCCCCGCCGACTCAAGGTTTTCGCTTCGCACATAGCAGATATTTATTTGTGCCTGATGAGCCTGCAACGGTATGAAGGATTGCAGGCTATCAGGGCTTCTTAACTTATTTTACCGATCTATTATTATTTAGAAAGATTTTAAATAAGCCACAAAGATAGGCGCGTAATTCATTAAAGCAAACATTATTTAGAATAATTATAAATAAGTTAAGAGGTTGTCATTGCGAGGAACGAAGCAATCGCACACCGCTTGGCGTAAATCGTTCTCTGCGCGGTTGCCAGGCTACGCTCGCAATGACATAACGTGCCAATAAACTTTCAGAAAGTAGCTGTAGTATTAGTTATATGTCCCAAATGGTGCTTCCCATGCCATGAATATAACGCAAGGTTTCTTTTTAAGGTGATGTCAGCACCACTTTCAGGGTGAACAAAATGGCGGTTCCATTCATTATCAGTAAAACTTTCAAATAAGGCTACCAGGTGAATGTGTAAGCCTTCTAATATCTGTAGCGATGGTTCGATAGGTAATTTATGATCGGCTTGTTTTGCCCAACCTTTCTCATCATAAGCTTTAATGGTTGGCGCATCTTCAGTAAGCGCCCATTTAAAACGGATAAGCGAATTCATATGGCTATCAACCAAATGATGTACTACCTGGCGCAGCGTCCAGCCGTCGGGGCGATAGGGGGTATCCAATTGTGCGTCGGTTAATCCGTTCGTTGCTTCGCGAAGTTTGGCCGGTAAGGTTTTAATATCATTTATCCAACCCTTTATAGCATCGGGTGTGTAAGCATCGGGTACAATAAATTTGCCTATTGGGTATTGTAATGGGTTAACGGTTGAGGTTGTTGTCATAATTATAATTTAATTAAAAATTCAAGGTAGGGTGTTTTGCATGGAAATTTGTCGCCTGCTGGTAAATTCTGGCGGCTTCAAGCAACTTACCCTCGCCAAATAGTTGACCCATAAAGGTTATACTGGTTGGACGGCCATCTTTATTAAAGCCATTTGGCAATACTACACACGGATTGCCGGTAAGATTAGTAAGCCTCAGGTTTGAGCTAAAGGATGGCGCTATATAAATATCCAATTGTTTTATAGTTTGATACCATTCTTGTATCAGCAAGGTGCGCGCGCGATTGGCTTGTATATATTCAACCGCCGGTATAAACTGCGCCGCGCGGAATGTATTTGGCCACGCGCCTTTGCCTTGACGCACCAGCATATCGTCCTTATGATTTAACACCAACTCCTGGAAAGCCGCGCCCGCTTCGGCCTCCAAAACAAATTGTATAGCCGATGCTGGTATTTTTGGCATCTCGATAGGGATAAGTTCTGCGCCTAATTCTTTTAACTTGGCTAAAGTGATTGAATCATTACCTGGATTAAGATTGCGGTTACTGAACGGCGCTTTGATGTAGCCCACTTTCCATCCTTTAAGACTATTTACAGCCCCGTCATAATTAAATGGTGCGGCAATGGTGCTTAGGTCATTACCATCAACGCCTTGTATGGCATTAAAAACTATGGCAGCATCTTCTACGCTGCGGGTTATTGGTCCCAACTTATCCATGCTCCAGCTTAAAGCCATGGCTCCATATTTACTAACGCGGCCGAATGACGGACGTAAACCGGTATCACCGCACTCGGTAGACGGTGATACGATTGAGCCCAATGTCTCAGACCCGATAGCAAAAGGCAAACATCCGGCACTAACCGCCGATGCCGAGCCTGCTGATGATCCGCTTGATCCACGTGTAATATCCCACGGATTTTTGGTGATACCACCGTACCAGTTATCGCCTTGTGCTAATTCGCCTAATGTTAGTTTAGCTATCAGTACGGCGCCGGCATCTTCCAGGCGTTTTACGACTGTAGCATCAATGTGTAGTTCCTGATCCTTATATGGGCCTGCACCGAAGGTGGTTTTTGAGTCGGCTGTTGATAGCAGATCTTTTATCCCGAAGGGAATGCCATGTAAAACTCCCTTGTATTTGCCCGCCTTTATCTCAGCATCGGCTTTTGCGGCACTTTTAAAAGCGCGCTCTTCGGTATAGCTTATTACAAACAGTAGCTTGGGGTTATATTTTTTTAGGCGATCAAGAAAGAATTTTGTCAGTTCAACAGAAGTTATTTGTTTGGTGCGCAACAAGTCGCTTAGTTGGCGTACGGTGTAAAAGGCCAGTTCGTTTCTGTCTGTAGGTAGCTTTACGGCTTCTGTTTTTGACAACTTAAAACCGTTAGTCTTATCCTGATTTACAAAACCTACAGGGATAGGGTTGAAGTTTAAGGCAGGCACAACACTGTTAGGCATTTTAAGATTGCGCAGCTCCTGGTATTGTTTAACGCGCGAGTCGAGGGTATTCAGCATCGAATCGCCTTGTGCAGGTGTGAATTCTATACCGATGATCTTTTGGGCCTGGGCAACAATATCAGCGGTGATGGGGCTGGCCGCCATTTTGGGCCAGGTAAAGGCACCCAAAATAAAGCTGCCAAACAAGCAAATAACTAAAGATATTTGCTTAAAAGTAGTTTTTTTTACCATAAGTAAAAGGTTTGCACTAATTTAGCGTTTTAAGTGTGTTATAGCGCAATTGTGAAAAAGTTAATTACCCTAATTTTAACCCTTTCTTTATTTGCTTACACCGTTTTTGCCGAAACTATTAAGACTGATGTGTTGGTTATAGGCAATGGTGCAAGCGCGGTTACTGCAGCCATACAAAGCTCGCGCAGTAAATTGAAAACAGTTTTACTGGTTAAAGGCGATTGGCTTGCCGATATGCAGGGTAAAGAAATGATTACCGTTGCTGCAAATAACAAACTGCCATCAGGCTTTTGGGGCGAGTTCAGGAAACATGTTAACCATTTTTATAAAGGTACTCCTGGCAGAGACACCACTCATTATGCGCCATTAAAATTTGAATCTTTCGCCGGCGCCGGTATCCTCAAAAAAATTGCCGATACCACCAAACTGCTTACCATTAAAATAAATGCTGCTTACACAGAGGTTGAAAAAGACGGTACCGGCTGGAAAATTACATATACCCATGACGGCCGTACCGATTTTATAAAAGCAAAAACCCTGGTTGACGCTACCGAGCAAGGCGAGGTGGTATCAGCCGCGGGAGCAACCCTGCCGCCACCTGTAGCTTATGGCGCTAACCTATATCGTACTTCTATTGCTACTGGTGATGATCTGGTTGGGCAGTCTCTAGGCGATGCTAAAAACGCATATCCGGCTACGCCAGCCTATTATATACCCATGAGCGCGCTGGTGGTTAAGGATGCAGATAATCTTTTTATTACGGATAAGGCTTTGGTGGCTAACGCTTCTTTACCCGTGCAAATGGCTATTGGACAGGGGGTTGGTACTATGGCGGCTTATTGCGCGTTTTTCAAAACCACCACCAAATACCTGAAAGTACGTATTATACAAGGCGAATTGCTTGATTTTAGAGGTTATTTGTTGCCTTTTGATGATATAACCCCGACAGATAAGTACTTTAAATCCATACAGCAAATTGCTGCTACAGGCTTGTTGAAAGGTGCCAAGAAATTACAGGATGGCCAGGAGCAGTTTTTATTTATGCCCGATTCGGCTGTTACTACTGATGAGATAAAGCCCGTATTATCAGAGATTTACAGTCGTGCCTTTATCTGGTTTAATAACACCAAACCTGCCGACAAATTCACCGTTGGTAACCTGTTATCGTTTATTAGTGAAATTACTTTAACCGAGCCAAAATACCTGCGCTCAAGCATGCAGCGCGACTGGAAAACCAAGTACAAATTTAAAACTGACTTTGATATTGACCGCCCGGTGCAGCGTCGCGAGTTTGCTATTTTGGCAAACCAATTTCTTAATCCATTCGCCCGCACAGTTGATCTGAGCGGACGAATGATCAATTAAAAATCAGGGTTTTTCTTGGTTTTTCCAGAAAAATTGGGGTTACGCGTCAATACTATCCAAAACCATCACTTTTTTACAAAGTACGCTGGCGTATTGCTCTCTAAAAATGTCGTGCAGGGGGTCAACCTGGTAATGGTCGTGGTCTGCAAGGTTGGCAAAGGTTACCAGTAAAGATATGTCATAGCTGCGTTCAATTACTTCGCGCTCTTCGCTGGGTGCAGGTATGCCTATATGTATGTCACGGATAGAAGTTATAGGTAACATAACCTCTAACCCCTCAATTAGTTTAGGCGCATCTGCCTTATTGTGTAACCAGAAGTAAACCTGGTGTACAAAGGTGTTTTTTAATTGCATAATTATAAGTTTTGGGTAAATATAGTCATTGCCACTATAGCCTTAACTTACAAGCTACAAATTAAGAAAACTGAAAACGGCAACGCCTAAATGTTTAGGATATGTCAAATATTGGATAGAAACCGCACTTTAAGCTAAATAAATTGCAAATTTGTAGTTGCCGAAATCTATATGAGCGAAAAAACAATACTGGTTTGGTTTAGAAACGACTTGCGTATCCGTGATAACGAAATACTGTTAGAAGCTGTGCGCAAGGCTGACAAAATACTGCCGGTTTATTGTTTTGATCCGTTTTATTTTAATATCACAGCAGGCGGCGCGCCAAAAACCGGCGCTTTAAGAGCCAAATTTTTATTAGAGTCGGTGGCCGATCTGAGGAGTAATTTACAGGCTTTGGGTGGCGATCTGATTATCCGTATTGGTAACCCTGCCGAGGTCATTCCGCAACTGGCAGAGCAGTACAGCGTAAACGAGGTATACCATCACCGCGAGGTAGCGCACGAGGAAACCAATATTTCTGAACAGGTAGAAACCGCTTTATGGAACCTAAGGTTAAACCTTAAACATTTTATAGGCCATACCTTATATCATAAAGAAGATCTGCCTTTCCCGATAAAGGATATCCCCGATAGCTTTGCCATATTCAAGAAAAAAGTAGAGCGCGACAGTAATGTACGCCCAACCATAGCTACGCCCGAAAGTATAGTTACACCACAAATAACAGATGCCGGCGAACTGCCGACTTTGGAGCAACTGGGCCTTGCCGATTTTGCTGCCGATACCCGCAGCCGCGTGCAATTTAAAGGTGGCGAAACCGAAGGACTGAAACGGCTGGAAGAATACTTTGAAAACAATACCCAGATATTACCTACTAAGGGCCGCAATGGTGCAACGGTTGATCGCTCTTCGAAACTGGCACCTTGGTTGGCTATGGGGTGTATATCCATGCGCCAGGTGTATTGGGCGGTGGTAAAGCACGAGCAGGCAAATAATGTACGCAATACCGGCATGCTGCACCTGGAGTTGCTTTGGCGCGATTATTTCCGCTTTATGTTTAAAAAGCATGGCAAGCAGTATTTTACTACAGATGAGCAAGCCGAAACTACATCGCCCCAAAAAGAAGAACTTTTTAATAAATGGAAAACCGGCCAAACCGGCGTGCCATTTATTGATGCCAGTATGCATAAGTTAAACGCTACAGGCTATATCCCTAACTTTAACCGCCAAATGGTGGCAGGCTACCTGGTGCGCGACCTGGAAATTGACTGGAAAAAAGGTGCCGCCTACTTCGAAGAAAAGCTGATAGATTATTCGCCGGCCAGCAATTGGGGTAACTGGGCCTACGTGGCAGGCCTGGGGCATGACCCGCGCGATAATAAATACTTTAACCTGGCCAAGCAGGCCGGCGAGCTGGAAATCAACAGCGAGTTTATTTGCAAGTGGTTACCCGCCGAAGCGGCACGGCCGGTTACTATATAACCAGCCGCGCCATCTTATTCGGCAGCTAATTTATTCAAGGTTTTTGTTAGATGATCAAAGTCTGACGGGCGTGGTGCCGTTGTTGTAACTATTTCACCCTTTTTATTTATCAGTAGGTATGATGGGTATCCGCTTAGTTTATAATTACCCATAAAAAGCTGGCTGGCATCGCCATTGAAAAAAAAGTTTTCACCATCCAGCGCTCGCTCCTTTATAAACGTTTTCCATTTATCCATTTCAGATGCCAGGCATAGGTTTACAAAAACTATATCCTTGCCTTCCATGGCATTATGTACCGGCGGCGATAGTTTTATTTCTTCAATACAGGGGCCGCACCATGTAGCGTATACATCTATATATATTGCTTTGCCGGGATATTTTTTAGCCAGATATGCTATGGCGTTGGTTTTGAGTATGGCTGTTGTATTATTATCCTTTGCTACGTAGCTTATGCCGGCTATAGCCAGATCAGGAAAGGCGGGTTTTCTGATACTTTCAGCCCATTTTATAAATTGCTGGTAGTAGACAGCGCGGGTAAACCAC
>JAZKET010000117.1:2333-8860 GCA_040386815.1 Bacteroidota bacterium | reverse complement strand
GTTTGCCGGGCATAACGCTTTATTTGATGGTATATCAATAAGTCGCGCGCATCGCCCGGTGGTTCTTTCAGCAGATGCGACACCGCTTTTTTTAACGACTGACTTAGCTTGTTTTGGGTAGCCAATTCAATCACCGATTTGCCGGTTGACACTAATGAGTTGCCGTAGTTTATCAGATCAGAGCAAAAATACATCGACTGAAAATTATCGGCATTATAGATGTCAAAAAACGGGTCTGTATACATTTTTAGTCTTGATAGTTTTTCAGCAGCCGAAATGCCTCTCATGTCGGGATATCTACCTGTAGCGTTTGCTATAACAAATTTTAAGTCGCGTTTTGCCCAGGCTATCACAATAGGGTCAAGCTTGTGGTTAGCATTATATTCATCAGCGGCACGCATGTAGCGGGTATAATCGGCTTTTATTGAGGCCAGTACATCCGTGGGCGACTGTTCTAAGTTTATATCGGACGAGTTTAGCCTGTACAAGGTATCTGCCAATAAATTAAGCTGGGTACTTACGCGCGCGTGGCTACCGCTAATGTTTAGCCAGCCAAATTTGGGCTTATTTAGTTTGGCTGCATCTATGGTTAAAAATATCGAGTCGCCGGGTTGTACGTAAATGTTGACAAATGACACAGCATAAAAGAAAGTCATGTTTTGGGTATAAAGCATGTCTTGCCTTACATTAAACTTGCCGCTGCTATCCAGACTGGCGGTGATAGAACCATCAATAAGCGGGTTGCAAAAATTGAACTTGATGGTTTGCGGGCTTTTAGGGCCAAGGTTAATTACCCTGCCGGCAATAATTACAGGTTTCATGGCCTGCGCTTTTGCTAATGTGCAGGCAATAACCAGCACTGCCAATAGTAATATCGACTTTTTTTTCATGATGAAATTGGTTTAGAGATTAGGTGATGTTTTTGAGATGTTGAAGTTTGATAAAAAGCGATGGCTTGTGCAATTATTTCAATTTGTCATTTCGAAACGAGGAACGAGTGAGAAATCTTATACGATCTGCAATTCGGACATGCATGGTGTATAAGATTTCTCAGTCGCGCCCACGCACACGCCCCGCCGCTCCTTCGAAATGACATTGTTTTGTGATATCCTCAATCAAACCATGCTATTCAACGCTTTTTTTATAGCGTCAAGGTTTTGTCGCGATATAGGGATCTTTGACTTGTCGTGCAGCAACAAGGTGCCATTGTCTTCTTTCAAAAAGCTTTTTACAAACCTGAAATTAACCAGGTGCGATTGATGCGGCCGTTGAAAACCAAAGGTTTTAAGCAGCTCGGTAAACTCTTTTAGCGTTTTGCAAACCAGCATGCTGTCGCCATCATTTATAAAAACTGTGCTGTAATTGTCGGCGGCTTCACAGCGGATGATGTCATCAACCTTAACATAGCGGGTTTCCTGCATGGTGGGCAGCGCTATTTTGGGCGCTTCTGCTGTTTGCGCTCGTCGCATAAACTCCAGCAAATTCTCTACGCTTAAATTTTGCTTGCGGGTGGCAATGCGGGCGCGGGCCTTTTCAACCGCCTGTTGCACGTCTGCAACGTCTACCGGTTTAAGCAGGTAATCAAGCGCCGAAAACTTGATGGCCTGTATGCCATACTGATCAAACGCGGTAATAAATATCACCTCAAAGTTTATCGCCCCTAAAGCTTTTAGCATATCAAAGCCGGTTTTTTCGGGCATTTGTATATCCAGAAATATAAGGTCGGGTTTATGGGCATCAATAGCTTTTATGCCATCATCCGCATTGTCGGCACTTGCCACTACAGTAACACCAGGGCACCATTTGCTTAAAATGCCCTGCAGGTTTTCAATGTTGTTAACCTCGTCGTCAATAATAATGCACTTAATATCCATGGTTATAGCCAATTTTTTAGGGTGATGGTTACTGTTGTTCCTGCTGTGGTTGCTTCGATATTCAGCGCCGCGGGTTGCCCTTTGTAAATCTGGTTAAGCAGGCTTATCCGCTCGTGGCTCAACTTTAAGCCAAAGCCGCTTTCTGTGTCACTGAGTTTATCGGTATCAAAGCCCTTTCCATTATCTTTTATAATCATGATCAGGTCGCCTTCGGCAGATGTAACGTTAACTTTAATTTCGCCTTTGTCTTTGAGTAAAGCTATGCCGTGTTTTACCGCGTTTTCAATAAAGGGTTGCAAAAGCATGGCCGGTATGTCGGTATTGGCCTGGTTAATATCCGCATTAATATTAACCTGATAGTTAAAGCCGAAGCGCAATTGCTCCATTTGTAAATAATCCTGCGCTATTTTTAGCTCATCTTCCAGGCTTATTATTTCCTGCTCGCTGGTATTTAAAACCTTACGGGTTAGCCCGGCAAATTTAGACAGGTAGTGATTAGCTTCCAGCAACTGGTCTTTATTCATCAGGTTTTGGATAGAGCTAAGCGCGTTAAACATAAAATGCGGGTTTAGCTGCGCTCGTATCGACCGTAATTTTAGCTGCACATTAGCCTGTTGTTTTTCGGCATCTGCCACCCGCTTTTTGGCATATCGGCGCAAGCCAAAAAATAACACTACTATAAATAGTACTACGCCAATAATGTAAGGCAATAACTGTTTAATAGAATAGGTTTTAGCCGAAAAAGGGACAGGTAATACATAAAACTCAATACTCATCATCTGGCTGTAATCCCAAACGGGCACACGCTCTTTGCGTTTTATCAGCAATTCGTAATGGCCCGGTTCGTCAAAAAGCGATCGGTCCAGATTAAAATATCCCCAACGGTCAACAGAGCCTAGTTTTAGTACTTCAGCCTTGCCGTTTCTGGTCCTTATCAGATGGGCTTCGCGCGCCATTGTCTCTTCTTTTTTTAACTGGATAGTGATGCTGTATACGCTATCCTGCGGAAATTTTAAGTCTTTAGGTAATCCACTCAGCTTATCAAACTCGGTAGCATAGCCATGGTTAATGTTTTTATAAGCCAGGTTAAAATAACCGGTTGGGGTTGAAAGCGTAAGCTGCTCAAGTATAGGTTTAAAGTTTTTACGCCATACAAATATCACACCCTCGCGTACGCTGTAATCTTTTTTACTCTGCACCTCAACCATAATCCGTTTACCCGGCGCTGTAAATTTGCCTATTAAGCCGTAAGGCTGTTTAGCACCATAGCGCTGTTCTAATTTTGGTATGGGCGACCATGGCACCAGTTCGGTGCTGTCATTTTCAACTACGTGATATTTAAAATCTTTGGCGTTGCCTGCGTTTATGCCCATGGCTATCAATACAGCTTCTGAGCTATCTGAAATAATAAATGTCTGGTAGTCTTTGGATATTGACTGTACCGATTCTGAAAAATAGGCGGTAAGCGATGGGTTAAGTTTTACACCCAACAGAATAGGGCTTTTAGGTTTTTGATTGACAAAGCCTTTTTGCGCGCCTTTTTTTAATTTGTCGAAAATTTGATGGACGGCGGTATCGGGTGCCGATAGGTAAGTAGGCTCGGTAGTCATGCTGCGTTTGTCGGTAACTACCAGATCAAATAAAAACACTTTGCCGAAGGTACGGTCGCGGTTTTGGGCGGCCGCTTGCTTTGTCATCCCCGCCAGGGACACAAAAAATAGTAAGCAAATAAGGCGCAGTTGATGTGTCATTATGTTTGATTTATTTGACTGACACAAACTTGCTGTAAATACCCCGGTTTGCAAACAGCTATTGAGGATTTGGGGCGGTATGATTTAGGATTTGGTAACTATTGACGCGCTACGCAATATTATTGTAGGATGACACTTTGGTTAATAAAATATTGTACATTTAATATTATGAACAGCTTTGAGCAATATACCATCATTATCGGCCTTTTGGCGGTGCTTTTTGAAGGCTTTGGCTACCTGCGTAATTGCCTGCAAAAAATTTTACAATAAGTTAATTAGGGCTTAATTTTGGTCCTGATTTTCCACAAACCCAAACAAGCGGCAAAAACAGACGTTTTTGTGTGTAAAAATTGCAAAATCATTTACATTTTATTTAACGTTTCCAATAGGTTATGCTTAGCTTTGCACAATCTTAAGAATGGTTTACCATGGATAGCCTCAATTATATAAATAGTAATAACGCCGCTTTTATTGATTCTTTGTACGAAAGCTATAAACAAGACCCCGAGTCGGTTGAGTTTGGCTGGCAAAAATTTTTTGAAGGGTTTGACTTTGGGCGCGGATCAAACGCCCCCGCTGTAAGTGCAGAGACACCACAGCATTTTTTGAAAGAGATCAATGTTCTGAACATGATCGACGGTTACCGCGGCAGGGGACACCTGTTTGCTAAAACCAATCCGGTGCGCGAGCGCAGAAAGTATTTCCCGGGTAAAGAATTGGAGACTTTTGGCTTAGCCGAATCTGACCTTGATACCGTGTTTAATGCCGGTGTTGAGTTAGGCATTGGCCCCGCAAAACTGCGCGACATTTATGAAATGTTAGAGCAAACGTATTGCGGCACCATTGGTGTTGAGTATCTGTATATACGCAACCCTATAAAAACCAAGTGGTTTCAAACCCGTATGGAAAGCGTACGCAACAAGCCTTCATTCTCTGCCGATGAGAAAAAGCTTATGCTGCGTAAGGTTACCGAAGCGGTTACTTTCGAAAACTTTTTGGGTACCAAGTTTTTGGGTCAAAAGCGTTTTTCGTTAGAGGGTGCCGAAGCTTTGATACCTGCAATGGACTCTGTAATACAAAAGGGTGCAACCCTGGGTATTGAAGAGTTTACTATTGGTATGGCTCACCGCGGACGTTTGAACGTGTTGGCCAACATCATGAAAAAAACCTACAAAG
This sequence comes from Bacteroidota bacterium, assembly GCA_040386815.1. Classification (GTDB taxonomy): domain Bacteria; phylum Bacteroidota; class Bacteroidia; order Sphingobacteriales; family Sphingobacteriaceae; genus Mucilaginibacter. The sequence goes on along the minus strand of JAZKET010000117.1, from coordinate 4,059 downwards.
AGATTTTCTCTGAGTTTGAAGGTAAAAACTATGATGCCGAATCTACCGCAGGTGGTGACGTTAAATATCACTTAGGTTTTTCAACCGATGTTGAGGCCGAAAATGGTAAAAAAGTGCATTTAAGCCTTTGCCCAAATCCATCGCACTTAGAGGCGGTTGACCCGGTTGTTGAAGGTTTAACCCGCTCGAAAATTGACTTTAAATACAATGGCGATCATACCAAGATTGCTCCTATATTAATACATGGCGATGCTTCAATTGCCGGACAAGGCATTGTTTACGAAGTATTGCAGATGGAAAAACTGGATGGTTACCGCACAGGTGGTACCATACACCTGGTAATTAACAACCAGATAGGTTTTACCACCAACTTTATTGACGCGCGCTCAAGTACCTATTGTACAGACATTGCAAAAACGGTATTGTCGCCGGTTTTTCATGTTAATGGCGATGACGTTGAAGCCTTGGCTTTTGTGATCAACATGGCTATGGAATACCGCCAGGTTTTTCATGACGACGTGTTTATTGACATTTTGTGCTACCGCCGTTACGGGCATAACGAGGCTGATGAGCCTAAGTTTACCCAACCGGTATTGTACAAAGCCATTGAGGCACATCCTAACCCGCGCGAGGTTTACTTTAAAAAGCTACTGGCCGAAGGTGTTGTTACCGATCAGGATGGCAAAACAATGGAAACCGATTTCCGCGGAAGGTTGCAGAAAGACCTGGACGAGGCTAAAGCCGAAGACAGGTTTACAGACTCTATACCAATGTTTGCCGGTGCCTGGGAAGGTTTACACCTTGCTACCGAACGCGATTTTACGCAGCCGGCAAAAACATCAGTTGATAAGGATGCACTGATCAGCATCGGTAAAAAGTTAACCGAACTGCCTAAGGATAAAAACTTCTTTAAAAAGATAGAGAAGCTGTTTGAAGATCGTGCCAAAATGGTTAACGATACCCAAAGCTTTGATTGGGCAATGGGCGAGTTGATGGCCTACGGATCATTACTAAGCGAAGGCCACAGAGTACGTTTAAGCGGCGAGGACGTTAAACGTGGTACTTTCTCTCACCGTCATGCGGTATTAACGCTGGCTAACTCTGAAGAGGAATACACGCCGTTGGATAGCGTTGGTGGCGAGAAATTCAGTATCTACAACTCTTTGCTTTCTGAGTATGGTGTATTAGGTTTTGAATATGGTTACGCTTTGGCTAACCCTAACGCCCTAACCATTTGGGAAGCACAGTTTGGTGATTTCTTTAACGGAGCGCAAACCATTATTGACCAGTATGTAGCCAGCGCCGAAACTAAATGGCAGCGTGGTAACGGCTTGGTAATGTTGTTGCCACACGGTTACGAAGGCCAGGGCCCTGAGCATTCATCAGCACGTATTGAGCGTTTTATGGAGCTTTGTGCCGATAACAATATCCAGATAGCTAACTGTACCACACCAGCTAACTTCTTCCACATACTGCGTCGCCAGTTGGCGCGCGAGTTCCGTAAGCCTTTGATCATCTTTACACCAAAGAGCTTATTGCGTAACCCTAAATGCGTATCGCCACTGGCTGATTTTACCGAGGGTGGCTTTAAAGAGGTTATTGACGATGTAGTAGAAGATGCTAAAAAAGTTAAACGCGTATTGTTCTGCTCTGGTAAGATCTATTATGATCTGTTAGAGAAACAGCAAGCCGATGACCGTAAAGATGTAGCCATCGTTCGTTTAGA
>JAZKET010000117.1:0-2323 GCA_040386815.1 Bacteroidota bacterium | reverse complement strand
ATTACCCCGGGCGCTAAAACTATTGAGGCTGTTTACAGCAAGGCTACCGATTTTATATGGGTACAAGAAGAACCTGAGAACATGGGGGCATGGCCATACCTGTACCGTAAATCGCGTACAGAAGAGGCATTGCGTTTTGATAACGTGATATCGCGCAACGAGAGTGCAAGTACTGCTACCGGTTTTGCTAAACAGCACGCCGCACAGCAATTGTACATTATATCAAAAGCTTTTGAAGCGCCTGTAGGCCAGAAAGAAAAACAAGCGGTTAAAGATACAGCCAAAAAAATGGCTACTGCCGGAGCAGATTAATAACAAATGAAATGGCAATTGCTCTGTATGGCGCTTTTGCCATTTCTGTTTTGTTGTAAAAAAGATAAAGGGCATTCAGCAGATAAGGCGGTATTGACATTTAGTAATGTCGTGATATTGGGTAACAGCATTACCTATGCGCCGGCAAACCCATCCATAGGATGGAATGGCAATTGGGGAATGGCCGCCAGTAAACCTGAGTTGGATTATGTCCACATATTAGAAAGCCACTTTAAGGTTAATAACCCTAAAGTGGTGCTTAGTGTAAAAAACATTCAGCCTTTTGAGGTTGATGCGGCACATTACGATTTTGATGCCGAATTGAAAAGTTTGAGAGACAGCCACCCAGACCTGGTAATTATCAGAATAGGGGAGAACGTATCAGCTGATGTTGATCTGGCAATGTTTGAAAAGCGTTATGCCGCTCTGATAAATTATTTTAAAGCTGATAACCCGAACGTGATTGTTTTAAGCGGCGGATCAATATGGGGCAGTGTGATTGATAATGTTATGGCAAAACACCCACCTTTTATTTTGCTTAAAAGCATTGTAAACGAGGGTGCAAATTTTTCGACCGGATTATTCGCTGATGCGGGCGTAGCTGCGCATCCAACAGATAAAGGGATGCAGAACATAGCATCGCTAATTTGGGATTACATTAAAACCCTCAAATAAAGAGACATTAAACTATAAATAACATACTTAATAAGATATGAGTTTAGAAATCAAAGTTCCGCCGGTTGGCGAATCGATCACTGAAGTAACGTTATCAAGCTGGTTAAAAAAAGACGGCGATACCGTAGCCATGGACGAAGCCATTGCCGAGCTGGAATCAGATAAAGCTACCTTTGAGCTTACTGCCGAAAAAGCAGGTGTATTAAAAACCATCGCCAAAGAAGGTGATGTATTAGCTATTGGCGCTGTAGTTTGTAGCATTGAAGAAGGTGGCGCTGCTGCTGCATCTGCTGCAAAAGCCGATGAATCTGCCCCTGCTGCTAAAGCAGAAGCCGCGCCTGCCGCTGCACCTGCTGCCGATAAAGGAGCTACTTACGCATCAGGTACCCCATCGCCTGCTGCTGCCAAAATATTAGCCGAGAAAGGTGTTGACACGTCTGCCGTTAGCGGTAGTGGTGTTAATGGCCGTATCACTAAGGAAGATGCTCAATCTGCTAAAGCTGCTGAAGCAAAACCTGCTGCACCAGCCGCGGCACCTGCACCTGCTGCAGCCCCTGTTAAAGCCGGCGAACGCAGCGAGCGTCGCGAAAAAATGTCGCCATTGCGTAAAACTGTTGCTAAGCGCTTGGTACAGGTTAAAAATGAAACAGCGATGTTAACCACCTTTAACGAGGTTGATATGTCGCCTATCATGGAGATCCGTAGCAAATACAAAGATAAATTTAAAGAGAAACATGGCGTTGGCTTAGGCTTTATGTCATTCTTCACCAAAGCGGTAACTGAGGCATTGAAAGATTGGCCTGCAGTTGGCGCACGTATAGAAGGCGAAGAGGTTGTTTACAGCAACTTTGCTGATATATCTATCGCGGTATCTGCACCAAAAGGTTTGGTTGTTCCGGTTATCCGTAACGCTGACGTTATGAGCCTTGCCGAAATTGAGAAAGCGGTAGTTGCCCTGGCAACCAAAGCCCGCGACAACAAATTATCATTAGATGAAATGACTGGTGGTACCTTTACCATCACCAACGGTGGTGTGTTTGGTTCGATGTTATCTACGCCTATCATCAACTCGCCACAGTCGGCTATTTTGGGCATGCACAATATTATTGAGCGTCCGGTAGCAGTAAATGGCCAGGTAGTTATTCGCCCAATGATGTACGTAGCCCTTTCATACGATCACCGTATTGTTGACGGCCGCGAGTCAGTAAGCTTCCTGGTGAAGGTTAAACAGTTGTTGGAAGACCCTGCAAGATTGTTATTGGGTGTATAAACCCCTCTAAATCTCCCCAAAGGGGAGACTTAACTATAAAGCGAAGGCCCGTCCCGACAACTGTCG
>JAZKET010000116.1:0-5857 GCA_040386815.1 Bacteroidota bacterium | reverse complement strand
AGCTGAGCTAAGGAGGCTTATTATGTATCTTGATTTACTGTTTAGCCTTAAAGGCTTTTTGGTAATTAATCGGCGAAGATGCAATTAATTTATCAAGCTTTATAATTTTTTATTTTAAAGAACCTTTCCCTTTGTTTCAAATCTGTGTTACACACCTCTCTGAAAGGGATTGCAAATTTACAAATAAATAATCCCCTGCAAAATTTATTTCTAAAAAAAATTCAAGGACTTTTAGCCAGCAATTTTTCTATGATTTTTAGGGTTGATTTACAGGCACAAAGCTTTTTAAAATCCTCAAAAAAAATATTGCAAAGTTCGCCTGGCGCCACTCTTTTTAACCACAACTACCCTATTATTGCCCCCTGTTTTTTTATAGCTATCATTAAAAAAGGGCAAAAAAAAAAGATCAGCGGCTGTTTACACCGCTGATCTTTTTTTTTGAAATATATTTATTTACTTCTTAATACTCCTCTTCTTCTGATGCCAGTACCGCTCGTTTTACTTCCTGGGCTGCAATCTCTTTCTTGGTTTTATGTTTAGCTATTTGTTTACGCAGGCTTTCAATAGCAAGATCCGTCGCCTCTTCAAATGTTTTACATTGCTCTTTAGCAAAAATTTGATGGCCCGGTAACTGTAATTTTATCTCGGCTATTTTATTGGCTTCGTTATCTACATTCTCTAGTTTTAAATAAACCTCGCCATTAATAATGTTGTCATGAAAGGTATCCAGCTTATCTGCTTTGCGCTGTATAAATTCTAATAATCCTTTGTCTGCAGTAAAATGAATTGATTGCACAGTAATTTTCATGGTTCCTCCTTTTTATGCCTTTGGATGGGCTAGTTTATAAATAGACTTTAATCGTTCAACAGAATTATGGGTATAAATTTGGGTAGCGCTAAGGTTAGCATGCCCCAAAAGTTCTTTAATAGCATTTAAATCGGCACCCGCGTTTAGCAAGCTGGTAGCAAACGTATGCCTAAGCACATGGGGGCTTTTTTTGCTTTGGGTTGATATGTTTGATAAATATTGCTGCACCGTTAAATAAATAAGTTTTGGATATGCATTTACCCCTTTATCAGTAACGATCAATGTTAATGAATTGTTACTGAAATTTTCATTTTTCTTTAACTCACTGTATTTCAGCAACAATGTACGCAGCTCTTGGTTTATGGGGATAATACGTTCTTTATTGCGCTTACCTAAAACTTTTACCGTGGCTTCGTGATAGTTTATATCGGTGTCTTTAACGCCCAGCAGTTCGGCCAGGCGCATGCCGGTACCAAAAAGCATTTCTATGATAAGTTTACTACGGACACTTCTAAAGGTATCGCTGGTATCATCGTCAAGAGCTTTAACCAGCTTATCAGCCTCAATAATAACTGGTAAATGCTTAGGCACTTTTGGGGTATTTATTTTTGAGGCCGGATTGATGGTAAGCTCACTTTCCTGCACTAAAAACTTAAAGTATTTACGCAACGTGGCCACCTTACGGTTAACAGATCGTGGAGTAAGCTGCTGATCCATCAGCTCTACCACCCAATTACGTATCTGATGGTGCGTTATTTGGTTGGGATGCGTTACGGTTTCGTCAGGATGATTCAGGAAACTGATGAACTGTTCAAGATCTGACCGATAGGCAGATACAGTATGCGGCGAGTACCGTTTTTCGAATTGGATGTATTGTATAAAACGATCTAAAAACATAAAAAACTACTTGCGCATTCAGTAAAATGAATGTACAAATAGTTTTATATATGTTTACAAGAAAAACTTAAAATTCTTTTAACAAAGAATTAAACAGTTGTTTCAAGGTTCATGTTCTGTTTGTAGATGGCATGCTTGATCTCGTGACGACGGGCCACAGATTTTTTCTCGAATGCCTGACGGCTGCGTAGTTCGCGCAATACACCAGTTTTCTCAAATTTCTTTTTAAAGCGTTTTAATGCTTTGTCTAATGATTCGCCTTCTTTAACGTTGATAATGATCATAATTCCAATATACCTCCTTTCAGGGACGGCAAATGTAGGGATAATGTTTTGATTTACAAATAGATTTTTTGGAAATAAACTGTAAATATTTAAGTAATTAACTTTGCCACGAAGTTAGCTTTGACCAATGCGTCCATTTCCCGTTTACTTGCTTAAAGATAGCAACCTCGCCATATCCACATCGCCAGCCACAACTATACCCATAGTAAAATAGGCAATAAGTATTATTGCGAAAGTAAATTGGTACGCTAAAATAATAGGATTTATCAAATCCTTTTCCTCTAAGTTGATGCCACGGGTCACCTTTTGCATTGTTGGTAATTTTCTTGATAGCGGGGTCTGACATTCTCTCCGCATCGCCAAGAAAACCCTTACCCCACGAATGCCCGAGCTGCATTTTATCTATTTCAGAATTGATATATACCCGTTCCTGATCTGTAATTACAACTGAGTCTGATACGATACCCTCTAAGCGCCATTTATTAAGTGTGTTCAATCTGTAGGTAGCACTTTTAGCAATAATCATCCTCTTGCCCAAACTGTCTATATATGTTACGCTGTCGTTACGTATACTGTAGAAAACGTTCCGATTATACGTTTTCATAGCTGTGTTTAGGTTATTTATTGCAGACCGCCCAACACTATCTTCATACAAATGTTTAAGCCGGGGCAGTGCAGGGGGGCTTGCTTTGTCGATGCCTAAATACTCATTGAGGCTTTGCTCTTTCGTCCGTTCCTTCTGCGTTATTACTTCGTTTATGAAATTTTTGTCTTTTTGACTGGCTTGGGCTGATACCACAGCGGGCAAACAAAGAAGAAGGGATATGATGAAATACTTCATTTAAGGTAAATTTAGGCTTGCTGATGACAATATACACACTCTCAAATATCATCCTCCGTATGTAAAACTTTTTTTACTATACATCTGTTTAAACTATCTATATTTAACATCGCTACACACAACATCCACCTCTATATAAATGAATACAGATACGGGCAGCCAATCAACCTACAGTCATTACTTACAAGGCGGCGGCGAAATGGGGCAACTTACCCGCGATTTTGACTGGGCTAAAACTTCTTTGGGGCATCCGTCAGGCTGGTCGCAAAATTTGTTAACTACCGTTAGTATTATATTAAACTCAAGGTTCCCGATGTTTTTATGGTGGGGGTCTGAGCTTGTACAGTTTTATAATGATGCTTATCGCCCTAGTCTTGGCGAAAATGGAAAACACCCTAACGCACTGGGCCAGCGCGCTGTTGATTGCTGGGCCGAAATATGGCCGATAATAAAACCATTGATAGATAATGTTTTAGAAACCGGCGAGCCTACCTGGAGCGAAAATCAACTGATACCCATTTATCGCAACAATAAACTGGAAGATGTTTACTGGACCTTTAGCTACAGCAAAGTAGTTGATGAAACAGGCAACGCCGGCGGCGTACTGGTAACCTGCAGCGAAACCACCGAACAAGTAATTGCATATAATAACATCGCGACAGCTAAAAACGAACTAGAGTTTGCCATTGAAGCTGCCGATCTGGGTACCTGGGACTTGAATCCGGCGACTAATACCTTTATAGGCAACCATAGGTTAAAAAGCTGGTTTGGGTTGGAGGAACACGAGGAAGTTGACTTAAACAACGCCTTAGCCGCAATCATTCCCGAAGACCGTGACAAGGTTGCCAAAGCTATACAGGAGGCCACAGCCAAAGGATCTGACGGGCATTATAACATTATATACACTATACAGGACCGCGCGGGCATGAAACGCATTGTTGAAGCCACTGGCCGTGCCAAATTTGATGCCGAAGGTAGTGCTTACCAGTTTAGCGGTATATTGCAGGACGTAACTGAAGAGTACCAGCTGCAAAAGCGTAAAGATGAGTTTATCAGCGTGGCCAGCCATGAGCTGAAGACGCCTATTACCTCGCTTAGTGCGTCAATGCAGATACTACAGAAACTGGTTAAAACCGACCCTGCATCAGAGAAAGTGCCCATGTTTGTGGGCAAGGCCAGCAACAACTTAAGTAAGTTGATACATCTGCTTGACGACCTGTTGAACGTTACCAAGATACAACAGGGCCAGCTGGCGCTTAACATTAACCGTTTTGACCTGGTTGAACTGGTAAAAGACTGCGCCGACCATATCAACCCTATTAACGAGTACGAGTTTGTGTTTTTGGGTGATGAAGAACTGATGATCTATGCCGATTACCGCCGTATAGACCAGGTGATGATTAACCTTATAGGCAACGCCATTAAGTACTCGCCACAGTCAAAACGGATTGAGATAACTGTGATGCACGATGATGAGCGCGCCACTGTTTGTGTGCGCGATTTTGGTATCGGCATAAACCCGCAAAAGCTGCCCCACTTGTTTGACAGGTATTACAGGGTAGACGCCTTTGGTCACCAGTTTTCGGGATTGGGTTTGGGGCTGTATATCAGTTCAGAGATCATTTCGCGGCATAATGGTAAAATAGGTGTTGATAGCGCTGTTGGTCAGGGTAGTAATTTCTGGTTCAATATACCTATTGACGATACGCTAAGCCTGTAAACTTCGCAAGAAACGGGTTTCATGCCGTTCTGCAAGCCGGTACATTTGTGTCATTAAATGATAACCATCATGGAAACGCAGAACCAAATTGATTACAACCGCATAGCACAAGCCATAGCTTACCTTAAGCAAAACTACAAGAGCCAGCCAACGCTTGAGCAGGCTGCCCAACATGTTAACCTTAGCCCCTTCCACTTTCAACGGATGTTTACAGATTGGGCCGGCGTTAGCCCTAAACAGTTTCTGCAATACTTGAGTATTGAGCACGCTAAAGGTATCTTGAAAGACAAGCAAGCATCGCTGTTTGATACCGCTTTGGATACCGGCCTATCTGGCACCGGCCGCCTGCACGATCTGTTTATTAAGATAGAAGGCATGACACCCGGCGAATACAAGAACGGGGGCGAACAGCTCCAAATCAACTATAGCTTTGCCGAAAGTACCTTTGGTACCATCATCGTAGCATCAACAAATAAAGGTATTTGCTATATGGCTTTTGTTGATGGCAGTAATGACGATGCTTTTGCCAAGCTGCACACGCAATTCCCTAATGCTACTTACAACCAGTTTGTAGATACCATACAGCAAAACGCCTTGTACATCTTTACCCAAAACTGGAGCAAACTGCAAGACATCAAACTACACCTTAAAGGCACCCCTTTTCAGCTAAAGGTTTGGGAGACACTATTGAAAGTACCCGTAGGCGGTCTGGTTACCTATGGCGGCCTGGCAGCCAACCTGCAAAACCCCAACGCCAGCCGCGCGGTAGGCTCGGCTGTGGGTGATAACCCGGTGGCTTTCCTGATACCTTGTCATAGGGTCATCCTGTCAACAGGCGAGACCGGGCAATACCACTGGGGCAGCCAGCGTAAAAGCGCCATGTTGGGTTGGGAAGCAGCAAAGGCCTTTACCCCTTAGTAATTGGTTGTGTTTCATCTGTTTCACAGAAATATGAAACAAATGAAACAAGTGAAACAACTTTTCATCATAACTTATTACTAATAAGCTTATTACAAAATATCAGTGAAACAAAATGAAACAATATTTTCATATAAGATATTGACAATCAGAATGTTAAAAACAATATCATTTAAGTCAGTAAGTTTGATCTTAAACGTACACTATATATCTTATTATCAAATAGTTAAAAAAATATCAAAATACACTTGTTTACATTAATAACCATGGCTAAATCACCGATAATTTGCAAATGGCAACTTATCGGCGACAACTCACCCCGGCAACGCTACGCTGGCCGACCATCTATGCGCAAGCGCAAAGAGGGTTTGAAAATTTTTTGAAAGTAG
>JAZKET010000115.1:0-2110 GCA_040386815.1 Bacteroidota bacterium | reverse complement strand
GATATTTGCTGAATTTGAAGGTAAAAACTATGATATGGATTCGCATTTTGGTGGCGACGTAAAATATCACTTAGGTTACTCAACCGATGTGGATACCAAAAGCGGTAACAAAGTGCACTTGAGCCTTTGCCCTAACCCATCGCACCTGGAAACAGTTGACCCGATAGTTGAGGGATTGACCCGTTCAAAAATTGATTTTAAATACGATGGCGATCATTCAAAGATAGCTCCTATATTAATACATGGTGATGCTTCAATAGCCGGCCAGGGTATAGTGTACGAAGTTTTACAGATGGAAAAACTGGACGGTTACCGTACAGGTGGTACCATTCACCTGGTCATTAACAACCAGATAGGCTTCACTACTAACTACCATGATGCCCGTTCAAGTACTTATTGTACTGATATCGCAAAAACGGTATTGTCGCCCGTTTTCCACGTTAATGGTGATGATGTAGAAGCTTTGGCTTACGTGATAAACCTGGCAATGGAATATCGCCAGTTGTTCCATGACGATGTATTTATAGATATATTATGTTACCGCCGTTATGGCCACAACGAGGCGGATGAGCCTAAGTTTACCCAGCCGGTATTATACAAAGCTATTGACGCTCACCCTAACCCGCGCGAGATCTACCTGAAAAAATTAATAGATGAAGGTAGCATCAAAGCTGATGAAGCCGCGGCGATGGATAAAGCATTCCGCGACTTGCTGCAAGGCCAGTTAAACGAAGCCAAAGCCGAAGAAAGATTTAAAGATAGTATACCAATGTTTGCCGGCGCATGGAACGGTTTGCACCTGGCATCTGAAGAAGAAGCTGATGCACCGTCAAAAACTGCAGTAAGCGAAAAACAATTGTTAACTATCGGCAGAAATTTAACACAACTACCTAAGGATAAGCAGTTCTTCAAAAAAATTGAGAAATTATTTGAGGATCGCGCCAAAATGGTGAACGATACCAAGGTATTTGACTGGGCCATGGGCGAGTTGTTAGCCTACGGTACTTTGTTAAAAGAAGGACATCGTGTACGCTTAAGTGGCGAGGATGTTAAACGTGGTACTTTCTCTCACCGTCACGCGGTAGTAACCTTAAATGATTCTGAAGAAGAATATACACCGCTTGATACAATAGATACCGATGCTAAGTTCCATATCTATAACTCATTATTATCTGAGTATGGTGTATTGGGTTTTGAGTATGGATATGCTTTGGCAAACCCTCATGCCTTAACCATATGGGAAGCACAGTTTGGCGATTTCCTGAACGGAGCACAAATTATAGTTGACCAATACATAGCCAGTGCCGAAACTAAATGGCAGCGTGGTAATGGTTTAGTATTATTATTACCTCATGGTTATGAGGGCCAGGGTCCTGAGCACTCATCAGCACGTATTGAGCGCTTTATGGAGCTTTGTGCCGATAACAATATCCAGGTAGTTAATTGTACTACCCCGGCTAACTTCTTCCACGTATTGCGCCGCCAGTTAAAACGCGAGTTCCGCAAACCGTTGGTCGTATTTACACCAAAAAGTTTATTGCGTAACCCTAAATGTGTATCGCCATTGGCAGATTTTACCAAAGGTGGTTTCCAGGAGTTAATTGATGATGCGGCTGCGGATGCTAAAAAAGTAACCCGCGTATTATTATGCTCAGGTAAAATATATTACGACCTGTTAGATAAACAACAAATAGATAAGCGTGAAGATGTAGCAATCGTTCGTTTAGAGCAATTATACCCGCTTCCGATTGACCAGATAGCTGCTATCAAAGCAAAATATGGTAAAGCTACCGAGTTTGTATGGGTACAGGAAGAGCCTGAGAACATGGGTGCATGGCCTTACTTATGCCGCAAGTTCCGTACTGATGAAGTATTGAAACTGGATGTGATTTCTCGTACCGAAAGCGCAAGTACCGCAACAGGTTATTCAAAACAGCATACCGCGCAGCAATTGCAAATTATTGGTAAAGCGTTTGAAACCACTGCAGGTGCAGAGGTTAAAGAAATAGTAAAAAAGACAACTAAAAAAATGGCTGATGCCGGCGCCGATTGATAAATGCGGAAGGGGAGATATCTTTTTGTAGCAATTTTATCTTTCCTGATATTAGGT
>JAZKET010000114.1:31577-54876 GCA_040386815.1 Bacteroidota bacterium | reverse complement strand
AAGGTCCCTGTCAGGAAAATGATTAATGAACCAGCCTACAAAAGCTTTTGATGCCCGCTCCATCAGGTTTACAGAACTTATAGGTTCGTTAGTAATTGTATGAGCATCGGCCTGGCGAATTTGTTGGGCGGTAAGTAGTGGTAGCATATAGTATAAATTTAGGCTTTATACCTTTTGTTTTGAAATTGTTTTTTAGGCGATATAAGTATACACATGCCTGTCGAATACTTCGCCACGCATAGCGAGGTCTTTTTTCAAGATATCGGTTTTTGTATAGCCGGCTTTTTCAAGCACCCGCATAGATGCAGGGTTTTTGCTTGCCACGTGCGCATAAAGTTGAGTGATGCCGAGTGTGCCTAAGGCGTATTGCGTGAAAAGTTTTACAGCGTCGGCCATTATGCCTTTGCCCCAATACTGCTGGCTTAGCCAATAGCCTATCAGCGGCTTATCATCACCAAAATTATCAATGCCAATAACGCCGCAGGCCTCGCCATCAATCACTATCGGGAAGTTAGTTGGCGGGTTATCATTTATTTTTAGGTTGATGAAAAACGCGGCGTTAGCTAAAGTATAAGGAGATGGGAAAAACTCAAGCAGGCAAGACGCAACATTTACATTGTCCGCGTGTTTTTGCAGGGCCGGGGCATCTGTAATTTGCCAGTTGCGCAACGTAAAACTGTTTCCTTGTAGTTCCATTTTAATAGCAGCTATAAATTTAGTATAATTACCTCAACTGATACTCATTACAATTTTATGAAAATAGCTTTTACACTCTTATTGGTTCCGGTGTGCAGTATTGCATTTGCGCAAAAGCTGGAAAGCCTTTCCATTGAAAAGATAATGCGCGACCCAAAATGGATAGGCATAGCGCCTTCAAACATTCGCTGGAGCGAGGATAGTAAGAACATATATTTTAACTGGAACCCTAATAAAACCGAGCGCGACGAACTGTTTGCTATTACACCAACGAATACTAAGCCTGTGGTGGTGAGCAAGGCTGAGCAATTTAAGTTTCCGGCAGATGGTGAGTGGAATAAAAAGCACACGCTTAAACTATACGAAAAAAGCGGCGACCTGTTTTTAGCTGATGCCAAAACGGGTAAAACACAGCAATTAACCAACACCGTTGAGCGCGAGGCTAACCCAACGTTTAGTGGCGATGAAAGCAAAGTGACTTTTTTGCGTGGCGAGAACCTGTTTACATTAAAACTTACCAGCGGCGAATTAGTGCAGCTAACCAACTTTACGCACCCAACAGGTGGCGCTGCGCCTCAACCCGTGGCGGCAGCACCGGTAGGCCGGCGCGGTGGTGGCGGGCAAGCCGGAGCCATAGCCCCTGCCCGCACCGCACAAGCAGGCAACGAGCAGGAGCGCTGGCTAAAAGAGCAACAACTGGAGTTGTTTGATATTATTAAAGTAAAGGATAAAGACCGCAAGCTTGACCAGGCCGAAGCAAAAGCGCCCGAAGCAAAGAAACTAAGAGAGATAGGCCTTGGCGACCAGTCGATAAGCGGGGTAGGCTTGAGCCCCGATGGGCGCTATGTGTCCTACACGTTGACAAAGCGGGCTACAGATGCCAAGAGCATTATTGTACCTAACTATGTAACCGCGTCGGGTTTTGCAGAGGATATTCCGGGGCGTACCAAAGTTGGCGCGTCGTTGGCTACGTCCGAGTCGTTTATATTTGACAGGCAGCGCGATACGGTTTATAAAATAGCTACAACAGGCATTCCCGGCATTAAAGACATCCCGGCTTATTTTAAAGATTACCCCAAAGAGCTTGAGGCCCGCACCAAGCGCAACGAAGACCGCAAAGTAGCTATGCGTACGCCATACTGGAATGAGGACGGTAAGTATGCCGTGGTAGTAGTGAGCGCCCAAGACAACAAAGACCGCTGGATAATGAAACTGGACGCGGCCACGGGCAACCTGACACTGCTTGACCGTGAACATAACGACGCTTGGGTAGGCGGCCCCGGTGCCCGCACTTTAGGTTGGCTGGATAACACACATCTGTACTATCAAAGCGAAGCGACAGGCTACTCGCATATCTACATCGTTGATGTAACCACAGGCACTAAGAAACAACTTACCAATGGTAAATGGGAGGTGCAAACCATCCAATTATCGACAGATAAAAAGACATTCTATATCACTGCCAATATTGAGCATCCGGGTGTAACGCATTTTTACCGCGTGCCGGTAGCGGGTGGCGATCCGGTTAAGATAACTACCATGAAGGGCGGCAACGTAGTATCGTTATCGCCTGATGAGAAGTGGCTTGCTATTAACTACTCGTTCAGTAATAAACCGGGCGAATTGTACATACAGGCCAATAAAGCAGGTGCCAAGCCGGTGCAGATCACCAACTCAGTAACCGAGGAATTTAAATCGTACCCATGGCGCGAGCCGGAGGTGATATCGTACAAAAACCGTTATGGCAGCGATGTTTACGCGCGCCTTTATCAACCCAAAAAAGCCGACCCAGCCAAGCCTGCCGTTGTGTTTGTGCATGGCGCGGGTTACCTGCAAAACGTGCATTACTGGTGGAGTACCTACTTCCGCGAATATATGTTTCATAACATGCTGGCCGATAATGGCTATACGGTGTTAGACATTGATTACTCAGGCAGTGCCGGTTATGGCCGCGACTGGCGTACGGCTATCTATCGCCACATGGGTGGTAAGGATCTTACAGATCAGGTTGACGGCGTTAAGCTATTGGTTGATAAGTATGGCGTTAACCCTAAGCATGTAGGCTTGTACGGTGGCTCATACGGTGGCTTTATTACGCTGATGGCTATGTTTACAGAGCCTGATGTGTTTGCGGCTGGCGGCGCTATCCGTTCGGTTACAGATTGGGCGCATTATAACCATGGCTACACGGCTAACATTTTGAACGAGCCTTTTAATGATGAGAAAGCGTATCGCAAAAGCTCGCCTATTTACTTTGCTGATGGTTTAAAGGGCAACCTGCTGATGCTGCATGGTATGGTAGATGTGAATGTTAACTACCAGGATATCATCCGCCTGACACAAAAACTGATTGAGTTGCACAAAGAAAACTGGGAGCTGGCATCATACCCGGTAGAGGATCATGGCTTTGTACAACCCAGCAGCTGGACAGATGAGTATAAGCGTATTTACAAGTTGTTTGAGCAAACGTTAAAGGCAAAGTAATTTAGCCGAAACCTGATATCCTGATCCATGTAAGTGATCCACTTTTAAGGTGTATCAAAAAAATAGGTTTGGGTCGGTTTCTTAGTAAAAACCTTTAATAATCAGGTAAATATCGGTAGTAATCTATATGATTTGGATCGCTTTTTGGGCTAAAATTTGCATTTTTTTACGGTTTTTCTGACAAAATAGCGCCACCATCAGTACCAATATTTTTTTATAAGCTATTGATTGTTGCTACCTGCCTGATACGCTTACAGTAACCGTGCCTATACTTTGGTATGGAATTTAATACTATTATATTTGTATAGTTAACAATTTTCAGAATGATTTATACAGAAACAAAAAAGCTTGATCTGATTTCCTCCTTGATTAAGGAGACTGATGATGAAATTTTGTCAAAAGTTGAGAAACTTTTAAAATCATCGCCTAAAAAGCATTCCGCTAAATTCATTAATTTTTCAAATGGATTGACTGCACAGGAGTTGGAAGAGTTTGAAAAAAATATACACGAAGGTTGTGAGCAAATAAATGAAGATGACTGGAAATAAATGCTTTTTAGATACCAGCGTAATCATTCATGTCTTTAAGGACAATAAAACAATTGTTAAGGCCTTAAAAACCTTTGATGAGGTTTATATAAGCAGTATAGCTGTTGGCGAACTTTATTTTGGCGCCTATGCGTCCACTAATTTAACAAAGCATCTGAAGCAAGTACATGTTTTTTTGGCTGACTGCACAATTGTGCCCCTTGGTTTAAATACATCAGTTGTTTATGGGAAGTTAAAAGCCGAGTTGAAGAAGGCTGGTACCCCTATACCTGAAAATGATATTTGGATTGCCGCTATGGCCCTGGAAAATGAGCTGCCTTTATTTACTACTGATAATCACTTTAAATTGACCAAGGTAGATTTGATCACTATATGATCATGAAGAATTGGTCCTCACTTTTTTTATTGATGTTTTGCTGGGGTTGCCGATCAACATCGCCTCCATCCATCCAAATCAAACCAACGAACCGGGGCACCGAGGTAACTATCACCGGTATCAACGAAGCTGTCCTCAATGACATTAATCGCGATAGCATAAAAAACTGGGAGAGTTTAATGGCTGTTTATAAAATGCCTGCTGATACTGCCCTGAAAGATTATCAACCCATACAACCCGGGCGGTACGTAGTTAAAAATGGCGCACTGTTTTTCACACCCGATACGCCTTTTGTCTGGCAACAAATTTATTTTGTGCGCTACTATAATTACAGCGGCAACAAAACCATTTGGGATTACCTTCGTGGCAAAACCACTAAAGGCCAATTACATTATACCGATTTGATTTTTAAGCCCTAAGTGTTGCATTTTTAAACACTTTGCACTATATTTGCATTAAAATTAAGAGAGAGGGGGCACATTGCCCCCTCTTTTAGTTTACCTATCATTTCCTGAAGGGTAACATCAGCAGGAAAAAGAGAGCGAAGAAGGATACATGAATATTGAAAAAAGGGTTGTTGAACTGGTAGATGAGAAGATTGCTGAAATTGAGCGTCCTGACCTGTTTTTGGTGAGCGCGAAGTTTCACAGCAATGGCAAACTCATTATCCTGGTTGACGGCGACAAGGGCATAGGTATTGCCGATTGCGTGGCTATAAGCCGCTACGTTGGTTTTAAGCTTGAGGAAGAAAACGTTATTGAAACGGCTTATAACCTTGAAGTTTCATCGCCGGGTATTGATATGCCACTTGTACAAACCAGGCAGTATGCCAAAAATATAGGTCGCAATTTAGCCATTAAAATGGCTGACGGCAGCAAAAGAGAAGGCACCTTAACAGCAATTACAGAAGATGCTGTTACTATAGAGGAAAAAATAAAAGAAAAAGGCAAAAAAGCCGAGGTTGTGGAGAGCGTTATACCTCTTAACCAGATAGCAGAAACAAAAGTTACAATATCATTTAAGTAAGATAATGAGCAATATTAATTTAATTGACTCTTTCCAGGAGTTTAAAGATTTCAAAAACATCGATCGTCCTACGATGATGAGTGTGTTGGAAGATGTTTTCAGAAGCATGATCCGTAAAAAATACGGCACTGACGAAAACTGCGACGTAATTGTGAACACCGATAATGGTGACTTGGAAATATGGCGCACGCGTGTAGTAATGGAAGATGGTTTTAGTGAGGATGATGACCTGGAGATTGAACTGGCCGATGCTAAGAAATTAGATGAGGATTTGGAAGTTGGCGATGATTATGTTGAGCTTATCACACTGGAAAGCTTTGGTCGTCGTGCTATTTTAGCTGCACGCCAGACACTGGTTTCTAAAATATTAGAATTAGAGAAAGACGAGATCTTTAAAAAATACAAAGACCGCGTTGGCGAAATTGTTACCGGCGAAGTTTACCAGGTTTGGAAAAAAGAAACTTTGGTTTTGGATGACGAAGGCAACGAGCTTTTATTACCTAAAACAGAGCAAATACCAGCCGACTACTTTAAGAAAGGCGATAGCGTAAAAGCTATTGTACATAAAGTAGATATGATGAACGCTAACCCCAAAATTATCATATCGCGTACAGCGCCTGAGTTTTTACAGCGTTTGTTTGAGCTTGAGGTACCAGAGATTTTTGATGGTTTGATCACGATCAAAAAGATCGTTCGCGAGCCGGGCGAGCGTGCTAAGGTAGCTGTTGAGTCGTACGACGATCGTATTGATCCGGTTGGTGCCTGCGTTGGTATGAAAGGATCACGTATCCACGGTATCGTTCGCGAATTAAAAAATGAAAACATTGATGTTATAAATTACACCAACAATGTTCAGTTATACATACAGCGTGCTTTATCGCCGGCAAAAATCACTTCTATTAAATTAGATGATGAGAAAAAAACAGCAGCGGTATACTTAAAGCCAGACCAGGTATCGTTAGCTATCGGTCGTGGTGGACATAACATTAAACTGGCAGGTAAATTGTCAGGATACGAAATTGATGTTTACCGTGAGGCTGATGAGCACGACGAGGACGTGGATATTGAAGAATTTTCTGACGAAATTGAAAGCTGGATACTAGACGAATTTAAACGTATTGGTTTAGATACAGCAAAATCAGTTTTGGCACTGTCTGTTAACGAATTGGTAAAACGTACTGATTTAGAAGAAGAGACAGTAAAAGATGTGCTATCAATATTACAGGCAGAATTTGAATAAAAGAAATTAAGCAAAATTAAAATCGTATTTTTGCGTAAATAAGCAGGAAAGAACAAGCAATAAATGTCAGAAGACAAATCAATAAAATTAATAAAAGCGGTAAAAGAGCTTAACATTGGTATGGGTACCATTGTTGATTTTTTAGCGGGCAAAGGTTTTAAAGTTGAAAAACAACCTATGGCCAAGCTGGATAACGACATGTACAGCGCCTTGTTAAAGGAATTTGCTGCCGACAAGAGCATTAAAGAAGAAGCCAAGCAGATCAGTATCGGTAAGATACGTAAGGATGAAGCTGTAGTAACACCAGAGAAACCGGTGGAGCAGCGCCGTTCAAGAGATTTCGAGAACGAAGAGATCCTGATCAAAAACGCCGGCAACTTTGCTCCGCCAGCGGCCCCGGTTGAGAAACCGAAGCCAGAACCAGTGGCCGAACCTGTGAAAGCAGAAGCGCCGGTAACCGAAGACAATCGTCCGGGTGTGAAAATTGTAGGTAAAATAGACCTTGACAATTTACATGCTAAACCGGCCGAAAAGCCTAAAGAACAAGCCCCGAAAGTGGCAGAACCTGTAGCGCCTAAAGCCGAACCGAAAGAGGAGCCAAAAGCACCTGAACCGGTAGCCGTTGCCGAGCCTAAAAAAGAAGCCGCGCCAGAAGCGCCAAAAGCCGAAGAGGTTAAACCTGCCGCGCCTGTTGCTCCTGCACCAGTTGTTCAAACACCTGTTACGCCAGCGGTGCCTGCACAGCCGCCTGTAGCTGCAGCAACTCCTCCTGTTACGCCAGCCGCACCTGCTGCACCGGCTAACGAAGAAGGTGGTGATTCGGATGTAATTAGAGCTAAGGCCGAGCGTTTAAGCGGACCAAATATTATTGGTAAGATAACCTTACCGGTTGTACCTAAGCGTAACCCGGTAGCGTCGTCATCAAATACAAATGCCGACCATAAGCGTAAGCGTAAACGCAAAGATGGCCCTGGTCAGGGTCAGCAAGGCGGTGCGCCAAACCAGCAGGGTACTAACCCGGCAGGTGGCAATGGTCCGCAAGGTGGTAACAACCAGGGTGGCGGTAATCGCCCGGGTGGTGGTTATCAGGGCAATCGCCCTAACACAGGCGGTGGTGGTTACCAGGGTAATCGTCCCAATAACAACTTTAACCGTAATGCTCCGTCAACCGGCCCTAAAGAAGAACCATCAGAAAAAGATATCCAGGACCAAATTAAGGCTACACTAGCACGCTTAAGCGGCGCGGGTAAGTCTGGTAAATTTGCACAGCGTGCTAAGTTCCGTCGTCAAAAACGTGACGATGTTGCTGCAAATGCCGATGAATTGGCAATGGAGCAAGATGCACAATCAAAAGTGCTAAAGGTTACAGAGTTTGTTACAGCTAATGAGTTAGCTATAATGATGGATGTATCTGTTACGCAGATCATCAGTACCTGTATGAGCCTTGGCATGTTTGTGTCTATCAACCAGCGTTTGGATGCCGAAACCCTAAGCATTGTTGCTGACGAGTTTGGCTACCAGGTTGAGTTTGTTAAACCACAGGATGAAGAGTTTATATTAGACCAGCCGGACGCTCCGGAGGATCTGATTCCGCGTGCGCCTATCGTTACTATTATGGGTCACGTAGATCACGGTAAAACATCATTGCTTGACTTTATCCGCAAAACCAACGTTATTGGTGGCGAAGCAGGTGGTATAACCCAGCACATTGGTGCTTACGAGGTTACCCTGCCAGACGATAGAGGAAAAATTACATTCCTGGATACACCGGGTCACGAAGCGTTTACCGCTATGCGTGCAAGGGGTGCACAGGTAACAGATATTGTTATTATTGTTATTGCTGCTGATGATAGCGTGATGCCGCAAACCCGCGAGGCTATAAACCACGCGCAGGCCGCAGGTGCCCCAATCATCTTCGCTTTCAATAAAATTGACCGTCCGGGAGCTAACGCCGACAAGGTGCGCGAGCAGCTTTCAGCCATGAATATTTTGGTTGAAGAATGGGGTGGTAAATATCAAACACAAGAAATATCAGCAAAAACCGGTTTAAATATCGAGTTGCTGTTAGAAAAAGTATTGTTAGAAGCGGAGTTGCTTGAACTAAAAGCTAACCCTAATAAACGTGCCGTAGGTACTGTTATTGAGGCTGCTTTAGATAAAGGCCGCGGTATCGTAACTACTATATTGGTACAGGCAGGCCGCTTAAAAGTAGGTGATCCTATCCTGGCAGGTTGCTACAGCGGACGTGTTAAAGCGTTAACTAATGAGCGCGGCCAAAGGGTTGAGTCTGCAGGCCCGTCAACACCGGTACAGGTGTTGGGTATGCAGGGTGCGCCTACAGCCGGCGATAAGTTTAACGTGTTAGACAGCGAGGTTGAAGCGCGCGAGATTGCAAACAAACGTTTACAATTACAACGCGAGCAAGGCTTACGTACACAGAAACACATCACCCTTGATGAGATCGGCCGTCGTTTGGCAGTTGGTAACTTTAAGGAACTTAACATCATTGTTAAAGGTGACGTGGATGGTTCTATCGAAGCGTTATCAGATTCATTACTGAAACTATCTACAGAGCAAATACAGGTTAACGTAATATCAAAAGGTGTTGGCCAGATCTCTGAGTCTGACGTATTGTTAGCATCAGCTTCTGACGCGATCATCATCGGTTTCCAGGTACGCCCTTCAGGTGGTGCCCGTAAACTGGCCGAGGCCGAGCAGATCGATATCCGCCTTTACTCTATCATCTACGACGCGATCAACGAGATCAAAGCAGCGATGGAAGGTATGTTGGCACCAACGTTTGAAGAGAAAATTGTTGCAAATGTTGAGATCCGCGAAACATTCAAGATCAGCAAGGTTGGTACCATTGCAGGTTGTATGGTGTTAGATGGTAAGATAACCCGTAACAGCAAGATCCGTATCATCCGCGAAGGTGTGGTTATCTACACCGGCGAACTGGCTTCATTGAAACGTTTCAAAGATGATGTTAAGGAAGTAACGGCCAACTACGAGTGCGGTCTGAACATCCAAAACTTTAACAATATTGAAGTAGGCGACATTGTTGAAGCTTACGAAAACGTTGAAGTAAAACGTAAATTGTAATTACACATTACATATAATGAAAAGGCTCATCGGTTGATGAGCCTTTTTTGGTTTTAGATGTTATTCGGTGGTACGTCATTGCGAGGGACGAAGCAATCTCTACGTAAGCCAATCAGGTTGTTTGGGCCTGCTCGCGATCGCCAAAAAATTCTACATAATGAATGTCCTATGTAGAGATTGCTTCGTTTCTCGCAATGACGTGATGATGATTAATTAACTACACGTCACAAATCATCATAGACGTTTTAAGCGTCGCGATCTGCGCGTCCTGATCTTTGGCTGTCGGCAGGTATTCCTGCGCTGTATAGCCTTTAAACCCGGTATCCTTAATAGCTTTCATAATAGCCGGATAATATAGTTCTTGCGTATCATTAGGTTCGTGGCGGCCCGGTACACCTGCAACGTGGTAATGTGCTATATATTTAGCACTTTTTTTAATGGTGGCAATAACGTCGCCCTCATCAATTTGCATGTGGTAAATATCGTACAGTAACTTAAAGTTTTCAGAGCCTAATCTTTTGCAAAGCTCAACACCCCATGATGTACGGTCGCATTGATAATCGTGGTGATTGATTTTGCTGTTCAACAGTTCCATTACCAAAACAACACCGTGTTTTTCGGCAAGCGGTAAAAGCTTTTTCAAGCCGGTAACGCAGTTTGCCAATCCGGTTTCGTCGTCTTTACCCTCGCGGTTACCGCTAAAGCATATCAGGTTTTTATAGCCGGCTGCTGCAACTTTCGGTATCAGATCGCTGTAGCTGGCCATCAGGCTATCGTGTTTTTTAAGGTCGTTCCAACCGTTGGTAATAGCAACGCCCGGGCCGTTGCACATAGAAGAATCAAGACCATGTTTTTTGGCAATGGCCCATTCATCCGGACCAATAAGGTCAATTGCTTTCATGCCCATTTTCTTTGCTTCGATGCAAAGCGTTTCCAGATCGATATTGCCAAAGCACCAGCGGCATACCGAGTGGTTTATGTTTCCTTTTAACTGTTCAGACACTTGTTTTGTAGTTGTAGATGATGATGTAAAGGCAGACAGCGCACCAGCGGCAGCAACTGCACCTGTGCCGGCAACGATATTTTTAATTGCCGATCTGCGGTTTTGTGATGATCCCATAATAGACTAAAATTACAGTTTTTGAGTTATATTAATATAAAAATTTGATGACATTAAACCGCTTTGGCATAAAAATGTCTATAATTGAAAAATTGCGAAGGATGAAGAAAAGTATTTTTATATCGGCATTGGTTGTTTTAGCAGCTACCGCGATATGTTATGCCAATAGCATAGCCGCCGGAAAATGGACAGGTACCATAGCTTTATTGTATGATGTTACCGTAAACATGAAAGAGGATAACGGCGTAGTAAACGGCGTTGTAAATACCGAAATTGGCGATATCCCCCTTAAAAACGGTGTGATAAAAGATAATGATGTAACGTTTAAGCCATTTACCTATAATGGTTTCGCAGTATCATCAGTAAAAGGAAAAATAGACGGCGATAAGATGAATGTTGTCGTGGTTTTTCAGGGTATGAACTTTAGCGGGACTTTGAAAAGGGTGAAGTAAGATATTTTTTTTGTCATTTCGATACGAGGAACGAGTGAGAAATCTTCTATAGGCGACCTGTCGAATGTACAAGATTTCTCACTATGTTTCGAATTGACAACGATGTATAAAACAAGAAAAGGCTTGCCGAATGGCAAGCCTTTTCTTGTTTATGATTAACAGCTAACTAATTACTGCTCAAACTTCACTGCGTTGAATAACAACAGCGCGTCGGTTGCTTTAGCTTTGTCGTTTTTGAATACGAAGTACAGATCATGTAAACCTGTACTGCCTTTTAGCTCTGTTTTAACCCAGTTTTGAGTTTTAGGTTTAAGGTCAAGCTGCTCATACTCGGCCTGACCCAGCAAGGCACCGGTTGGCGAGTCAAGTCTAACTTCTATAGTACCACCCGGGGTGTTCTCTAAAGTAGTGGCGTAAGCTGCTAACTGTAAAGATTTAATGCCGGTAAGGTCAATCTTTCTAAAACCTACATAGCCATCTTTACGCGGGATGATGTAAGTAACACCATCTAAACCACCAACTTTAGTGGTAACGCTTTTCTGTATAGGCGCGGTTGCTGCTAATACAGTAGGGTTTTTCAGGAAGATGGTAGTTGTAGATGTTTGCTTAGGGATGCTGCCTGCACCTTTATCAGTATAAGCCGCGCGAACAATGTAAGTACCGTTAGCATCATCAGCCGGAACTTTAGGCGTTACCGTGCCTTTAAGGGGCATAGTATTGATGTTATTGTTAGTTACATTCATGATGTAGTTAACAATTGTTTTAGCGTCGTTAACGCTGATGCCAGGGTGAGCAGGCATAGCGATCGGTTTGTTCCAACGGCCACCGCTGCCGGCGTGGATAGCAGTAGGCAGGCGCTCTATCTCTTTCTCGTTGCCTTTGTATTTGTTGGCGATATCGACAAAGCTTGGCGCAATGTTAACTGCATCAACACTGTGGCAGTTTTTACAGTCAGATCCTGACATGATAGCGCGGGCTACCGCGAATTGGGTTGATGCATCAACACTGCTGTGCTCTTGTGCTACCTGTACATAGTCAAATCCTTCAGAAGCATAGTTAACACTCATTGATACCTGACCGGCAGGGATAGTGCCTGCAGTGGTGCTGCCGTCTTCTTTATCAGATACGTTAACCTCATAATTAAGCGGCGAACCGGCAAAATAAAATGAGCGGTTACCGGCAAGTGTGATATCAATAGCAGGAGCCTCGTTACCGGCAATGATCTTAACCGACTGGCTGTTGCTTGCGCCTTTAGCATCGGTTACAGTTAAAGTAGCCATGTAGACACCCGCTTTAGTTAAAGTGATAGCAGGGTTAGCAGTAGCATACAATTTAGGTGCTACACCCGGGCTGGTAACTTTCCAGCTGTATTTTAAAGCGTCACCATCGGCATCTTTAGTACCTGCTGATGAAAGTGTAATATTTAACGGTACTGTACCACCTTGTTTATTGGTTGATGCTAATACCGTTGGTTTACGGTTACCTGAGTTATACTCTATACGTACCAGTTTAGCGTTATCGCTTTTACCAAACCATACACTGCCATACTCTAACACGTACAAATCGCCGTCTGGGCCAAACTTAATGTCGATGGGCTCAATAGGGTGGTAGCTTGATAAAAACTGCTCCATAGCGCTGTAATCGCCATTAGGTTTCATGCTGATAGACATGATCCAGCCACGTGCCAGATCTGTAGCTAACCATTTACCTTCGTAGTATGCAGGCCAAGGGCGTTTAGCCAACGGGCGGTCTGAACGGTGGTAAACGGGGCCACCCACAGCGCTGCGGCTACCGCTACCCAATAATGGAAACTGTGCCGAATTGGTGTAAGGATAATAAATAAATGCAGGAGCAACTGCCGGCAATTCTTTCAAACCGGTATTGTTAACCGACTCGTTAGTTGGTTTCAACGGATCTTTTTTTGCACCCGGCTCGCCGTCAACATAGTTAAATGGTGGCGCAGGTACGTTAGGGCCAACAAAGTATGGCCAGCCAAAGTTACCCGGTTTACGTGCCTGGTTTAGTTCGTCATAACCCATTGGGCTAACTTCGCTGTCTTCGGTAGCGTCGGGGCCAACATCGCCCCAATATAGGTAGCCAGTTTTGGTGTCTATAGACACTCTCCAAGGGTTACGGTGACCCATAGTATAAATTTCAGGGCGGGTTTTAGCCGTGCCTTTAGCAAACAAGTTACCTGCCGGGATACTGTAAGTGCCGTTAGCTTCAGGGTGGATTCTCAAAATCTTACCCAACAAGCTGTTGGTGTTTGACGTACCACGCTGATCGTCGCGGCTCTCCTGGCCCGGGCGCTCATCTGTTGATGGCGATAGTAACGACGCTGTATTGTTACCTATGGTTAAGTAAAGGTTCTTTTTAGGGTCCCAGGTCATACCACCACCGGTGTGGCAGCAGGTTTCGCGCTGGGTATCAAACTCTAATAACGTTTTTTCAGAACCGGCAACTAGCGTTTCGTTCTCAAACTTCCAGCGGGTTAGCTTCCATTTTTTCTCGGTAAGTGGCGCGTAGAAGGTATATACAAAGTGGTTTTTGTTAAAATCAGGGTCAATGGTAAGGCCCATTAAGCCTTCTTCGGCTTCGGTAACTTTACCCGTTTTGCTGGTGTATTTAGTGTTAACCGGCAAAGTGGCAATGGTTTTCACCATTTTGGTAAGCGGGTCAAACAATTTAATGGCACCTTTACGCTCGCTGATCAGTACGCGGCCATCGGTCAATACCTCAAAGGTATTAGGCTCATCAAGGTCGCCGGGGCGGGTAAGGGTTACCGGGGTAAAACGGCTCTCGTCCGGCTTTTTAGGCACATCAGCCATAAAGGCGTATGATGCCGCCGCAATTACCGGCAATAATATTGCAGAAATTTTAATTACACGTTTGTTATTAAACATATTACAAAGGGTTAACGGGCGGTAAATATAGCAAATGCCCCGTAACCCATCAACGCTTTGTTAGGTTAGTTATTGAGTAATATAGCTTTGTAAGCAAAATGTTATGATGCGGCTCAAAAAATCTATTATCGAAGCTCTAAATCAAAATTTCCATTATAAACGGCAATAATAACGTTGTCCATATTTCTAAGTTCGCTGTAAAAGGTGCCTTTTATATTATTGTCAGTTATACAGGTAACTACAATGGAAGAAGGAGTGCCGTTGGTTATGCTGCCATACAAGTTATTCATTGTTGTTGGAGACAAAGGACCCACGATGTACCGCATTGTCATCCAACCTTTAAAACTGGCAGGGATAAGTATTGAACCGGTATTGTCAATGGTATGAAAAGTATAAACTCCTTTTGCAATTTCCCTGTCTTGAACTTGCAGATCTATGCTGAGTTGTTTGCCCTTATCATTTGCCCCCTCAATTAACAAATGGTTAAGCGAGTTGGTTTTGCTGACAAATGCAGATGCATTAACACTAAGATCTTCATCTACCCCACTCACCGTAGCGGTTATTGTATTTTTAGGTTTTGGATCCTCTTTTTTCTTGCATCCTGCTAATAAAAGTAAAATACAACTTACTAAAAGGAAAGCGTTTTTCATAAGTGATAGGCTTAAAGCAACCAAATTTAAAAAATAGAATGACTTATCAACTCACATTATATTGTTAATAACAAAAATCTTATATTAGTATATCCATTTTAAAACCAACCCCAATCATGAAAGCAAGTAACTTTTGGCTTGTATTTTTTGCCGCTATTTTTATTTACTCATGCAATGGCGGCGATAAGATATTGCTGCGCCTTGAACTTAAGACAAACAAAAAGATCGACCTTAAGTATCGCACTTCTGAATATGCCGAAAAGGAAAACGGAGCGCCATTGAAAACTGAATATGTACGTATGACCATGCGTGTAGACCGTATTATGCCCGACTCGGCTTACCAGTTTTTAGCTAAATGCGATTTTATTAGAATAACCAACCCAGGTTTGTTGGGCGATGAGGAATATACATCAGACAAAGACCAATCGCAATTAAGCGAAGCAGGTCGTCAGCTTGACGAAAAATTAACTCCGGCGGTCGACTCTCTTTACCAGTTTACTATAGACAAAACCGGTAAAATAGTGAAACCTATTTCATTTGCAGGTGGTAAGGCTATATCGCCAGAGAATGCGCTAATTAACCTTAATATTTTCCAGATCGGTTTCCCGGCTACCGCTGTTGGTATTAATGAAACGTGGATAACCGAAACAGATTTGCCGGGCTCTATATACCAACGTAAATCAACCTACGCTATTGAAAGCATTTATGATAACACCGTGCAAATAAAGGTTGATGGTAAAATTGATGGCACCGCTAAAGACGCCAAAACCTTTACCGGCAGATATTATCTTAACAAGGAAACAAATAACCTTGACTCATGCAGATTAGAGATCAAGAGCGCTGATAAGGGACTCACTGTAATTACCCTGGCAGCTAAATAAGCAGGGTACACACTACTGAAAAATAGCGATAGATTTTAGATTTATCGCTATTTTTTTGCCTTTTTAGTCGATGGTTTAAATTTAAATAGTTGATTATCAGTTTGTATTCTATAATTATAGTACTTTGTATTGCATAATACCATACAATGCATATCTTTGTTTTATTAAAACAATCATGATCATGAAATCAACAATCATTAAATTTACATTGGCAGCCTTGCTTGTGGCAGGTAGCCAGCTATGTTTTGCGCAGTGCGATAAAACTGTAGTCCTTAAATCGTCAAAAACTAATTTTGTAAATGATAAGGGCGAAATTGAACGGACGCAAGACCAAAAGGCGGTTATCACTATTACAAAAACTCAAATAGATATTTCTGTAGATGGCGACAGTAAAATGTCCGGAACGGTTAAAGTAGAAAAATGCGATTGGCCCACAGCCTTTAAAACAGGCAAAACAGTTTTAAAAGCCACCGTTTATGATAATAACGATAACGAGCAAAAAGCAACCATTACCATAACTGGTGCCGACAATAAAGTAACCCTATTATATGAGGCCGGCGAACAAGGTGAAAGAAAGATACTGGTAACCGCGGATAGCTTTGAAGAGAAAAAGGCTTAAACAAAAACGCCCTCCCTGCATTTGCTGGGAGGGCGTTTTGTTTAATCAGTAATTAATTATTTTACCGACGTAGTAGCAGTCAGTCTGTCTTTTAAAACTTTCATCCAGTAGCCGCCAATAACGCTGCGGGCTTGGAAGCCTACCATTTTACCGGTGGTTGTTTCGTGCCAGTCGCTTAACGGTACACGCGATGTGGTTTCTGTAGCGAAACGGTAAACCGGCGCTAACAGGTCATCAAAATCACTTTTCTTGTCAGACATTGAAGCTGTCCACATGATCCAGTCTGATTTTGTGTAAGTTTTACGGCTATCTAGCGGCAAACCGAACTCTTTTTGTTGTTTCAGATAGTAAGTCATTTCGGTATCGTAAACTTTCTGCGGGAACAGGTTTAGCTTTAAAACTTTGTCCCATACCATGTTGTATTTCTGGCTCCAGGTATTCAGGTTGTCAAATACCAGGGCGTAATGGTCGCCCGCATCATCCTTTGCCATCCATTTTTGCGCGTAATCTGCAGCCATGGCACTGTATTTTTCGGCAGTTTGGGTTTGGCCCATTTGCTTAGCCATTTGCGCGTAAGCACCTATAGCCACAATAGCTTTTACTGATAAGTTAGCGTTATGCGCCAGGTGACCGGCAAAGTCATCAGTACATAATTGGTTACCCGGGTCAAAACCAGCTTCGGCTAAGTAATTAGTCCAGATGGTTAGCGTGCTCCAGTGTTTTTTAGCATAAGCGATGTTACCTTGCGCTTTAACAATCGCGGCAGCCAAAATAACCATGTTACCGCACTCTTCAACCGGCATATCTTCACCATAAGTTTGGCCGTTAGCCAATGGGTAGGTACCTAAATCGTGCGCTGCGAAAGGTTTTTTCCATTTACCGCTCTCGCTGTAATAGAAAATTCCGTTAAGCATGCCCGCCATCAAATCAGGGTTATATAACAAGTATAATGGTGCAGATGGGTAAGTAACGTCAACTGTGTTAATAGATCCGTTACTAAAGTTTTCTTTCGACAACCAAAGAATGTCGCCCTGAGGGCTCTTTACCAACGCGTGAGCGGATATAGACTGACGGTAAGACATGTTACAAAGCTTAGCATATAACTCGCCGCCTGCTTTGTAAGCATCGTTCCAGATGGTTTTATCGGTAGCATTACACTTTGCCAATACGCTTGCGTAATTGGTAGCCGCTTTACTTAAAGCGCCATCCATAGTAGCACCCGGGGCATTACGCCACCAAGGCTTAAGGTTGGTGCCAAAATATTGCACAGCGTACAATTCATCATAACCAACCATAGTATATTTACTTAAAGGTTGGGTACCCACAACGCCTAAAGGCAATACCACATTAAGCATTAATTGCTTGCCGGTAGCGGCCGCGGTAGTATTAAATTTATCGCTGATGAAAGAGCTAATAGCGTCTTTATTTTCAGTGATGTATTGTTTGGCACCTGCCGCTGCAGAAGCTGCTACGTAAGCATAACCCCAGTCAATGCGGATATTATCGCCTCTCTTTTTAAGTACAGGCTGATCAACAGTGCCTGCCTTTAAAATGCGTAAGCCATTTTTTAGGTAAGCACTGGCTTGCACGGCTTGATTTGGCTCATTAACAGCAACGTTAGTGCTTAAACCCTGGTAAACCACAATGTTGTGTTTTTTACCGTCGTTAGCTTTTGCCTGGTAAGTGATGTATGATACCGGCGATGCCAACAAGTTCAGATCAGTAATCACTAATGGCGATGTAAATGTAACTTTCAGATCGGCAGGGCCAACTTTAAAGCTGTACACGGTTTGTGTAGCGGTAACTTTTACGTTGGTTTGCTCGGCTTCTTGTATAGCTATTGAGCTTTCGTCTTTTAGTTCTTCAGAAATGCCAGCATCAAGGAAGGTGCCACCCGCAGTGTTACGGATATGGATGGCCAAAACATTTTCACCGGCTTTAAATACAGATGCGTCGGCTATAGGAAAATACTCGTAGCCATCGTTCCAGCCGCGTTTTCTTAAAATTTGTTTTCCGTTGATGTAAACCTCAATGTTATCATCATGAAATAATTTCAAAAATAGCTTGTTAACAGGTAACGCTGCAAGGTTAAACTTACGACGCATCCAGATCTCGCCCTGGCGCCAGTTGGTGCCTTTGCTGGCACGCTCATCGCCAAATGGCGCTGCTGATTTTTTCCAGCTAGCGTCGGCAAAGTCGGCTTTTTCCCAACCTTCGCCCGGGTTTTCAGTAACATAGGCAGGGCTGTAAGGTGTTTCATCGGCAGCAGCCAAAAGGGTTTTATACTGTATAGCTTGCTGGCCCATAAAGCGATAGTTTACACCATCAACCTTAACAATACCTAAAAGCGACTGCTCTTTGCCTGTCCAGTGGCGGGTGGCAGATTCGGTTAGTTTATCGGTATTTGACCAAATGCTAAAATACGGGTTGTGCGTTATTAAGGGGTACGAAGGCATTTTATCCTGCGCTTTTGCAATGCCGCTTATGGCAAGAGCAAAGCCCGGCACCAACACCGCTATTTTACGGAGAACTTTTTTCATAAATTATTAGTTTGAAGAGTTGGTAAGCCGTAAAGCTACTAAATGCAGGGCAAAGTACAGCTAAACAAGTGTACTTTATACGTTACAGTAATAGCGACATATTAGGTGCCGATAGTGGCGTCGACAGGTGGGGTGTCTTCAGGTTTTGGTTTTTCGGTAGCTTTTTTCCAAATAGTGTAAGCGCCATAGCAAAATATAAAGCCTATAACAAGATAAACCCACAGGGCAATGTTACGGCCCGCTATTATAATGTAAGTATACGGGATGCTGAAACTAACCCCGGCTAACAACAGCAAGGTAACTGCGGGCCTTTTGGCCCTGATATTACGGATAGCAAAACCTAATAAGGTAAATAACGACACCTTGCTGGTAAAATAAAGGCAGCCCAATAACAGGGGGTTTACGCCGTGCTTTTCGCCCAGTGTTTCAAGCCAGTGTGTAAATTGATCCAGGTATTGTTCCATTTAGTGATGCAAGGTATAAATTAGTGGCATAAGTTTGGTACACCCATTTATAAATAATAAATTAGGTTAATGCCAAACTTATTGGTAAACGTTGCAAAGCCCATTATAATATGCATAACAAGCTTTTTATATTTTTTTTGCTGATAGCCGCCACCGCTCAGGCTCAGCTAAAGGGCGACTGGGAGCTGCAGCAAAGCACCGACGGTATTAGAATTTATACTGCCGATATAGCCAATTCTAAAATTAAAGGCATTAAAGTAGAGTGCCAATTAAACGCGACACTATCGCAGGTAACAGCCGCCCTGATGGATATCCACAACAGCGAAGAATGGTTGTATCATACTGCTGGCAATTACCTTATTAAACAGGTGTCGTCGTCAGAATTATATTATTACTCGCTGATAGAAATGCCCTGGCCCGTAAGTAACCGCGATTTTATTGCCCACCTTAAAGTAACACAGGACCCGGTAACCAAAGTAGTAACGATGGATGCCCCATGCATACCGGATATGATACCCGTTAAACCTAAAATAGTACGCATAACCAACTCGAAAGGTAAATGGGTAATTACGCCCGTGGGCGATGATAAAGTTAAAATACTATATACCCTGCATGCCGATCCGGGCGGCGACGTCCCGTCATGGTTAGCCAATTTATTCATTACCCAGGGGCCATCGCAAAGCTTCAAAAAATTCAAAGCGCACATACAAAAGCCTGCATATAGAAATGCTAAACTTGATTATGTGATAAATTACTGATTGAAGTTACCAGATAAGATTTCCTTATAAACCCTCTGATAGTTTTTTATGATATTCTTGAATCATCAGGTAATGATCTTTTAATTTCTTTGATAGCAAGCGTTCAATAGTTGATCCTTTAGCAATTTTCAATTTGCCGAGATATGTTATAACTAACGAATTTTCCACGCGATCATTAACACGTTCGAAAATATTGTCTACAAAGTCAAAACATTTGGTAACCAATTTGACATCATTTTCATCAATAGCATCTTGCGTAAATCTCGTAAAGCAGCCCACCTGTAAAGTTATGAGCCCTTTATAATCCTCGTCAAGAATTTCATCCGCCAAAGAAGGAAAGGTATCTGTAATCAAAGCGACAAATTGTTCTTCAGAATACTTACCCATACTAAGAATTTAAGATAGTCTCCGTAATAGCCACATAATTGGCGTGGTCTTTCCGCGCCCAGGCAACCATGGAGTTTAAAACCGGGGTAAGTTCTTCGCCGGCCTGGCTTAAGCTGTAGGTAACAAACGGCGGCACTACAGGCTCTGCTTTACGGATCACCAAATTATCTGCTTCCAATTGCTTTAGGTGCTGTATCAGCATTTTTTCAGTAATGGGCGGTATGGCACGACGCAGTTCACTGTAACGTTTTGGGCCGGTTTGCAGCTGGTACAAGATGATAGGCTTCCAGTGTCCGCCAATTTTATTCATTACATAAGTAACCGGGCATTGCAGCTGATTGGCTGTTTTGTTGTGGTTTTGTGTCGAGCTTTCTTTTACTGCGGTCATAATTTCTTGATGCTTACTTTGGGGTAAGTACTTGTATAAAAGTAAGTGCAAATATACCTTTGACCTGTCACATAACAAAATAAAAAAATCATGAAACCATTATGAGCTACAAAACAACCATTGCTCATAATAGCTTCATCACAACTTAAAAAACAAATTAAATAAGATGAAAATTACAGTAACAGGCTCATTGGGCAATATCAGCAAACCACTTACAGAAATTTTAGTAAAAGCAGGCCACCAGGTAACCGTTGTAAGCAGCAACGCTAACCGTGCCGAAGAAATAAAAGCATTAGGCGCAACGCCAGCCATAGGCAGTGTTGACGATGTTGCATTTTTAACCGAAGCCGTTAAAGGTGCCGACGCGGTTTACGCCATGGTACCACCAAACTTTGGCGCTACCGAATGGAAAAACTGGATAGCCGGAATAGGCCAAAACTATGCCGACGCGTTTGTTGCCGGCGGTGTAAAAAAAGTGGTGCACCTAAGCAGCATAGGCGCACATTTAGAAGATGGTACAGGCCCGGTAACCGGCATACATCGTGTGGAAGAGATTTACAATAAATTAGACGGCATAGCGGTTAAACACCTGCGCCCGGGTTTCTTTTATACCAATTTTTATGCAAATGTTGATATGGTTAAACACGCCAACATCATAGGCAGCAACTTTGGTGCTGATACCACCATGGTGCTGGTACACCCTACAGACATAGCCGCCGCGGCAGCCGAAGAACTACAAGCCAACTTTACCGGCAAAAGCATACGCTACGTAGCCAGCGACGAACGCAAAGCCGGCGAACTTGCTAAAGTAGTAGGTGCGGCCATTGGCAAACCAGAACTGCCATGGATTGAATTTACCGATGCCGATAACACAGCTGGCGCGGTAGGCGCAGGCTTGCCCGAAGAAGTTGCATCAAACTACACAGAAATGGGTACATCTGTGCGTAGTGGGGTTATGTTTGAAGATTATTATAAAAACAAACCTGCTTTCGGTAAGGTGAAACTGGAGGATTTTGCTCAAGAATTTAAAGGAGCGTTTTAAATAAAAGAAAGTTGTCATCCTGAGCGATAGCGAAGCATCTGTACACTGTGCAACCGCCGCGTGTGCAGATGCTTCGTTCCTCAGCATGACAGAGCCACTAAATGTAAAAGGGCGCCCATCTAGGATGGTGCGCCCTTAGTTGAATAATAAACATCTAAACTTAAATTATTCGTTTCTTTTAAAGTATGTTGGCAGTATAGTATAAGTAAACATGATGCCAAAATATAAGTATCTTAATTTCAGTGTATTGATAGGATTGATATGATATACAATCGTTCGAAACCGAACAATCGCGTTCGTTTTTAAAACAATTTGCAATCGCATTTTATCATAAGACGCCACATTTTTTAAATGGTTACACTCTTTGTATGAGCGCCTTTATCCTTTCGCTTAAAAAAGTTACTTTTGCCTCACTATGAGCGAAGAGAGATCATTAAATTTTATAGAGGAAATAGTTGAAGAAGATCTGGCCAGCGGCAAGCACGGCGGCAGGGTATTAACCCGTTTCCCGCCAGAGCCTAATGGCTATCTGCATATCGGCCACGCCAAAGCAATTTGCTTAAACTTTGGACTGGCAAAAAAGTATAACGGCAAAACCAACCTGCGTTTTGACGATACCAACCCCACCAAAGAAGAAACCGAATACGTTGACAGTATTAAAGAAGACGTAAAATGGTTAGGCTTTGACTGGGCGCAAGAGCTTTACGCATCTGACTACTTTGACAAGCTTTACGAGTTTGCAGTTGCGCTGATACAAAAAGGATTGGCTTATGTAGATGACAGTACATCCGAAGAAATTGCTGCACAAAAAGGTACGCCTACTACACCAGGCAGCCCTAACCAATACCGCGAGCGTAGTGTTGAAGAAAATCTGCAATTGTTTGCTGATATGAAAGCCGGAAAATATGCCGATGGCGAGCGTGTGCTACGTGCTAAGATAGATCTGGAATCGCCAAATATGTTGCTGCGCGATCCTTTGTTATACCGTATCAAACACGCCCACCACCACCGTACCGGCGATGCCTGGTGCATATACCCGATGTATGATTTTGCGCACGGGCAATCAGATGCTATTGAAGAGATTACCCACTCCATCTGTACGCTGGAGTTTGTACCTCACCGCGATCTGTATAATTTGTTCATAGAAAAACTGGAACTATTCCCGTCTAAACAATACGAATTTGCCCGTTTAAACATCACCTACACGGTAATGAGCAAACGCAAGCTGTTGCAATTGGTTGAAGATAAATTTGTAGATGGTTGGGATGATCCGCGTATGTCAACCATTAGCGGTTTGCGCCGCCGTGGTTACACCCCTGCTTCCATCCGCGAATTTTGCGAGCGTATTGGCGTTGCCAAACGCGAGAATATGATAGACTTTAGCTTGCTGGAGTTCTGTATCCGCGAAGACCTGAATAAATCTGCCTGGCGCCGCATGGCAGTGTTAGATCCTATAAAACTGATCATCACTAACTATCCGGAAGGCCAGACAGAAACACTGCATGGCGATAACAACCCTGAGGTTGAAGGTGGCGAAGGTGGCCGCGATATTCCGTTCAGCAATGAGCTTTGGATAGAGCGTGAAGACTTTATGGAAGAACCGCCAAAGAAATTTTTCCGCCT
>JAZKET010000114.1:11894-31567 GCA_040386815.1 Bacteroidota bacterium | reverse complement strand
TCTGATGGTGCGTTTAAAACATGCTTACATTGTAAAATGCGAAGATTTTAAAAAGGATGCTGACGGTAATGTAACCGAGATATATTGTACTTATATCCCTGAATCAAAATCGGGCCACGATACCAGCGGCATCAACGTTAAGGGCACTATCCATTGGGTTAGTGTACCACACGCCAAAACTGCCGAAGTACGTTTGTACGATCGTTTATTTAAGGTTGAAGACCCATCAAACGAAGAAGGCGACTTTAAAGATTATATCAACCCGGATAGTTTGCAGATAGCCTCTGCATACGTTGAGCCTGATCTGGCTAATGCCGAAACCGGTCGTGGTTACCAGTTTATCCGTAAGGGTTATTTCACATTGGATAGATTGTCAACAGACGAGAAACTGGTATTTAATCGTACCGTTACTTTAAAGGATGGCTGGAAAGCGCCAGTGAAATAAAAAAAAATGTCATTGCGAGCGAGGAACGAGCGCGGCAATCGCACGCTGCAAGGTGTACACTTTTCTATGTGCGATTGCTTCGTACCTCGCAATGACAAATGGGGTATCCTAATACACAATCAACACCGCCAAATCCTCATTGC
Organism: Bacteroidota bacterium; assembly: GCA_040386815.1. Taxonomy (GTDB): domain Bacteria; phylum Bacteroidota; class Bacteroidia; order Sphingobacteriales; family Sphingobacteriaceae; genus Mucilaginibacter. Next base: position 30,979 of record JAZKET010000114.1, on the reverse strand, counting down.
CCGCTGGCTTCAATCCGTGGCTGCTACCGGGTAGGGTTAGGATACCATCGCCGGTAGTTACCGGGATGGTTTTGCCATTCATTTGCAACTCACCTTTGCCATTTAATATGTAGTAGATCTCCTGCGAGTTTTGCAGGTGATAACCAATGGTCGAACCGGAGTGCAATACTCGTTTACGAAACGCCACCTTGCCGCCTTTAAAATTGCTGAAATAAGAATATGCGGTTGTTTTGCCGCCGCCATCATGCGGGCCAACATCTGGTTTGGCTATGTCTTTTTCATGGTCAAGTACGTAGCCTGTATCTTGCTGCATTACCGTAAATCCCGCCAGGAAAATTAAAGAAAACGCCAGGGCGGTGATGATGAATGTTGGGAGGTGGAAGTTAATTTTCATGATACGATAAATATTATTTGTCATCCTGAACGTAGTGAGGGATCTGTAAACTTTGCTGCCACCGCTTGGCAGATGCTTCGTTCCTCAGCATGAAAAAAAAGTTTAAATAGCCAGCAACTCCCTCGCGTTTTGCAACGCACTCTCGCCTGGTTTATCGCCGCTCAGCATTTTGGCAATTTCCAGTATCCGCTCGTCGTCACTCAGTTGCTTAATGCGGGTGCGGGTAGTATCGGCTTCATCATCTTTGTATACAAAGTAATGCGCTTTGCCTTTGCTGGCAATTTGCGGCAGGTGGGTAATAGTTATCACCTGCAGGTTATTACTTAGCTGCTCCATTATTTGGCCCACTTTATTAGCTACCTCGCCAGATACGCCTGTGTCTATCTCATCAAAAATAATGGTAGGCAGGGCGGTGTTTTTGGCAATAAGCGATTTAATACTTAGCATCAATCGCGAAAGCTCACCACCTGATGCTACTTTACTCATCTCGGCCAAAGCATGGCCCTTGTTGGCGCTGAAAAGGAATCGTACTAAGTCCGTTCCGTTCTTAGTCAGTTCTGGTGCTGTAGTAGTTTCAATTTTTAGGGCCGAATTGCTCATGCCCATTTCGGCCAAAGTATTTAGTACATCGCTTTCAATAGTCGGGATAGCTTTTTGCCTGTTGGCAGATAATTGGGCGGCCAGACCTTCCAGTTCTTTTTTATCAGCAGTTAATTGCTGTTGTAATTTTTCAATGGCTTCATCACCAAAAACAGCCTGTTGTATCTTGCCGGATAGTTCGTCTTGTAAACTTAGCAACTCGGCATTGGTATTTACACGATGTTTTTTTTGCAGATTATATATTATGCTTAAGCGGGTGTTTACATCAGCCGCGCGTAGGTCATCCGTTTGCGTATGTTGTTCCAGTATTTCAACTTCGGCGGCTATATCTTTCAGTTCTATAATAGCGCTGTTTAAGCGCTCATGCAGTTCTTCTATCTGTGGGTTAAATTTTGTTAAGGCTGATAGTTGCTGATTAGCCTCTTTTAATTGTATTAAAGCCGCAGCTTCACTATCCTGCATCAGGTAGGTTGCGCCGGTTAAGTTTCGTTTTATTTCTTCGGCGTTGTTAAGGGCATAAAGTTCTTGCTCCAGTTGCTCCTGCTCGTCGGCGGCAAGCCCGGCTTTTTCCAATTCATCAAACTGAAACTGGTAGTAATCCAGGTCGGCCTTAGCTTTATCGCTATCCTCAATCAACTGTTGTAATTTTGTAGTCGATTTTTTATAGGCGCGAAATTTAGTTTGATATTCGCTCAGTAAATCGGGGTGGCGGGCGACAGAATCAACCGCCAGCAATTGAAATTCGGGGTCGTTGATCTCCATGGTAGCATGCTGCGAGTGGATATCGATCAGCTTTTCGCCCAAAGCTTTCATGGCGTTCAAGTTCACCGGCGTGTCGTTAACGAAAGCGCGCGACTTACCATCAGCCGAAATTTCGCGGCGCAGCACGGTTTCAGCTTCGTAATCCAGATCGTTATCCTCAAAAAAACTTTTCAGGTGGAAATTGCCTATCCTGAAAGTGCCCTCAATAACACATTTTTTCTGCTGATTGAAAAAATAGCGGCTCTCTGCCCGTTGCCCCAATATTAATGACAAGGCGCCCAGGATGATAGATTTACCCGCGCCAGTTTCGCCGGTAAGGATATTCAATCCCGCGTCGAAACTAATTTCAAGGTTATCAATTAAGGCGTAGTTGCTGATACTGAGTTTTTGAAGCATAAATGTTTCGCTATTTAACGAAGCACTAAATTACAAAATAGCAGTGATGGCAGTGCCAATTTTTGTATTAAATAATACTAACTTTAGATAACCTAGTCCCTAATATTATGAAAGATCATTTCGTTTTCAAAGTCCGATTATTATTACTTTTTATTTTTGTAGGGATAATTTCTTTTCCGGCTAATGCTCAAAAACTCCCAAAAGTGCAGACGCTGGCCTTACGGGCACCAGACTATATTAAAATAGATGCTAAAACAACAGAATGGAAAAATCAGTTTCAAGCTTATAACCTCAATAATCGTCTTTATTATACAATAGCTAATGATGATGACAATCTTTATTTGATTGTTAGATCAAGTGATGAATATAGTAGTGAAAAAGCATTATTTGGAATAAAGTTTACCATAAAGCTACCTGGCGAAAATAACGGTAGGCCAAAAGAAAGTGTCGCAATTACTTTTCCAAAATATAGCGACATGGATCACACAGAAAAAATAAGAAATACAATTAATGCTGTGAGAAATTTAAGAGAGGATACAGCAAAAGCAACTCAAAGAAAGATAGACACATTGCGATTATTTGCTAACAGGTTGATAGGCATAACACACAAAGAAATTATAGTAGAAGGAATAAAAACTATTGCCGATCCGGTGATAGCGATGTATAATACCGAGGGCATAAAAGTGGCTGCGCAATTCGATTTACAAATGAACTATACTTACGAATTGGCGATCCCGCTAAAATATCTAGGTTCGATAATAAATGATGGAAAAAAATTTGATTATAACATTAAGATGGTAGCAATGCCGCAAGTTTCTCCAAATGGCATGCGCATCCCAAGAGTAGAAGAGGTCTCCTTTGGCGGAGAAGCCCCGGCAGGGGCCAACTACTTTAGCTCAAATCAAGGATTTGTTGCGATTCCTACTGATCTTTCAGGAACATATAGCCTAAAAAAAAGATAGACCGGCATCGCGCCGGTCTATCTTAAAATAAACTGATCTAAAAAATAAAGGGCTTGTTATGGCTTCACTTTGTTAAGTGAGTCTTGAGCAGCTTTTAGTTCTTGCTGCGCATCTTTAGCTTCTTTTAACTCTTTTTTTGCAGCTTTCGCTGCTTCTTTAAACCCTGCTTTTGAATCGGACATAGCATCTGCCGACTCTTTAATAAGGTTTTTAAATTCGGGGCTATTTAGGTACTCCTGCGATTCTTTCATCTGCTTTTTAAACTCAGGACTATCCATCGCTTTCTGCATTTCCTTCATCTGCTTTTTAAACTCAGGGCTGCGGGTAAACAATGCCATATCAGCAGCTGTTTTTTGCAGATCAGCCATTTGTTTCTTCCACTCGGCGCTATCATAAAACTTAGCTAAATCCTCTGCCGAGCCGTCAATGGCCAATTGCTTTTGTTTAGTTTCGCTGGTCTTATAATCATCCATCTTTTTTTGCAGATTAGTTACCTTTTCTTTCCAGTCGGCGCTTTCAAAATACTTAGCTAAATTTGCTTCAGATTGCCCCAACTTAGCCATCTCTTTACCCCATTTCGGGCCACTAAACTGTTTAGATATTGCCATCGCCTGGTCCATTATTACCTTCTGCTTCTTTTTCCACTCAGGCGAGTTGATTTGCTTCATCGCTTTTATCCCTTGCTCATGTGCCTGTTCTATATTCTTTTTCCAGGCATCGCTTGCATAGTATTTACGCAATTTGGCGGCTATGTTGGTGTCAATAATATTAAGCCTGATATCGTTGGCATTCTTCAAAAAGTCGTTCTTATCAGCCTCGGGTAATTCATCTACAGAGCTATACTCAGTTTTAACACCGTTCTCGTCTTCAACCACAATTTTGAATTTCTTTTTAGTGGTGTCATCTGCAGCAGTTAAATCAGCAATGCGCATGGTTCGCTTGCGCTTTGGCTTAGCGGTTTCTTTAGTTTCGCTGGTTGTTGATGATATAATTGCCGCGGCTACTTTTTTAATAGCAGGTGCGTTCTTAATAACAACCTTTCCGTCCTTAATTTCAGGATTTAGCCAGGCAATGCTGGTTATGGCAAAGGTTAGCGCCAGGGTGGTAATTAGCACCGGGCGTATATTTATGGTTTGTGTTTTAGTTTTCATGATACGTTCAATTCGGTTTAACAATTCGTACTTTTTGCTAACGGCGGCCAGTGTAAGCTGCCATTGTTGTTGTTTGTTTTCCTCCAATTTCAGTAGGGCCTGGGCGTAAATAAAAGGGCTGCCGGTTATTTGTACAACGGCGTCGTCGCAGCAATTCTCGCGCTCTTCGTTAATAATATTCGCTATCAGACGGGCGAACGGATTAAAAAATAATAGTATGCCAATAACCTGCTGTATAAAGTTAAACAGGTAATCGTTGCGCTTAACGTGGGCCAGCTCATGCATTAGTATGGCCTCAATTTCATCAGTACTTAGGTAGGTAGTTAATGTTACAGGCAGTAAAATAATAGGTTTGATAAAGCCGGTTACGCAGGGCACGTCTACCCACTGGCTAAAAGCGGCTTTTACAGGTTTAGCCACATTTAACTTAGCCGACAGGCGCTTAACAGTGCCCTCAAACCCGGCATCGGTAATGTTTTGGCGTATGCGGTAAATACTGTTCCAGGATAACGCTAGTTTTAGCGTATTAAATACTACACCAACCACGTATACCATAGTTAAGTAAGGCATGTATTTAGCAATAGTAAAGTAAAGCTGATTGGCCGGCGCATTTACCTCTTGTATAACCGCTGGCAAGGTTAACGGCGTTATCTGCAACGCGGTTGTTGATAGCCAGTTGTAATGGTTTAGTTCCTGAAAAAGGGTAACCAAAAACCAACCTAAAGTACCCAACAATGTAGCATAACTAACTCTATATTTTGTTACCGATGAAATAGCCGGCGTAGCCGCCAAAAACAATCGCAACGCTATATATGCTATTAATCCCTGCCACAACGAGTGGATAATGGTTATTCCTAAAACCTGGCTGATGTTATACAATAGATTTTGCATGACTTTAATTTTTATCAACTAATAATTAATTAACTAATCACCAATCACTAATCCTTACTTCTCAAATTGCTGAAGATATTTCTTAATCGCATCAATCTCGTCAGACGATGCACGATGCTGACCTAGTGCCTGTATCACCAGGTCGGCGGTTGATCCTTTAAACACGGTATCCAGAATTTTGTCCAGCGCGCTGTTCTGAGCTTGCTCACGGCTTATCACTGCTTTGTATAAATGGATCTTAGCATTAGTGTCGCGTTCAACTAATCCTTTATCAGCCATTATCTGCATCAGTTTAAGGGTGGTGGTATATCCGGCTTCTTTGTTTTTAGTAAGCTCCTCATGCACGTCGCGAACGCTGCATTGGCCTTTTTTCCAAATCACCTGTAATATTTCCAGCTCGCTTTCTGTTGGTTTCAAATCCATGTTTATCTTCTTCTACGAATATCTTCGTACAAAGATGTACGATAGTTTTCGTATATCAAAATATTTTCGAAATTATTTTTAATTATTTATCAATTACAGGTAGACACAAAGTATTTTGTCTCTACATTAATCATTTAATTGGGTTTGCACATCAGTTAGGTATTGCCCATATTTGCAATGATATTTACCTATCAAAAAAATATTCACTCAATCATTCATTCAATAATTCACACATTACATACATGGCAGACGAAAAAATAATTTTTTCAATGGCCGGGGTTAGTAAAGTATATCCCCCGCAAAAAACAGTATTAAAAAATATCTACCTCAGCTTTTTCTATGGCGCTAAAATTGGCGTTATTGGTTTAAACGGTTCGGGTAAATCGTCCCTGCTAAAAATTATTGCGGGTATTGATAAAACCAACATCGGCGAGGTGGTATTTTCGCCGGGTTATTCGGTAGGTTACTTAAGCCAGGAGCCCGAGCTTGACCCGGAAAAAACCGTACGGGAAATTGTGGAAGAAGGCGTAGCCGAAACCACTGCCCTGTTAAAAGAGTACGAGGAGATCAACGAAAAATTTGGCCTGGAAGAGTATTACAGCGATGCCGATAAAATGGATAAGCTGATGACCCGCCAGGGCGAATTGCAGGATCAGATAGATGCTGTAAACGCCTGGGAGCTGGACACCAAACTGGAACGCGCTATGGATGCTCTGCGTTGCCCTGAGCCTGATACAAAGATATCGGTATTATCGGGTGGCGAGCGCCGCCGTGTGGCTTTGTGCCGACTGTTGTTAAAAGAACCGGATGTATTACTACTGGATGAGCCTACCAACCACTTGGACGCCGAGTCTATCGACTGGTTAGAGCAACACTTAAAGCAATACAAAGGCACTGTGATAGCGGTAACGCACGATAGGTATTTCCTTGACAACGTTGCAGGCTGGATATTGGAACTTGACAGGGGCGAGGGCTTACCATGGAAAGGTAATTACTCGTCTTGGTTAGATCAAAAATCTAAACGCCTGGCACAAGAGGATAAAACTGAAGGTAAGCGTCAGAAAGCTTTGGAGCGCGAGTTGGAGTGGGTACGCATGGGCGCTAAGGGCCGTCATACCAAATCAAAGGCGCGTTTATCAAACTACGAGAAACTGGCATCCGAAGAAACTAAAGAGCGCGAAGAAAAACTAGAGCTGTTTATTCCGCCAGGCCCACGTTTGGGTAATGTAGTTATTGAGGCCAACGGCGTTAGCAAAAGTTATGGCGATAAGTTACTATTTGATAACCTGAGCTTCAGCCTGCCACCGGCAGGTATAGTAGGTATCATTGGGCCAAACGGTGCGGGTAAAACCACGTTGTTTCGCTTAATTACAGGGCAAGATCAGCCCGACTCGGGTACTTTCCGTGTAGGCGAAACCGTTGCGTTGGGTTATGTTGACCAGATGCATGACGACCTTGATCCTAATAAATCTGTTTGGGAAAACGTAACGGGTGGTTTAGAAACCATAATGGTAGGCAACCGTCCGTTAAACTCGCGTGCTTATGTATCGCGCTTTAACTTTAATGGCGCAGATCAGCAGAAGAAAGTAGGTGTCCTGTCAGGTGGCGAGCGTAATCGCGTGCACCTTTCTATCACCCTAAAAAAAGGAAGTAATGTATTATTGCTGGATGAGCCTACCAACGATATTGACGTTAATACCCTACGTGCTTTAGAAGAAGCTTTAGAAAACTTCGGCGGCTGCGCGGTAATCATTAGTCACGACCGTTGGTTCTTAGACCGTATCTGTACGCACATATTGGCCTTTGAAGGTAACTCGCAGGTTTATTTCTTTGAGGGTAACTACTCTGATTATGAAGAGAACCGCAAGAAACGTTTGGGCGATGTTGGTCCGAAAAGGATCAAGTATAAAAAACTAACAGCATAAAATAAGAAAGGCTAACCAAATGGTTAGCCTTTTCTTTTTAACTTTTATCTAATACCTTTTCTGCATCTTCGGCAACCTCAGGCTTGATGATATTCCTTTTCGGGTAGTTAAACAACAAAGAAGTTACTACCGGCAGCACAAAAATAGCTATGGTAAATATCGATACAAACAGATCTGTTTCTTCGCCCTCAATAGCGTGGGCTATCGGTGTGCCGGCGTAAAAATGAGTATATAGCGATGATGATAACTTTAAGCCTAAAACACCGATAACTATAAAAGCGACAGTTTCAAGAAAAGTAAATTTCTCCATCAACTTAACAAATGCCTGCGCTACAAAACGCTTGGCCAGTATGCCAATAAAAACGCCGGTATATATCAAAAACATATTGTCGGTAAATGCTACCGCGGCAAATACGTTATCAATAGAAAAGGCCAGGTCCATCACTTCAACCAAAGCTACGGTGGCCCAAAAGTTACCCATTAACCCAACGGTTGATTTGTAGATCCAGCTTTCTTCTTTTTTTACAGCCTCGTCTTCAGCGTCTTTTTCGCTCATTTTACCTTTAAAGTAACTAAAGGCAAGGTATAGCAAATACAAGCCGCCCAATGGTTTTAGCCACCATATTTTAACCAGCCAAGCTGCTAAAAACAAGCATACCCCTCTAAAAACATAAGCACCTATAATACCATACCGCAAGGCTTTTTGGCGTTGCTCTTTAGGCAGATCAAGCACCATTGTGGCCAGCACAGCGGCGTTATCTACAGATAGCAAGCTCTCTATTACTATCAGGTTTAAAACTATAAGCAGGCCCGCCTGGATGTCGTTGCCCAGCAAAGTGTGTAAAAAATCCATCTTAAATTATACTTGTTTTGTGTTTAGACCGTGTTACTATTTCGGTGTTACAATAATGCTAAATCATATCGGTATTTAGCATGGCTTTTAAAATATTTGCCTGCGCGTCAAACCCGGCTATGTTTTGCAGAAAATTAATGTCTGATATTTTCTTGTAATTCTCGGCCAGCAAAGTTTTAACCTCGGCAGGTATATTTATGCGGATGATGGACGCGCTGCTTTGCAGCTGGTCGTTTTTATCTAAAAGCTCTTGTATAATGCGGTCGTTACGGGTTACTTCGGTGCTGGTATCAATGTTGTTTAGCAGGTCATAATCGCACAGCAAAAACAAGTTGCGCGATGGGTAAAACACGTACCAAACCGGTTCATTAATAAATTTATAAACCTCCAGTGCCAGGTTGGCGGTTTTCAGGCCGCAGTAAAATTCGGTCCTGAAGTCGTATTTGCACAACCGCCCCATCAGCTTACGCTCAATAATTGCCGATGCGTTGGTATAAACCTCGTTAGGCTCATAAGCGGTTAGGCTAGTCAGCATTGGGGTTGTTATATCGAAGAAATAGTCCTGAGCGTAGCGGCCACTAAAGGCGTTGATGTTTTTGGCCAGCGGATATTCGTGCGACTCTTCAGACAGCACCTGATACAATTTGCGTAGCGATGTATTAATACGCAGGGCCTGGCGCTGCTTGTCGTTGTCGTAATCGCTTTCAGCAAAATCGCTGTCCTGAATGCTTTTTATCAGGTCTTTATTCAGGTGGATCTCCTCAAAAAGCAAACTGCTGTTACGCTCATTTATCTTTTTTATCTTTTTGAGGAGATCTATCACCGCGGCAGTAAACTGAACATGAAAAAGCTCAAGCTTGTTAACATCAAGCTCGGCGTTATTTTCATACAACTTATGGATAACCTGCGTGCGCAAGTATATTTTATAAACTATTTCATCCTCAAAAAAGGCTGATAAAAGCTGTAGTTTATTTAAATATTTGGTCGACTCGCGTAGTATTGGGTTATCATCCATTCGGTACTATCGGCTTACATTGGTCACGTTCTTTTTAAGCTCGGTTTCCAGTGTTTGCAATTCGGTGTTTAGTTGTTTACGATTTTCTGTTCCTTGGTCATGGATCTGTTTAACCTCGTTCAGGGTTTCAATAAGCGATTGCGTGGTGCGTTTCAGTGTATCAATTGACACAACTGTTTTCTCATTCTCGCGCGCTACCTCAATACTGTTCTGTTTTAACAGATCGGCATTTTTTTGCAGGATAGTGTTAGTCGTGTCAGAAATCTTACGCTGCATATCAACATTGGCTTTCTGCCTTTGCAGGGCCACAGCTATGGTCAACTGGTTTTTCCAAACCGGGATGGTGGTAGATACTATCGACTGTGCTTTTTCGGCGATTGAAGTATTATTGTTTTGCACCACACGGATCTGCGCTAACGATTGCAGCATAATAAACCTCACGATCTTCATATCCGCCAGTCGCTTGTCCAAGCGGCTGTTAAACTCGCGTAAATCAGCAATCTCATAATCGTTATAGGCAGATGGATTGGCTTCCATTTCGGCAAGCTTTTGCATCAGTTCGTTATATTTCAGCTGGCCGGATATGATCAACTCCTCCATCTGGTGGATGTAGGTAACGTTGCTGTCAAACATGGTCTGTAACGAGCTGTTATCTTTAATAGCGTTTAACCTGCCGGCTTTAACCTTATTAGTTATCTTATCAACGTTGTTGATTACCAGGTCATACTTCTGGAACATCTTTTTAACGTCAGTAACCAGCTTGCCTATCAAAGGAATCTTTGACAGGAAGGTTTTGAAAGAGCTTTGCTCAAGCTCATCAACATTAATGTAGTTCAACTCAACCAATAGCTCATTGATCAAACCACCAACCTCGCCCGAGTTGTAGGTACGCACCGAGCTTAAAAACTGGTTGCTATACTTTTCCATCGAGTTTTGCACCTCAACACCAAAATTTAGTATAGAGTTTGAATCGGCCGGGTTAAGCGATTTGTTCAGGTCGTTGTATTTTGCCAGGTCGGCAGGTTTTGCCTCTGCCAAGTCAACGTTACCTTCTTTGTCTATCAGCTTTAACGCTACAGTAGCATTAGTGGGCTCTGCGGCAGGTATTACCGGTGCCTGAACCGGCACTGCCGGTATTTCAGGATTAAGATTTTGTTCCATAGTATCTAACGTACTGTTAATGGATATAAGCTATTATAAATATTGTTGCTTAACGGTCTCTACCGTTTCTTGCAGTTTTTTGTCGCGGGTAGGCTCGCCAATGGCGTTAAATTTCCACTCGCCATTACGTTTGTAAAACACGCCCAGTACCATTGATACGTGGCCGGCAAAGTTACCGCCCGTAATGTTATAGGTAGCAAACACCTCGTTAACACGAGTAGGCGTACCTTCATAAACACGCAGGGATGCAAACGGAATACTGCCAAAATCTTGTCCGCGGAAACTGTTCAGCACAAATGCAACATAGGTTGTTGTTGGCGCTAAACCGCTCAAATCAACAGTAATAACTTCGTTATCTAAGCCGTCGTCGCCGCCAACGTCGCCGGTAAGGTCATCGCCGCTGTGTTTAACAGAACTGTTTTTTGATTTAAGGTTACCAAAGTAAACTACTTCTTCCAGTTGTTTGTCTTCTGTATATAAGGCACAGCTTGCATCCAGATCAACCGCCTCTGTTTTTGAGCCGAAGAATCCTTTTTTAACTATAGCGCCCCAGTTAATACCTACGCAAATATTGTTAAGCTTGCTGCCGTTGCTTTTTTCAAGGCTAATGCGTTGGCCCTTTTCTAAATTAATTGCCATGTTGTGTTTAGGTTTAGTTGTATTTGTTTAAGTAATCTTGCAAACCACCTTTCATACCGGCGCCAACAGCTTCAAACTTCCACTCGTTATTACGTTTGTAAATACGGCCAAACTCAACCGCTGTTTCTATTGAAAAATCTTCTTCAAGCTCATATTTCAAAATATCAGCATTGGTAGCACTATCAAACACGCGGATGAAAGAGTTACGCACCTGCCCAAAGTTTTGGCGGCGGTTATCAGCATCATGTATGGTTACCACAATGCAAATTTCTGTTGCCTGCGGCGATATTTTTGAAAGGTCAATTTTTATTTGCTCATCATCGCCATCGCCATCGCCGGTTAAATTGTCGCCGGTATGCTCAACCGCGCCGTCGGGTGATTTGGTGTTATTATAAAAAACAAAGTATTCATCGGCCAAAATCTTTTTGTTATCGCCCATAATAAACACTGAAGCGTCAAGGTCAAATGCCGATCCGGTTGATGAACTGTTGGTGTCCCAACCCAGGCCTATAGTAAATTTAGGAGCGTTAATTGCTTCGCGCTGCCCTTTTTGCAAACTTATTGCCATAATATATTAAGCTAAATTTTTATTATAATTAAGTAATTGGTTCTTTAGGTAGTTAAGGTTAGGCAGGTAGCTATCCATAGTGTGATAGCCGTTGCCTAAAGCCATATCATATAATGTGTTTAAAAAATCGTCTGTTTTGTTTTGTATAAAGATGCAAAAACTATCATGATCATAATTAAGTATGTACTTTACTATGCGCGTGTTGATACAAAATTTGCCCACCTCTATAATAGCATTTAAGTCAAAAATACTTTTAACAGCGTAATAATTCAAATGATTCTCAATGTTTGGCGGTATGCTGTGATTAACCAGCTCGCCAAAGTAGAGCATATAAACCATATTATCCAGCCCGTAGGCCTCAATCATCTTACTGATCATACGCTCGTGCCCGCCGGTTATCTTAATATCATCTAAAAACAACAGTGTTTTGCCTTTTAAAAAAGCTTTATCTATATGGAACGAATCGTTGCCAATCAGCTTAAGGCGTTGCTCGGCATTCAGTTCGCCATAGTCTTCTTTATAGGTTATGGTACGGTGGACCTTTGTTTCCTGCACTACTGGTCGGCCATGTTGCGCCAGCCAGCGGTTAAGCCGGGCCACAAAATGGTTTTTCATGGTGAAGGTAGCTGTCGGGATAAACGAGTACGGGCTTGATATCACCACTAATTCGTGATGATCTGTAACATGGCTCAATACTTCTTTAATAAAACCGTCGGCAAGGGCGGCTCCAAAATGGCGCGCCACATCGTCATCGCCAAACTTAAAGCGACTGTAATCAGACGGGCTGAAGCCAAAATCAGCGGTATTGGTTATTTTATGTAGAGAGTATGTGGTGTGCATTGTTTAATAAGCTGGGTAGATAAATGTTATTTGAGTTAACCAGCTGGCTATGTATGTTTACAGCTTTTGCTCCCGCGATGTCTGCAACAGGGTTATCTCCAATATGAATAATACGGTTAAGGTCTATTTGTGTATGATGTGCTTTCAATTCGTCAAGCATCAGGTTAAAAAAGCCCGGGTTTGGTTTTGACATCCCGGCCTCGTCAGAGTATAGCTGAAAATCGACATACTCACTTATACCTATTTGATGCAGAATGCGGCGCAATGTTACACCACGTATAAAGCCGGTGTTGCTTAGTATCCCTACGGTAACGCCGGCCTGCTGTTTTAGCCTTGCTAATACGCTGATGGTTTCATCGCAATAAACTACCGGTAAATGGCTAAATATCAGGGCTTCCATATCGGCATAAAGTTGTGTTATATCGATATCCCAAACGGGGCTTTCGCCGTCATTCATCATGCTAAGTACCATCAGGTACATTTCATCAGCGTCGATGTTTTTGCCGGTCTTTTCGTTTATCAGGTTACACATCAGGTCCACCTGCCTGAAAATGGCAAAGACCTCATCTAAAGACTTGTTTTTGAAGTTATAATGCTGATGGAAATGGCGCGCGCGCTCCTGTTTAAAGGCCGGGTTAGAGCGTATCAGCGTTAACCAAAGGTCGAAAGAAAAGTGCTGGTAGCCACCGGTTAAAAGCATGTGTGATAGTTAAAGTTTTTGTAATGTAGTTAATTTTTTAAAGCGCGCAAACTAATAGGTAAATACTAAAGAGAGCTATTAGTATTACTTACAGGATAACAACAGGTTAAGAAATTTACTTTATACCCTGAGGTAATGGACTAACTGATGTCCAGCCACCGTCGACTATCAAGCTTTGACCGGTGATGTGTTTGGCTTGGTCTGATACCAGGAAAAGCGCCGTGTTAGCAATATCGCTCACATACGCTGGCCGCCCCATTGGTGTAAGTTCAGACCAAACACGCTCGTAATCTGCTTCCAGCATGGTACGTTCGGTAAGTGTAGCGCCGGGGGCCACCGTGTTCACCGTTATTTTATAGGGAGAAAGTTCTACCACTAAATTCTTGGCCAGCATCTCTAACGCGGCCTTGGTCATAGCATAACAGGCCAGGCTTTTCAATGCCTGATGGCCCACCACCGACGAGGTAAACAGTATACTTCCGCCCTCAGGCTGCAACTTCATTTTGTTTGATGCTACTTGCGCCATAAAGAATGATCCGCCCAAATTAACTTGTAGCACCTTATTAAACGCTTCGGATGTGTAGGTATCAAAATCACCAAAGAGGGTTATACCTGCATTGGCAATCACTATATCCAAGCGCCCGTGTTGGTTAACCGCCGCGTCAACTATCTCATTAATAAAAGCAATATCGCTTGAGTCTCCCGGGAAGGCTATGCAGTTTTTGCCGCTGTCGTTATTGATGATATTGGAAGCATTAGTTGCCAATTCAGCATCCACGTCGTTCAATAATACGGTTGCGCCTGCCTCTGCCAATCGACGGCAAATTTCAAAACCAATACCCTGGCCCGCGCCGGTAACTATGGCAACTTTGTTTTTAAAATTCATATACTCAGGTTTATTTGTGGGTTTGACACAAAAAAGGTCCGGACTGTAAACCAATCCGGACCCCAAAGTAATAAAATATCTTTTCAGTTCTATGCTGTCGCGATATTATCAGGTTTGTTCTTTTTCAATATCAGCGCGGCAAACAGCGATACGATGATGCCTACCGGCAAGATTTCAACATAGGTCATACCAGCAAAGTAGAAGGGATTTTTATAGCTTTCAATAAACTGGTCCATTTCGGCTTTTTTAGCCGCTATGGCTACTGGGCTTGCGCCTTTGGCTATCAGTTCGTCTATCTCGTGCCGGGCAAAAATCACATCAAAATCAGGTACAAAATAGTGGTAATCAATGGCCCGCATCAGTACGTAAATGTTTTGTTTTGCTTGTGTTTAGCTATGGTGGCGGATATGGTCATTGTCTGCCTAAATTAACATAATTTGTACTTAGTGTTAAACCATTTGTTAAGCTGATGGCCTGTATGAGATATTTTGTAGCTTAGCCCTATCGATCGCAATTGTATGAAACAACTATACGTCCTGCTGCTCTCAGGTTTACTGTTCGGATTAACTGTAAACGCGCAAACTGCCGTGGTATCGCAACCTAAAGGCTCATTAAAGCTTAAAAAGACAGGGGACAGCAAACCCCGCAATATCGTCTATATTTTGGCTGATGACCATAGGTATGATGCACTTGGTTTTTTGCACACGCAGGATTTTATTGAAACCCCCAACCTTGACCGCATGGCCCGCGAAGGGGCTTATCTGCCCAACGCTTTTGTAAATAACGCCTTGTGTTCGCCATCAAGGGCTACGATACTTACCGGCTTATACTCGCATAAACATACGGTGATTGACAATAACCACTCAGTGCCGCCAAACCTGGTATTCTTCCCCCAGTATCTGCAAAAGGTGGGTTACCAAACGGCTATGGTGGGTAAGTGGCATGCCGGTAACGATGGCGACGAACCCAAACGTGGTTTCGACTACTGGGTATCCTTTAAAGGCCAGGGCTCCTACCTGCCCGAGAAGAACGGCCTTAACGTTAACGGCAAGCATGTAGCGCAAAAGGGCTACATTACTGATGAGTTGACCGACTATGCCATCGACTTCCTTGACAACCGTAAAAAGGACAAACCCTTTATGTTATACCTTGCCCACAAGGGCGTGCATGCCGATTTTATCCCGGCTAAGCGCGATAGCGGCCGTGCGGAGAAGTATAAGTTTAACCCTCCCTTCACCATGGACCCGAATAACGTATCGGGTGCACCCATGTGGGTGCAAAACCAGCGTAACTCATGGCATGGGATAGACTTTCCGTACCATAGCGATCTGGATATTGGCATCTATTATAAGAAGTATGCCGAGACCCTGCATAGTGTAGATGAGTCGGTTGGTAAGGTGATGGCGTATTTGAAAAAGGAGGGGTTGCTCGAGTCGACCCTGATTATCTACATGGGCGACAACGGTTTTCAGTTTGGCGAACATGGTTTGATAGATAAACGTGTAGCTTACGAGGCATCAATGCGGGTGCCGTTGCTGGCATACTGCCCTGAGATCATCAAGCCAGGCACGGTGGTAAAACAAGTTGTGTCTAATATAGATATAGCACCAACCTTGCTTGCTGCGGCGGGACTAAAAGCGCCAGCGTATATGGATGGCCTAAGTTATCTGCCTCTATTACAGGGTAATTCGTTGCCAGCATGGCGCACTGGTTTATTATATGAGTATTTTTGGGAGCGCTCCTTTCCGCAAACACCTACCGTGCATGCCTTGCGTAACGATAAATACAAATACATGCACTACTATGGCATTTGGGATACCGACGAGCTGTACGACCTGCAAGCCGACCCTATGGAAGCCAAGAACCTGATACGCGACGCTAACTATGCCAACGTTGTCAAGTCGATGAATGCCGAATTGTTTAAGGTGCTTAGTGAATCAAACGGAATGTCTTTACCCCTGCAAACCGACGTGGGCGGACAATCCAATCAGCGTAATCAGCGGGGCGCTACAGAGGCTAAGTTTCCGGCATATTTGTTGAAGGATAAAAAAGCGGGCAAGTAGCGCGGGGTGATCCAATGCGGGGAGATGTCTTATTTTGGATCAGTTGGAATCACGCTTCATATATTCTACTGATATTGAGGTAAATCGATAAATTTCTTCATTATTTAGGACTATTTCCGGCCAAATTCGACGATAATTTTCGTTAATCTGGATCACTTTACTGACAAAATGCTGCCACCATTGATTTGCATTTTTAGGCCAGTGATGTTTAAATGAATTGCAATTTCGGGTCATTCATCTCTAAATAATTTCGCCTGCTTTAATCCAGGTGTAACATCCTCAAAGGGATATTTGCCTTTAATGTGCCGGTTAAACCAAATGCCTTTTACCATTGTGCTGCGCATCTCTTTAAATACCTTTTGGGGCACATTAAGGTAGTTATAAACTTTGCCCGAGTGGTAATGTATGGTAAGCGTTTGCGACGGCGCATCATACTTATATTCGGCTATTACTGCGGACGGCATGTTATTGATTTTACTTCGCGTCTTTATGCTTTTTAAAATATAGCCGCGCGTTTTTAAGCCCGGTGGCAATGGCTTCGCCTTCATTGCCGGTGGTCTTTAATACTTCGTTAGCTATTTCTGTGGCCTTGTCGCGTCTTTTTTTAGGCTGATTTTTGTATGATGGTGGGTACTCTCCGTTGTGCCATGGCATAATTCCTCCTTTTTTTTAAAATAGCAGCAAACCGCTTGCCAATATAATTGTAGTGCAGGTAAACAATTTCAATACTGCATCAAATAACATGAACCAGGCAGACCTTACCAGATTTTTAACCGCGCAGCAGCGCGACTATGCAACTGCTTTAGAAGAAATTAAAAGTGGCCGCAAACGCAGCCATTGGATGTGGTACATCTTTCCGCAAATTGCGGGATTGGGCTTTAGCGAAACCTCGAAATTTTATGCCTTGAAAGACCAAACCGAGGCCGAAGCTTATTTAAGTCACCCGGTTTTAGGTAAGCGATTAATAGAGATCAGTACGGCTTTGATAGAATTGGAAGACGATCATGCTGTCCGCATATTCGGCAGCCCAGACGATCTGAAACTTAAATCGTCCATGACACTATTTGCAGCTTTGCCAAACACCCATGAGGTATTTGGCAAAGTGCTAACTAAATTTTATAACGGAATGTCAGATTTAGACACTATCCGTTTATTAAAGCAATTAGCTTAATTGCCATTCAGGCCGCTCAAAATGGCAAGTGTAGCCGTACGGGTTTTTCTGCAGGTAATCCTGGTGCTCGGCTTCGGCGTTCCAGAAATCGCCGGCAGGCACAACCTCAGTAACAATAGGGCCGGGCCATTTGCCAGATGCATCTAATTCTGCAATCAAAGCCTCGGCTGTTTCGCGCTGTGTATCATCCAAAAAGAAAATAGCCGATCGGTATGACGCCCCAATATCATTACCCTGCCTGTTGCGGGTAGTAGGATTATGTATCATAAAAAAATATTCCAGCAGTTTACGGTAAGATATCACCGCCGGATCAAAAACAATTTCTATACCCTCGGCATGTGTGCCATGGTTGCGGTAAGTGGCATTTTTAACATCGCCGCCCGTATAACCAACAACGGTAGATATAATGCCAGGCTGTTGCCTGATCAATTCTTCAACTCCCCAAAAGCAACCGCCTGCTAAAATGGCTTTTTCTGTATTCATAGTATTTTGTATTTAAACGATAAGTGCGCTAACCGTAAAATTGTTTGAGCGCTTATCGCATCAACAAATTTAAAACAGAAATAGCTTATTTGAGGTACTTTATCATAAGATGACAACAGAACGACGTATAAAAACAACGGCCCGCATTTTATTAGGTGCGCAACTGATAGTAGCTGGCATTAGCCACTTAACATTTGCCCGTAAACAATTTAAGGCACAGGTGCCCAACTGGGTGCCGCTTAAAAAGGATGACACGGTTGTATACTCGGGCATTGCCGAAATTGCCTTGGGTAGTGCTTTGGTGTTTACCCCAAAAAAGTATGAGGAAAAAATAGGCCAGGCAGCTGCCGGTTTCTTTGCGGCTATTTTTCCGGGTAATATTGCACAGTACACTAATCGTCGGGATGGTTTTGGTTTAGATACGGATGCTAAACGCTTTGCAAGGTTGTTTTTTCAGCCAGTGTTGATTTATTGGGCGTTGCGGAGTACGGCGAAGGGGTAGGTTGAGATTTGGATAGATTTAATCCATCATAGCGATGGGTTTCAAACCCATCGCTATGGAGAGGAATAGTCTAAAACAAAAAAGGCTGACGATATCCGGATCATCAGAGACACAAAGTATGGTGTCTCTACAACAGAAAATTATACATAGAGACGCAATACTTTGCGTCTCCTGCTTGTGACAAACGCCCCAAAAAAACACGCGACAATTCGCTTCCGGCAAGCTGCTTCTTTCACCTACATCGCCCACTTGTACCTACAAGTTTTCAAAACCCACTATAAATCCGATCTATTTATTAAATTAGCAGCATTATCTATCTATTTCTTGCTTAATCACAATGATCCGAAAGTTTAACCGCAACTTGCAATGGGGCTACGGTTTCTCCATCATTATGCTGATATTGGTCGGCTTTATATCTTACCGTACGGTTGAAGCCTTGCTTGATAGCAACACGGCGGTAACACACAGTTCGCTGGTTATTCAAAAAATTGAGAAAACCCTGTCGGTAATGAAAGATGCCGAAACGGGGCAACGCGGTTACTTGCTTACCGGGCGCGACCTATACCTTGAGCCCTACAATGGCGCTGTAAAAGAAGCGCTTAACTTAATTGCCGAAGCAGAAAGACTTACTGTAGATAACCCCACCCAACAAAAAAACATTGCCGCCATAAAAAAAATTATGATGTCAATATCTGTTGCC
>JAZKET010000114.1:0-11884 GCA_040386815.1 Bacteroidota bacterium | reverse complement strand
ATGGATCAGCGTATGGCTATACTGGCCGCCCTGATTGCTAAAAAGCAAAGCGGCGCTACTATTGCCGGCGCCGACCTGGATAACGGCAAGGCCGCCATGGACGCCCTGCGCGCAGCGGTTGATAAGGCCGAGCAAGACGAGGATGCCCTGTTAGTTGAAAGAAGAAACCGATTTGAAAAATACACCAGGTATGCCCCCGGCTTTATTATAGGTGTTGTTTGTTTGTCGATATTGACGGCCGCCGTATCATACTTTAAAGCGGTTAAATTAAATACCGAACTGGAAGATAAGGAGCAGGAAACCGCTGCCTTTAATGAAGAATTAACCGCTGCCAACGAAGAAATAACCGCGGCAAACGAGGAGCTAACAGCCATTAACGAAGAGCTTGCCGAAGCACGCGAAGAGCTGGTGACCCTAAATAATAGTTTAGAAGAAAAAGTGCAGGCCCGTACAAAGGAGTTAGAAGACAGCGAGGAAGAAACCCAGGCACTTAACGAAGAGCTTACTGCCATGAACGAGGAGCTAAGCGCCATGAACGAAGAGCTGCTGGCTACTAACGAAGACCTTGCACTAAGCCGCGAAAAACTGCAAAATACTTTTAATGAACTGGTGATTACCAAAAGCCAGGTTGAAAAAAGCGAAAAATTGTTTAGCTCAATTGCGGGCAGCATACCCGGCTCATTAGTGGTTGCGGTTGATAAGGACCAAAAGATATTAGCTTTAGAGGGCGATAAGCAGGAGTCGTTTGGGTTACAACCCGGGCACCATGTGGGTAAGTATATTGCAGATGTGGCTGTATCAAGCCGATATGACTCTGTTAGGGAATTGTACGACCGTATGCTGGGTGGCGAGCAGTTTTGGATAGAGCGAACCGACCTTGACGGGGCAGACTACAAGGTTGATTTTGTGCCTTTGTTTGATGATAAAAACGAGGTATATGCCGGCCTGGTAGTATGCCTGGACATAACAGATATTAAAACTGCCGAAGAACGCGCGGCTAAACTTGCAGCTATTGTCGAATCGTCTGATGATGCGATCATAGGCAAAACGCTGGACGGTATAATTACCAGCTGGAACCGTGGTGCCGAGCGTTTATTTGGATATGAAGAGGCTGATGTGATAGGCCAATCGGTTTTAAAACTCATCCCGGAAGACCGCTACGAAGAAGAACCAGAGATTTTGGGCCGCCTGCGCGATGGCGAGCGTATTGAGCGTTTTGAAACCAAGCGTTTAAGAAGCAGCGGCCAAACTATTGATGTATCGTTAACTATATCGCCCATCCGTAATTCGGCAGGTAACGTTATCGGTGTATCTAAAATAGCACGCGATATATCTGAACAAAAGCAGGACGAGCAGCGCAAAAACGATTTTATTGGCATGGTAAGCCATGAGATAAAAACGCCGCTTACGTCACTGTCGGCACTATCGCAGGTGCTAAACAAAAAATTGGCCAATGCCGAAGACCCGTTTGTATCATCGGCATTAAGTAAGATCAATACCCAAATACGCAAGATGACGGGTATGATTAACGGGTTTCTGAATATTTCGAGATTAGAGTCGGGAAAACTGGCTATTGATTTGCAGCCTTTTGATTTAAACGGGCTGATAATAGAAGTGATATCAGAAGTAAAGCTAACCGTAACATCGCACGAAGTAACGTTTGAGCCGGGGGCCGATATCACTATCAATGCCGATCATGATAAAATAGGTTCGGTAATTTCAAACCTGTTAAGCAACGCCGTTAAATACTCGCCAAAAGGGAAACACATTACTGTAAAGGCCGGGGCCGACGAGCATGAAGTACATGTTAGTGTAAAAGACGAAGGCATGGGTATTAAACAACAGGATATTGATAACCTTTTTGACCGATACTATCGCGTAAGTACAGAGCATACCCGCCACATTTCGGGCTTTGGGATAGGTTTATATCTAAGTGCCGAGATCATTGACCGTCATGGCGGTAAGATCTGGGTAGAGAGCGAAAAAGGGGTTGGCTCAACCTTCCACTTTACATTGCCGTTGGTTTAATATTTTATTTGGCTATGGGTAGTGTAAAATGAAAAATGCTGCCCCGGCCACGCTCGCTTTCGGCCCAAATTTGGCCGCCGTGCCGCTTTACAATTTCGGCACAAAGGTATAGGCCAATACCAAAGCCCGATATGTGCTTAGCTTCAACCTCTTTAACACGGTAATACCTGTCAAACAGTAAAGGCAGCTCTGCGCTTTGTATACCCGGGCCGGCATCTTTTACGCTGGCCTGCAGCATATTGCCTTTTACCTGGCAGGCTATATTAATGGGTGTGCCAGACGGCGAATACTTTACCGCGTTACTGATCAGGTTTTCAAATACCTGGCCTATTTTCTCCCTGTCGGCGTTAAGGGTAACCTTTGGCGACGGTGAAAATACAATAGGATGCGTAGCGTATGATGATTCTGTTTCCTCCTGCAATTCGGCCAGCAGATCGGCCAGTTCAAAACGGTGGTGATCTATCTGCAATTTGCCAGATTCTAAACGCGAAACATTCAGAAACCCGTTGATCATACGGGCCATTTTAGCATTTTGTTTGTTGGCGCGCTCTAACATGGCTGCGGTCATATCATCGCCAGCGGCGGCTACCCTTTTTTGCGCTACCTGCACATAACTGGTTGCCGATGTAAGCGGCGTTTTTAGCTCATGGCTCACCATGTTGATAAAGTCGTTCTTGCGGCGTTCGTTCTCCCTAATGTCGCTGATGTCGCGGGTGGTGCCTGCTACAGAAATAACCACTCCCTGGGCGTTAATAACGGGGGTTAAAATATAATCGTATACCCTGCGGCCCAACGTAGCATGCGGAAAGCTAACCTCGCCGCGCACTACCTCTTTAGTGGCTACAATATGGTCTATTTCGCGCTCATGCATTTCGGCGTGCCAGGGTTCATAACCATTGGCCAGCAAATTTTTGCCTATCGCTTCGTCCCAGGTTTTGCCCCACATATTAAGCAGGGCCGGGTTGGCGTAGTCAAAAGTATAATCAAGGTTAAAAACGTAGATCAGATCTGGCGTGTTTGAGGTTATAGTTTCATACAGGCGTTTATGCTGCTCGGCAGCGTCGCGTGCCTGCTGCAAGGCCTGTTCCATGCGTTTGCGGGGCGTAATATCGGCGGCTGCGCCAAACCATTCAATAATGTTGTCCTGATCATCTAAAATAGGTACCGCTTTGGATGATGTCCAGCCGGTTGATCCATCTGCCTGCAAAACCCTATGTTCAAGCTCAAACATGTTTTTCGTGCTGATAGCCCGGGCAATAGCATCTTTAAGCATTTGCTGATCAAGCGGATGAATGTATTGTGGTATCCAGTTACTTAAAGGCTCTTTGGTGCCCGATAAAAAATCGCCGGCTTCCAGTTCGCGTATCTGGCTCCAATCCGCGCTCATTCGGTACACCACGTCTGATGTGGCGGTTACTAAAGCGCGATATCGTGCTTCGCTTTGGCTAAGTCCCTGGGTTTCGGCTGGTAATGGTTCGCTCATAATTAATGGATATTAACGCAAACGCCATGCAAATGTTCGGCCAGTTTTTTATTTTATTTAGATAGCTTTTTTACTACCCATGGCAAGCTAAGTCCCTGGCCTAATAATGATATCAGTACAACAGCTATTGATATAAAAATTATCTCATTACGCATAGGGAAGGGTAGGCCGTTCTCGAGCTTTACCGGTATGGCTATCGCGATAGCTAACGATACTATACCACGCATGCCAGACCATGTAAGTATCAGGCTGGTAGGCGTATCAAACAAAGAATCTTCATTAAACTTGCGTTTACTTTTACCATCAAACGCTTTTTTAAAGCTCATTTGCAGGTTTATTTGCTGCAGATATACCCTTACCGCCCTTATAATGATACAAACAAGGGTAATGATAAAGGCATAGCCTATATATGGCCACATTTGTGTTGGGTTTATTTGTTTTAGTACGATAGGGAATTGCAGGCCTATCAACAAAAAAATCAGTCCGTTTAGTAGAAATATGATCACGTCCCAAAAATGTCGCGACTGCGATTTAATGCGTTCAGGGAACTTCTCGCGGCTTAACCTTGAAATGCCCAGCCCCAACACTACTACAGCAATAACACCCGATACATGGAAATGCTCTGCAACCAGGTAAGTAACAAATGGCATCAACAATATCAGGGCTATAATTACCAGGTCATTATTCTTAAAATACCTTATTACCAGCGCCAATGCCCAGGCCAGTATAAAGCCAACTATAAAACCGCCGCCTAATACAATCCAAAATTGTAACAGGGCTTTGAAAAAAACAAACGTTACACCGGTTACAGCTGCCACCGCGAAACGATAAGCTATTAGTGCCGATGCATCGTTTACCAAACTTTCGCCTTCTAATATGGTAAGTGTTTTGTGCGATAGGTTTAAGCCTTTGGTAATACCCACGGCAGCTACCGCGTCTGTTGCAGATAATATAGCGCCCAGCACAAAAGCCAGGGGCCAGCTCATACCAGGTATCATGTAATGCGCCACAACAGCTATACCCGCGGTTGTAAAAAATACCAGCCCTACAGATAGCGCGCCAATAGTTTGAATGTTGGTTTGAAAATCTTTAAATGAGATATTGAAAGCGGCATCATACAGCAAGGGCGGTAAAAAGGCAAGCATTATAATTTCCGGATTGAGTTCCAGCATTGGCATAGTAGGCATAAAACCTATGCCAATGCCGGTTAGCAGCAGCAAAACAGGCACAGGCAACCGCAATTTTTCGGCAATGCCCGATGCGCCTATCATCACCGCCATGATGATTAATATCAGTGTGTAATTTTCCATTGGCTTATAGCAAAGTTATCATTGCTGCTGGCTTTTGCAAATTGCTGCCCGGTATTACAAACAAATAAGCCCTGCACTAAATATGCAGGGCTTATTTGCTTAATAATATTTGCCAAACCTACTAACCAGCAACCGGCAATGAAGTATCGCTATTATTAGCGGCAACATATTTATTGATCATAAAACCTGCCATAATAAAGTTAAGCAGAAAGACCGAAGACCCTATGTAAAGCAATTTCTGTGCAGACGCGTCAAAGGTTTTAAAATGTGAAAGCTCTGATATCATGGCAAAAACCATATAAAGATTAATAAGGCCTATTAAAATGCCTATGGTTAAACCAAGGGCCCGGTTTTTAAAAATAAGCTGCATACCAAAAATGCCTATCAAGATAATAACCGGCACCATTACGGTAAACGGTGGCGTATATCCGGCCAAAAATAACATCACCATAAAATAATACTCGGCAAAACGCCCAAGATGTGCTTTTAAGTTATTCATATTGATCTATTTAGGTTTTGTCGAATATAAGGAATTTAGTTATTCATGAAGTATCAGGTTAAAAAAAAGTCCCGTTCATTATTATATGAACGGGACTTAGATATCATAACGGCAATAATTATTTGTAAGCGATCTTAAAAATTGCGCCTTTCAAATCGTCGGCCACATACAGCGCGCCATCGGGGCCTTGCGATAAACCCATTGGGCGATATTTTAATGGTCCGGTTGGGTGCTCCAGATCAGGCGAACCGCTAAAGTTGTCGGCAAAAACTTCCCATTGTTGCGACAGTTTGCCGTTAACAAACGGTACAAAAGCTACAAAATAACCTTTTACCGGTGCCGATGAACGGCCGTGGAAAGCAATGAACGCGCCATTTTTATAACGCTTAGGGAACATATTGCCTGTGTAAAACAACATATCGTTTGGCGCCAGGTGACCCGGGAAAGCAACCGACGGATCGGTATATTTGCTATCGCCCGGTTTTGCGCCATCGCCACCGTACTCTGGCGAAAGCATTGTTTTTTTCAGGTTTTGATCATAATAAGTAAAAGGCCATCCGCCATCTGTGCCTTGTTTTAGCTCATATACTGTTTCAGCAGGTAGTTGAGCGTTCATTTGCGGTGTAAAAAACGCACCCGATTTTCCGTCAAAACTACGGCCATGGTTGGTGGCAAAAACGGTTTTTGAAGCCGGGTTATACGCTAAACCTACGGCGTTTTTTATGCCTGTGGCAAACTTAACACCATCGCTAAAATTTTGATTTAGCTTGTCGGCTTTAAATTTCCAGATGCCGCCGGCCGAATCAAGCAAGGGGCAGCCCGGAATACCTACACCCGAACCTTTTTCGCGGCAAGCGTCAGACCATGAGCCGATGGTTACGTAAAGGTTACCCTGCTCGTCAAACGTCAATGGTTTTGCATTATCTTGTCGGTGATCTGCCAAACCTTGTACAATAGTTTCCGGTTTTTCGGTATTAATCACCTCGTCTTTATTATTCAATTTATAGCGAAACACCGCGCTGTTTGACGAGGCATACAGGTAGTGGTTGTTTATTTTGATGCCGGTGCCTACAAAATCGCCAAAAAGCAATTTTTTGTCCAAGCGGCCATCATGATTGGTGTCGCTTAAAAATATAATGCCTTTGCCGTTTGTTTTACGGGTGCTGCTCATTTTAACATAAACATCGCCACGGCTGGTAACAGCAATATGGCGCACACCGCCTAATGAGTCGGCCAGGATACTTGCAGAGAAACCTTGCGGAAGTGTAAGATCGGCTTTAACTTCTGCCATTTGTTTTATGGCAATAAAACCAGTTAGGCCAAGCAGCGCCACCAGCACGCCGGCGGGCCAGATAAATTTTCTATTCATGGTTTAAACTAATTGAGTATTGATTTTGCTTTAAGCGGCACCAAGATACGCATTGACGTTAAATCACGGGTTATCTATCTTAATCGTTACTTTATTTACATTAAGTGAGAAACCGGGCGTAAGTATAACCATGGTCTTACGCATATACCGTTTCTAAAGCTGTCAACTTATGGCAATAATACGCCTGCTTTAATAGACGGCGGTAAATAAAAAAGGCTTACCACAGGGCAAGCCTTTCTCTTATTAGTGGTACGCTATTAAAGCGCCCTTACCTTGATATTTTTAAATGCAACCGGGCCGTGGTGGTCTTGCAGCATAAACTTACCTTTTTCTATAGTACCGAAGATTGGTTCAACCTTGCTGAATTTGCTATCGGTAACACCTGCTAAAAATTGTTCGCTGCCACGGGTGTATTCAAGTACCTTTTTGTTGTTTACAAAGTGCTGTACGTTGTTGCCTTTTACAACAATGCGTATGGTGTTCCATTGGCCCGGTGGATTAACTTTTTTGTTGGCCTCAACCGGTGGCAAAACATCATAGAATGATCCCAGCAGGTGGTCGGCCAGTTTGTTGTCCTCGCCCAAAATATCATCAATGATCTGAAATTCACAGCCCAGGTTTCCACCTTTGTCGTATTTACGGAAAAGGTATTTTATACCGCTGTTGGTGCCTGGCTCAATGTTAAAGTCGGCCACAAATTCAAAATTTCCATATTCTTCGGTAGTGAAAATATCGCCGCCTTTTGCATCTTTTTTAAGGGTGAGCGTGCCGTTTATAATTTCCCAGGCGCCCGGCGCAGCTACTATTGGTTTGCCATCGCCGTTGGCCCAGCCGTTGGTGGTGGTGCCGTCAAATAACAGTTTCCATTTTTCGCTTATCTCTTTTTTGGTTAGCGTATTGTCTTTAGCTTTTTGAGCGAAGGCTGTTGTTAGCGCCGCGCCCATCATGAGGGTTAAAAGTATCTTCTTCATTATTGTATTGGTCTGTATCAAAACTACTTAATTATTCTAATAGCATTTGTAACGCTTTTGATGGTTGTGTTTGTTATTTCGATCTGCTCTTCGAAGTCTCTGACTTCGAAGCATTATGTTGATAGTCTCCAGACTATCGTGTCACATCATTACTGTAGTCAGAGAAACAAACATAGTCGTTCGAAGTCAGAGACTTCGAACAGCGGATTGTTTGTTATTTCGGATACTTTTGGGTTATTAACTGATCACCGCATTTAATGTCAATACCCCCAATAGTCCGATAACCGACACCAACGTCTCCATTAGCGACCACGACATAAAGGTTTGCTTCATTGTCATACCAAAATATTCTTTATTTACCCAAAAAGCGGTATCGTTAACGTGAGAGCAGAATAAGCTGCCTGCGCCTATAGATAGCACCATTAGGTTAGGGTCGGCCGGTACCTGTTGCATCAGCGGGTAAATAATGCCCGCGGCGGTTAAACCTGCCACCGTAGCCGATCCTAAGCACAAACGTAATATAGCAGCAATTATCCACCCTAATAACAGTGGTGGTAAGTTTAGTCCCTGCAAAGTATCGGCTATTTGCGCGCTCGATCCGCTATCCAGCAGCACTTGTTTTAAAATGCCCGCGCTGCCAATAATAAGCATAATGGTGGCTATCTCTTTTATAGCTTCGGCATATACATTCATTACCTCGCTTAGTTTCATACCCATGCGCATACCAAGTGTATAAGTTGCTATCGCGATAGTTTCCATCAGGGCAATGTTGGGGTCGCCCAAAAAGGTGGCAATATCTTTTACGGTTTTGTTGTCGCCTGCAAAGCGCACCGTCAATGTGCTTAGGCCGATGATGATAACCGGTAGTAATGACGACAGGATACTGTTTGCCAAACCCGGCAATTTCTCTTCAGGAATTTCCTGTACTGAATTAGCAATAGCCGACTGCGTGAACATCCCCTTTAAGCTACGGGCGAAGATTGGCCCGGCAATAGCACAGGTAGGTATGGCCACTATAAAGCCGTAAAGAAATACTTTAGAAATATCAGCATGAAACTGTACCAACAAAGCCATAGGTGATGGATGCGGCGGCAAAAAGCCATGCATTACAGAAAGCGATGCCAGCATAGGTATGCCTATATATATTAGCGGCAGTTTGTATTTACCCGCAACCGAAAATATGATGGGCACTAACAAGAAAAAGCCCACATTATAAAATAGCGGTATGCCTACTATAAAGCCGGTTGCACACATGGCCCAGGTGATGTACCGTTCGCCAAAGGCTTGCCGCATAGATGTGGCTATTTTTTGCGCGGCCCCGCTTACGCCAACCAATTTACCCAGCATGGCCCCCAATACAATGACAATAACCAATGAGCCCAGCATATCGCCTAACCCTTTGTTTACAGACTGTACAATATGTGGCAAGGGCATCCCCAATAGTAGCGCCGCCATTACGGAGATGATTAAAAACGTAAGAAACACGTTTAGCTTTGCCCAGGTTACCAGCAAAATAAGCGTGATAATACAGATGATGAGGATAAGGATTACCATGTCGCCCCCTCTAAATCTCCCCCGGTAGGGGAGACTTTTAACTCTACTTTATTACTCATATAGGTTCTATTGATCATTCTATTTTAAAGCCCTCCCTACCGGGGAGGGTTGGGAGGGCTTGTTGGGCTAATGCGAATCACGCAACACCTCAGACCCTGATCCACCTACCAAAAAGTCCAGATCAGCACCTTTATCGGCCTGTAATACGGTGTTGACATACAGGTTAACATACCCGCGTTCTGATGCCAATGGTGGCGCTATCCAGTTTTTGCGGCGCCGGGCCAGCTCATCCTCTGATACTTCGAGGTGCAGGCGTTTATTAGCAACGTCAAGCTCAATCATATCGCCGTTTTGTACCAGCCCCAGGTTACCCCCAATAGCCGACTCGGGCGATACATGCAATATCACGGTGCCAAAGGCTGTACCGCTCATGCGCCCGTCTGATATGCGCACCATGTCTGTAACACCCTTTGCCAATATTTTTTTAGGCAGGGTCATGTTACCTACCTCGGGCATGCCGGGGTAGCCTACGGGGCCAACGCATTTTAGCACCATAACGCAGGTTTCGTCAATATCCAGCTCAGGGGCGTCAACGCGGGCGTGGTAGTCTTCAATGTTTTCAAATACCACGGCGCGGCCACGGTGTTGCATTAGCGCGGGTGTAGCTGCTGATGGTTTGATAACTGCCCCATTTAATGCCAGATTACCTTTTACTACTGCTATACCGGCCTCGGCAATTACAGGTTTGTCAAACGGGAATATCACCTCATCGTTATAAACCGTGCCTGCAGTTTCAATATTTTGTTTGTGTGATTGGCCTGTGACAGTAAGCGCGTCCATATCCAGCACACCGCTCATTTGTTTAAGCACGGCCGGCAAACCGCCTGCGTAATAAAAATCTTCCATCAGGTATTTGCCGCTTGGCATCAGGTTTACCAACAGCGGCATTTTACTGCCCAGCGCATCAAAGTCTTCAATGTTAAGTTCAACACCCATGCGGCCGGCAATGGCGGTAAGGTGTATCACAAAGTTGGACGACCCGCCCACAGCTGCGTTAACTTTTATAGCATTCTCAAAAGCAGAGCGGGTTAGTATCTTTGACATTTTAAGATCTTCCTTAACCATCTCTACAATACGACGGCCAGATAACTGGGCTATGCGCTTACGGCGCGAATCAACCGCCGGGATAGCCGCACCGCCACTTAATGACATGCCCAACGACTCGACCATGCAAGCCATTGTCGACGCGGTCCCCATAGTCATACAATGCCCCGGGCTGCGCGACATGCAGCTTTCGGCCTCAGTAAATTCGGCATAGCTCATTTTGCCGGTTTTAAGATCGTCGGTAAAGGTCCATACGTTAGTGCCCGATCCTATGTCGTGCCCTTTGTACTTGCCGTTTAACATTGGTCCGCCCTGTACCACAATAGTAGGCAAATCAACACTGGCAGCGCCCATCAGGGTTGACGGGGTTGTTTTATCGCAACCGGTAAGCAACACCACACCATCAATTGGGTTGCCGCGGATAGACTCCTCGGTATCCATGCTGGCCAGGTTTCTAAACAACATGGCGGTTGGTTTTAATAAAGTTTCGCCTAATGACATAATAGGAAACTCGACCGGGAAACCGCCTGCTTCTAAAACACCGCGACGCACACTTTCGGCAATATCACGCAAATGGGCGTTGCAGGGGGTAAGTTCAGACCATGTGTTGCATATACCAATAACCGGTCTCCCGTCAAACATATCCTCTGGCATGCCCTGGTTTTTCATCCAGCTGCGGTATATAAAGCCCATTTTGTCTCGCTTACCAAACCAGTCGCTGCTGCGGTAGTTGCCCATATCTAATATTATTTAATAATTATTGTATAGCGCAGGCGCTTATAAAATATAAGGCTGCTTTATCAATAATAAGTAGGTGTTAAAATTGGTTGTTTACACTGCAAAGTAGTAAATGTTTAATATAAATCAATTAAAAAAGTGCCTTAATGGCCTTGTAACGCAGATATTGCAAACCGCCCGTTACCCATTGTTAAATGTCATGACATTTAGGTAGGTAAACGCAGGTGTGAAAACGAATGAACAAAATTGTGAACAAAATGAACAACAAATCATATTTTGTTATTATCTACCTTCATGGCATCTAAACCTTATTACCTGTGAAAACAGGCTAATTTTTAGGAAGCCAAAATAGGGGGTTGGCATCCAATCAAATTAGTTTGAGTTGGTTAATTATCCGGTGCGGTTGCAAAACCGTGCCGGTATAATTCCTAAAATAATATCTCTCCAAAACCCGCCAAAATCATACTTATAAGTCATTTTTTGATCGCTTTGAATGATATTGCTTGCAAGTGATGTAATTAAGTTTTTACATTGGCTCAACCAATATCTAATTCAACCTAAAAATCATGACTTTAGCCCGTTACATACGGTTGCCATTTTTTGTTGCTGATACTGATCTGTCTTCAGTTTTAGCTATCGCATCGTTTTGCTCTCAAGCTTCACTGCTTGCTTTTTTTTCTGCGAATGCCGGGCAGGCGGGTTATGCTATGTTGACTTAGGTGTGTTGGTATCGCGATAGCGATAATAAAACTGCATCAACCTACTTATTGCCATGAAAATAAAATTCCTACCTATCACCTTATCACTATTATGCCTGCTGACGTGGTC
>JAZKET010000113.1:0-51260 GCA_040386815.1 Bacteroidota bacterium | reverse complement strand
ACTAACATCGGACGAGCAGCCCTACATGCGTTAGCCTATTTGGTCTTTCAACTCCTGGGGTTTACCAATTCTCCGGTCGCCCGGAAAAGTCGTGAGCTCTTACCTCACGATTTCAACCTTACCTGATCCATTTCTGGCCATCGGCGGTGTATTTTCTGCGGCACTTTCCATAATTTAGGTATTCATCCCTAAACCTCTTCCCGTTAGGAAGCAGGATGCTCTGTGTTGCCCGGACTTTCCTCCGCTATCCCGAAAGACAGCAGCGATAGAACGTTTTGCGGGGGTAAAGGTAGGCAAATTGTTTTGAACCATGATTCGTAGGATTGAAGGATTACCATGAAAAAGAATAAGTCGGTTGTTCGCCTTTGTAAATAAAAAAATCAAGCTAATCTTTTAATCCTACGAATCATGGTTCAAGACTCATTTACACCCCTTCAAATCCTTCTCCACGTCCTCTCCGGTCATCAATCCTAAATTGTTTCCAAAGGAGTTGTTGATGTACGTAAGTACCTGTGCAATCTCAATAGGGGCCAGATCCTGCGGTGGCATATCGGCATCGTAGGCTTTTTTGTTTACGATGACGATCTTGTCTTTCATGCCGTACTTTACAAAGCAAGCCAAAAGCTTTTTGTTGGCTCTAAGATAAGACGAATCCGTAAGCGGTGGCATTAACGATGACAGGCCCTGCCCATCTTTACCATGGCAGTTTTGACATTTGGTTTGGTAAACAATACTGCCCGTGGTGTAATAGCGTTTAAAAGTGATATCAGCTTCGCTGTCGCAGCTGTAAACCAATATCGCCAGTAAAAAACAAATAACGGCTGTTATTTTAAATTTCATTTAGTAGCTTTTTGGTCGGGTTCTGCCTTTAGTTTTTTAACATCGGCAATAAGGTTGGTAACCTGTTCTGGTACAGTGCCATCATAAAAACCACGAATGCGTTTTTGCTTATCAATCAAAATAAAGTAACCATCGTGAATGAATTTCTCTTTCTCATCCTCTTTTGGGGTAGTTACCAGGTAGCTTTTTGATAGCGTATAAATTTCTTCCTTTTTGCCATTTACCAGCCACCAGCTATTACCTTCAATACCTAGCTTATCGGCATATTTTTTTAACACGGCTACGGTATCATGTTTAGGGTCTATACTGTACGATATGATCTTGAAGTTATCATCTGTTTTGAAAGCCTCATAAACAGCCAGCATATTGCGGTGCATTATAGGGCAGATAGATGGGCAGGTGGTAAAAAAGAAATCGGCCACATAAATTTTGCCGTCCAGGTTTTTACCGCTTATGCTGTCGCCGTTTTGGTTAATGCTTTTAAAGTTGGGGATTGTTTGATAAAGGGTATCCACAACCGTTTTGCCATCTACAGTTTTGCTTACCGGCTCGCGGTTGCCAAATATGGGTAAAGCGTCAGGCGCATCGTTAAATTTGCAGGCGCTAAGCAGTGTGGCTATACAAGTAGCTAATATTATATTTCTCATTATTTTTTCTCAAAAGGTTTTATGTAATCGCCCGACTCTTTAACCGCTTTTTCGAAAACCGAATCGACCGCTATTACCTGTTTCTTTTGCTGGGCAAAATAAATCATCAGTTGGTCGTGATTTTTGCCGGCAGGTGCGGGCTCAAAGTTTTGCATCCAGTGGCTCATGGTCGAATCGGCTTTTTCCAGGTTGGTTTTAAGCGCTGTAATGCGTGCCTTTGCTTCATCGTTTTGTGCTTCGTTAAACAGTGTATCTAATTTAGTTTGGTTGTGCATTAGCTGCTCTTCAAGGCCCATTACTTTGTCGTGGATCTTTATTACCTCGTCTAAGGCTGCTTTCTCTTGCGCTTTTGGGTCGCTGCAGGCGGCAAATGCAAGGCTTAACAGGGCAACAGCAATTATCTTTTTCATGGTTTTGTATGATGATTTTTTTTAATGCAAATATAGCTATACCGCTTACACGCTGGTTTTATAGTACGAAAAATCTGTTACCGGCAATGTTTCAACGCCGGCCAGTTTAAGGTGAACGCCAATTTGTGCCCGGGTGTGGGTGCCGTGGTTTATTACGTGGGTAATAATGTCGCGCACACGCATCGTAAATTCCTTGTCCTGAAAATTTCTGTAGGTTATTGGTCCGTCAATGTCAGCTTCTGCAGCTGTAGCCAGATATTCTTTCCAAAGCTGATAATTGCTTTCAATAATATCGGCAAATTTATCTGCGGTCCATTTTGGCCAAAGCACTACCTCAACCTTGTATTCACCTTTTAAGCGGCGCACCCAAACTTGCTCTGCAGTAAGCAGGTGGCCCATCAGGTCTAACGCTTTTTGAGGGCTGTTAGCTGCTATTATAGCTTCGGATATTTTGTTGTTGGTGTAAAGGTTATACTCAAATAAAGACAAAAAATAATCTTTCATCGCATCGGTTTAAATGTTGGCCAAAATTAAACATTATTTGCCGTGGCGTGTTAGTTGGTGGTTAACAATAACATAATATTAACGTCATTATAAACAAACAAGCACTGCCTATCTTAGTATCAACAAAAAACAACGTTATGAAATTCATCAGCAATTTATTTAGCAGCTTACGCGAGTGGATGATCCTGAAAGCGATGCGCTCTTCATTTATGCACTAATTATTTTTTAACTAAGTTTCTTTTATCAAATTAAAATACACAATTTGGGCGTTGCGCAGCTCAATTTAATGGAATCTAACATTCAGGGTACTAAAATAAACAAACAGCTTTTTGGCGACGACTTTGTGTGGGGTGTTTCTACAGCGGCCGTGCAGATAGAGGGTGCCCATGATTTTGATGGCAAGGGCGAGTCTGTTTGGGATACTTTTGTCACCAAAAAAGGTAAAATATTAAAGAATCATCACCACTACACCGCCACGGATTTTTACAACAGGTATCAAACCGATATCGACCTCATAAAACAACTTAATATCCCCAACTTCAGGTTCTCTATTGCCTGGGCGCGTATATTGCCCAATGGCACCGGCGAGATTAACCAGGCGGGTATTAATTTTTATAACCGGGTGATTGATTATTGCCTGTCGCAAGGTGTTGAGCCCTGGTTAACCCTATATCACTGGGACCTGCCGCACGCGCTTGAAGTGCAGGGCGGATGGACAAACCGTACGGTTGTTGATTGGTTTGCCAATTATGTTAAGGTTTGTGCCGATGCCTTTGGCGACCGTGTAAAACATTGGATGGTAATGAATGAGCCTGCCGTGTTTACCGGCGCGGGCTATTTTTTAGGCATACACGCGCCGGGCCGCCGGGGATTGAAAAACTTTTTACCTGCAATACACCATGCGGTGTTAAGTATAGCTACCGGTGGCAGGATATTGCGTGAAGCGTTGCCCGACGCTGAGATAGGCACTACCTATTCTTGCTCTCATATTGAACCGTATTCGGCCAAACCTAGAGACGTTGATGCTGCCAACCGGGTTGATGCCTTGCTTAACCGTATGTTTATTGAACCTGGCCTGGGGCTGGGCTATCCAACCGAACTTGGTTTTTTAAAGGGGATGGACAAATACATACAGCCCGGCGATATGGAAAGCGCCAAGTTTGAGTTTGATTTTATAGGCATACAAAATTATACGCGCGAGCTGGTTAAGCACTCGTTTTTTACCCCTTACATTTATGCATCGTTAGTTAAAGCCGAAAAGCGTGGCGTGCCGCTGACGGCAATGGGCTGGGAGGTATATCCCGAGTCTGTATATCATATCCTGAAAAAATACAATCAATATCCGCAGATAAAAAAGATCTACCTTACAGAAAGCGGCGCCGCATTTGCCGATGAGGTGGTTGACGATAAAGTGCACGACCCTAAGCGTGTTGCTTACCTGCAGCAATTTTTAGAGCAGGTGCTGCGTGCAAAACAAGAGGGCAATAAAATAAGCGGCTATTTTATCTGGACATTGACCGACAATTTTGAATGGGCCGAAGGATATCACCCGCGTTTTGGTATTATTTATGTTGATTTTGAAACGCAGCAGCGCATTGTAAAATCGTCAGGCTTGTGGTACGCCAATTTGCTCAGATAAGCTTGTGGTTGCTTGGTCTTGATCTGGGATAGGCAAACTGATAAAGAAGGTGGTGCCCTGTTTGCGGCTGTAAAACCATATTTTGCCACCAGATTTTTCCATGATTTGACGGCATATGGATAAACCCAACCCAAATGATTTTTCGCCTGCTGTGCCTGGGCGCTGGGCGGCGGTAAACATGTTAAAGATCTGATCTTTCATTTTTTCGGGGATACCGATGCCGTTATCCTGAACAGAAATAACCACCTGTGCCGAATCTTTTACTACCTTAACGTTACTAGGTGCGCCGGTAGGGCTAAACTTAATTGCGTTACTAATAAGGTTGCTTATAACGCGCCAAATCTTCTCTCGGCTTATTACCAGTTCAAGCGACTCTTTTAACGGCTCAAAAAATATTTGCTGGCCTTTTTCTAATGCCTTAAAGCGCAATAGCTCAACGCTGTTATTTACCAGCGAGCTGATCTCAACAACTTCCGGGTTAATTTCTATAGTGCCAATATTGGTTGCTTCTAAGATCTCATTGATCAGTTCTAATGAATTATAGGACGTTTGCTTGATCAGGTTTATCATTTCTTTTTGATCATCGCTCAATTGGTCGGCAGACATAAGCGAGGTTAGCGAAGCTATACCACCTAAAGGGTTGCGCAAATCGTGCGCCACGGTACGCAGTATACGGTCTTTCTCCTGGCTACTCATTTCCAGATCAACCAGGGCGCTTTCCAGATCGGCATTTTTTTCGTTTATCTGTTGGTTAAGCATATAAACGGTTTTAATATCTCTTTTTGATCGGCGCCAGTTGCGGTATATCAAAAACAGGATGAGGGAAGATAAAGCCCCAATGGCGCCAAAAACGTATAACGATATGGTTTGTATCTTGTTATCATTACTTAGCTCGTCTATCTGTTGTTGTTTTTCGTAGCTGTCAATCTGTTTGGCAATGTCGCTTTCTTTTAAAACGTTAAGCTTTAACAGGTTTGAATCGCGCACCTCTATGTAGGTTTGCAAATGTTCCCACGATTTTTCAATATCCTTTTTTCGCTGATAGTAATTGCTTATTAACCTGTTCCAATCTGCTTCAACGCTTGGGTTGTTTAGCTTTTTTTGCTGCTCTTTTATTGCGCTAAGTAAGGTAAATAGCTCGGCGTCGCGCTTTTGCTTGTCGTAAATGCGGGCTAGCTTTATCTCACTCAATAAGGCATCATTATTGTCGAAATCTTTTTGCAGGTTAATTTTAATGCTTTTTTTAAACAACTCTTCGGCTTTTTCATGATCGCCGGCTGTAAGGTAAATTTCGGCTTTGTTGCCATAAACAACACCGCGCGCGGCTTCAACCTCTCTTTGGCGGTCTTTAAAATATGGCCCGTAATGGTTAATGTAAGCCAGTGATTTATCGAAATAATAAAACGCGCTATCGTGCTGATCAAGGTGCTTATAGCTAAGCGCAATATTGTCCAGTAATTCCTGTGTATGATAAAAGCTGGTAAACAGGTTGGTAAGCTTGTCGTAATAATCGTAGCTTCTTTTAAAGTAATCTTTAGCCAGCTGGTAATTTCCCATTTTATAAGTAATCATACCCATGCGGTAGGTATAATCAGATAAAACAATCTTGTTTTTTAAACGGGTGCGTCCAACCAGGTAGCCCTGGTATAAATGCTGGTAAGCTTTATCATAACGTTGTAGCGAGAATGACGCGTCGCCCTGTGCAAAGTTTGCATCTACATATATAGCCGGATACTCAGGATTATGCGGGTTTTGCTTCGCGATGTTAAGCATGGTGTCGGCATATAGTAATGCCTTTAGGTGGTCGCCCAGGTGTTTTTCGTAAAAATAGTAGCGAAAACTGTAGTTTTTGTATTTGTCTAAAACAGTTGGGTTATTAAGCAGCTTGAATGTCGAATCAAGGTATGGGATAACTTTATTTGCCTGGTTTGAACCAAAAAATAATTCTACCTGTTTTTCTATCTGCTTAAATTCTGCAGTGTCTCCCTCGCGAAGATCTTGTGTTGGGTTGCATCCGCACACAAAAAGCACCGCAAATATCAGCCCTAAATAACGGATACTTACCAAATTGCGGGAAAGGTTTTTTAGACAGATCAATATTATTTATTTATAGTAGGGGATACACAAATATAATATTTGCAGGCATATAACCTAACCCTGTTTTTAGTTTTATTTAAACGCTTCTTCGCCTGTAATATCAAGCCCGGTAATAAGCAGGTGAATGTCATGTGTACCTTCATACGTAATTACAGATTCAAGGTTCATCATGTGGCGCATAATAGGGTATTCGCCGGTTATGCCCATGCCGCCCAGCATTTGACGGGCATCGCGGGCTATATTTAGTGCCATGGCTACATTGTTACGCTTAGCCATTGATATTTGAGCAGGGGTAG
The DNA here is from genome assembly GCA_040386815.1 of Bacteroidota bacterium. Lineage (GTDB taxonomy): Bacteria > Bacteroidota > Bacteroidia > Sphingobacteriales > Sphingobacteriaceae > Mucilaginibacter. Next base: position 44,827 of record JAZKET010000113.1, on the reverse strand, counting down.
CCCTGTTTTCGTTTTTTAAGGTCGCTAAACGCCAGTTTAGTAATTGCGCCTTGGTAATTTCGGTAATCATCTCGGCCAGCTTTTTTTGCTGTAGCTGAAAAGCTGCTATTGGCTTATTAAATTGCTTGCGCTCTTTTGCATAACGCAAGGCAGTATCATAGCAATCCATAGCAGCACCAACAGCGCCCCAGGCAATGCCATAGCGTGCCTGGTTTAAGCATCCCAGCGGGCCTTTTAAGCCAATAACATTAGGTAGCAGGTTTTCTTTTGGCACCCTTACATTATCAAACACCAACTCGCCGGTGGCCGATGCGCGTAACGACCATTTGTTATGTGTTTCGGGCGTGGTAAAGCCCTCCATGCCGCGCTCAACAATCAATCCCTGTATTTTGCCATCAGGGTTTTTGGCCCAAACAATGGCTATATCAGCAAACGGCGCGTTCGATATCCACATTTTGGCGCCATTAAGTACGTAATGGTCGCCGGCATCTTTAAAATTGGTGGTCATGCCGCTCGGGTCAGAGCCGTGATCGGGTTCAGTAAGTCCGAAACAGCCAATTAGTTCGCCGCTTGCCAATTTGGGCAGGTATTTATGTTTCTGTTCTTCAGAGCCGTATGCGTAAATAGGATACATCACCAGTGATCCCTGTACCGATGCAGTTGAACGGATGCCCGAATCGCCGCGTTCAATTTCCTGCATAATAATGCCATAGGCCATGTAATCAAGCCCTAAGCCTCCGTACGCTTCAGGGATGGTGGGGCCAAAAGCGCCTATCTCTGCCAAACCTTTTAAAACCTGTTTCGGAAACTCGGCACGCTGTGCATAATCCTCAATTATAGGGCTGATATCTTTCTTTACCCAATCGCGCACGGTTTTACGAATGAGTTTATGCTCATCGGTAAGCAATTCATCTAACACGTAATAATCAGGCGATTCAAAAAGATCTGTTTTAGGCATGGGCTTGGTATTTGTTTTGTAAAGATAGTGAGTGGTTGATTAAGTTGATTAGGTGAATGTTTGTTTAAATATTGAAAACTACTCACTAATCAACTAAATCACCGCAAAGTGGTAACTTTGCTTCATGATCGTATCACTACACGGCGCGGCTTTTTTTGCCTACCACGGCTTTTATCCCGAAGAACAAAAAATAGGTAACCACTTTTTGGTTGATATCGATGTAGCGTTTTCGCCTGCGGCAGACATGAGCCTGGATGGCTGTATGATATGGTGTGCGAGGAGATGAAGATTAACCGTAAACTGATAGAAACTGTAGCGCAATCTATCATAGATCAGATAAAAGCACAATATCCCTTTGCCGATAGTGTGCAGGTGGTGCTTAAAAAACTTAACCCTTTAATTGGCGCCAAAACCCAATATTCCATGGTTACCTTGCATTACAGCAGGTAATAATTACGTCGGGTAATATTTTTTGGTAATGTTGGCAATCTTTTCGGGCCAGGTTTGCATGCGGGCAAATTTGGCCGCCGCCGCGCTCATTTTAGTTATTTTTTCGGGATGATCTAAGAGTTCAATCAATGCAGTTTTTAGCTCTGCGATAGTTTTCCCGGGCGACTCAACACTGCAGCGTATGCCCGTTTCATCGTTCACAATAACAGCCTGACCATGCAGGTTAAGGGTAACTACAGGCATACCAAAAGCCATGGCTTCTACCAGCTGTGCGGGGCCAGAGTCGCGCAGCGAGGTAAAGAAAAACACATCGTGGCTGGCGTAATACCCGCGCACCATTTCGTATGGAACCTTGCCTGTAAGCGTTACGGTATTGGCCAAATTATTATCTCTTACATAGTCGGTGATTTCCTGTTCGCGTTCGCCAAAACCTACAACTGTTAATTTAATTTGCGGGTACGATTTTAAATGGCGCATTACATCAAGGGTTAACAATAAACCTTTGCGTGCCTCAAACCTGCCAACCCACAACAAATTTAGTTGCCCGGGTGTTGGTTGTTTTGCCTTAAGTTCTGCCGGAAAATAGCTTTCAGGCAGGGCTGCGTCAAACGAAAAATAGCAATTTTTAGCCCCGGCATCCATTGCCACTTTTTGCGTATCGCGATTTGAAACCAGTACGGCATGAGCACGTTTAAGCATGTTTTTGCAAGCCGGATTGTATTTTAATAGCAGGTCGCTAACTTTTTCGCGCTTTACTTCAACGGCCCAGTTATCTCTAAAATATTCTTTAAAGGCTTCAGGGGCCTTTTGCCCGCCGCCTGATGGGCCAAATATGAAGGGAATATCCAGTTTATATAGCAGCGATCCCATTTGTAAATTACCCCAGCTTACATGGTGGGCAATATCAAATTTTAGGGTTTTGTGTAAACGTTTAGCTTTACGGTAAGCCAAAAACTGCCACAATAAATACACGCCGTACACTGACGATCCGGGGGCATAATACATCTTTTTGGTGATGTTGGGCATGCTTATATAATGGAAATGCAGGTTGGCTAAAGGCGGCGCAGTTTCAATAAACGTCTTGTTAAGGTCCCACGTAAGGCAGTGTACTTCGTAGCCTTGTTTTGCAAGCCCGGCAGACCAATTCCAGCCACCGCCTTCTTCAGATCCTTTTCCGGGTTGGCATGCAAAGGCCGATAGTATTATTTTCTTCATTAACGTAACAAGTAAGGGCTAATACGTTTACAGCGCAATTTTAATTAATTTATTATGTATTATAGCTGAAATGTTAACACTTAAACCTATAGTTTTGATTTTATAAATTTAAATGACATACAACCAAATAACTCCGGATATTTTAGCAACTATAAGGCATATTGTTGGCCATGAGTTTGTTATAACCCAGCCCAATGATTTGACCCGCTATAGTCATGACGAAACAGAGGATCTGCGTTATTATCCGGATGTTGTTGCAAAACCTGATACCCCACAGCAGGTTGCCAGCCTTTTAAAGCTTTGCAATGAGCACCTTATACCGGTTACACCACGGGGCGCCGGTACCGGGCTTAGTGGTGGCTCATTACCAGTAATGGGTGGTTTGGTAATAGCTATGGAGCGGTTTAATACCATTATTGCCATTGATGAGCAAAATCTGCAAGCCACTGTTGAGCCGGGTGTTATTACAGAAGAATTTATGGATAGGGTAGCAGAAATGAATTTGCTTTACCCTATAGACCCTGCCAGCAAAGGAAGTTGTTTTATTGGTGGGAATGTTTCGCACGGTTCGGGCGGGCCAAGGGTGGTTAAGTATGGAACCATACGTGAGTACGTATTAAACCTGGAGATTGTATTACCATCGGGCGATATTATCTGGACAGGGGCAAATACCATCAAATACGCGTCGGGTTATAACCTTACACAGCTTATTATTGGCTCTGAAGGCACTTTGGGTATTGTTACCAAAATAGTAGTAAAGCTTATACCCAGGCCTACGGTTGATGCTTTGATGTTTGCCTCATTCAGCTCAAACGAAGCGGCATGCGGGGCTGTTTCGGCTATTTTTAGGGCAGGGGTAATACCTTCGGCATTGGAGTTTATGGAGCGTAAAGGTGTTTTATGGGTGATAGAAAAAGAGGGTGTGAAGCTTGACTTGAAAGATGATGCCGCCGCGTTTTTATTAATTGAGGTTGATGGTACAAATCAGGATATAATATTTGCCGATTGCGAAAAGATTAACACTGTTTTAGAAAGCTTTGGCTGTACGGATGTTTTGTTTGCCGATACATCGGCACAAAAGAAAGAACTGTGGCGCATAAGGCGTACTATGGGCGTGTCGGTAAAGTCAAACTCGGTTTATAAAGAAGAAGATACGGTAGTGCCACGCGCTGCTTTGCCACAACTCATAAAAGGTATTAAAGAAATAGGGGCAGCGTTTGGTTTTGAATCTGTTTGCTACGGACATGCCGGCGATGGCAACCTGCATGTAAATATTATTAAAGCAGGTATGAACGATGATGACTGGAACAATAAGCTTAAGGATGGAATTCGCCAAATATTTGAACTTACTGTAAGCCTGGGCGGTACCATATCCGGCGAACATGGTATAGGCCTTGTGCAAAAAGAGTTTATGGATATTAAATACCAACCTATTCACTTTGCCTTGTGGCGCGGCATAAAGCAGGTGTTTGACAAAAACTATATATTAAATCCTGGAAAAATATTTAACGCTTAGTCGGCACTTGACAGTACGTATCGTTTATGGTTGCAAGAGTTGCATTTATAGCGTTTTAGGGGCAGCCAAAAAAGAAGCGTTTTTACAAATTTGCCACGGGCCACGCGGCTTTGCATGCGTTTTTTGCATTTATTGCAAATGGGATAACCTTTAGAAGCCTGCTGCGGCGCGGCTGCATCTGGTAAAGAAGGGGCCATAGTATATTAATTACGGGGGTATGCTTAGCTTTCAATTAACATGTCAAATATAGTTTATTAAATTCTAATAAATATTAAATATATATTAAAATTTGCTTGTAAGTATTTGTATTACAGTGTAAAATAAGCTTGTTTATAATCTTTTAGTTAAGATATTGTATAATATATATATTAATTTAATAGCTTGTGTTAGCTTTCTTGTTTTCGAAAAATCTAGCTCATTAATTAAATTAGCTCATTGAAAAACCTTCCATAAATCAGTATGAAAAAAGTTGTCTTAAATATAATGGTGGCTATAATTATGGTTGCCGTATCGTCATATGCGCAACAGGGCCCGCCGCCCGGGCCACCGCCATCTCCGCAGCTTAGACTTGAACAAATTATGAGTAAGCTTGAAAAGGATATCAGCTTAAAATCAGACCAAAAGCAACAAGTACAAAACGCGTACAGGGCGTTCTTCGAATCAGTTGAGAAATTGCGGGCCGCCCAGCCCGAGCCACCGCCGCCGCATATGCCGCCCGGAAAAAAGGAGGATATGGACAAGCTGGTTAAAGCCAGGGACGAGCGTATCCGTAAAGCACTAAACCCTGTTCAGTTTAAAAAATATCTCGAGATTGAAAAAACTATGCGTCCGTCTCATGGAAGACCCGGAGGCCCGCCACCGCCGCGTAATTGAGGTTTTTTTAATTGCCAGATTGTCTTGGCGTTTACAGCTAATTATACTTTAATTAACTATTGAGTATCAGCATAAATAATGGTATATTTAACGCTACCAATTATAACGTGCAGAGGGATTTTATGCTGTCAACTTTTAGCAGGATATTAAACTTAAGATATTTATACGCTATTGTCACTGTATGCCTTACAACCCTATTGTATGGCCCTGAAGCTAACGCCCAAAGTTTTGGCGACCCTATTGTTAAAATTACCTTTGGTAATACTGGCGCCCAATTTGCCGGCCCACTAAAACCTGATTCTGGGTATACAGACTATAGATACGTAGCCAGATCGCCGGAAGACAATGAATATACCATAGCTAACAGCACCGTAGGGATGAACGCGGGCTGGATTACCACAAATGACCATACCGGCGATAATAATGGCATGATGATGATTGTTAATGCCAGTTACACTCCCGGATTGTTTTACACCAGGACAGTTACCGGGCTTTGTGGTAGTACCCAGTTTCAGTTTTCGGCGTGGATAAAAAATATATTAAGGCGCACCAATGGCATTTTGCCCAACGTAACTTTTACTATCGAAGATCTGAATGGTAATTTGCTGCTTAGGGAAACCACAAATGATATACCGGCTACAAGCACATGGGAACAATATCGCTATGGCTTTACTACACCGGCAAATATTCAAACTGTAGTGTTAAAAATGACAAATAATGCCCCCGGTGGCGGGGGCAATGATATTGCGATAGACGATATTGAGTTTAGACCCTACGGCGCGCCGGTAAATGTTGTTTTTGACAGAGCAACTGCAATATTTTGCGAAGGAAGGTCTGAAACCATAACAATGCGGGCTACAACGCCAATACAGAGTGGTTATTCAGTAAAGTTTCAAAGGTTTACACTCAATGGCTGGGTTGATTTAAGGCCGGCCGACAAAAATCCATCTATAGCTATACAAACACCTACAGTGCCAGGTGTATATAATTACCGCATGGTTACGGCCGACGAAGGAAATATTGATTCGCCGCCTTGTGTAGTGTCTTCAAATAGTTTGTTGATTAATGTAGTGCCTTTACCCAAAGCCGTTATTGATATGCCTAATGAAATATGCATGGAACCAACGGTTTTCAACGAAACATCAACGGCACAGGTAACTGCTATAACCACTTACCTGTGGGATTTTGGCGATGGTACAACATCCAGCGAAAGAAACCCAACGCATGATTATACCAGTCCCGGTGTTAAAACTGTAACGTTAACTGTGGGAAACAGATATGGTTGCCAGTCTGCTACGGCTACAAAAACTATAAATGTAATAAGGCCGGTAAATACGGATTTTAGATACTCGACACCAACCTGCGAGACAATGGCCGTTACGTTTACAGACATAAGTATCCTTGCACAAGGTAGCATAGTTAGCCGGGTATGGGATTTTGACGATGGTACACCTACGCTTACAAAAACTGATGCAGCACCTTTCATCCATACTTTTGCCGCCGCTAAAACTTACAACGTAAAACTTACTATAACTACTGATGCGGGCTGTCATATATCAAAAGCTTATGCCGTAAAAGTTAACCCGCTGCCTGATGCTAACTTTATGTTACCCGAGGTCTGTTATGCAGACTATTATGCCACTTTCAGAGATAGTAGCTTTGTGGGCGGTACCAATGCAGGGCTAACCTACGTGTGGAACTTTGGCGATAGTTTTGCTTCGGTAATTGATAATAGGTCTACCCAACAAAATCCGCAGCACCATTATAGCCAAATAGGGTTATATACGGTTACCTTAACTGTGCGCACTGCCGATGGTTGCGAATTTGTGAAAGAAAAAAAGCTACAGGTAAACGGATACCCTATACCCAGGTTTGAAATACCTAATAAGGATGCTATTTGCGCTAACCAGACAGTGCTAATTGTTAATAAAGCCACGGCCAGTGCAGGTAGCATAACAAAAATAGAATGGTATTTTAATTACAGTGCCAATTCGACCACGCCTGATTTAGTTGATGACGAGCCAAGGCCAGACAAGATCTACCCGCATAAATTTCCACCGGTTATGTATCCTCAAACCCGCGCGTCATATATAGTGCGTATGGTTGCGTACACTGGTCAGGCAGGCGATTGCCAGGCAATTGCCGAAGAAACCGTGACCATTTTAGCAAGCCCAATACTTGAATTTACACCACCGCCGACACTTTGCCTAAATAATGGCCGCATTAATCTTACAGATTATTTTAAAGAAACTACGGGTATACCCGGCAATGTCCAGTTTTCGGGGCCCGGTGTAAGGGGTAACATGTTCGATCCGCAGGTTGCGGGTATAGGGCAGGTTACCATAAAATGTACGTATACAGAAAGCACGGGCACCGGCTGTGTTGATGAGGTATCTAAAGATATCTTAATAAAAGCTATACCGGCAAACGTAGATGCCGGGCCAACGGTGTATGTGTTAGCAGGTAATAAAACATCATTGAACGCTGTAGCAACCGGCGCCGGGTTGACATATTTGTGGACACCATCAACCGGATTGAGTGATGCCACTATAGCTAATCCGGTTGTAGCAGGCCTTGAAAATACGACAACGTATAAGCTTACAGTTACGCTGGAAGATGGATCGGCGGGCGCGCCGTGCAGTGTAGAAGATAATGTGACCGTTGTAGTATTAAAAGCTCCGCAATTTCCGAATGCCTTCACACCCAACGGCGATGGTATTAACGATACCTGGGAAATAAAGAATTTGCAACCTTATGCAGGTGCCAGTATCACCATATTTAATCGTAATGGGCAAAGGGTATACGCCTCGGTAGGCTATAATGTACCCTGGGACGGACGCATGAACGGCAGCGACCTGCCTGCCGGCGTTTATTACTACATTATTGACCCAAAATATGGCCGCGCGCAAGTATCAGGCTATGTTACCATTGTTAGGTAAAATAGCAGCTACAACTAAAATATCGCCAGAAAAAAAATGGAATGATTAAGCTACCGAAGGATGCCCGGGTGGGGTAATCATGGTATCAATAAAATCGCCTATTGCTTTAACGGTGTAGTTGTCAAGGTAATCTTCGTTACGTTGCATCCACTCGCTGCCTAATTTGTAAAGCATGGCTGCTTTACCGTTTACTTTCACTTTCCACACGCGCCAATGTTTAAAATACCCTGCAGTAATCTCAATCAGTTGCGTAGTACCGTCGGCTAACTTCAGTTTGTAATTCATTTTTTGTGATGATTTAAAAGGTGAAAAGTCAAAGTAGTATCAATAGGCTGCGGTTTTAAGTTTTTTTGTATTAAGACGTTTTTAGCTGGTTGTTATTGTGTTAATATAATGTTAAATGTAGTAACTAATTGATGGAGTTGCAATTAAAATAGATTAGAATTTCATTAAAATTTCATAAAGCAAAAAGGCAGCAATTTGGTTGCTGCCTTTTTTTAAATTTAAGATCAGAGATTATTCTCTTATCCAGATATTTCTGTAGCTTATTGGTTCGCTTTTGTCGCCGTGCGACTGTAATCTGATAGCGGCTGCGCCATGCTTGCTGTAAACATGTTTTGTACCGGTTGATGTACCGCCTTTTATAATAACGTTGTTTTGTACCAGTACGCCATTAAAAAACAAGGTAACACGGGCCGCCGATTTTAGCGAACCATCCTCATTAAACTCGGGCGCGGTATAGGCTATATCGTAAACGTTCCATTCGCCCGCTGGTTTGGCTGGATTAACCAATGGAATAGACTCGCGATATACGCTGCCTGCCATGCCGTTGGTGTAAGTTTTATTTTCGTTGTTATAGGTGTCCAAAACCTGTATCTCATATTTACCAGATAGAAAAATACCACTATTGCCGCGCGATTGGCCCTTTTCTGTAATAACAGTAGGTATTTTCCATTCAATATGTAACTGAAAGTTGTCAAACTTGCGTTTGGTTTCAATATCGCCAGCGGCTTTATTAACCGTCAGCACATTGTCGCCAACGGTCCATTTAGCTACTGATTGATCTTTAGGCGATACCCACTCGTCAAGGTTTTTGCCATCAAAAAGTACAATAGCGTCAGACGGCGCATTGCCCAAAGTTTTTGCCGGGACAACCGGGTTAGGCACCGGGCTGAAAACTTCGGCGTTGTTAGGGTTACTTGCTTCAAGGTTTGCCTGCCTGATTGCGGCACTGTTGGTTTGTGCTTTTACAGCGGCTGATGATGCCAATAACAGGCCGGCTAATATCAGTTTATGTTTCATAATAGTTGGTTTTTGTGAATGAGGGATTTAAAATTCTACAAGCCCAAATCTATAAAGATTTTGATTTATCAGGCTATTAAAATACCGTAACTTATTTGATTGACAGGCTGAGGGGTAACCCTGAATTAGGTTTTTTAATTTATCACAACCAAAGGCTATACAATTGCGTATAACACAGTGTAATTAATTTGAACTATGGAATTTTTAGACAAAGACCCGTACCCCGAAAAACCTGTCGGCGTTGTTATCCTTAACTGGGTAGTAGCCATTATACTTACCATTGATTTGCTTTGGTGCGTTCTGTAATCGCAATAAAAAGAAATTAATAAGAAAGCCTCTCATATTTTGAGAGGCTTTCTTGCTTTTAAACCTTAACTTCTTTCCATTTCCCTTGCTTAAAAAAGTACCAGGCACCCAGTGCCAGCAAGGTTTCTGCCACGGGGATAGATATAAATGCACCGGGAGCTTTCATATCAAACACCTTTGATAGTGTGTATGCCAGCGGTATTTGTATTAACCAAAAACAAACCAAATTTAACCAGGTTGGTGTTTTGGTATCGCCTGCGCCGTTAAGCGCTTGCGTCATTACCATCCCCACACCATAAAATACGTAGGCACTGGCAAAAGTACGCAAGGCAAGTACGCCGTATTTAATTACCTCAGCATCCTTGCTAAACACCCCTATAATTGGCTCTGCGCATAGCAAGAAGAACGCCATGACACAGCCCATAAAAATGGCGTTGTATTTAGCGGTGATAATAACGCTTTCTTCGGCGCGGCCAATTTCTTTGGCGCCCAGGTTTTGCCCAACCAGTGTAGCTGCGGCATTGCTAAGGCCCCATGCAGGCAGAATAAAGAATACCACGTTACGGATAGCCACCTGGTAACCTGCTGATGCTGCCGTTCCGCCGGTTTCTGCAACAAGTTTGGCAACAAATATCCAGCTGCCGCTGGCAATGATAAACTGCAGCGTTGCCGGCCATGATATGTTGACGATAGATTTAATAACCGGCGTATCAACCCTGAAATGTTGCATGGTAAACTTCAATATACCATTGCCTTTAACCAAATGATAAACCTGGTATAGCACACCCACACTGCGGCCGGTAACGGTAGCAATTGCCGCGCCTTTAAGGCCAAAGAAATGTATAAGTACAGGACATAAAATAATGTTGGTTATGCTGGCTATCCAAAGGCTTTTCATGGCCATAGCCGCGTTACCCGCGCCGCGGAATATGCCGTTGATCAAGAAAATTAATATGATAACCACGCTGCCGCCAAACATTATCCGGGTAAATATGGCGCCATCGGCAACCACAGCCGGGCTGGCACCCATCAGCGAAAGGATATCGCTGGCATAAACCATACCTACAATGGTTATTAATACTGATACAGCTAAACCCACCAACATAGCCTGTGCACCGGCATGTGCCGCGCCTTCAGGGTTTTTCTCGCCAATACGTCGGGCTACTACTGCCCCCGCGCCGGTGCTTAAACCAATAGCTATAGAGTAAGCAATGGTAATTACCGACTCGGTTAAGCCAACGGTAGCAATGGCGTTTTCGCCAAGTTTGCCTACAAAAAACATATCAACCAGGGCAAATACGCTTTCAAGGCTTAGCTCTAATATCATGGGCACCGCCAACAAAAAAACCGCACGGCGTATGCTGCCCTGCGTGTAATCTTGATTCTCGCCGTTTAGCGATTGTTTTATGATAGAAAATATCTTCTTAAAGGTCATTGTAACAGAGGGGGTAGGGTGTTGCGTATCAAATTAAAACTTCGCAAGAATAGCCATTAGCGTTCAAAATTTCTATTATTTTTTCGGGGATTATTTGTTCGGCCTCAATCCGTAATATCTTGTCGCAGTCTTCCATGTCAAAGTTAACCAGGCTATTAGGGCAATGCGCCAGCACCTGGCATATTAGCCCGTCGCACAGTTCAATTTGGTTAACGTTGGTTTTAAAAACTTCTACAATCATGGTGTTTATTTAAGCCAGAGCCTTAGCTATATTTTGCAATTGATAAGTGTGCCTTTTTGTATGAAAAACATAAAACCACAAAAACTCTAAACGGGTTAAAGCGCCCATTACCGGCATTGTAAAATCAAGGCAGGTTTGGGTAAGATCAAGCGTTTTTGCGGCCTCTATCAGTTTATTAAATGTGCTGACGAAGTCGTTAAGGTATATTTGCTTTTTATGCGGCCCATCGCCAGGTAAAATAAAATCAGGCGATTTCATCTTAATGGTAAAATCTAAAAAAGCCTGGCCCAATGGCGCTACGTTTTGGTCGGGTGCGCGTTCTGTTGTCTCGGTGCGTCCATATAATACTTCAACACCTAAAGATTGTAATAGATGGTCTGACACCTGTCCGGCGGTCCAGCTACCTTCAAAGGGTACAGTGTTGAATTTATCTTCGCTAATGGCATTTACGGCGGCAAGTAAACCGGTTTTAGCGTCTTCTAGTTCAGTTACTAAGTTATTCATATTATTATAAATTATGGCGCTTCACTATTTAAGGCGAAGCGCCGGTTTAGGTGTTTATAATGTTGTCTTGTTCTCGTCGTAATTTACCATCCATTGGGCTCCAAATTTGTCTTTGAACATACTGAACCAGGCACCCCAAAACATTTTTTGTAAAGGCATTTCTACATTACCGCCTTCAGAAAGTCCGCGGTATATACGCTCTGCCTCGTCAAGGTTATCGGTGTCAACAGATATGGTAGTGTTATCGCCAAATTTAAAAGCTTGTTCGCCCTGCATCACCGCGTCGCTACCCATAAGGATATTTCGGCCAATTGGTAGTGCGATATGCATAATTTGGTTCTTATGATCAGCTGTAATGGCTGGATTTTCGGGCGAGTCTTCATAGCGGCTCAGCATTAAAAACTCGCCGCCAAATACAGATTTATAAAAGTTAAAAGCTTCCTCGGTATTGCCCGGGAAAAACAGGTACGGATTAATAGTTGCCATGTTGTTTGTGTTTAATTGTTGGTGATTGTTTTTTTGATAAGGCTAAGGTAGACACAATTAAAGCAGGGGGTGATGTGCATAAATGTCAACATTAGGGGGTATTCGAGACATTTTTATACCTTTAACTAAATCAAATATAAAGCAATGAAGCAATTAGGCATTTTGTTGAGCGATCATTACCGTCTGTTAAGCGTAGCAGCCATACTTGATGTTTTTGAGAGTGTTAACCAGTTTTACATCGCCGAAGGCAAACAACCGGCGTTTGAGATCAGCCTGTATAACTCAAATGCAGAGCGTGGAACTAATGCAATAGAATTTAACGGCTACACGGTGCGCTCAATACATGATTCTGAAAAGCAGGATATTGTTTTTATCCCCGCGTTTGGCACTGCCGATATTGGCGGGGCTGTGTATAAAAATCAGAAGTACGTACCCTGGCTGCAGCAGCAGTTTAAGGCAGGAGCAGAGCTGGCTTGTGTTTGCACCGGGGCCTTTTTATTAGGCGCTACAGGTTTATTAAACAACAGGCAAGCCACAACCCATGTAGACGCTTGCAATCAATTTGCTCATTTCTATCCCACGGTGAAACTGCAGGCAGACAAAGTAGTTACCGGGGACGGTGGATTGTATACCAGCGGTGGATCAACCTCCAGCTTTCACCTGATGCTGCATTTACTGCAAAAATATTGTGGTAAAGATATTGCCGTGCGTACGGCTAAATTGTTTTCTATTGATATGGACCGGGAACAACAAGCTTATTTTAGTACATTTTCGCCTGTGCAGCAGCATAATGATGAGTTGGTGAGCAAAGCGCAAAGATCAATAGAAGCCGATTATCAAAACGCCGGGACGATTGAAGAACTGATAAAAGATATCCCGGCCAGCCGCCGCAATATAGCGCGCCGGTTTAAGCAGGTAACCGGCATAACGCCGATAGAATATCTGCAGAAAACACGTATAGAAGCCGCTAAAAAGCTACTGGTAGAAACTAACCAGCAAATGACCGAGGTAATGATAAAATCGGGCTACAGCGACCCAAAAGCGTTTAGAAAGATATTTAGAAAAACAGTGGGTATGACGCCGACGGGGTATAGAGAGAAGTTTTATATGGGGTGATTTTTAGTCCATAGTCCATGGTCTATAGTCAATAGTGTGCATAAGATGTTTCAAAAAAGTTAAAAGGTAATAACCATTAGCCATGGACTATAGACCATGGACTATGGACTACTCTCCCCAGGCCGTTATCATCAAACTGCGGTTGCCGCCATAGTTGCGGTGTTCGCACAGATATATACCTTGCCAAATACCCAGGGCAAATCTTCCATTTCGGATAGGGATCATTACCGAACTGCCCAGCATAGATGCTTTTAGGTGTGCCGGCATATCGTCAGGGCCTTCGTCGTCATGCAGGTAATCAGGGTCGTTTTCGGGTACTGCTTTACTGAAATATGTTTCAAAATCCTTGCGCACGGTTGGGTCGGCATTTTCATTTATTGTTAACGATGCCGATGTATGCTGAATAAACACCTGGCACATGCCCAGCTTTATTTCTGCAATCTGCGGCAGCGATTGTAGTATTTCGGCAGTTATTAAATGGAAACCCCGGCGTACCTGCCTTAATTGTATTTGTTGTTGAAATATCTTCATGATAATAATCATTGCAAATTACAGTAATAATCAGGCTAACATTAAAATATTAAATGTAATTTAGATAAACTTAAATCACATTATTCACACCATTATGGGGCTAGGTTTACCTGAGATAATATTAATTCTGGTTGTAGGCAGCTATTTGATACTTAAGCTATATTGCCTTATAGATATCATCAGATCTGATTTTAAAGATTCGACAACTAAATTATTGTGGGGATTATTGGTGTTGTTTATAGCATTGATAGGCCCTGTTCTGTACCTTATTATTGGACGTAACAGTAAATTACAATCATGACCACACTTGCTTTTTTCGAATTTTCCGCACCGGAAATACTTTTAATTGCCCTTGTTGGCTTTCTTCTGCCGCTTTATTGTATTGTCGACATTATACGGGCTGATTTTAAAGACTCGACAACCAAATTGCTATGGGCCCTGGTTGTATTATTTATAGGCTTTATAGGCCCTGTTCTGTACCTTATTTGGGGCCGTCAAAGTAAAATAAAATCTAACGCATAGTATCAGCTAATTAGCCAATACTCCTTATTGTTTTAAGAAAAATCAACCTATTGCTTGCTTAAGGCATGATGATTGTTTTCTCTGTGTTTTATTAATAGAAATACAATATGAGAGAGTTTTTGTCTGACGGAGTACGGGTTTTTATTGTTATTATGATATTTATTTTAGGCATTGGTGGCGCTATGATAGCTGGTGGAAAGTTTGATAGCTGGGGTAAGCGCCTAACCTGGCGACGTAAAAACAAACGGATGGATTATCACTAAGCTGTAACTAACTAGTCATAAAGTGGTCTTAGTTATATAAGATTAATACTATGCGTTACTTTCTTTGCTTGTTTTTGCCGCCCGTGGCCGTGTTTAGCACCGGCCGCATAGGTGCCTTTATACTCAGCATTATACTCACTATATTTTTCTGGATACCCGGAGTGATACACGCAGTGCTGGTTACTAATGATTACTATGCCTCAAAAAGGCACCGCCAACTGGTGCGCGAAATGCGCCGTGCAAGGTAATTATTGCTTTGTATAATAGGTAGCCTGCGCTATTTTGTAAGTTGCGCCGGCCGCAAGCCCCCAGCTTTGATTAAGCATGCCGGTGTAGGTATATTGTAAACCCATTGCGCTGGTATTTAACACCAAAATTGGTTTGGTTTGTGTACCGCCAATGCGTTGTTTTAACGTTAAATTGGTGCCTAAAATGGTGTATGCGGCGTATGATGTTGTATCGGCTGTTGCTACTGTGGCGCCAATTTTACGGCTGTAGGTAACAGTAAAAGTGTTGCCGTCTGTATTGTAAACCTCGTTCCATGCCCTGTCAGAAAATTCTCCGTCAAACATAATGGTCGAGTCTCTAAGTAGTTCGTTAGTATTAAGGTCGAAAATTTTGATGTTTTGTTGGTTAGATTTCCAGGTGCCTGCTATTAATTTATTGTATTGATCTTTGGTAGACAGATCGTCTTTTTTGCAGGATATAACTGCAAATACAATAAATAAAAATAATGATAAAGGCTTTTTCATAATAGGTTAAGACAAAGCTATTTAATTATTTAATACCGCTGCATTTGTAACGGAATTATGGCAATAAAGCGAGGGGGAGGAATTGATTGCTTTAGCGTAACAATGAATTGAATATTATGTTTTGGTAAATTTGCGTTCAAATTATATCTATGAATGATGTTTTAGGCAGGGCGATCTTTGATTATCACCAAAACCAAACCGATACCAAGCTTTGGATAAATAACAAGTATGGGCCGAAAGAGGAAATGCCTGTAGCTACCTATTTTAGGAGCGAAGATGACATGCCTGATCTGGAATGGATGGCACTTGAGCAATGCCGCGGTGCGGTACTTGATATTGGCGCAGGCGCGGGTAGCCATGCTTTATTATTGCAGGAATGGAAGGTTGATGTAACCGCTATGGATATATCGCCATTATGCGTTAAGGTGATGCAGGAGCGGGGCGTGACAAAGGTTTTTGAGGGGGATATCTTTAAGGTTACGCAGCCTAAATTTGACACACTATTAATGCTGATGAATGGTATGGGGTTAGCTGGTACGCTTGCTGGTTTAAAAGATCTGTTGATGCATTTTAAAACACTGCTAAATTTTGACGGGCAGTTGTTGTTCGATTCGTCTGATATAGCTTACTTGTATGAGGGTAATTTACCCAGGCAAGGTTACTATGGCGAGATAGAATATCAGTACAGTTATAAAAATGAAAAGACAGAATGGTTTAACTGGTTATATGTAGACGAGCGTACGCTGCACCAAATTGCTAACGAATGCGGTTATCAAATGGAAGTGTTGATAGATGATGAATATGGTCAATATCTAACCCGTTTAACATTAGCGTAATACAATATTATTGTAGCGTTTGTTAAACTTTCGGCGTATTATTTGTTCTATACAACAAACAATATATTATTTATGAAAAAGCTATTTATTATTGCCGCGTTTACACTTGCTACTTACACTACGTTTGCACAAAATGTTGATCTGCGCCGTAAAATTGAAGTTAGCGGCACTGCCGAACAGGAAGTTACCCCGGATATTATAAACGTTAGCATATCACTGCAAGAGTATCTTGACGGTAAAAAGAAAGTAACCATTGATCAGTTAGAAAAACAACTGGAAGCAGCGGTATTGCAAGCTGGTATAGCCAAAGAGGATTTTACCATCAACAATCTTTGGGCCTATAATAACACCTATCAGAAAAAGAAAAATCCTGATTTTTTGGCCTCAAAGCAATATGGTATCAAGTTTCATGATCTGAATAAGTTTAACCAGATTTTAAGCAAGATTGATCCAAAAGGTATCCAGAATACTAATATCGATAGTTATGATTATTCAAAGGCCGATCAGCTTAAAAATGAGTTGAAATTGAAAGCGCTGTTGGTTGCTAAAGGTAAAGCTACTTACCTGGTACAGGGTTTGGGCGAAACTTTAGGTAATGTTTTAACCATATCTGAGAGCGATATGAGCAACTATCCGCAGCCGCGCGCCGTAATGTTTAAAAGTATGGCTGCTGATGTTAGGGGAGCAGGCGTGCCTGAGTCTGACATCGATTTTAAGAAAATTAAATTAAGCTTCCAGATAAACGCTGTGTTTCAGATTGGGAAGTAGTAGGGAAAGCGTTTATTAACGAAGTATTTAATACGCCCCGGTTTAAATAGCCGGGGCGTTTTTTGTTTACATTAACCTTAAACCTAAGATTTAGGCACTACGTAGGTAAACGAAAAATAGGTGTTAGTAGCGCCTTGAACAGGTACTATAGGCCCCAAAGCTTTGCCTTTGTAGGTAACCGTTACAGATAAGGCGTTGGCGGGTGCTGTAGTTTTAGTAGCGCCCGAAATTAAAATTTTGTGCCCAACTACAGGTGTAAAACTTAAATCAAGTGATGTAACGTCGTATCCGTCTTTTGTATCAAAATCATTGGTAACTGTATCAGCCTCGGTTACGTTGTATGAAAATAGTTGGGTGCCGGTTATTTTGATCACCATGGTTTTTGCAGCAGGTGTTACCGGTACGGGGGTTACATTGTCATTGTTTTTTTTGCAGGCAGTAATAAAAGTTAACGCCAGCAGGTATATGTATAATTTTTTCATGGGTGGATGTATTCTTTGTTATAAAACGCAGGTTTGCAATTAATTAGTATTTAGTATTAACCTTGGCTCATCGTAAGCTATCATCTGCTCGCGCTCTGCTGTGGGTATGGATACCGATTTGTTGGTCTTATAATCATAACTAATGCAAACGGTTTTCCCTGTTGTGCAAATTTCTTCGCCGTTTGCTGTTACCCTTACCAATACCTGCATTACATCAAAACTACTGTTGCCAATGCGTACTACGCGCACATAGCAGGCTATCTCGTCGTGCAGATTTACAGGTTTAAGGTAGTTTACTTCGCTGCGGCCTACAATTACGCCGTGTTCGCTTAAATTCCAGTTTACGGCTTCTTTCCAATAAGCAAAACGGGCTATTTCAAAATAGGTAAGGTATATCGCATTGTTAACATGGCCAACGGCGTCAATGTCCGAGAAGCGTATGGGTATAACCGTACGGAACCTGTAATCTGTTAATTTTTCAGCCATTGTATGTCATTGTGTCGTGTTAAAATAGGTTTATATGACGAAAAGTCATCTAAATGCAATCAAATGGCCATTGGTATACCAATTGATTAAGCTATTGCAAATTAACAATAATTAAAAACATTAAAAGATATAACACCATGACTTTAGTAAAATTTGCCAAAGAACAAAAAAACAATCCTTTTTTTAACGATGTGTATTCACTGTTAAACGACTCGTTTTTAAGCGAAAAAGCGGTAACCCGCGCCCCGGCTGTAAACATTGCCGAAACTGATAGCCAGTTTGAAGTGGAGTTAGCTATCCCGGGTTTAAACAAAGAAGATATCAAGATCAGTTTGGATAAAAATGTATTGACGGTTTCTGCTGATAAAAAAGCAGAGAACGTAGAAGAAGGTAAGAAATTTAGCAAACGCGAATTTGGTTTTAACGCTTTCTCAAGATCATTCACTTTACCTGAAAGCGCAGATCAGACCAAAATTGAAGCTGACTATAACGCAGGTATATTGAAATTGACCATCGCTAAAAAAGAAGAAGCTAAATTTCAAACAAGAGAAATAGCTGTAAAATAATATTATCGGGATGTTCCCATGGTCCGCGGCGCGAGGTGAGTTAGGGTTTAGTGATTATAGCGTCCGGACCGGGGAAATACCGAAATCAAAGAAGTTTATCGGGATGTTCCGAAAGTCTGCGGCAGGTGAGTGTGATTTGTGCGTGAGATGCCCGGACTTAGGAAATACCGGTTAAAGAGTGTTTTCAAATAAGTAATGTTGGTTTAGGTTGAGCCGTCGCCGTTTATTCGGGGGCGGCTCTTTTTTTGTGGGTAATAAAGCAGGCAAATGCTATATTTAAGCTTTTAAAATTAGCTATGAAAAAATTACTGCTTATACTAACCATCACTATTATTGCACTGCAAGCCAACGCGCAAACCGTGACCGCGCCTGTTAAACCTGTAAGGCCTACAGACACCGCCAAATTATACCACCCCAATGCCGATGCAAAGGCTGATATTGCCGCAGCGGTAAAACGTGCGGCAGCAAATAAAAAGCACGTGTTGCTTCAACTGGGTGGCAACTGGTGTATCTGGTGCATTTATTTTAATGACCTGGTAAAAGCAGACCCCGAACTGGACAAATACCTACGCGCCAACTACGAAGTAGTACACGTAAACTACAGCCCCGAAAATAAGAATGAAGCAGTCCTGGCTTCGCTGGATTATCCGCAACGCTTCGGCTTCCCGGTATTTGTAGTACTGGATGCTAAGGGTAAACGCCTGCACACCCAAAACTCTGCCTACTTAGAAGAAGGCAAGGGCCACAGCAAAGCTAAAGTGATGGAGTTTTTTAAGAACTGGGCACCGATGGCTTTGGATGCGAAGAGTTATGAGGTGAAGGGGAAATAACAAACAACTGGGATGTTGGTTAATTTAATGTTGCATTTGCAATCGGACTGCCGAGCGGGCTATTTAACCAGCGAAACGCTGAACAATAATAAAGTACCAAACATTCGTCTGGTACGATATTCAGCCGGAAGCAGTTCAACTAAACTGTATAATGTCAACAATTAGAAATGTGAAAAAAATATTATTCGTCGCATTGATTAGCTTAGTCCAACTTAATGCAAAAGCACAAACAACTGACATTTTTAAAATAGCAGATATAAAACTACCGACTGATGCCAAACCCGTAAGTAGGAGTAAGATTTATTCGTCTGACAAGGAATCTCAATACTCTATAATCTCATCTAGCTACGACAGGCTTAATATCTATGAAGTAGGAAATACATTAATGCAAATTAATGCAGCACAAGGCAATTATGACTATGATATTCTAAAATTCAATCAAAGTCAACTGGCCGATTATAAACCTATATCGACATTATTTAACTCGAATGTTCGGACGATAAATAACGCGCAAGTTCTTTGCGTCCAAACTGAAATAGCTGACTCCGCGAGAGGGAAATATATTTTCGTGGCGGTCAACTCCTCAAATAGCAAAATTATAAATGGGGTGATAGAATACGATAAAACCGATAGGGACAAAGCGGCCAAGATTCTTGAACGGGTGTTGCATAGTATAAGAATGAAGAAGTAAATTTAGTTGTCCCCGCAAATTTAGTTGTCCCCGCAGGGTCTCCCAACGGGGACCCTGCGGCGTATGTGCACGGATCGCAGGGTCCCTTTCAGGAGACCCTGCGGGGACGTAAAAAGTTTAAGGATAAGAACCGCGCACCCTATAAAAAACACTATAAACTAATGGTGGCACTAATTTGTCAGTAAATTGATCCAAATCGCACAAAAAACACCTCCAAATTGCCCCAAAATTAACCTCAAAAAGCAATATTAATACCAATAATACACAGATTTTTAGCGGTTTATTGAGTTGAATTTATCTTGCTGATCCAAATTGGTAGCACTTTAGATTTGGATCACTCATCGGGATAATTCGGCGTAAAATCGGACAATAAATGATCACACCTGCTTACGCATACTCTCCTTAATCCTCTCCCTATGCTGCTGGCCCCAGGTGCTTAGCTCAACCAATACATTTTTCAAAGTTTTGCCGTATTCGGTAGATTCATAGATGATGGTTACCGGGGTAGTAGGGTACACCACCCGTTTAACAAAGCCATTTAGCTCCAGGTCTTTCAGCTCCTTGGCTAACACCTTTGATGATATGCCCTCCAACTCATGCTGAATTTCATTAAAGCGCGCTGAGCCATGCATCAGTGACAAGATCAACGGCAACTTCCATTTGCCGTTTAAAACGTACAAGGCATCAATAACATGCTTGAGCGAATTAGCACACTCAACCTTGTTTGGAATAGGTTCATCTTTAATGACTTTCATACTGCCAAGGTACACACTTACCTTAATGTAAGCGCTTACCTTTGGGTAACTACGCACTTTTTGTAAGCCGCTCACCATAGTTTTGCCCTTGTTAATTAAACAAGCAAAAAGCTATGAAAAACATACTTCATTTAAAATCAAGCATACAGGGCGCGGCATCATACAGCATCAAATTAGGTAACGCCGTAGTAGAAAACATCCTGCAAAAATATCCGGGCAGCACCGTACAAGAGCTTGATCTGGTAGCCATGGATATTCCGCACCTAAGTCCGCTGGCACTGCAGTCATTTTTTACACCTACAGATCAACTAACCGACGAGCAAAAACAAGCCATAAAATTATCAGACGATCTGGTAAAGCAACTGTTCGCCGCGGATATAATTGTCATTGGCGCGCCGCTTATCAACTACACCATTCATTCATCGCTTAAAGCCTGGATAGATCATATCACCCGTGCAGGTATCACCTTTGGTTACGGCGCGACGGGGCCTGTTGGTTTGGTTAATGGTAAAAAGATCTACGTTGCCATGTCTTCTGGCGGGGTGTATTCAGAAGGCTTGGGAGCGGCAAATGATTTTGTAGCACCTTACCTGAAAGCGTTTTTGGGTTTACTGGGGATGACAGACGTTACAGTTTTTCGCGCCGAAGGATTAAAAGTGCCAGGGGTACAAGAGGGCGCTTTTCAGCGTGCGCTGGATAGTATTGATATAGAATAATAAAATTTGTCATTGCGAGGAACGAAGCAATCGCAAGTAGACAAGTAGCGAACTTAGCAGCGTGCGATTGCTTCGTTCCTCGCAATGACAAAAAAAGTTTAACATCCACAAGAGGATGACAAAAGGTCTAGTCGCGCATATTGATATACTGCAGCGGCTGGCCAAAATCTTCTTTACGGCATAGTGCAATAACACCTTGCAGGTCGTCAATCTTTTTGCCTTGTACACGCACCTGGTCGTCCATAATGCTGCCTTGTACTTTAATGCCGCTGTCTTTTATCTTTTTGACAATCTTCTTGGCGGTCTCCTGATCCAAGCCATGTTTAACCTTGATCTCTTTGCGTATCATGTTGCCCGATGCTGCAATCTCTTTGCCAAAATCCATGGCTTTGGGGTCAATCTGGTTCTTCACCATGCGGCTAATGATACTATCCTCGATAGCTTTCATGCGCATGTCGTTTTCTGTAACTACAGTCACAATGTTAGTTTTCTTGTCTAACTCAATAGTGCTTTTTGAGTCATTGAAATCATAACGGTTCAATATGTCTTTTTTAGCTATATTGATAACGTTATCCAGCGTCTGGCCGTCTATTTTACTTACTATATCAAAAGTTGGCATTGGTAGTGGTTTTATAATTGAATTGGATGCAAAATTAATATTAATAAACACATAATACCAAATGCAGTTGTTTTGTGTTAAAAACCGCAGCATTATAGTTATTCCTTAATATTAACTTAACAAATAAATAAGCAGCTTTGTAGCAATGCCGTAAGGCAAACTAAATATGGATATTAAAAAGGCACCTTTAATTAACAGGGAAATAAGCTGGCTATACTTTAACGAGCGTGTTTTGCAGGAAGCTGCCGACCCAACCGTGCCCCTTATTGAGCGTGTAAGGTTTCTGGCAATATTCTCATCAAATCTCGATGAATTTTATCGTGTAAGGGTGGCTACCATGAGCCGCCTGACTAATTTAAACGAGAAAGCTAAAGAGGTTTTGGGTTATAATCCTAAAAAAATCCTCAATCAAATAAAAAACATTGTAGTTAAGCAAGAGCGTAAGTTTAATGATCTGTATGAGAATATCATTGTTAAGCAACTTGCTGAAGAGAAGATATTTTTGCTTAACGATAAACAGTTAAACGTTGCACGCGGTACATTCGTGAAAAATCATTTTCGCGAAAAGCTGCTGGCCACCCTGGTACCCATCATGATGGATAACACCACCAGTATGCCAGAGATGCGCGACCGCGCCATATACTTCTTTGTAAAGCTTTCGAAAGAAAAAAAGGCAACCTACGCGCTTATTGAGATACCAGACAACCTGCCAAGGTTCACCGTACTGCCTGAGACTAATAATCTTAAATTTATCATCCTTTTAGATGACATTATAAGATATAGTTTAGAAGATATCTTTTTCATTTTTGAGCACGATAACATTGAGGCGTACTCTATACAGCTAACCCGCGATGCTGAGCTTGATCTGGATAAAGAGGTGAGCGGTAAGTTTATAGATTCGTTAGCCAAAAGCTTGCAGAAACGTAAAAAGGGCAAACCAATGCGGTTGCTGTACGATTCTGAAATGCCCATGGATATGTTAAAATATCTGACAGGTAAAATGAATTTGCACGGCGAGAGTATGATGCCGGGTAACCGATACCATAACTTTAAAAACTTTATATCGTTCCCTAATGTGGGCAAGCCCGAGTTAGAGAATGCCAAGCACCCGGCTTTGCCCGTGCCGGGGCTTAGGTTTGATAAAAGTTTGATGGCTGTTATTGCTAAGCAAGACTTTCTGATTAGTACCCCGTATCAAACTTACGATTACGTTATTCACTTCCTTCGCGAGGCAGCTATCGACCCAAAAGTTAAAGAGATAAGCATAGCTGTGTATCGTTTGGCAGAGAACTCGCGCATTATGCACGCGCTGATCAACGCTGCTAAAAACGGGAAGAAAGTAAACTGTTTAGTTGAGCTACGCGCCCGCTTTGATGAACAAAATAACATAGGCTGGAGTAACCGACTGGAAGAAGATGGCGTTAATGTTATTTACGGCATAGACGGTTATAAAGTACACTCAAAAATATGCCTGATAAGTCGTACTGAAAAGGATAAAACGGCCTATTACGCCTGCCTTTCAACCGGCAACTATAACGAGAAGACGGCAAGTATATATGCCGACCATACTTTGCTAACCGCCAATAGAAAAATTACCGGCGATTTGGTAGAGGTGTTTAAGGCGATAAACAAAGGCAATTTGCCCAAAGGATTAAAAAACCTTATCGTATCGCCTTTCGACGCTCGTCCTGCTATATATAAGCTTATAGATACCGAAATTAAAAACGCTAAGGCTAAAAAGCCGGCTTACATGATATTGAAGATGAATAGCCTTGCAGATGAGCAATTGGTAATGAAACTTTATCAGGCCAGCAACGCGGGTGTCAAAATTCAGCTTATTGTGCGTGGTATGTGTACACTGGTGCCGGGCATTAAAGGGTATAGCGATAATATAGAGGTAATTAGCATCGTAGATAAATATCTGGAGCATGCCCGTGTACATATTTATTGTAATGGCGGCGATGAAAAAATTTACCTAACATCTGCCGATTTTATGTCCCGCAATATTGAAAGCAGGGTAGAGGTGGGTTTTCCTATCTATGATGCCAAGATAAAAAAAGAGGTAAGGGATATCATCAACATCCAATTGAGCGATAATACTAAATCCCGCGAGATCAATAAAGAAAATAACAACAAGTACCACAAAACGCAGTCTGAATTACCCGTGCGTTCGCAAATAGACATTTATAACTACTTAAAAAATAAAGCCAAATAGTTTTGAGATACGGTGCCATTGATATAGGATCAAACGCAGTAAGACTGCTTATTGCTGATATAATTGAAAACGATGGATCGATATCCTTCAAAAAAAATACACTGATACGGGTGCCATTGCGTTTGGGCGACGATGCTTTCCTGAATCAGCATATCTCTGATAAAAAAGCTGCAGACCTGGTGAAAACTATGCAAGCTTTCCGCGGGTTGATGGATGTATATAAGGTTTCTGAATGTATGGCCTGCGCCACATCTGCCATGCGCGAAGCTAAGAATGGCCCTGAGGTGGTGAAGCAAATTAAAGACGAAGCCAACATTGATCTGCAAATTGTGCAGGGGCAGGTAGAGGCTAAAATCATTTATGCCAGCCATGCAGAGCAAAACATCGATCGCACAAAAAACTACTTGTATATTGATGTGGGGGGCGGTAGTACAGAACTATCCCTGTTTGCATCGGGCGACTTGGTGGCTTCAAAATCATTTAACCTGGGCACAATCAGGATACTGGATAACCAGGATACTGAAGAAACCTGGAACGCTATGCGCGATTTCCTGCGCGAGCATACGCGTCATTTTAAAGGGATATCAGGCATTGGTACAGGTGGTAATATCAACAAATTGTATCGTTTGTCTGAAGAAAAGAATGGCGCCCCAATGGCTTTTACTAAGCTGAAATCGCTGTATGACTACCTTGAATCGTTTTCGTTAAAGGATAGGATTAACGTGCTTGGCCTTAATCAGGACAGAGCAGACGTTATTATTCCGGCTTGCGAAATTTATTTGTCTGTTATGAAATGGGCAGGTATAAAAAATATTTATGTTCCAACTGTGGGTATGGTTGATGGTATTATTCAAACACTCATAGATGAAAAGTATATGAAAAACGTATTAAAATAATTTGAAAAAATTGTTTTAATAATTAAAAAACTGTTATTACATTTGTATTGCCCTCTCAAGGGCATGTTTTTCATAGGTAGATGTAGGGTCGGGTATTTATATTCGACCCTTTTTTGTGCCCCAAACTTTCCTACCTTAGCTGCGTTTTAAGTATAATTATGAAGAAAAAGATAGTTGTTGCCGTTACCGGGGCCAGTGGTGCTATATACGCCAAACTGCTGCTGCAAAAGCTGCAAAACTTGCATAGTCAAGTTGCAGAAATTGCCGTTTTAATGTCTGATAACGCCAAACAGGTATGGCAATTTGAGCTGGATAACGACGATTATAAAAACTTTCCTTATAAATTTTACGCCAAAACAGACTTTATGGCGCCCTTTGCATCGGGTTCTGCAAAGTTTGATACCATGGTGGTTGTACCATGCTCTATGGGCACAATGGGCCGCATAGCCTCGGGCGTGTCAGACGATCTTTTAACCCGCGCCGCAGATGTTATCCTAAAAGAACGCCGAAAACTCATCCTTGTAGCACGGGATACGCCATTAAATTTGATCCATTTACGTAACATGGCGGCTGTTACCGAAGCCGGCGGCATTATCTGCCCGGCAATACCATCATACTACAACAAGCCGCAAACGGTTGAAGAAGTGGCTTTAACCGTTGTTAATCGAGTTATTGATCTGATAGGATTGGAGAACGAAAGTTACAGGTGGGGAGGGGATAATGAATGAGTGAATGAGTGAGTGAGTGAGTGAGTGAGTGAGTGAGTGAGTTTTTAAAATAGTTTATTTAGCAACCTTTTTATTAAAATATTTAACAAAGCGATTATTATAATCACTCATCCACTCAATCGCTCATTCACTCATTAATCTAGGCTATAAACCTTAGTGCGGTACTATTATTCTGTATAGCCACGGCTATCTTCTCAATCAGGTCTTTCTCCAGGAAAGGTTTCAGAACAACATCATTTACACCAGCGCTGAAATAAATATCCCTATCCTCTTTCATTACATTAGCGGTAAGTGCCATAATGATCACTTTTGATTTTACCGGGTCTGCGTGTTCGCGAATTTTTTGAGTAAGTTGTAGCCCATCCATTATTGGCATTTGTATATCAGTAAGCACCATGTCATAGTTGTTGGTTAAGAATAGGTCATAGGCTTCCTGTCCGTCATAAGCCACATCACATTTGATGTTCCATTTTTTAAGGATAGTTTTGGCAAGCAACACGTTCAATTTATTATCATCTGCCACTAAAACATACTTCTCAGTCACGGTATCAAGCATTACATCATTATTCATAATACTTTCAACAACGAATTCAGTTTCAGATATTTGTTTAAGCGGCAACACAAAGCTAAATACAGATCCATGGCCCGGTGTGCTGGTTACTTTTATAGTACCGCCTTGTAACTCAATAATCTTTCTGCATATAGCTAAACCTAAGCCGGTTCCTTTATGACGGGTGGCGTTCTGTGCCTCGGCCACTTGCGAAAACTCGTCAAATACATGCGGCAAATTCGCTTTTTGAATACCTATACCAGTATCAATAACACTAACCCTTAATGATACGCTATCTGGCAAAATACTTTTTACCCTTGCTTGTAGCGTTACATTACCTTTACGGGTAAATTTGATAGCGTTGCCGGTAAGGTTCATTAGCACCTGTTTTAAGCGCATTTTATCACCTTCGCAGCACAAATTATCTGCGATGCTGATATCGCTCTCTAAACCTATGCCTTTTTTCAGTGCGTGGATATTCATGGTGCTAACCACTTCCTCAAAAGTTTGATTAACCATAAACGGTGCTGCATCAAAGTTCATCTTCCCGGTTTCATACTTAGAAAAATCAAGAATTTCATTCACCAAATCAAGAATCATTACGGATGAGTTACGTATAGCCGCAACTTGCTCTTTCTGCGATGGCGGCAGCTCTTCCTGGCCCAACTGCTCAGAAAACCCGATTACCGAATTCAACGGTGTGCGTATCTCATGGCTCATGCCGGCCAAAAACTGGCTTTTTAGTTGTGCGTATTGTTCTGCATCGTTACTATAGTCAATAATCTCCTGTTCGTTCCGGAAAATCTTCCACATATTGTAAAAAACAATAATGAATACCAGTATCAAGAAGATAAAGTTGATAGCCGCTCCTTGACTAAAATCAGAGAAAACATCACCCATCTGTTCGTTTAACTGACGGCGGCTGTTATCAATGTAAGCTTGTTCAATAGATTTATAACTTTTCAGGCTGTTGATGATCTCTTCGGCCAATTCATTATTTAATAGCAAGATCTGCTTTTCGCCCTTAACTAATTTTTGGTTGGCTGCGTTCAGTTTCTGGTAATAGTCATACGCAGTTTTGCCTGATTGAAGGGTGCTTTTTGAAATTTCTTTAGAATAAATTACGGTATCTTTAGTAACTATAACCGGTTTAGTTGGCTCTTCTTTCTTTTTTGATAATGCTGCAAACACACGCCCGAAAAACTTTTTCCTTGGTTTTTCAACTATCTGTGGCTTCACGGTGTCAAAGGTTGTAATGTGCTGGGCGGTAATCTGCGGCTTAGCGGTCTGTATCCTTTTTAAAGATCGTGTAACTTTAGCCGATGATTTCATCAGGCTATCCGTTACCCGCCTTTGTTTCATGTAAGCGGTAGTCTTATCTGCCTTTTGATGTACCAACTGTTTAAATTTTTCCGGATCAGGCACATCCTTACGATTAAACTGGATCTTATCAACCGATGATAGTACTTTATTAATGTCATCGTTATATTGATCGAAATAATCTTTTTTTCCGGTTACGGTATATAAACGACTATTATTATCAGCACTATACAGCCGGTAAATACAGGTGTCTATTAAAGCCACATTTTCGCGCGAGTTGATAACATTCTCGATATTTGCCCGCAGCATCTGGGCTTTTTTATAATGGAGATACAAATATTCAGACCCTACAAATAATATGCTAAGCAGCACAATTATCAGACAATACCGCAATATGGGAATTTTTCTGATCTTCAATTTTCTAGCGGCTGCAATCATTCAGTGATAGTGTTTTTTGTTCATTTCCGTTCATTTTAACGGTTATTGAGTTAACCAGTAAGCATTAAAAAGGTTCCTGTAAATACATTCCGATAGGTTGTACCGCGAGCATTATCAGCTTTATGTCACTAATCTTTTACCATTATTTAACTATTTCTAAAAATCTTATCTTTGCAGCTTGGAAATGAATAAGAAAGTAGCTTTTTACACGCTGGGCTGTAAACTCAATTACTCTGAGACATCAACCCTTGGTCGTTTGTTTAGCAACGCGGGGTTTAATACGGTTGATTTTACCGACACGCCCGACGTGTTTGTGATCAACACCTGCTCTGTAACCGACAATGCCGATAAGAAGTGTAAAAAGGTAGTAAAGGAAGCGCTTAAGGTATCGCCAAATGCTTATGTAACTATTGTTGGTTGTTATGCGCAGCTAAAGCCAAAAGAAATTGCCGAAATACCCGGTGTTGACATGGTTTTGGGCGCTGCAGAGAAATTCCAGATCATTGACCACATCAGCGATTTAACCAAACGCCCTAAGGCAGTGGTTTATAATCAGCCGGTGTCGCAAGCTAATGAGTTCGTCCCCGCTTTTTCTATTGGCGACCGTACTCGCACGTTTTTAAAAGTGCAGGATGGCTGCGATTATTCATGTTCATTTTGTACTATTCCCCTGGCTCGTGGCGCCAGCCGTAGCGATACCATCGAAAGTGTTATCGCGCAAGCAAAACAGATTGCTGCATCAGGCGTAAAAGAGATTGTTTTAACAGGTGTTAACCTGGGCGATTTTGGTATCATCAACGGCGAACGTACCAACAAATTTTTTGATTTAGTTAAAGCTTTGGATGAAGTTGAAGGGATAGATCGTATCCGGATCTCATCTATTGAGCCTAACTTGTTGTCAGACGAAATTATCGCGTTTGTAGCGCAGTCCAAGCGTTTTGTGCCGCATTTTCATATCCCGCTGCAATCAGGCTCAAATAAAATATTAAGCCTGATGCGCCGCCGTTACAAGCGCGAATTATATGCTGATAGGGTAGCCCGTATTAAAGAGTTAATGCCAGATTGCTGCATTGGTGTTGATGTTATTGTTGGTTTCCCTGACGAGACGCGTGAAGATTTTATAGATACTTATAACTTTTTGAACGATCTGCAGATTTCTTACCTGCATGTTTTTACCTATTCAGAGCGCGAGAATACTTTGGCTGCCGAAATGAAAGGTACGGTACCGGGCTCAACTCGTGCCGAGCGTAGCAAAATGCTGCATATCCTGTCAGACAAAAAGCGTCGTGCTTTTTACTTTTCTCAGCTGGGCCGCAGCGAAGAAGTGTTGTTTGAGGGCGATATTAAAGAGGGCTACATGCATGGTTTTACCCGTAATTACGTAAAGGTAAAAACCAAGTTTGACCCTGTTTTAGTGAACGAACTTAAAAGCGTAACCTTAACACAAATATCACCTGACGGTGACGTTGAAATAACCGAAGCAGAAGAAATATTGGTGCATTAAACCTATATTCGCTGCAAAATATTTTACTATGTTTCCAACCCTTAGTTCGCTGCTTGATTATCTTTTTGGTATCAACATCCCACTACCTGTTCAAACCTTTGGCTTCTTTGTTGCCCTGGCTTTTATGGCTGCTTACTGGGCCTTTACACAGGAGTTTAAGCGCCGAGAGAAACTGGGTGAGATACACAGCTTTGATAAAACCATAACGGTTGGCGCGCCTATTACTACTGCCGAGCTTGCGGGCAACGCCTTGTTTGGTTTTGTGTTGGGATATAAACTACTGGACATGGTATTTAATTACCAGGCCATGATTGACGACCCGCAGGGTTTCTTGCTATCAACCAGCGGTAACTTTTTAGGTGGTATTGTATTGGCTGCCGTGTTTGGCTACTGGGCATATGCCGAAAACAAAAAGCAGGTACTACCAAAACCGGTAACCAAAACCATTAAAGTACATCCGTATGAATTGATGGGGAATATACTTTTGTGGGCAGCTATCTGCGGTTTTGCAGGTGCCAAGCTGTTTAACGCCCTTGAAAACTGGAACGATTTTATGGCCGATCCGGTTGGCATGTTAATAGGCTTTAGTGGTTTAACCTTTTATGGTGGCCTTATCTGCGGCGGCGCAGCGGTATTATACATAGCTAATAAGCACGGCGTAAAGCCATTAACTATGCTGGATATTGGTGGTCCGGGTATGATGTTATCTTACGGAGTAGGTCGTATTGGTTGCCAAATGGCCGGCGATGGCGATTGGGGCATACCTAACACCGACCCAAAACCTGGTTGGTTAAGCTGGGCGCCGGATTGGATGTGGTCATTCAAATATCCGCACAACGTAAGTATGGAAGACGCAGGCAATAAAATTGCCAATTGCGTTGGTAAATATTGTAACGAATTGCGCTTGCCGGTTTACCCTACACCGTTTTATGAGTCGGTGGTTTGTATATTACTGTTCTTCGCCCTATGGAGCATACGCGACAGGATAAAATCGCCTGGTGTATTTTTTGGTATTTATTTGATATTGAACGGCGTTGAGCGCTTTTTAGTTGAATTGATAAGAGTTAATACCAAATATGTTGTTGCCGGTATACCATTCACGCAAGCCGAACTAATTTCTCTGCTTCTGGTATTAAGCGGTGTAGCTTTAATACTTAACGGATCTAAACAAAAAACAACAACTGCTGCCAAGCATGGCTAAATCGCTTAGTCAAAAGATCTACAAAAACCAGGTTGCCCGGTTTATACTCTCGGCCGGCAGCGGGGCTTTGGTAGATGTTTTGGTTTTTAGAGTGATGCATTTTTATGTACTAACCAGCCGGTCATACAGGTTATTGTCGTTTTCATTTAGCAACTATACGCTTTCTTTAACTACATCCTTTTTTTGTGGAGTGGTAGTTAACTTTTTAATTACCAGGTATTTAGTTTTTTCAGAGTCGAAATCAAAATCATCAAAACAGTTCATTAGGTTTATGTCGGTAGCCATTGTTGGTTATTTTGCAAGCTTAATGCTGATAAAAATATTTATACAAAACCTTGATATGAAGCCTGATATAGCACGGGTATGCACGCTGGGCAGCCTGTTCTTCGCCAGTTTTTTTGTACATAAGTTTTTCTCATTTAGCCTACCATCAAAACATCGTCATGCCACTACAGCAGATCACCAATCAGGTAATTGAGGTTGCCAAACAAGCCGGCGACTTTATCCGCCAGGAAAGAAAATCATTCAATACTGATAAAATTGAGTATAAAGGTTTAAACGATCTGGTATCATACGTAGATAAAACTGCCGAAGGTATCATAGTCAATGGTTTGGAAAAGATCCTGCCCGATGCAGGCTTTATTACCGAAGAAAAGACTCGTACCAACCTTGGAGAGCGCTACAATTGGATCATTGATCCGCTGGATGGTACTACTAATTTTATTCATGGAGTGCCCTCATTCTCAGTGAGTATTGCACTAAAGGAGTATGATGAATTGGTGGTGGGAGTGGTGTACGAAGTAAATCTTGATGAGTGTTTTTACGCCTGGAAAGGCGCCCCTGCATACTTAAATGGTGCGGAAATTAAGGTAAGCAAAACTCCAACAGTAGCTAACAGCTTGATTGCTACAGGTTTCCCGTATTATGATTTTACTAAACAGCCACAGTATATTGAGCTTTTTTCGCACCTGATGAAGAACTCGCATGGCTTGCGCCGTTTAGGTTCAGCAGCTGTTGATTTGGTATATACCGCAGCAGGCCGTTTTGACGCGTTTTACGAGTATAATTTGAACGCCTGGGATGTTGCCGCAGGTATAGTGATAGTACGCCAGGCCGGTGGGCAGATAGTAAATTTTAAGGGTGGGGACGAGGTGTTAGAAAGCCGCGAATTACTTGCCACCAACGGCCAACTAACCGACGAAATGTTAACCGTCATCCAAAACTATTTTAAATAAAAAAAGGGCCAAACTGCTTAGTTTGACCCTTGTAAAATCGGTATAAATCTTGAAAAATCCGTGTAAAATATGGGTTGGATTACATTGCTTCTGAAACAACTTCCTGTACTTCCGGAACCATGCGTTTTAGCAGGTTTTCGATGCCGGATTTTAGGGTGATGGTTGATGACGGGCAACCGCTGCATGAGCCACGTAGCTCGACAGTAACCACACCTTCTTCAAACGAGCGGTAGGCAATAGCGCCACCGTCCTGCTCAACTGCCGGGCGTACGTAGTCGTTTAATATTTGCTGTATTTTGATCTCGATGTCGGTACCTTCAAAATTAACGTCGTCGGTTTGCTCTTCTAATTGAACTTTTAATTCAGACTCAACAGCGCCTTTGACAAACTCTTTTAGTATAGCTTCGATATCCTGCCAGTCGGTGTCCTCGGTTTTAGTTACCGTAACAAAGTTGCTGGCGAAGAACACCCCATTTACAAACGAGAACTTATAAAGCTCTTTAGCGAAGGGTGATTTTTCGGCGCTTTCTTTAGTAGCATAATCAACACTGCCATTAATCAGCAACTTGTTCACAATGAACTTCATGGTTGCCGGGTTAGGGGTCGATTCGGTATATACGTTGATATTCATCTTGGTGTCTCTTTTATTTAGAACAAAGTTAAATAGCTTTTTTATTAAAACGCTATCCTAATTTAGTTATGACTGCTTTATGACGGTGACGTTTACTCCATGTCATTTCGAAACGAGGAACGAGTGAGAAATCTTATACGATTTGCATGCGGACTATGTATGGCGTATAAGATTTCTCTGTCGCGCCCACACACAGGCCTGCCCGGCTCCCTCGAAATGACATATTGGGTTGTTAAACCCCCGTATAATTACTAGGCGTAATCGCCTTTATCTCATTCTTCACCGCATCACTCACATCCAAAGTATCCACAAACTCCGCAATTGTCTGCGCATTTACCTGTGTGTTAGTACGGGTAAGCTCTTTTAACGCTTCGTATGGGTTAGGGTAGGCTTCGCGACGTAAGATGGTTTGTATCGCTTCGGCAACTACGGCCCAGTTGGCTTCAAGGTGCGCGTTAAGGGCGCTTTCGTTCAATAAAAGTTTGCCTAAACCTTTAATGGTTGATTTGATAGCGATAAGCGTATGCGCAACCGGCACACCTATATTACGTAATACGGTCGAGTCGGTTAAATCGCGTTGCAATCTTGAAATAGGCAACTTGGCCGCCAGGTGCTCAAATATCGCGTTAGCAATACCTAAGTTACCTTCAGAGTTTTCAAAGTCTATCGGGTTAACCTTGTGCGGCATGGCCGATGAGCCTACTTCGCCGGCTTTAATTTGCTGTTTAAAGTAGTTCATAGATATGTAGGTCCACATATCACGGTCAAGGTCAATCAGTATATTGTTTATACGCTTCAACGCATCGCACTGCGCGGCAAAATTATCGTAATGCTCAATCTGGGTAGTATGCTGCGAGCGGCTAAGGCCCAAAATATTGTTTACAAAGTTATTGCCGAAATCTGTCCAGTTAATGCTGCCGTAAGCAACTTTGTGTGCATTGAAATTACCGGTAGCACCACCAAATTTGGCCGATGTTGGTACTTGTTTTAATAACACCAGTTGTTTCTCTAATCGCTCAACAAACACCTGGATCTCTTTACCCAAACGGGTAGGAGACGCCGGCTGACCGTGCGTGTGAGCCAGCATAGGTACCTGCGCCCAATCGCCAACATATTGTTTTAATATGCCAACCAGTTCATCAATAGCAGGGTAGTAAACCATGTCCAGCGCTTCTT
Organism: Bacteroidota bacterium; assembly: GCA_040386815.1. GTDB lineage: Bacteria > Bacteroidota > Bacteroidia > Sphingobacteriales > Sphingobacteriaceae > Mucilaginibacter. Next base: position 10,775 of record JAZKET010000113.1, on the reverse strand, counting down.
TAAAGCTTAGTGGGATAGCTGTATTATTAATATCCTGCGATGTTAAACCAAAGTGGATAAACTCTTTATATTCTTCCAGCTTTAAGTCATCAAATTTCTTTTTGATAAAGTACTCTACCGCTTTAACATCGTGGTTGGTTACTTTCTCAATGTCCTTAATGGCTTGCGCGTCGGCTTCGGTAAAGTTTTTATAAATGTCGCGTAACTTTTCGGTTAATGATTTATCAAAACCTTGCAGTTGCGGCAGCGGATGGTTATATAATGCTATAAAGTATTCAATTTCTACAAGTACACGGTATTTTATCAGCGCATATTCAGAAAAATAAGCGCCAAGGTCGGCGGTAACTCTACGGTAACGACCGTCGATAGGTGATATTGCAGAAAGAGCAGTAAGTGTCATGATTGTAAATTTTTGGCAAAGGTAACATTTTGAGGGGCAGTTTTTAACAGGCGTTGATAATTAAGCACATGCCTGTAGCGGTAGTGTGGCGACACCCGTTTAAGACCAATTATCATAATTGTGTCAATTAGCAGTATTAAGTTAACGTTAAATCAAAATGGAAACTTTGAAATCTAAAAATGTTTCCATAGTTTTGACCAATTAATAAAATGAGTCAAATAGATAGGATAATTCAAGGTGGCGAGGAACTGTTTTTACAGGCCGGTATTAAGAGCGTTACCATGGACGATATAGCCAAACACCTGGGTATGTCAAAAAAAACCATCTACCAGTTTTTTAAAGATAAAAACGAGTTGGTAATAGCGCTGGTGAAAAAAAAGCTGCAGGAAGACGAAGACCAGATTTGCGCTTTAATTGAAAAATCAGACAATGTTATTGAAGAGATGATAAATATGATGAAATGCTCTGAAGAGATTTTCTCGCGCATTAATCCTATTGTTATTCACGACATGCAAAAGTATCACCCTGATGCCTGGAAGCATTTTCAAACTTTTAAAGAAGAAGTAATAGTACACACATTGGAGGACTTGTTGACCAAAGGAATGCAACAAGGCTACATCCGCAAAGACATTGATGTGAAGATTATGGCGCGTATGCGGGTTAACCAGGTTGAAATGGGCTTTAATACCAATATTTTCCCTATTGCCGAGTTTAGCCCATGGAAAGTGCAGTACCAGCTTTTAGAGCATTTCAACTTTGGCATTTGTACCCTTAAAGGCTTCAAACTGCTTGACGAATATAAAAATATAGCAAACTAATAATATCCTGCTGACATAGGGCTGTCAATACCGGGTTGTTATTTTGACAACGATAATTAATAATCAAAAACCCACAATAAAACCAATGAAATATATATTAATAACCACCTCACTCATTTGCGCTTTAGCCTTAGGCAGCTACGCGCAGCAGGCGCCGCCCGCGCTTGCCCCGGTGACTTTTACGCTGGCCGATTGTATAAAATATGCCTATGAGCACCAGGACTCGGTAAAAAACGCCGCCCTTGATGTTCAAAGTGCCGAATACAAAGTTAAAGAAACCATAGGAAGCGGTTTGCCACAAATTAACGGAGCTATTACTTTTCAGGATTACATTAAAGTACCTACACAAGTTGGCCCTAACTTTCTTGGCGGCGGTCCTATTGACCCTAAGGCGCCATTAACCGCGTTTCCGTTTGGCCCTGTAAAGTATACCAATAACTACTCATTACAAATGAGTCAGTTACTTTATAGTGGTACTTTTTTGGTTGGATTGAAAGCTGTTAAAACATTCAGAGAATTATCGCAACGCAGCCTTATCAGGTCTAAAATTGAAACCAATGTAAATGTAACCAAGGCTTATTACCAGGCTTTAGTTAGCAGTGAACAAGTTAAACTATTGGATGCCAATATTACGCAACTTAAACAAACGCTAGATCAAACTACCCAGCAAAATAAACAAGGCTTTGTAGAGAAGATAGATGTTGACCGCTTGTCTGTTCAGTACAATAACCTTGTTACCAATCGCGACAATGTTCAACGTACGCTGGTATTAGGTTACCAAATGCTGAAATTTCAAATGGGTATGCCTGTTGAGCAGGACCTGACTTTAGCCGATAAGTTGTCTGACGTTAACATTGAAAGCCAAACCGCACAAAATACGGTAGATACTGCATTTTATAATAACCGTATTGAGTATAAGTTACTGCAAACCAACATTACGCTTAACGAGTTGGAAGTAAAAAACAAGAAAGCAAATTTTCAACCCAGCATTGCTTTTACCGCTGGCTTTGCAAACACCTACCAGGAAAATCACACCAGGTATTTATATGATCATAACTATTACAGTAGCTATATAGGCTTAAATATCAACATTCCTATTTTTACTGGTGGTCAGCATTTAAACCAGTTACGCCAGGCTCAAGTAAGTGTATTAAAAGCTAAAAACGATTTGCATAACGCAAGTAATGGCTTTAAACTTCAGGCAAATGCTGCACAAATAACGTTTACCAATAGCTTACAATCGCTAAATAACCAAAAGCGTAGCCGCGAATTGGCTTTAGAAGTGTTAAGGGTTTCAAAAATTAAGTATCAGCAAGGTGTAGGTTCAAGCATTGAAGTTACCCAGGCACAAACCGAACTGGAAAAAGCCGATAACGAATACATCCAGGCATTATACAACGCTTTAATAAGCCGCGTAGATCTTGACAAAGCTTATGCACGTATCAACTAAAACTAAAATCACCATAAAAATGAAAAAACTATTATATATCCCCATCTTATTGTTAGCAGCAGCTTGCTCAGACAAGCCAAAAGATAAAGCAACAGAACTGGCCGAGCTTAAAAAGCAACAGGCAGAAATAAATGATAAAATTACTAAGCTACAGGCCGAAGTAGGTACAGGTGCAGATTCTGCAAAAACTGCCGATGTATCTGTTTATAAAGTAGAAACAGGCCGTTTTAGCAATTATGTAGAGATACAAGGTAAAATTGATGCCGAAGAAAATGTTACTGCATATCCACAGGCGCAGGGTATTATTACTGCTATCTATGTAAAACCAGGTCAGCGTGTTAGCAAAGGCCAAACGTTGGTTCAGTTAGATAATAGCGTATTGAAACAACAGTTATTGCAAGCCGAAGCACAAGTTGAATTGGTAAATACCTTATTTCAACGTCAAAAAAATCTTTGGGATCAGAAAATTGGTACCGAAGTGCAATACCTGCAAGCTAAAACTAACCTGCAAACTACGCAGAAACAGTACGACGCGCTTAAACAACAGGCCGCTTTATACACTATTAAATCGCCTATCAACGGTACTATCGAGTTAATGGACCTTAAGTTAGGCCAGGCTGCAGGCCCGGGTACTACAGGCATAAACATTGTTAACGATAACAGCTTGAAAGCAAAAGCCAACGTGCCTGAGTCGTACGCTGCCAGCGTGCGTACAGGTAATACCGTTAAAATTGTATTTCCTGATGCTAAAGATTCGGTTACTACCAAAATTGATTTTGCAGGTAGAGCTATTGATCCGGTATCACGTAGTTTCCCGGTTGAGGTTAAATTACCATCGCGTTCATCATTACGCCCTAACATGACAGCGGTACTTAAAATTGCTGATTACACCAAAGTAAACGCCATTTCTATCCCGGTTAAGGCTGTGCAGCAGTCAGAGAACGGCGACTATGTTTTTGTTAATGTTAACGGTATAGCCAAACGTGTTGCTATAACCGAAGGCAAAATTTCTAACGGAACGGCCGAGATCACTTCAGGCTTAAAAGCCGGCGATGAGGTAATTGTAGACGGCGCTGCAGATATTGAAGAGGGTGATAAAGTGCGTGTATTGCAAGGAATTAAATAAGTGGCATTTTAACAAATCCCTTTATGAAAGATCAGGAAAAAGAATTTGGGCCCTCAAGTTGGTCCATAGATAATAAGACCGCTATTTACGCGCTGGTTTTTTTGCTTACCGTATTAGGTTTGGTAAGCTATAACAACCTGCCTAAGGAAAATTTCCCGGATATAGCGCAGGCTAAAGTGTTTGTAACAACACAGTACATTGGGCAATCGCCTCAAAATATTGAGATATTGGTAACCCGCCAGATAGAGAAAAAATTAAAATCGCTAAAAGGCTTAAAAAAGGTAACCTCAAACTCATACGATAATATATCTATCATTACTGCCGAATTTAACGGTAATGTGAAGATCAAAGATGCTAAGGATGATGTTAAAGAAGCTGTAGATAAGGCTAAGCCCGATTTGCCGCAGAATGATAACAACCTTAAAGAATCTGAGATATCTGATATCAACGTTGCCGATTTGCCTATCCTTTATGTAAACGTATCAGGTAATTACGATCTGAAAAAACTGAAGGAATATGCCGATAATCTGAAAGATGCCATTGAGAGCATGAAAGAGATATCTAAGGTAGACATGGTAGGCGCGTTAAAGCCTGAGATACAGATCAATGTTGATTTGAACAAGATGAGCGCGGCACAGATAAGTTACGACGACATTACCCGTGCGGTAGGTGCAGAGAACATTATCATGTCGGCAGGTGGTTTACGTGTGGATGGTGTGCGCAGGAGTGTTGACATCCGTCAGGATTTTAAAAATGCCGACGAAGTTGCCGCTATGGTTATACGTAACCCTACCGGGAAAGCCGTTTACCTGCGTGATATTGCCGAAGTAAAAGACGGTTTCCATGAGCAGGAAAGTTATGCCCGTATGAAAACTAAAGAGGATAGCGGCTTTAAAAACGTTATCACCCTAAACGTAAGTAAACGTACCGGCGAGAACCTGATCCTGGCATCAGACAAGATCTTTGCTTTAATAAAAGATAAACAGGCTAAAGAGTTCCCTAAAGGATTAGACGTTACCGTAACCGGCGACCAAAGTGACCAGACCCGTACAACGGTTAATGATTTGGTGAACACTATCATTATCGGTTTCTTACTGGTAACCATTATTCTGATGTTCTTTATGGGTACTACCAACGCCTTGTTTGTGGCGCTGTCTGTACCGCTATCGTGCTTTATTGCCTTCCTGGTGATGCCGGCTATAGGGTTTACCCTGAACATGATCGTATTGTTCTCGTTCCTGCTGGCGCTGGGTATTGTGGTGGATGATGCTATTGTGGTGATAGAGAACACGCACCGGATATTTGATAACGGTAAAGTGCCTATTGCTAAAGCCGCTAAAATGGCAGCAGGCGAGGTGTTCTTGCCGGTACTATCTGGTACCATGACCACCCTGGCTCCGTTTGTGCCTTTGGCTTTTTGGAACAGTATGATAGGTAAGTTTATGTTCTTCTTACCTATAACGCTAATTATTACCTTATTGGCATCCTTAGTAGTAGCTTACATATTTAACCCGGTGTTCGCGGTTGATTTTATGAAACCACACGTTAAAGGCGAGCATGATAACCCTAAGTTTGATAAAACCGTTAAAAAGGTATTATTATGGTTTGCAGGTATAGCTGTTATAGGCTACCTGATAAACTTTGGTGTGGGTAACTTTGTGGTTTTTGCCGCGGTGTTGTTCTTACTAAATCACTTTGTGTTTGTTAAGTGGATAGACGCTTTCCAAAACAGGGCATGGCCAAAAATTCAAACCGCGTATGCAAACTTGTTAGAAAAAGCGGTGCATGTACCATGGTGGATATTAGGTGGTACTGTAGGTTTGTTTATTTTCAGCATTTTCTTTATGACGGTGCGCAGCCCTAAGGTTGAGTTCTTCCCGCAGGCCGATCCTAACTTCGCGTTTGTGTACATTACACTGCCAAAAGGTACAGACCAGGCGTATACCAACAAGGTTACAGAGATACTGGAGAAAAAAGTAGCTGCAGCGGTTGAGCCTGATAAAGACGTAGTATCGTCTATTATATCAAACGTAACCGTGAGTGTTACCGACCCTCAGGACGAGGATCAGGGTAATTACCCTAACAAGGGTAAAATTGCTGTGGCCTTTGTGAAATTTGCAGAACGTAAAGGTAAAGACACCAAAGCTATATTGCAGAATATCCGTAAAGCGGTTATCGGTGTAGTACCGGGTGCAAAAATATCGGTTGACCAGGAGAGCGGTGGCCCGCCAACGCAAAAAGATATCAGTATTGAAATTGCCGGTGATAACCTGGATAGTTTGGTTAAAACAGCCAATAGCTTAAAGAAATTCATCATTAAGCAAAACATCGGTGGTATTGAAGAGCTAACTGCTGACGTGCAGAACGATAAGCCACAGATTGTATTTAACATCGATCGTGAGCGTGCTAATCGCGAGGGTATCAACAGCCAGCAGATCAGTTTTTCATTGCTGACAACCTTGTACGGTATGAAAGCGGCCGACTTTAGAAACACTACCGAGGACGATTACGAAATTAATGTACGTGCACGTAAAGACCAACAGTATGATCTGGACGCTATCCGTAACATTAAAATAACCTATCGTGATATGGCTACCGGTGGTGCTGTAAGACAGGTGCCTATCTCGGCTTTCAGCGATATCCGTTATGCAAACACGTATAGCAATATCAAACACAAACAACAAATACGTGTAATCACTTTAGGTTCAAACGTATTAAAAGTAGGTGGCTATAATGCCAACGATGTTAACGCGCAGATTGCCGGAGCTATTAAAAACTTCAAAACACCGGGCGGTATTACTATCCGTATGGGTGGTGGCCAGGAAGATCAGACCGAAGCGGCTGTGTTCTTGCTATCGGCTTTAGGTGTGTCGTTTATGCTAATTCTGGTTATATTGATGATGCAGTTTAACTCTATAGGTAAAACGTTTATCATCATCAGCGAGATTCTGTTCAGTATAATAGGCGTATTGCTGGGCGTAAGTATCTTCGGTATGACCTTCTCTGTATTAATGACCGGTATTGGTATTGTTGCACTAGCGGGTGTGGTTGTACGTAACGGTATATTACTGGTTGAGTTTACCGATTTACTGATGCAGCAGGGCCAAAGCCTGCACGACGCGGTGGTTGAAGCCGGCCGTACCCGTATGACACCGGTATTGTTAACCGCGTTTGCCGCCATATTAGGTTTAATACCGCTGGCAGTTGGTTTTAATATCGATTTTGCCGGCTTGTTTACGCACTTTACACCGCATATCCACTTCGGTGGCGATAACGTTGCATTCTGGGGCCCATTATCATGGACAATGATATTTGGTTTAGGCTTTGCAACTATCATCACTTTGATATTGGTGCCATGTATGTATATCATCCACTTTAACCTTAAAATGAGAGTTAAAGGTAAAAAGCCTTCAGAAAACGCTGTGCTTGCCGATATACTACCCAAAGCAGAGCTTGCCGAATTGAAGCAACATTAAACAAAATTAACCATCAAAAAAGCCGCCCTTGCAATTTGCAAGGGCGGCTTTTTTGTTTACGGTAATGCCAATTATCGTCCTCTTTTTTTAATTTGAATGTAATTTATGTATCAATCTTGTGCGTTTAAACACTTAACCGGGCATATTGGAGTTATACTATAGAATTTTTGATAATTTTGTTTAAATAGTCAGTTTCTATAAAAGTGGAGAGTAAATAATGAGCTCAGGGAGCGATCAGCAGGATATAAAGCGCGAGAAAATATTAGACGCGGCATACAACAGGTTTTTACACTACGGTTATTCAAAAACCACCATGAACGAGATTGCCGGCGATCTGTCGTTCTCTAAAGCGCTACTTTACTATTATTTTCCGGACAAAAGCCAACTTTACATAGCGGTTATGCGCAAGCTGGCAGCAGAGTATATTTTGCTGCTTGACCAAAAGCTTGAAAAGTTTGATAACCTGAAAGAAGCTTTTATAGTGCAGATTGAAATGAAGCATAACTTCATTTTCAAAAACTATAACTTCTTTGATTTTTTCAGGGTTAATGAGCAAAATTTGCCTGACACTATCTGGGAGATCATCACCGAAATACACGAACGCGAACTGGTGCTGCTAAGTGCTGCTATCAAGCTTGAGGCCGAAAAAGGTAATATCAAGCCGGTTAGTAATCCAGAGGAGTTGGTTGATATTTTATTGGATGCATTGCACGGCGTAAAAGTTAGTGCCCAACTGCACAAAAAGCTGATGTTTCCGCAGAAAGAGCATTTGGACGAAATACATGCCAAGCGCCTGCTGCTGCTGGATATATTTATAAAGGGATTGATGTATTAAAGGGTTGACTAACTGTCACCTTGTAGTCAAAATAGAACTGTTACAAGTTTAAACAGCTATTTTATTAATACCTTTGACTATTATTTAATTAGCACGTAATTAATATTATATAAATATCAATTAACAAAGATACTTCTAAAGTTAAGAGGTGATTGTTTTAGAGTGATTAAGCAGGCCGGGCGTAAAACCTTAGCCTGCTTTTTTTATGGGTGGGTGCTTAGCGAATGCTAAGATCAATAAGCGACCAGTTTTTCTTCCTGTCAACCTGGCCGCCGTTGTATTTAAGTACGATTTTGAAAGGGGTAACTACTTTCTCGCCACCATCGCTGGTTTCAACAGATGATTGTATCACAAATACCGAATCAGACTGGTTGCCAAACTGGTACCTGTCGTCCTGGAAATTGGCGCTTGAGCTTTTTAGCGTTGGTTCAATAAATTGTTTGGCAATTTCGTAGGTATCCTCAGCCCCTGGCATACCCTTAAAAAATGATGGTTTTAGCGACCCGGTAAGCGTTATTTTCACTAATACCGATATGGCAATAGCAATAAACACTAAAAATATAATCAGCGCTTTATTGCCTGTTTTCTTTTTAGCCGCCTTTTGTTTTAAATACTGGTCGGCCTGATTTTGAGGCTGTTTGGTTGTCATTAATTAGGGTGCAAATTATGCTGCGTCAAAGTTAAATAAATTTACATCATAATTTATTCTGCTTGTGGTATTTATAGTTAATTTAAATATCACTCACAGTTTTAACCAAAAAACAAATAACAAATAGATATTGCCGTAACAATGCCAAACAAGTCGGCTATAAGCATGGCGGATATGGCGTACCTTGTTTTCTTTATCCCTACAGAACCAAAATACAGCGCGACGATATAAAATGTAGTATCGGCAGTACCATATAATACGCTTGACAGGTGGCCCACAAAACTATCGGCACCAAAAACTTTCAGGTTATCAAGCATCATGGCCCGCGCGCCCGATCCGCTTAGCGGACGAAGAAAAGCTATGGGCAGCACATCGGTAAAGCGCGTATCCATATTAAAGTGGCTGAAAATCCATTTAAAACCATCGCCTAAATAAGTAACCGCGCCGCTTACCCTAAACACGCTAACAGCGGCCAAAAGGGCAACCAGATAGGGGATGATCTTTACAGCAATGTCGAAACTTTCTTTAGCGCCCTCTATAAATGCCTCAAACACATTGATTTTTTTACGTACACCGCCCAGTATAAATATTACGGGCAATCCAAACAGCATCAGGTTGCTAAACACCTTTGATACCTCGCTTATTTGGGCCTTGTTAAGGTAAGCTGTAAAGTACCATACCACGGCACCAATAAACAGGGTGATGCCACCCAGCCAGGTTAATATCACCCTGTCAAACAGGTTTATTTTTTGGCGAATGGCTACTATGATCAAGCCGGCAATTGTGGCCACATAAGTAGCAATAATGCAAGGGATGAATATATCTGTTGGGTCTTTTGAGTTGTAAATGGCGCGTTGTGCAATGATAGCTACCGGCAGCAAAGTTAAGCCAGAGGCGTGCAACGTCATAAACATAATCTGCGCGTTAGAGGCGGTTTCTTTGTCTTTATTTAGCTCTTGCAAACCTGCCATGGCTTTTAGTCCGAATGGGGTAGCCGCGTTATCAAGCCCTAAAAGGTTAGCCGAGTAGTTCATCATCATTTGGCCAACGGCGGGATGATCTTTAGGTACATCAGGAAACAACCTGTTAAAAAACGGCCCCACTAAGTGCGACAGGAAATTAATGGCTCCGGCTTTCTCTGCAATTTTTAGCATCCCCAGGTAAAAGGCCATTATGCCAACCAGGGGCAGGGCAATGTCCATTACAGAAGCCTTGGTCGAGTCGAACGTGCCTTCAACCATCAGCTTAAATATCTCGGTATCACCAAAAAAAATAAGTTTAATCAGGCCAATGATAAAGGCTATAACGAAGAAGGCGATCCAGATATAATTTAAAACCATATGTTACTAATGAGCGGATATGCAGATGTGAAAATATGTAAAATTAGTGATTGGTGATTAGTTAATTAGTGATTAGTTTTATTGTAATGAAAAACGCTATTGATGAATTAGCTGCCGCGATTGACGACCTGCTTACCCGCGATCTGCAAGCGATAGACTGGAATACCAAACCCGACCCTAACCGCTGGAGCCGCAAAGAAATAATGGGCCATTTGATAGACAGCGCGCAAATTAACCTGCAACGCTTTGTACGATGCACTTATGAAGAGAATTTTAAACTTACCTACGAGCAAGTGGAGTGGGTGCAGGTGCAACAATACCAAGAAGCTGATATTAATGATATATTGGAGTTGTGGCGCCTGCTAAACTTTCAGATCATCCGTGTTTGGAAAAATTATCCTACGGACAGGTTACAAGCTACGTGCGATAATAGTAAGCATGATGTGCAGCTGCACACGGTAGAGTTTTTAGCACAGGATTATGTGGAGCATATGAAAGGGCACCTGGCGGTGGTGATTGGTTAATTGGCGATTAGTTTTTGGTGAACTATGCCAATTATAGAGATGGGTTTGAAACGTTGAGTGTTCGAAACATTTTTATAGCGAATTTTAAGAGGCGTAGCCTCGACCAATTTTGTAGCCACGGGTTTTAACCCGTGGTATTCGTAATCTATAGAAGATC
>JAZKET010000112.1:8638-17093 GCA_040386815.1 Bacteroidota bacterium | reverse complement strand
ATCGCACACTGCTGAGTAGGTTACTTTTCTCCGTGCGATTGCTTCGTTCCTCGCAATGACAATAATATTAAAGGGTGTCCTTATACCTGGCGATAAACCGTTTGCATCCCTCCTCAATCAATTTATAAACAGGTTCAAACTGGCTGTCATCATGGTAAGGGTCAGGCACTATCTGGTCAACCAGCAATAAGGTTACTTTTTTACGGTCGGCCTCATTTCGGGCCATGGCCAGCACATTGCTCAGGTTGCTGCGGTCCATTACCAGTATATGATCAAACGTATCAAAATCTGCCGGACGAAACAGCCTGCAAACTTGTTTGCTGATGTCAACACCATATTGTTGGGCCACCCGCACCGAACGTCGGTCCGGTCCTTGCCCCACGTGCCAGTCTCCAGTACCTGCCGAGTCGATTTGCCAGTCCAACTCCGCTTTATCGGCCAGGTGTTGCATAATTCCTTCAGCCAAAGGCGAGCGGCAAATGTTACCCAGGCACACCATTAGTATCTTCATGTGTATTACCAATAAAATATAGAAAAATCAAGATTTTTACCGAAAAAAGCCGGGTAAAAATCGCCAAAAATGCTGTTTGGAGTAATGTAAAAATCAACCAAAAATCTGGTTTAACAACCCCGCTAATCTGATACCGCCTTTTAGCAATTGTTCGTTAAGGGTATCTAAATGCGTAAAGTTATAACGGTAGCTTAAGGTCTCACCCTGCTTTACTTCCTTATAAAGCTTATCGGCAATTTGGTTTGATTCATGCACCCATTTACTAATAGGGGCAGCTTGCCAAGCCTTTATCTGTACCGGTGTAGCATGATCTATAGCGGCAACATATTCTGTGTAGCTAAGTTCCTGAAAATTAACAAGTTCAGTATCCCATATAGAGTGCAAATTAGACTGCTTACTAAACCAATTTACCTTTACCTGGTTACCCCCCTGATCGCTCTCATGGCCAGTATGCAAGGGCTGATGCAGATCTTCTGTAATATGTATCAGCATACGCAGGTACAGTAATTTATTTTGCTTACTGGTAGTTTTCTTCTTTAACTCGGCAGTTAAAAACTGAAGCTTATTATAGGCATTGGCGTTGGTGTCATGCTCTAAAACCTCCACCATTTCGGGGTAGCTAAGCGTACGTTCAAAATTCACAAAATGCCAGTTATACAGGTATTTATAAGTAGAATCCGACTTGATAAAATCTGCCCAATTGCTGGCCATGGCGATAGATTCGTTACCCAAAATAGCTTTAATAGCCGTACGCGCTTTCAGCGTCAGGTGATCTTCGGCAATCTGTCCGCTAATACGGTGGCCATTCATACCCCAGGCCATCGCCTCTACAGGCGCATAAGCTAATGCTATCGCGATAGCTACTTTTTTCACGAAACTTAATTTCATATTAAATGGATTTTGGTACACAAGTAGTACGTTTTATTAAGCGTAAATTTACAGGCATTACGTTTGACGTACTTAAAAATTGAACGGTCGAATCGGATTGCTTGCTCACCTTAAAACTACCCTTATAAGGGCCTGAGCGGAAACAACCAACTTGCTTTTTCAAGCTGTAATCTGCATTGCAAAAGTTACCTTTTATACGCAAGGTATCGTTTTGCTGATGATAGGTGCCGCGAATATATTCCTTCCACGCGCCTTTATTCATGCAACTATCCATACCAGAGTTAACCTTGGCGTAAGATGCAATTTCCAAGTAAACAGAATCACAACTAAACGTAAACTTATGTAGCGAATAGCTAAGTAAGCGGCTTTGCATGGGCACACTATCCTGTTTCCATACGCCTTGCAGGTAGGCTTCGCCCTTGCCTTGCACGCTTGGATTAAATGAGCAAGCCGATAGGAGGCTGAAAGCTAAAAGGTAAAAGGCGAAAGCTTTTTGCATGTATATCTAAAAGCACGTCATTGCGAACGAGGAACAAGTGTGGCAATCTCCGTAGGATAGGTTTACAGTATAACTTTCCTGTGGAAATCGCCACGCTATCGCTCGCGATGACGCGGCGGTTGTTTACTTTAATGAGCCAATCATATCCTCTGGCTTCACCCACTCGTCAAACTGCTCGTTGGTTAAGTAACCCAGGCCAATGGCAGCTTCGCGTAGCGATGAACCGTTGGTTAATGCTGTTTTAGCAATTTTAGCTGCTTTTTCGTAACCAATATGCGGATTAAGCGCGGTTACCAGCATTAATGAATTTTCAAGGTGTTTTTTAATACCCTCGTAGTTTGGCTCAATGCCTACAGCGCAATTATCTGTAAATGATGAGCAGGCATCGCCAATTAAACGTGCCGATTGCAGGAAGTTGGCCGCCATTACCGGTTTAAATACGTTCAACTCATAATGACCGTTTGAACCACCTATAGAGATAGTAACATCATTACCCATAACCTGCGCGGCTACCATGGTAAGCGCCTCGTTTTGGGTTGGGTTAACTTTACCCGGCATGATTGATGAACCAGGTTCGTTATCAGGGATATGGATCTCGCCAATACCAGAACGCGGGCCAGATGCCAGCATGCGGATATCGTTACCAATTTTCATTAACGATACAGCAATTTGTTTTAAAGCGCCATGTGTTTCAACAATAGCGTCGTGTGCTGCCAGTGCCTCAAATTTATTTTCGGCAGTGATAAATGGCAAGCCGGTAAACTCGGCAATATATTGTGCTACCTTAACATCATAACCTTTAGGGGTGTTAATACCAGTACCAACCGCTGTGCCGCCCAAGGCAAGCTCAGACAGGTGATCTAAAGTATTACGCAAAGCTTTTAAGCCATGGTTTAGTTGCGATACATAACCAGAAAACTCCTGGCCCAATGTCAAAGGCGTAGCATCCATTAAGTGCGTACGGCCAATTTTTACTACCGATTTAAAAGCCTCTGATTTTGCCTGTAAAGTATCGCGCAGTTTTTCAATACCGGGTATGGTAACATCTATCACCATTTTGTATGCCGCAATGTGCATGGCGGTAGGGTAGGTATCGTTTGATGATTGCGATTTGTTAACGTCGTCATTTGGGTGGATAAAGGTTTTACCCTCGCCCAAAGCATTGCCTGCCAGTACGTGCGCACGGTTAGCCACAACCTCGTTAACATTCATGTTTGACTGCGTGCCCGAGCCTGTTTGCCATATTACCAACGGAAACTCACCAGCTAGTTTGCCTGCCAGTATCTCATCACAAACGGCAGCAATCTGATCACGTTTATCTGCGGGTAAAACACCCAGATCAGTATTGGTAAATGCAGCGGCTTTTTTTAGGTAAGCAAATGCTTCAATGATCTCTTTTGGCATAGAAGCCTCAGGGCCAATTTTAAAGTTATTGCGCGATCTTTCGGTTTGCGCGCCCCAATATTTATCGGCCGGTACCTGTACCGCGCCCATGGTATCATGTTCGGTTCTGAAACTCATTACAGTAGGTATATTTTTTACAGCGGCAAAGGTAGGGCTAAATCGTATGGGAAGGAAGTTAATATTTAAAAAGTTACGCGTTGTCAAATCTACAACCAACATAAATTGTATTTTTGGATGCATCGGTGAAATCAAATCCCATCGGTGTAATCATAAAGTATGAAGAAGCTTTTCCTTTTAGATGGTATGGCCCTGATTTACCGGGCCCATTTTGCTTTGAGTAAAACCCCGCGTTTTACTTCGGGCGGCTTAAATACATCAGCAGTAATGGGTTTTACCAATACCTTGTTGGATGTACTGAAAAAGGAAAAACCAACTCACATGGCTGTGGTATTTGATACCGACGCGCCAACCGAACGTCATACAGATTTTGCTGCCTACAAGGCCCACCGCGAAAAAATGCCAGAGGATCTATCAGCCGCTTTACCATATGTAATTAAACTGATATTGGGCTTTAACATCCCGGTGATAACTGCGGATGGCTTCGAAGCTGATGACATCATTGGCACCCTGGCCAAAAAAGCCGAGCAAAAAGGCTTCACCGTGTTTTGCATGACACCCGATAAGGATTTTGCACAATTGGTGTCTGATAATATCTTCATATACAAACCTGCCCGTATGGGTAATGATATGGAGATTTTAGGCGTGCCCGAAGTATTAGCCAAATGGGAGATTGAGCGCCCAGAGCAAGTAATAGATATTTTAGGTTTATGGGGCGATGCTGTCGATGGCATTCCGGGTATCCCGGGTGTCGGCGAGAAGACCGCAAAGCTGTTGATCAAACAATATGGTTCGGTGGAAGAAATTATAAATCATAGTCACGAGTTAAAAGGAAAGCTTAAAGAAAACGTAGAGACCTTTGCCGAGCAGGGGTTAATGTCAAAAAAGCTGGCAACCATTAACTTGAACTCGCCTGTTGAACTGGATGAAGCGGGGCTTGAAATGTGCGACCCTGACAGGGAATTGTTAGAGCCGCTTTTTGCAGAACTTGAGTTTAGAACCTTAGGCCGTCGGGTATTTGGCGAAGATTTTAGCGTCACCGAATACAAACCGGTAACGGCGGGCACACAAATAGACATGTTTGGCGCACCGGTTGCCGAAGGCCGCACTACGATGGCTGTTGATGTGCAGGATATCAGTTCGCCGGAAATTGCTATTGCATCAAAGAATATCAATAACGTTGAGCACACTTACCATTTGGCTGATACCAAAGAAAAACGTGCCGAACTAATCGCCACACTAAAACAGCAAAAAAGCTTTTGTTTTGATACCGAAACCACCGGTACCGACGCTAACAACTGCGAGCTGGTAGGCTTGTCATTTTCGGTAAAAGCTACCGAGGGTTGGTATGTACCGGTGCCTGTTGACCAAACAGAAGTTAAAGCTATAGTAAACGAATTTAAGGCGGTACTGGAAGACCCAACCATTGGCAAGATAGGCCAAAATTTGAAATACGATATCCTGATGTTGAAATGGTACGATGTGCAAATTTGCGGCGACCTGTTTGACACCATGATGGCGCACTACATCATAGACCCCGATACCCGACACGGCATGGATGTTTTGAGCGAGAATTACCTGGGCTATAAACCGGTATCGATCACCGAGCTTATAGGCCCTAAAGGTAAAAACCAGGGTAGCATGCGCGATGTGGAGATAGAGAAGATCAAAGAATACGCTGCCGAGGACGCCGACATAACCCTACAACTAAAAGAAATTTTTGAACCTAAGATAAAATCGGTTGGCGCTGATGACTTGCTGCATAAGATAGAGAACCCATTGATATATGTATTGGCCGACATTGAGCACGAAGGTGTCAAGATAGACCACAATACGCTGAAAGAATTCTCGAAAGAGCTTGAAACTGATATAGCGGTGCTTGAGAAAACAGTGTTTGAGAAAGCCGGTGTCCGCTTCAACATAGCATCGCCAAAGCAACTGGGCGAGGTGCTGTTTGAAAAACTGATGCTTGATCCTAAAGCCAAAAAAACCAAAACCGGCCAATACCAAACAGGCGAAGATGTGCTGCTGGGCCTTGCCAATAAAAGCGACATTGTGCGTGATATTTTAGACTACCGCCAGCTGCAAAAGCTAAAATCAACCTATGTTGATGCTTTACCTACCATGGTAAATCAGAAAACCGGGCGTGTGCATACCAGTTATAACCAGGCGGTGGCAGCTACCGGCAGGTTAAGTTCAACTAACCCTAACTTACAGAATATTCCTATCCGTACCGAACGTGGCCGCGAGGTGCGTAAGGCCTTTATCCCAAGGGATGAGAACCATGTAATTGTTTCTGCGGATTACTCACAGATTGAACTACGTATAATTGCCGAGATTAGCAAAGACGCTAATATGATGGAGGCTTTTGTAAACGGCATCGATATCCATACCGCTACCGCTGCTAATGTTTACGGTGTAGCTGTCGCTGATGTAGACAGCACCCAGCGCCGTAATGCCAAAGCGGTTAACTTTGGTATCATTTACGGGCAGTCGGCATTTGGTTTGTCGCAGAATTTGGGCATCCCGCGTAAAGAGGCTGCCGATATCATTGAGCAGTACTTCGCGCAGTTTCCCGGTATCAAACAATATATGGCCGATACCATGAACTTTGCCCGCGAGAACGGTTATGTAACTACCCTGATGGGCCGCCGTCGTTACCTGCGCGATATCAATTCGGCTAACCAAACCGTACGTGGCTTTGCCGAGCGAAATGCTATCAACGCACCCATACAGGGCAGCGCTGCAGATATGATCAAGATTGCCATGATCAACATCCATCGCGAGCTAAAAACTCAAAAGCTGGATACCCGCATGACCATGCAGGTACATGATGAGTTGGTGTTTGATGTGCCGAAACATGAGATAGACATAGTGAAGCCCATCATTATAGAAAACATGAAGAACGCTATTAAAACAACCGTGCCTATTTTGGTGGAGATTGGTACAGGATCAAATTGGCTAGAGGCACATTAGATAAGGCTTAACGAAAACCGAAGCCTTATATAATTTAGGTAAGGTTGTCAGATATACATGCGAATGTTTTCCACCCATACGTTTATCATTTTCATTGCGCTTGGGTAAGCCCGAGCATTAGGCGTCAGAGATCTTATACACTAAGCTATGCCCGGTGTACAAGATCTCTAAATAACAAAGATTAATGCGGCCTATATGTTTACCTTCTTAACCGCCGAGTAATACTTTAAATTGATTAGATCATGCGGTATCTCCGGCTTTGTGTTCCAGCCGTAATGAATTGCAAGGGCGGTACCTAAGGCCGTGGCCTGCGCCATGGATGCGGCGTAAACCTCAACATCCGGGTAAGCTTCGGCCAGCATATGCATAAACACCGAGTTTTTACTAAATCCTCCATCGACAAAGATTCGTCGTACCGGGCTGTTTTTAAGCACAAGGTCGGTAGCTGTTTTTTGCTGCGCGACAAGGCCGTGCACAAAATCGTAATACGCAACAATGTCCTCATCCTTTACCGAAGGATCGTAAGCAAGGTTTCGATATCGAACCACATCCCTGCCATATTTCTCAGAGATAGCTTTCAGGCCCACATCAAACTCATGCCCAGTAAACAGGCGCGATGCTTTTACAGGTTTGCCTTTATATTGGATATAATTCAGGCAGTCTTTTTCTAATTCATCAGGCGTAAGCGGCGTATTATCAAACGGGTTTAAGCTGATGGCCCAGGTGCCGGTTGATAACAGCACAAAGGGCATATTAAAGCTTGCCAAATACGGTATCAGTGCCGCCGAACTGTCATGCAGACCAATGCCTACCTGGTAGCTATCTCCCGGATTAACAGGCTCAACCACACCGTTAGATGGCGCTATTGGGGCAAGTATTTCAGTCAAGCCCTCTTGCTTTACCCAGTTATGATAGTCGTTCTTTTCAAAGTCCCATAAAGCTGTGTGGCAACCAATGCTGGTGCAATCAGAAAAAGCCCGCCCACTGATCAAAAAGCTTAAATACTGCGGCAAATGTAGCGCGTACTTTACCCGTTTAAATAGTTCAGGCTGCTCATATTTTATGCGGTACAATTGCAGGCCCGAGTTTAAACTTTCTAAAGCCGGCGATGCAGTTTCAAAAGCTATTTTAGCTTCATCGCCATAAGTATCATAAAATTGTTTTTTAAGCTCCTGCGGATATGGCTTTAAATAATTATAAAGCGGTGCAATGGGCTCGCCCTGCTCATCTAAATAAACAAAACTTGCGCCATAGGCCGAAAAGTTAACTGCTTCTAACCTAAACTCAGGCAAGCGTTTCACCTCGTTCAGTGAATCAAAAACAGATTTTTCCAACGCCTCCAGGTTCTCGCAGGCAAAACCGTCCTCGTCGACAGTCTCATTAAAACGGGCCGTGCGTTCAAAAACAATGTTGTAGCTCTCGTCAAATAAAAAGAGCTTTTTATTGGTTTTGCCTACATCAAAAACCGCGATAACTGGTATAGGGTTCATGCTATAGTCCGGTTGCCTGGGTTTTCTCGCCGCGTTGTTTTATCAGGTCAGCACGCACTGCACCCTCACGATACAGCGCGATAGGGTTCAATGCGCCACCTGCACGTAAACGAGCCTCTGCAATAAGTGGGCGCACATCTGTACGGTAAGCTGCCTGTAAGATCTCCTGCGCTTTAGCCACATCATTGTTTTGCTGCGCGTCAACCAATGCTTTGGTATCAACTATCAGTGCCTGCGCATAGGCAATTTTTATCGCTTCTACAGATTGGATCAAATCTTCAATTGGATCTTTCACATTATGCGAGGCATCTATCATCCAGCCTATGCCGGTAGCGTGATTTAAGCCTCGGGCATCCATACCTTCAACCAGTTCGTTAAATATCAGGAACAGTTGATATGGGTTGATGCTGCCTACAGTAAGGTCATCATCGCCGTATTTCGAATCGTTAAAATGGAAACCGGCCAGCTTTTGCTCCATCAGCAATAAAGAAACTATTTGCTCAATATTGGTATTGGGCAGGTGGTGACCTAAGTCAACCAAAGTCAACGCTTTTTTACCCAGCTTAGATG
>JAZKET010000112.1:0-8628 GCA_040386815.1 Bacteroidota bacterium | reverse complement strand
TGCGATTGTCCCCAATCGCCAATGGTGGTCGAGTAAAAATTTGGTTCGAAAGGTTTGTATTCTATCCAAACTTTCCAATCATCAGGCAGGGCATCGTAGATTTGTTGCAGGCTGTCCAACGTATTCTGGAAAGCTTTACGGAAATTCAATTGTCCCGGGAAGTTTGATCCGTCAGATAACCAAACGGACAGTGCATTTGATCCTAATTCAACGCCGTATTTAATTACCTCGATATTATGGGCAATTGCCTGGTCGCGCACCGCTTTATCTGTATGATGCAACGAGCCGAATTTATAGCTCAGTTTAGCATCTTTCTGATCTTGAAAAGTGTTTGAGTTTACCGCGTCGAAGTGTAAACCGTATTGCGCGGCATGCGCTTTGATAGCTGTTGCATTTTCTGGTATATCCCAGGGGATATGCAGCGATATAGAATTGCTTGAGCGGTTCAGCGCATGGATAGTGCCCACATCAGTGATCTTCTCCTCTAAAGTACGTGGCTCGCCACCGCCAGAAAAGCGACCGAAACGTGTACCACCCGTGCCCAAGGCCCAGCTTGGTATAGCTATATTGAATGCCTGCAATTTTTGCAGGACATCGTCAAGGTTTTGTACATCCTCTGCAACAAACTCAAATTTGCGCTGATGCTGTGTAATATGCTGATGATTAAATTCATCAATTTTATGTTGTTCCATAGTATATTATCTTACAAAGCCGGCAGCAACTCCACCGTCAACGTTTAATACATTTCCTGTTGATTTACCCAATAATCCTCCCGCGAAAGCAAAGCAGGCATTGGCAATATCTACCGGTAAAATTACTTCATTTAATAAGGTGCGCTTTGCGTAATAAGCAGGCAATTCGGCAACGGTTACACCGTAAGCTTTAGCACGACCTTCGGCCCAGCCACCGGCCCAGATATTACTGTCGCTAATCACCGCGTCAGGGTTAACCACATTAACACGAATCTTATCGGCACCTAACTCAGCAGCATTTAACCTGCTCAAATGTAGCTGCGCAGCTTTGGCGCTACCATAACCTGCATTATTTGGTCCGCTTACTAAGGCGTTTTTACTTACGATGTTGATAATATCACCGCCAATATCCTGTTTCTTCATCACGTTTGAAGCCGCCTGGGTAACCATAAACTGGCCTTTCACCAATACGTCATACAGCAGGTCCCAATCTTTTTCGGTATGGTCTGCAATGGTTTTGGAGATAGACAAGCCAGCGTTGTTAACAATCAGATCCACGCCTCCAAAAGCCAATATAGCTTCGGCAACAGCGCTGTCAATTTGATCTGCTTTAGTAACATCCAGTATCGCAGTAGCGTAAGCATCTTTGCCAAATAGCTTTTTAAACTCCTCGCCGGCACTTTCCAGGCGTTCGGCATTCATATCATTTAGTACCACAACGGCCCCTTCTTCAGCAAACTTTTTTGCTATAGCTTTACCTATGCCGCCTGCACTGCCGGTAACTAAAGCAATGCGACCTGATAAAGCCTTTGGCTTAGGCATACGCTGCAGTTTGGCTTCTTCTAACAACCAATATTCAATATTAAAAGCTTCCTGACGCGGTAACGAAGTATAGTCAGAGATAGCTTCTGCACCTTTCATTACGTTGATGGCGTTGGTGTAAAATTCGGCCGCCACACGTGCGGTTTGTTTGTCTTTGGCAAAGGTAAACATACCCACACCAGGGTATAAAATAACCACCGGATTAGCATCGCGGATAGCAGGGCTGTTAGGATGCTTGCAGGTTTCGTAATACTCGGTATACATGGCGCGATAAGCATCGAAAGCAGGGGCAAGGCGGGCTTTAAGGGCTGCTACATCGCTCAGGTCCTCATCTTTACCTAAATCCAATACCAGAGGACTAATCTTTGTTCTTAAAAAGTGATCCGGGCAGCTGGTACCCAATGGTGCTAAACGGTCCAGATCGTTTGAGTTAATAAACTCTAACACACGGGCATCATCAGTAAAATGCCCGATCATTTTTTGTTTTGACGAACAAAAACCACGTAGTATTGGCGCTAACGCGACAACCTGTTTTTTACGGCCGGCTTCGTCTAAACTATCCAGCTTGGCTCCACCAAAAATGGGCCCTTTTTTGCCATAGTTTTGCTCCAGGTATTCGGCGCACTGCTCTATTACTTCAAGGGTATTGATATAGCTTTCGTAAGCGGTATCGCCCCAGGTAAATAAACCGTGCGAGCCTAACATGATACCACGGATACCCGGATTAGCATCTAAGCAAGCCTTTAATTGCAAGCCAAGCTCGAAGCCCGGCTTTTGCCAATCTACCCAACCTATCTTACCGCCAAAAAGTTCTTCGGTTATTTTTTTACCGTCTTTTGCTGCCGCGATAGCGATAGCCGCGTCGGGGTGCAGGTGATCTATATGTTTGAAGGGTAGGAAACCGTGTAAAGGCGTATCAATAGATGGCGCTTTTGATGCCAGGTCATAAATGGTATGGTTAAACAGTTCCACCATTTCATCCTCATGATCTAAACCGCGGTATACGTTTTTTAAGTTACGAAGTCGATCAACATATAGGGCTGCCAATCCGCTTTTTTTAAGCGTGCCGATATCACCGCCCGATCCTTTGATCCACATTACCTCCACCTCTTCGCCGGTCAATGGGTCTTTAGCCTGGGCCTTGCATGAGGTATTACCGCCGCCATAGTTAGTCAGGCGCAAATCGGCCCCCAACAAGTTTGAGCGGTAAATTAAAAGGGCTACCTCATCGCCGGCAAGCTTTGCAGCCTCCGCATCGTCCCATAAATAGCTAACGTGCTTAAAATTTGTTTCTTTGATAGACATTGTATTGATGTTATTATTTTATTCTGCTTGTATAGGCGGCTCCTATGGAGCCTGTTTCTTTTTATGTTTTTTCTATAAACAGGGGACTCCTCCGGAGTCGCTAACCATCTTTAAATTGTGCAGCTCCATCGGAGCTACCTGTTTATAGCATTTAAAAGTAAACTCGTTTTGGCTCCATCGGAGCCTCCTCTAACGCGCTTGCTCTATAAGTGCTGTCTTAGCAGCTGCTTTCTCTTTCAAATTATTGCCGTATCCCACAATAATCACCGATAATATAATGGTAGCGATACCAAATATCAGCGTACCGAAAGCCTTTTTACTAACCGATTTCCACTCTTTTAAAATCAATCCCCAAATATTGGCTATCAGGATAATGAAAGCCATGTGCAAAATCCACGAGCTTGCGCCATTGCCAAGCTTGCTTTCGCCCATGCCGTAAAAAAAGAATTGCAAAAACCAGGTTGTACCTGCCAAAGCCGAAAAGATATAGTTTTTTAGCAGCGGTGTTTTGCTATCGGTATAGTTACCAAATGTTTTGTTACGGGCATTCAATATCATGCACCAAATAAAATTGGTGGTTAAACCACCCCAAAGGATGATGATATACGTAACATTGTTTTTGTAAAGAAAATTACTGCCATCAGTAATGTTATTAGCTGCGCGCCAAGTCTCGTTAGCAGCATTAGCCATAGCTGCACCGGCATCAATGCCGAAGGCAAAACAGGCGCTTAATACACCTGAAACGATAGCAACGGTAATACCTAAACCAAAGCGATAATCTTTATTCTCATTAGCTGCCGCGCCCTCTTTGTTCAGATCGCGCTCTTTTAGTGTACCTGCACGGCCGCAGATGACAATGCCGATAACGCAAACCAAGATCCCCAACAGAACTAATTGCCCCCAATGGTTTGATGCCAAAATGCCGATGCTGTCTTTACCTTCAGTTGGCACAAATTCATAATATACAGCCGGCACTAAAGCACCAAATACCGAGCATAAGCCCAATATGATGGTACTGCCCAAGGATACGCCTAAATACCGCACGCCAAGGCCATAGGTTAAACCACCAATGCCCCATAACAGACCAAAGAAATAGGTTAAACCCAATATGCCGCCATTGGTGGCTTTAATAATCTCGACAAAATTTGGAACAGTTAACCAAGCCGCTATTGGCGGAACGATGAGCCATGAAAACAGGCCGCCTACTATCCAAAAACTCTCCCAGGCCCAGCCTTTTACTTTTTTGTATGGGATATAAAAACTACCGGAAGCAAAGCCGCCGATAAAGTGAAATATTACGCCTAAAATTACTTGCATGTCTGTAAAATTACATTGATGTGCTGAAATGATAACTACCTGAACCTACGTTAACGGCCGTGTAGCCCTCAACTTGTTCTGCTGCTTTGGTAACAGGTTTGCCGC
Source organism: Bacteroidota bacterium (assembly GCA_040386815.1). Lineage (GTDB taxonomy): Bacteria > Bacteroidota > Bacteroidia > Sphingobacteriales > Sphingobacteriaceae > Mucilaginibacter. The sequence continues at coordinate 4,387 of JAZKET010000112.1, read as the reverse complement.
CCTCAGTAACTGCTGCGCCGCCTTTGGTTGGCACATAAACAGTAGCGGTGGTGTTTGGCGGGATAACCACATCCAGCACAAAGTTACCCCCCTCGGTTTTCCAGCTTGAACTTACCTTACCATAAGGCGTTTCATAATTGGCGTTAATTGTAGTAAAGCCACCGCCCAGTGTTGGTTTTATGGTGATGCCTTTGTAACCTACCTGATCTGCCTTGGTATCAATACCTGCAACGGTGCGGTACATCCAGTCGCCAATAGCGCCATAAGCATAGTGGTTATACGAGTTCATTGATGGCACCTCTAATGTGCCGTCAGGATGGATACCGTTCCATCTTTCCCAGATAGTTGTCGCACCCATTTTGATAGGGTATAACCACGATGGGTAATTCTCCTGCATCAACAATCTAAACGCAGTTTCGGTCTGCCCAAAACGGCTTAATACGTGGCACAAATAAGGCGTACCTAAAAAGCCTGTAGTTAGGTGATTGCCGTAGCGGCGGATATTATCAGCCAAACGTTTTGCGGCTTGCATCCGCAGGTTCTCCGGCAGCATATCAAACTGCAAAGCCAATGTGTACGCGGTTTGGGTGTCAGATGAGATCAAACCGTTTGGTGTAGTGTATTCGTTAATGAATGCTTGTTTAACATCAGCCAATAGCTTGGTGTAGGTGTCAACATCGTCTTGTTTACCTAATATTTTAGCTGTGTTGATCAGTATCTGCGTTGAGTAAGCATAAAAACACTGCGCTATCAGGTATTTACTGGTGATAGCTGCTGTGCCGTCATTATCATCATTACGAGTGAAAAACAGCCAATCGCCAAAGTGACCGCCGGTGTTCCAAAGGTTGTTGCGGCTGCGGCCTCTCATACATTCTACCCATTTTTTCATGCTTGGGTATTGGTTAGCTAAAATTTCTTTATCGCCATAAGCAACGTACATGGTCCACGGGATGATGGTTGCCGCGTCGCTCCAGCCCGCGCTGCCGCCACCGCCTGATGGTTTGCCATTATCAAAAGCATCCGGAATAACGTGTGGTACACTGCCATCTTTGTATTGGTCAAGCGCCAGATCTTTCATCCATTTGGTGAAGAACGGAAGCACATTCATGTTATAGGTTGCAGTACGTGCAAATACCTGCGCGTCGCCGGTCCAGCCAAGGCGCTCATCACGCTGCGGGCAATCGGTTGGGATGTCTAAAAAGTTGCCGCGTTGTCCCCACTCAATGTTATGTTGTAACTGATTGATCAGCTTGTTGGAAGTGCTAAAAGTACCTGTTACCGGCATGTCAGAATATAAAGAGATAGCCTCAAAATCCTCAGGTTTTATCTCGCCCGGGTAACCCTCTATACGCACATATCTGAAACCTTGCCAGGTAAACTTAGGTTCAAAGCTCTCTTCGGCACCGCCTTTTATAATAAAGGTGTTAATACACTTGGCATCGCGCAGGTTATCAGTATAAAAATTACCAGCTTTGTCCATCACCTCAGCATGCGATACTACGATCTTGTCGCCTGCTTTGCCGTTTACTTTAAACTTCAACCAACCAACCAGGTTCTGACCAAAGTCAATCACCTTTTCGCCTTTTGGCGTGGTGAAAACTTTGATGGCTTTAAATACTTCTTTCTTTTTGATAGTCTCATTTATAGTCGCTATCAGGATGTTTTTAGGATAGTTTTGTACGGCAACTGCTGTCCACTTGCTGTCGTTAAACCCGGCAGTCGACCACCCTTTTTGCTCCATGCGGGCGTCAATGGTCGATCCCATGTAAACCTCGGCATAACGTACCTCGCCGGTACTGGTTTTCCAACTATTGTCGGTACCAATAACTTCTGTGCTGCCATCAGCATAAGTAATGTTGATCTGCATTAGCAGGGCAATGTCTTTACCATAAATTTCCTTACGGGTACCAATACCATATATACCACGGTACCAGCCGCTACCTAACGATGCGCCAATAGCGTTTGCACCTGCTTTAAGCATATTGGTAACATCATAAGCCTGGTATTGTATACGTTTGTTGTAGCTGGTATAGCCAGGTGTAAGGTAGTCTGTACCCACGCGCTGGCCATTTATTTCGGCCTCGTAAATACCGTGAGCGGTAATATAGGCTGTAGCCGATTTTATTTTTTTGCCTATAGCAAACCCTTTTCTGAACATTGGGCTGGGGCGACCGGCTTCTTCGGTAACCGGGCCTATCCACTGTGCTTTCCAGTCGGCTTCGGCTAATAAACCCATTTGGAAGGTGCCTGTGGCCCAATCGCTGGCTTTACCTTTGTTGTCCCAAACCTTAACCTGCCAAATATATTTTTGGCCAGATTTTAAGGCGCTGCCCTTGTAAGTAATAAAGGTTGATTGATCGGTGTTTACTTTGCCCGGTGCCCAAACTACGCGTTTGGCGTCGTCGGTTACCTTAACTTCGTAGGCGGTTTGCAATACGTTGCGCGTGGTGCCGGGGGCAAGTTGCCAGCTAAAGCGTGGGGCAATTGCATCAACGCTGTTAGGGTTTGGCAGGTTCTCGGTAAGTAAGCGTTGTACCTTTACCTGGGCCAGTCCCGTCTGGGCCACAAGTACGGCAATAAATAAAAAGAGTACTTTTCTCATTGTTTATTTAAAAAAGGATGTATAATTGGTTATGGCAAGTTAACAAAATTCATTTCGGTTAACTATCCCCTACTGTCCGAAACCCGGTGCCCAATTGGTGTTGCTACACAATAATATCATAGTGCTTTCCTGAAATCTTCCCATTTCACCACCCATTGCCCGTCTTTGGGCCAGCCAGGTTCAGGTTTGTTTTTATCGCCATCCCAGCCTGCGGTCATCATTGCAACGGCATACAATAAGCCCCCATTAGCCGGGAAGTAAGGGTAGGGGTTACCGCCACCAACCATGCCATGCTCGTCAAAACCAAATTTGGGCGATTTGTGCAGTAGCATAGCTACCGCGTCGTCGGGGTGGCCAAGTCGCGCGGCATTCATCGCTACCATCGGGAAATCCCAACCCCAGCCCTTGTCCCATAGCCAGGTTACCCGTATTTTTTGATAGGTCTTTTCCATGATAGTCAGATCTACACCATCGCCCGGCAAAACGCCGTACATGCCGGTTAGGGCCGGGTGCTCATAATTATATTTGGTCCACATATCGGTCATGTTTTCCCATTGCTCGTAAAGGCCATCCTTCTCGGGTAAAGGCGAGAGTTTCTTGAGCACCTTATCCCACTTAGGGTTTGATGGCAGCTTTAGCTTTTTGCGCCATTGTTGTGCGGTTTGTAAACCAAAGCGCCAATAGGCTAACTCAAAGGCCGGGTTTTGGGTATCAAGCTTAACTTTATCATTATTTTCTGACACCACCCGCAACGGCGGACCTAAAATATACTGATCGCGTGCCGTATCCAGGTAGGCGTACGACGCAAGGAAATTGGCTGTTTCAGTTACTATCTTTTCCCATTTTTTTAATGTTTGCAATGTGGGATGTGCGCGATAATCCAGCTCGGCAAAAAAAATCGGATGCGGTTGCTGCCATATCAGGTAGGCATGGTCAAGCGATGGCCATTCGCGGCCATCAGGGCCGGTGCATTTAGGCCAACGTGCACCCTCATAACCCTGTAGCTTAGCCCGTTTTATGGATGACGCAAGATTATCAGCATATACGTGCAGGCTTTTATTGAGCACAGGCCACCTGTTCCATAACGCATAGTGCGCCGCATGCCACCAATACATTTCGTAATGGAACTTGCCGTACCAGCTATTACTCACCAGCCCGGTTTCCTGCGGCGGGTAGTCGCCGGCAGCATTAATGGCCATATCGTATTGAGATAAAACAATGCGCCGTTCCAGTTCAAACCAACGCGGGTCCTTGCTTTTTGACAGATCTATAGCTGCGCCGCTTTTCCAGAAAGCCGGCCAACTGGTGGTGCTTTCGGCTTTTATAGCTGTAAACGCCGGCAACGGGACAGTGATTTTTTTCGGCGAAAAGGCAAATACATATTCGACAAAGGTTTGATTTTTGCCGGGCTGAATAACATAGCGATGATCTTTGATTTTTTCTATTGTATTGCTGCCTGTCCATTTGCAAACCACCTGATAATTGGCACTATCCAATGTACGGTCAAATATAGCAGTGTTGTTACCGGCCAATTTCAGTTGTGTTTGGTGCGCCGCCGGCTTACCAAAATCAGAGCCGTTGCTGAAGATATTGGTATTGCCATACGGAAACTCAATAAGCACGCTCAATTTACCTTGTTTAATTAAGGGTGATTCTATTTTAAAACCAATGATATCTTTATCCGGATGGCAGGTGGTGATAACCTTTACCGGTTGGCCCTCTACTGTAAAATTACTTTCGGCAACGCCGCTCCATAAATTAAGGTTTTGTATGGGGTTTTGCAGG
>JAZKET010000111.1:0-12803 GCA_040386815.1 Bacteroidota bacterium | reverse complement strand
AGAGTCTAAAGACGACGGTTTGATAGAGGTAGGCATTTATATCCGGGACAAATTCATCGCTTCAGTAGCTGCGGGAGAGAAGCCGGGTTGGTCTGTTTTGGTGGCTAAAGACGGGCCTTTGGCTTTGAAATATTAATCTTAATTTTGGTTCGTGATTGAACAAGCGGCAAATAACTACATCCTGGTAATTAACGGCAAACCCGAAGGCCCGTTTACTATTGACGAGCTAAAGGCACGCCAAATAAAACCCGGCGACTTTGTAAAAAGCGCCAACATGAACGACTACAAAGAAGCCCACGAAGTTGCCGAACTGCGCCAGCTATTCGGCTTTGAAAAGCAAGCGCTGCTGCAATACTTCGGCAGCTTTGATCAAAGGGCTACGGCCGCGGTGATAGACTGGTTCATGGTCTCAACAGTTTGCGCGGTGCTGGCCTTTATTGCCACTATATTTTTAAGTAATAGGATAGCACTGCTGTCTGTCGCGTTGGGCCTGCTGGTGATAATACCCTGGTGAACCTGATTTACCACATCATCATGGAAAGCTCTGCCAAGCAAGGCACCTACGGCAAGCAGATTTTAAAGATCAGGGTCTGCAATATGCAAGGCGACCCCATCACCACCAGTCACGCCACTGGGCGCAACCTGGCCAAAGTGTTTTCTGTACTGACACTGGGCGTTGGTTACCTGATGGCTTTCTTTAACAAGCAGCAGCAGTGTTTGCATGATAGGATTGCCGGGACTTTGGTGGTGAAGGATAGGATGTAATACGGCTAATGTGCGTTGGCTGTCATGCTGAGCCCCGTCGAAGCATGTGAGCAAAGGCCTCTGCGCTCACCCTTCGAGTGCCTCAGGGTGACACCTTATATACTCATTCAGGTAACAAAACTGCTATCATCCTGCACTCCCTCTACCTTTTCCTAAATTAGTACCATGAAGCGCCTCTACACCCTTTTCATCCTGTTCATCACCCTGACAGCAACTGCCCAAACCAAAGACACCCTTTTATTAGCCGACCCCACCATCTTTTACGATAACGGCCAATACTACCTGTACGGCACAGGCAGCAACAGGGGCTTTACCGTCTACCAATCATCAGACTTAGAACATTGGAGCGGCCCCGTAGGTAAAAAAGAAGGTCATGCTTTGCTAAGAGGCGACAGCTACGGCCGCAGAGGTTTCTGGGCGCCGCAGATATTTAAGCACAACAACAAATACTATATGGCCTATACAGCCGATGAGCATATCGCGATAGCAGAAAGTGACAGCCCGCTTGGTCCGTTTACGCAGAAGGTGGCTAAGGAAATTTCAGGCCCCGGCAAGCAGATAGACCCTTACATCTTTAAAGATACCGACGGGCAACTTTACCTGTACCACGTTCGCCTGCAACAAGGCAACCGCATCTTCGTCGCCAAACTAAAAAGCGACCTGTCAGACATTGACACCACAACAACTAAAGAATGCATCAATGCCAGCCTGCCCTGGGAAAATACCGCAAAATCAGGCTGGCCGGTAAGTGAGGGGCCAACAGTAGTTAAGCATGAAGGTTTATACTATCTGCTGTACTCTTGCAATGATTTTCGCAACATTGACTATGCTGTAGGCTACGCCACTTCAACATCACCTATGGGGCCGTGGACTAAATATACTGGTAGCCCGATATTAAGTCGCGCCATCACCAACATGAACGGCACCGGCCACGGCGACCTGTTTACCGGAAAAGGCGGCCAGCTGTATTACGTGCTGCATACGCACCACGATAACAACACCCCAAATGGCAAACGCAAAACAGGCCTTGTTAAGGTGGCGTTCACCAAAACAAAGCCTGCGGCAATAGTGGTTGATAAGAGCAGCTTTAAGTTCCTGCTTACCGATAAGAAATAATTAAGCGCTCAAAATAGCCGCCATATACTCGCGGCATTTGGCTACCTCTTTAACATCGTCGCTACCGGTGGGTACTTTGTACTCTAGCTCAATGGTGGCGGCAAACTTGTATTTCTTCTTTTTCATCAGCAGCAATACATCTTTAATAGGGGTATCGCCCTGGCCAAACTCGGTGTTGGGGCCATTGTTTACCTTACGGTCTTTAATGTGCATGCTGGTAATACGGTCGTGATGCTTTTCAATGAAATCAAGCACATCTTTATTGTTACCGGCTATGTAGTGGCCAATATCCAGGTTAATACAGTTGTATTTTGATTGCTCCATCGCCGTATCCCATAGTTGCGGGGTGGCCTGGGTGTGGGCATGGTAGCCTACGCGCACTTTATGTTTGGTGGCCAAATCGCCAATACGTTTGGTTTGGGCATCGTTATGCTCGGGCATTTCGCAGTTGCAGTGGTCGGCACCAAGGGCTTTGGCGGCTTTGAAAGCGTACTCTATCTCGGCATCGGTGTTGTTAACGTTAAATACTACAGGTTTGTAAGCGTAGATTTTAACCCCTGCGTCTTTGAATTTTTTACCTATTTCTTTAAAAATATCCATTGATACACCTGCGCGCCAGTCGGCCATAGCCTTGTTAAAGTCGGCGTTCGATTGTCCTTGTGCTTTTTTAGGGGCACCCGCACTAAGCTCGGTAGCATCGCCACGCAGCTCAACACCGCTCAGGTTGTTTTGCAGGCAATAACTCAGCATATCTTCAGCCGTCACGTTTTTCATGTTGCGGTACGAGTAGGTGGTGACCCCAATCAGCACTCCACCCACTACCGAGTTTGGCTTATCGGCACCGCTGAAAAAAGCATCGGCTAATGATATTTTGGGTAAAAGCAAAATGCCTGCTGCGGCAAGGGCGCTGCTGCCAATAAACCTGCGGCGCGATAGGTTGTCTGTATTCATGATTGATATATAAATGGTTGCAGCCAAATTAGTAAATTTTAGCAGGTATTAAAACCCCTGTACTTGCTTTCATCAACTTTTCATCCTAAATTCTTATCTTCGCTCCCCGAAACAGGATTGTTGAAATTTTATGAAATTATTAGAAGGAAAAACCGCGTTAATAACCGGAGCGTCAAAGGGAATTGGACGCAAGATTGCCGAAAAGTTTGCCGAGCATGGCGCTAATGTGGCTTTTACTTACTTATCGTCTGTTGAAAAGGGCCAGGCTTTAGAGCAGGAGCTGCAAAGCTTTGGTACCAAAGTAAAAGGTTACCGCAGCAACGCCGCCAAATTTGACGAGGCAGAACAACTGATAAATGATATTATAGCCGATTTTGGCGCCCTGAATATAGTAGTCAACAACGCCGGTATTACTAAAGACGGCCTGTTAATGCGCATGACCGAGGAGCAATGGGATGAGGTTTTAGAGGTTAACCTGAAATCTATCTTCAACGTAACCAAGGCAGCATCAAAAGTGATGATGAAAGCACGCGATGGTGTGTTTATCAACATGAGTTCTGTAGTTGGGGTTGACGGTAATGCCGGTCAGTCAAATTACGCGGCATCAAAAGCCGGTATCATTGGTTTCTCAAAATCAATGGCTAAAGAGTTGGGCTCGCGTAATATCCGTACCAACGTTATTGCCCCGGGCTTTATCCGCACCGAAATGACCGAGGTGTTAGACCCTAAGGTTGTTGAAGGCTGGGCAGCATCTATCCCGCTTAAACGTGCCGGCGAAACCGAAGACGTAGCCAACGCCTGCGTTTTCTTAGCTTCTGACATGGCTACTTACATCACCGGCCAGGTTATCCCGGTTGATGGTGGAATGTTGTAGTTTAAAGATTATTGATTAAAGATTAGAGATCGGGCTTAGCAGGAGCAGGAGAGCGTAGGGTGTCATCCTGAGCTTGTCGAAGGGTGAGCGCAAAGGCCCATGACGATTTAAAATATTCAAACAAAAATAGCATATTTGGTAATACAGATATGCTGTTTTTTATGAGCTTACTTAAGCTATCGCCTGTTTTTTTCACACTGTTCCTGTTAAATAATGGCGTATTCGCGCAGCCAAAAAACTGGCGTGTAGCATTATCAAACAGAAATATTTACTATCTGGACTTTTACAAAGGTGACTCCAGGATCAAGTCATTTAAACTTGACGGTTTTACAGATCAAAATAAGATAGAAGATGCCAAGCTTTTAGCATATAAAAAAATAAGATCTATTTATTATGTTTTGCTATGGTATAGCTGTCCATCCAATATTAGTAACAGGCAGGGATATTGTGGTGCAGGCTATGAGGATTTTGTTGCGAAATTAAGGATTAGTCAAAATCTTAGGATTAATCTATTTGAACCTTTACAAGTGGGCAGTTGCTTTGAAAATATCGACAAGGCGTACAGCTTCGATAAAAATCACCCCGAAAAAGGTTTTATATTAACCGATCAATAATATTGTTACCATTGTCTTAAAGGATATACACAAAACATTGATAATAATTTTGCATTTTGCGATATAACATATAGCGTATAACCATCAATCACGTTTAACCTGTAAATGCTATTATTTTCAATCACCTGGGGAGCAGTATCCGGATGGTGGGCCTTAGTTTGCCTGCTGTTGGCCATTGGCTACGCGTGGTTAATGTACAGGCAGCCGGTTAATTTGTCTGAAAAATACAGGCGCTTATTGGCAGCCTTTAGGGGCGTGGCGGTATTTCTGATAGCTATGCTGTTGGTGTCGCCATTGATACGGTCTGCCAATTATCAGCCGCAAAAGCCTTTGGTTTTGGTGGCGCAGGATAATTCGGGTTCTATCAGCACTTTCCATCCGGCAGGGTTTGAGCCATCAAAGTTTGTCGACGATTTGGCTAAGCTTAAACAACAGTTTGGCGATGGTTACGATGTGCAGGAGTTTAACTTTGGTCACGGTTTAAACAACGGCCTCGCCAAAACCTTTGCCGATAAGCAAACCAACCTTGCCGCGGCGCTTAGGCAGTTGAACGATAGATTTGTTAACCAAAACATTGGCGCTTTAGTGATAGCTACCGACGGTTTGTATAACCAGGGCGCCGACCCACAATACCCGGCCCGCGACTTTAAAACCAGCATTTACACCATTACCCTTGGCGACACCGTTGCCCGCCGCGACCTGCTGATTGGCAACGTAAACTACAACAAGACTGCTTTTTTAGGCAACGATTTTGAGATAGAGGTGCTTACCCAGGCCTGGCAAAGCAAGGGCGAAAGCATTAGCCTGAGTGTTACCGAGGGAGGCCGCCAACTGTTTAACCAGGTTACAGCTGTAAACAGCGATGCCTTTAAGCAAAATATCACCATAAAAATAAATGCCGATAAAAAGGGCATACATAAATACAATATTGCCATAGCACCGGTTAAAAACGAGCTATCAACCCAAAATAATGTTGAAACCATTTATGTAGAGGTGCTGGATGCCAAGCAGAAGGTACTGCTGGTGTATGATGCCGCACACCCCGATATAAGCGTAATAAAACAAGCAATTGAAGCTAACAAAAACTTTGAGCTAAAGACGGTACATGTAGACGATTTTGACGAAGCTAAGTTAGCTGACTACAGTTTGGTGATGTTGCACCAGCCATCGCAGGCAACGTTTACGGTGGGTAAAGAGTTGTTGGCTAAAACCAAAATACCGTTGTGGTACATGCTGGGCGCGCAGGCAGATGTGGGGAGTTTTAACCAGTCGCAAAAGCTATCGCAAATAAGTGCGGTAAGGTTTGATATGCAGGAGGTTTTTGCGCAAACTGTGCCCGACTTCGCATCGTTTACCCTGACAGATTCTACCTTGCAGAAGCTAGGCAAACTGCCGCCGTTAATGGCTCCGTTTGCCAGCTATACCACCAGTGTTACCAACGGCACTTTGTTAAAACAGCGAATTGGCGCGGTTAATACCAGCTATCCGGTATTATTATTTGGCGATGATAACGGCCGCCGCACTGGCATACTAACCAGCGAGGGCCTGTGGCGCTGGCAACTGGCCGAGTTTGAAACCTACGGCAATCATAACGCTATGGAAGAGCTGTTTAGCCAAAGCGTGCAATACCTTACGGCCAATGCAAACCGACAGCGCTTCAGGGCATATCCGGCCAAGAATATCTTTGACGAGGGCGAGAACGTACTCCTTAATGCCGAACTTTATAACGACGCCCTTGAACTGGTTAACACGCCTGATGTTGAGATAGAATTTAAAAATGCCGAGGGCAAAAACTATAGCTTTTTAGCCACCCGCAACGGCCAAAGCTACCGCCTTGATGCAGGTAACCTGCCTGTTGGCGAGTACACTTACACAGCATCTACCAAATTAGGTCCGCGCACGTTTAATGCTAACGGGCAGCTTACCGTTAAGCCGTTAAATCTGGAAATTCGTCAAAGCGCCGCTAATCATCAGCTGTTGCGTAACATCGCGCAGCAAAGCGGTGGCAAGGCCTTAAAACCATCAGAAATTAACCAGCTTGCCGATTTGATCAAAAAGAACGAGAACATTAAAACCCTTGTTTTTGAGGATAAGCATTACAGCGACATGATAGACGTTAAATGGATTTTCGCGCTGATATTGCTGCTGCTGGGCGCCGAGTGGTTTTTGAGAAAACGGGAGGGCGAGGTTTAGGTTGATGTTTTAATAGTATATTTAAACATCAATAACCAACCTTAACTCAATTTGATGCTATTTAAATCCACCAACCGGCTAAAAACATTGTCCATCATGGCACTGTCACTTGGCTTATTTTTCATCGCACTTAATGTCTTCAGGGCAATTACTACTTATAGAAGTGGTGCATTGATCTTGGATGTTCGTGTTACGGGACTAAAAACTTACCACAGTATTGATACAACCGGTTATCACCTTGTTTACGGCACCACCGGCCAGATCTTTTATCGCCCCAAATCGGTTTTTGAAGTTATAAAATATGATGATTTTGAACAGTATTTTGCCAATAATCTCATCTTTTTAATATTAGCTACAACGGTATTTATACTCTCACTTAAGCCGGGGCAGGTATTGTTTAGCCGGCCAACAATAGTAAAGTTTTATGGAGTTTTATTTTTTTACATCGCGTTATACGCAGCTAAATTACCGTTGATGCATTGGATAGAAAGTGATTTTTACCAACATACAGGGCATTTGTTTAAGTTAGATAGTCGAGATGGAATGTCGCCAAACTTATGGCAGGTTATTACTATGGTTTTTATGTTTACCGTAACAGGCATTATAGGAGCAGGGATAGAACGCGAAAAGCCTGTGGTTTAAATTATTAATGCTATAATAGAGATTGATTTTGTGCGTTTTATAAGCACTAAATCCAAACTTAAATCATGATCAAAAACCTTTGCCTTTGTGTTGCAGCCTTGTTATGGGCCGGTATATCCTACGGGCAGTCAGCTAAACGGTTGTTTGCCAATACTGAATCCATCATTTTAAAATACAAAGCAGATTGTAATAAGGCCTGGGACGCCGGTAACGAGAAATTAGCCAATACTTATTACGACTCTATAAACGCCTGCATTGTTGGTAGCTATGTAGGTAGCCATAAATTTAAAACGGTTGACAATAAGTTAATTACTATTGCTGCGCAAAAGCCGGTCATGGTAACGGTTTCGGCAAGCTGGTGCGCCCCCTGCCGCGCCGAAATTCCGGCATTAAATAAAATTGTAGAAGAGTACAAAGATAAAGTCGACTTTGTTGTGCTGTTTTGGAATGATGCTTTGCGAACAAAGCAGTTAGCGTCGCTTTACAGCAAATCAGTTTTCGTTGTGCCATCTGCCATACAGGTTGAGGGTGATGAATCGCACAAGATCTCTATAGCCGGCTTCAATCATTTTATGGGCTATCCGGCAAATTACATGATCAACACCAGCCGTAAAATTGTTAGATACGAAACGGGCGCACAGGTGGCCACCAGTTTTCAGGGCCCGGATGGAAAAATGGTCACCATTACCGAAGAGCAGGCAGACAATTTTAATTACAAAAGACTAAAAGAAAGTGTCGAGTTTTTGCTGACGAATAAGGGCAAGTAACTTAATCACAGCGGCAACGATTGCACACTTTTATACCGGTAAATAGGTTGGTATGCTGCTTAATTGGCTAATTTTATATTAACCAATTAATGAATTTTATGAGCAGTATCATCAACCTAAACAAGCTTAGGCCGGTAGTTTTACAGTGTTTTTCTGTGGCGATAATGACGGCGGGTTTCGCTGGTCAAAGCATCGCGCAGCAAACAAAAAAGCCATCGTCGCCGGCTGTACTGCCTGGTAAAGGCGCCGCGCAATTTGATTTCTTTTATGCCGGCGAAGCCAAGCAACGCAATATGTACATTATAAAAAATGGTAAAATTGCATGGTCGTACCTTGATTCTACCGGTCGTGGCGAGATCAGTGATGCGGTGCTTACCAAAAATGGTAATGTGCTTTTTGCACACCAGTACGGCGTTACACTTATAGACAAAAACAAAAAAGTGCTGTGGCATTACGAGGCACCCAAAAATCATGAAACGCATACCGCGCAACCTATAGGTACAGATCATGTTGTGTTTATACAAAATGGCGATACAGCCAAACTGTTTGTAATGAACATAAAAACCAACAAAATAGTACAGCAGTTTCCGTTAGAAACCCGGGGCAGGGGAGCGCACGGACAATTTCGTCATGCAAGGTTAACGCCTAACGGTACTTACCTGGTGGCGCATATGGATCTGGGAAAAGTGCGCGAGTATGATATTAGCGGCAAACAACTGCTATCGTTTGATATACCGGGTATCTGGGCTGTTGAGCCCTTAAAAAATGGTAACCTGCTGGTTTGCGGGCACGAAGGTAGCCGCACATCATTTACCCGCGAGCTTAACCGTAAAGGCGAAGTTGTTTGGGAGTATATGATGAGCGACCTGCCAGATTACCGTTTTCTTGAGCCTCAAATAGCGATACGCCTTGCCAATGGCAATACCGTAATAAACAACTGGTTTAACCAGTGGGGCGGCGTATTTGATACAGTTAACCCAGAGGTACAGGCCATTGAAGTTACCGCCGACAAGAAAATAGTATGGGCCCTGCGCGAGTGGGCTGCACCGCTAAACCTTGGCCCATCAACTATAATACAACCCTTAAATGATGCCAATGTCATCACCGATAATGTGCATTTTGGATATGTGCAGTAATTTATACTGTTGTTGAATTTGCCTGTTAAGCCGGCAAATTTTTAAGTATAATTTGTTAGATTATTTGCTAAACATTTCTATTTTTGTAGCAACAAAAAAATAAGTACCATGAGCTCAATGCAAGAAGCAAATTCAGAACGTCATTACATATTATTGGTTATTGCTATCGTTATCGGTTTAGTAGGTGTTTACCTGCGCTTCGCTGATTTTAAACACGCATCTGCAATTGCTAACGTTATTTTGGCTGTTGGTGCGGGCATTGCATTGAAAGGCGTTTTCGCTATCATTAAGTAAGTAAATATACTGTAGTAATATAATAAAAGCGTCCGGCTGGGTTTATACCTGCCGGACGCTTTTTATTATATAGATTTTTCAAGATTTTTATCTATTTATTCCAGATTATTTAGGGCGATATTTTGACTCGTTCAATATCTTTTGCGCGTCGTTATCAGCCATCAGTTGTTGCAGGGTAACGTCGGGATGTTTGTCCATATACTGTTTTACAATTTGCCAGCCGGTCCACACGCCAACTTTTGGTGCCGATTGGCTGCCGGTTTCTAAGCCACCGCCTAACTGTGGGGTAAAGGGCGCCTCGTTGATGTAAGTCTGAATCTTCTGTAAATCAGTCTCATACAATAAGTTCTGATCTAACATAAATCCCCAAACAAAAGCTTTATTCTCATCGCACCATTTAATTTGCTTGTCAGTAAAGCCAATTTTTACAGAGTCGGGCACGGTTGGTAGTACCCGGTCCATAAAGTAAAGTATCTTTCCGCTATATATCATCTTGGATAACAGGGTTTTATTGTCGTCGCTCTCCACAAACATATCCTCACGGGCAATGCCCTCAACCACGCGCGATGATATATGCTCAGGCGTAAAACGACGCGAAATATACCGCGGAAAAATCTCGGTCAGCGCCGGATAAAACCTTGAATTAGCGCCCAAAAACAGATCGAGCCCAATACCAAAGTAGCCATCGCCAACACTGGTTTGCGCTTTAAAGCCAGAGAAGTAAGCATAAACTTTAGGCGTGTTATGCTTTGGGTAATAATACTTTATCCTTCGGAAAGCGTCTGTCAACTCAGCTTCCTGCTTTTTTAGCTGGCCAGGGTACACAGAGTCTACATCATGTTTCAAATCAATGTATGGCCGGCCGGCAAAAACCTGGCGCAGAATGCTAAAGTAGTTGGTGTCTTGTACACTGCCGGCTTCAAGTATTTGCTCGGTATAATCGCGGTAAAAATCTCCGTATTTTTGTATTAGGGCAATGGCTTGCGGCTCCATTGGTTTTGTCCGCAGGTCGTCAAAATCATGGTCAAAGCGTTCAATTTTAACATCAATTGGTATATTGCTTACATCGATGTCTTTTTTGCCGCCGCAGGCCGACAAAAGCCCTCCGATAATAAAAATTAAATAAATTTGTTTGAACTTATAGATGGATGATTTCATTTTTATACTTTCAGCAAAATTAATTTATTATTTGCATTTAGGTGCAAACCGATAACTACTATATCTGATATGAAAATAGCACTAGCCCAGCTTAATTACCACGTAGGTAACTTTGAGTCAAACACGGCGCATATTATAAAAAACATACAAGCAGCCCACCAAAATGGTGCCGACCTGGTGGTTTTTGCCGAACTGTGCGTGTGCGGCTATCCCGCGCGCGATTTTTTAGAGTTTAATGAGTTTATAAACCAATGCGAACTATCCGCACAAAAAATTGCCGCCGAGTGTACAGATATTGCCTGCATTATTGGCCTGCCTATACCAAACCATAAACCAGAGGGTAAAGACCTGCACAATTCGGCTTATTTTATTGCTGATGGTAAGGTGCAGTCTGTAGTTAATAAGGCCCTGCTGCCTAACTACGATATATTTGATGAATACCGCTATTTTGAACCATCAACAGAATTTAGCTGCATTGAGTTTAAAGGCAAACGCATAGCCTTAACCATTTGCGAAGATTTGTGGAACACCATAGAGAACCCGCTGTATGTTACCCGCCCAATGGATACGCTGATCAAACAAAACCCGGATGTGATGATAAACATCGCGGCATCGCCGTTTGCTTATAATCATGACGAGGAGCGTATCGAAATATTAAAGGATAACGCCAAACGCTATAACCTGCCGCTGTTTTACGTAAATCATGTAGGGGCACAAACAGAACTGATATTCGACGGCGGATCATTAGTGTTTGATAAAGCTGGTAATTTGGTTGATGAGTTGCCTTATTTTGCCGAGGCTTTAACCTATTACACATTGGGTGATGATAACCAGATCACACTCAATCAGCCAACTACGGTTAAAGCTGAAAGAGACAGCGATATAGCCCAGATCCATGATGCTTTGATATTAGGCATTCGCGATTATTTTTATAAATCAGGTTTTAAACAGGCGATATTGGGGCTGTCGGGCGGTATTGACTCTGCGGTTGTGTGTGCTTTGGCTGCTGAAGCTTTAGGCCCGCAGAACGTGATGGCGGTATTACTGCCTTCTAAATTTTCAAGCGACCACTCTATTAAAGATGCTGAGGACCTGGTAGCTAATCTGGGCTGCATGAGCGAAACCATCGCCATAAAAAATGTTACAGATGAGTTTGAAAAGGCCCTTAGCCCTCAGTTTAAAGACCTGCCCTTTAACATTGCCGAAGAGAATATCCAATCGCGCAGCCGTGCGGTGTTGCTAATGGCTATGTGTAATAAGTTTGGGTTTATACTGCTTAATACCTCAAACAAAAGCGAAGCTGCTGTAGGTTACGGTACTTTATATGGCGATATGTGCGGCGGTATTTCTGTTATTGGCGATGTTTACAAAACCCAGGTTTTTGAGCTGGCGCGATACATTAACCGCGAGCGTGAGGTCATCCCGGTAAATTCTATTGCAAAGCCACCATCGGCAGAACTGCGGCCAGGACAAAAAGATTCAGACTCGTTGCCAGAATACGATGTATTGGACAAGGTAATTGCAGAATACATAGAGCACCGCCGCTCTGCCAAAGAGATCATCGGCCTGGGTTACGACGAAGCGACAGTTCATCGCACTATAAGACTTATCAATATTGCCGAACATAAACGTTACCAAACCCCGCCTATATTACGGGTGTCGCCAAAAGCGTTTGGCATGGGTAGGCGTATGCCGATAGTTGGAAAGTATTTGGCGTAAATAAAAAATTTGTCATTGCGAGCGAGGAACGAGCGTGGCAATCGTGTGCATGCATAGTCGCCGACCGGTCTCCGTGCGATTGCCACGCTTCGCTCGCAATGACATATAAATTACTTCGCTAACACCTCCGCCAGCTTATCATCTAAATCTGTACCGCGCAGGTTTTTAGCAATGATCTTTCCGTTAGGGTCAAGTAGGAAATTAGCCGGGATGCTTTGCACATAGTATAGTGCAGCGGCTGCGTTGCTCCAGTATTTTAGGTCTGATACCTGTGTCCACTCCAGGCCATCTTTCTTAACAGCATTTAGCCAACCCTCTTTGTCGTTAGGCCTGTCTAACGATACGCCAAGTATGGTGAAGTTTTTTGATTTATATTTCTGATATGCTTTAACAACGTTGGGGTTTTCTGCACGGCAGGGGCCGCACCATGATGCCCAAAAATCTATCAATACGTATTTGCCTTTAAATGATGATAGCTTAATAAGCTTACCGTCGGCATCGGGCTGCGTAAAATCAGGAGCAAGCGCGCCAATGGCTGTTACCTTCGCTTCGTCTATTGATTTTTTTAGCACTT
>JAZKET010000110.1:9357-37835 GCA_040386815.1 Bacteroidota bacterium | reverse complement strand
GGTGGTACAGATTACTTTACAAGTACTGTACATGGTCTTACCTATAATATCAACTATGCAAATGTTAGCATAACATCGCGACAAAACGGTATAACAAATGGTACATTAACAGCAGGCCAAACTAACATTGTGCTATTTGGCTTTGGCGCTTCCGCCACTTCTTCTATTTCTGTTAGTCAGTTCAACATCAATTCAAACGGGGCTGCGTCAACTTATTTTGGCAATGCCAGGCTGGTTAGAAATACTACCAACGATTATTCTACCGGCACAAAAACAACGGTTGGAACGGCTACTTTTAACAGCGGCTATTGCAATGTTGTTTTATCGCCAAACGAGACCATAAACACTACCGAGAAATTCTATTTTTTAGTAGCCGACAATATTAGCGCTGCAGCCGGCAGTGTAACCATAGCTTTTAATTTCACCAATGCGCAAAGTACAAACGCGGTAGTACAGGCCAGCCCTGCATCGGCATATAATACATTTTCAATAACCGGTAATACATTTACTATACCTGCGCCAACTTTGGTGTATGCAGAAAATACCACCGGCTACACCCCGCAAACTACCATAGTAGGCGGCCAAACAGCGGTTATAGCGGCATTTGACTTTACTGCTTTTGGCGACTTATCTATAACCCAACCCTATATAGATTTAGCAGTAAGCGGTGGTGACCCAAGCAGCCTTTTTTCCAACTTACAGGTGTATATATCAACCACCGGATCTTATGCAGATGCCAACCTGGTGAGTGGTATAACCTATACAAACGCCGGCTCGGGTATCAGAGTTTCATTTAGTAGTACGGCTAACCTTACCAGTGGCGACACATTTAGCTGTTACATAGTGGGCACGGTAGCTGTTAGCTCTTCGTTACCAACAACACGGTCTATAGGCTCTGCGGGTATTTTGAGTAATAACAGCTCTAATGACTTTCCTACATCCGCACTTGCAAAGCCTAACATTAATTTGGTTACCGCTGTTGTTACCATTGCCGGTAATAATAGCGCTGCAGCCGGTATCACTCAAGGATCATTAACATACGGACAAACAAACATTGTTTTGTTTAGCTATAAATTAACTGCACAGGGGGCATTAACCATTGCCACCATGAGTGTGCCTTCAAGTGGTAGTATGGGTCAGTATTTTAACAACGGCAGGGTTTACCGTTCTTCCACTCCATATTTTTCAAACGCTACATTAGTAGCCGGAGCTGCGGTGGATTTTAGCTCTGGTAGTGCGGCCAATATCTCATCGTTTGGCCAAACCTTTACCGCAAGCGCGGCCACTACCTATTATTATTTTATTGTGGCCGATTTGCTGGCCAGTACAAACGTTGCAGAAACAACCGTTTCTTATAATTTCACCGCGTCACAAAGCCCGGCAGCAATTAACAGCGGCAACGGCGCCGGATTAGCCTTTAATGGTTTTACCACCACTGATGGTGTTACCCATTTTATAGCACTAATTTACAAATGGAAAGGTGGCACCAGCACTGATTTTAGCAACCTTGCCAATTTCAGAAACATTCAAGACGGTGCTGTTAGCTCTTTAGGCACAAACACTATTATTGAAATTGGTGTCGAATCGTACACCAACGCGCCAACAATAACCGCAAATACAACTGTGGGTGGTATTATGTTTGGCAATGCGGCAACCCCTACTTTAACCATACAAGCAGGCAGAACGCTTACTGTCAACAAATCTATTACAGCTGCTAATGGCACCAATGCTACTATCACCGGCACATCAACCAGTATTGTTAGTATAGATGCGGCTGCTTCATCAAGCGTAAGCAACACATTAACGGGTGGCTCTACTTTGACACTTGCCGGCGGCGTTGTAGTTAATAATGCAGGCACGTTTAGTGTAGCTAACTTATCTACCCTAAATCTTTCAGGGGGTAGCACACTTAATAACACGGGCACCTTTACCTTACAGTCTGGCCCGTCGGGTTCGGCAAGCATTGGCGCGCTAAGAAATAGCGCGGGTACGGTTTTGGGTACCGTAACCGGAAATTTCAAGGTAGAACGTTACATAACAGGCGGCTCAATAACCTATCGGGGCTATCGCTTGCTATCATCGCCGGTACACTCTGGCTCAACCGCCTATTATGACCTTGGTTATTTAAAAGGCAGTGGCAGCTACGTTACCGGCAGCGGTGGTACAGCCAGTGGATGGGATGTAAGCGGTAATCCGACATTATATTTATATCGCCCGGACAGAACACCCAATAATACTACTTTCACCTCTGGAAATTTCAGGCCGGTTACTAAAATAAACAACACTAATGCGTACTTAGTAGGCACACAGGATGGCGATTTTAACCTGGGTATTGGCAATGGTTATTTGATGTTTTACCGTGGTAATAACGGTACTGTAACTACAACCATACCTAATAGTTTGGTTTTTAGTGCCAGTGGCGTTATTAACCAGGGCGACGTACAGGTTAGGCCATGGTTTACAGGCAACGCCACTTTAGATTTTTCTAACTCTCCTACAGCACCTACAAATGGAAATGCGGCCGTTAAAGGCTTTAATTTGGTTGGTAACCCATACCCAAGCACTATTGACTGGAATACAAAAGGCACCGCTACCACCAATGGTATCTATACAACCAGCGTTAGTAATGTTATTTATGTGTTAGACCCGGTTACACAAGGGTACTCAACTTATAACACTTCCGGCGCATCAACCCTTGGCGGTTCAAGATATATACCAAGCGGACAAGGCTTTTTTGTTTTAGCATCGAATACAAATGCGCAAATCACTTTCCGCGAACACTCAAAAGTAACCAACCAGGTTAGTGGCAGCAGTTTGCTATTAAACACTGCAGCAAATACAGCGACAGATAGGCACGTTCGTATACAACTATATAAAGACGTTAATATTTATGACGATTTGTTTATTGGTTTTAAGCAAGGTGCCAGCCGTACTTTTGTTGAAGACGAAGATGCTCCGTACAAATTAGGCAATAACAAGGTTAGCTTTTCAAGCCTTACCGCTGATAAAGAAGCTATGGCTATCAACTATAATCCGCTGCCGGAGAAAGAAGAATCAATAGCCTTAAAGTTTGCAGTAAACGGCGCCGGTACTTATAAATTAAACACTACAGAGCTATTAAACATACCTGAGATGTTTGATGTGTGGCTGCATGATAATCTGACAAAAGATTCATTAGACATTCGCCATAACGCTACTTACACTTTTAAAACATCAGCCGATACTAACTCATACGGTGCCAATCGTTTCAAAATAATATTGCGTGCAAATGCTAGTAAAGGTGTTAGATTATTGAGCTTTAACGCTTCAAAAAACAGCACAAAAGTAAACCTTTCATGGACAGCAGAGAACGAAGCCGACCATACCCATTACAGCCTTGAACGTAGTATTGATGGCGGTAAAACATATGTTCTGCTTGATTCTGTTACATCAGCCAACCTGGGCACTTATAACGATTTTGATCCGTCGCCGGTTAGGGGCATAAATCATTATCGCTTAAAACAAACCGATGTTTTAGGCCGCATAAGCTACTCTGCCATTGTGCCGGTTATGTATACAGAACCGGCTGATACCAAGCTTGCAAATAATATTATAAATTTATATCCAAATCCTGTTAGGCAAACGTTAAATTTGGCCATTGCACAGCCGGAAAGTAAAAGCGCATCTGCCAGATATAAAATAACTATCACCAACAGCGCCGGACGAGTGGTACAAACCACCACAACCACAACACCGAGTTGGCAAGGTAACGTAAACCAGCTTTTGCCAGGAACATATTTTGTACAGGTGTTAAATACAACCGACAATACTGTAACCGGAAAAAGCACGTTTATAAAATTATAATTATAACACACTCCATGCGGAAAATGAAAAAACGCACCATTTTAACATCGCTACTTTTACTTGCTAACATTGTAACCTTATTTGCCCAGGGCAGCCTGCCTTGTAATGATGGTGACCCCGATGGTGTGGCCTGCCCTATTGACACTTGGGTTGTTGCGTTTGCCGCAATAGCATTGATTTTTACCGTTTTACATTTACGTGGAAGGGAAAAAAACACGCCAATATTACCCAATAATTAAACGGTTGCATAAAGGTTAAAATAAAGAATACCTTTTAAGCAACTTTTATTCTAAATTGTTGTACCACTCCAATTAAGAGTATTTTAGTGTATCCTAACATTACACTAATTGATACGAAGATTTATTGTAGTTGCGGCTATCTTGTTTGGTAGCAGCAATTTATTTGCCCAAACAGCCCCGGTAATATCATACATAACTCCGCAAGTTTTTGCTACAGGCACAACTATAACCCCATTAACACCTACTAATACGGGCGGTACGGTGCCAGCTACAGTTTACGGCACGGTAACCACGTTTGCCGGTACGGCAGGCTCAAGCGGCAGCACCAACGCCACAGGTACTGCAGCCAAATTTAACAATCCGGAAGCTACAGCACTTGATGCATCGGGCAACTTATATGTTGTTGATGCCGGTAATAACTGTATCCGTAGGGTTACCCCAGCCGGCGTGGTAACAACATTTGTAGGTAACCCTGCAGTTGCAGCGGCGCTAACAAATGGTGTTGGCACTGCCGCGTTATTTAACCAACCTAATGGTATTTTAATTGATGCCACCAGCACTAATATGTACGTGTCTGAATTTGGTAACAACAGTATCCGAAAGGTGGTTATCAGTACAGCTACAGTAACTACACTAACAGCATCTCTTACTCAGCCGGCGGGTATGGCTTTTGATGCCGCGGGCACCAATATCTATGTTACGCAGCAAGGGGGCAATAACCTTAAAACGGTTAGCGTTTCAACCGGAGTTATAACTCATTATTCGGGCAGTACAACAGGTATAGCCAACTCAACAAATGGCAACGCTACTAACTCGCGCTATAACAACCCGGTAGATGTGGCGCTTAGCGGCACATTTTTATATGTGGTTGACAATAATAACAACATGATTCGGAGGCTTACAGCATCTACTGGCACATCCACTACTTTTGCAGGTGCTACAACGCCAGGCTATGTTAACGCCACAACAACCACCGCCAGGTTTAAAAGCCCATATGGCTTAGCCCTGGACGGTGCGGGAAATTTATATATCGGCGATGCTAATAACCATAACATCCGCAAAATTACCAGCGCTGGGGCGGTAAGTTTGTTGGTAGGTGACAATAGTACTATACCAGTATCTGGCACAACTGATGGTATATTAAGCGCGGCACGATTTAATAATCCCCGTGATATTACCATATCGACAGACGGTACCATGTATGTAGCCGACTATAGTAACCATACCATCCGTAAAGTTAATATATCTGGCTACACCATAAGCCCGACACTACCAACCGGTTTAAGTTTTGACTCGGCCACTGGCACCATAAGCGGCACGCCTACTACTGTAACAGCAGCTACAAGTTACACCATTACGGCTTATAACTATTATGGTTCTGCATCAACCACTATCAGCATAACTACTATAGCACCACCGTCATTAAGTGCATACGGCGGATCGCCATATTTGTATCCTATAAACAAAGCCATTACCTCATTAACTCCGGTAAACACAGGCGGCGCCATACCGGCCACCGTTTACGGTACAGTATCATTATTTGCAGGCAGCGCTACAGGTGTAACAGGTACGGGTACCGGCACCGGTACAGCAGCAAGATTTAATAACCCTGCAGATGTAACCGTTTTCGATAATGGTAGCATGTACGTGGCTGATAGAGGCAACCACGCTATCAGAATGCTTAGTACCACAGCGGCCGAAACCACGTATGCAGGTACATCAGGCACATCAGGCAGATCAAACACCGGTGTAGGTACATTTAATTCGCCAAGCGGTATAGCGGCTGATGTGTTAGGTAACCTAACCATTGCTGACAGAGGCAACCATGAGGTGCGTAAAATAACAGCAACCCCCATGGCGGTAAGCTTATTTGCCGGTAATGCGTCAGGCACATCGGGCAGTGTAGACGCCACAGGTAGTGCAGCCAGCTTTAACGCCCCAACAGGTATAGTCAGAGATGCATCAGGCAATTTGTATGTGGCCGATCAAACCAATCATAAAATCAGAAAAATAACTGCGGCAGGCGTTGTAACCACATTTGCAGGTACCGGCAGCACCGGGGCCGTGGATGCTAACGGCACGCTGGCCAGTTTTAGCTCGCCGGCTGATGTTGTGTTAGACGCATCGGGTAATTTATACGTTGCAGATAAGGGCAACCGCAAAATCAGAAAAATAACCCCGGCAGGCGATGTTACCACTTTTGCAGGCAGCGGTACAGCCGGATCAACAGATGGTGTGGGCATAGCGGCTACATTTAACGCGCCTAACGGTATAGCCATTGACAGGACAGGGAATTTATATGTAAGCGACGGCGGTACTGTAACCAGCCATAAGATCAGGATGATAAACCCTGCCGGAATAGTATCTACCGTAGCCGGAACAGGTGCAGTTGGCCTTGCTAACGGCGTAGGTACGGTATCTACATTTAGTACCCCTGCAGGCTTAAGCGTAGACCCAACAACCGGCAATATATTTGTTGCCGATGGCGGCAACAACCAAATCAGGAGAATTATAGGCACCGGCTATTCTATAACCCCAACATTACCAACGGGTTTAAGCTTCAGCAATTCAACCGGTATTATATCAGGCACGCCAACTGTAGTAACAGCGGCTACTACGTACACCATAACAGGCTTTAATATTGCCGGCAGCTCTTCTGTACAAATAAGTATTGAAACAGAATACGCCGAACCAAGTATCAGCTACACAACTCCGGTTTCTTATCTGGCAGGCACGGCTTTAGGTACAGGTGTAAACAGCCCTGCACCAACACCCAGCGTTCCGGGCAGCCCGGTTATTACCACATTAGGCTATAGTAGTACGCCCACACAACCATTAAGCGGCGCAACTTTTACCGGCCCCGCACGCATAGGCGTTGATGCCAGCGGTAATGTTTATGTGGCTAACTTTGGCGGCACTACGGTTAGTAAATTTGATGCTAACGGAAACTTGCTAACAGCAAGCTATGGCACCGGCGCACCTGCTGCATTTGTAAGCCCTGCCGGAATAGTTTTTGACAGCAACGGTAACTGTTATATATTGAACACGCCTATTACCAGCGCGGCCTATATCTATAAATTTAACTCATTAGGTGCTTACCAGTCTACCATTGCTTTAACCGGAACCGCTGTAGCATACGGGCTTGCCATTGATGCAAGCGATAACCTATATATTACTAACTATCCAGCATCGGGCACCACTTACGCCATATATAAATATACAACAAGCACATCAACCTTAAACACAACGTTTATATCGGGCGCAACCAACTTAACACAGCCTATTGATATAGACATTGATGCAGCCGGTAATATTTATGTACTTAACTATGCCAACGGTACAGCCAGTGCCGGCTATGTGTCGCGCTTTACTTCGGCCGGGGGCTTTACATCAAAAAACGTATTTACCGGTTATAGTGCTCCTTACGGTTTAAAAATTGACCCTGTAAATGGCTATATGTACATAGCCGATTACAACGCGCATAACCTAAGAGTATATGTTGGGGCAAGCAACGCTTTCCCGAATACCACAGGTGCACTTAGCATATCAATGGGCGGTAGCAGCGATTGCCGCGGCCTTGCAGTTGACAGGCGTGGCGGCGTTTACGCTTCTGACTATAATACCAACAAAGTATACAGATACCTGCCTACCGGTTTATATTTTATAAATAAATATCTGCCCGGAGCGTTAAGTATCGGCAAAACTACTGGTGCGATAGGTGGCACGCCCACTGCAGCTACATCATCTGTTGCAACAGATTATACCATTACTGCCTGGAACGGCGGCGGCGGCAGCAGCACAGTACTTAACATGACTATCTATCAAAACAAGACATGGGTAAGTACTTCAAATACCAGCTGGAGCACAGCCGCAAACTGGACGGGTGGCGTACCCGGACCGGCAGATAAAGCGGTTATAGGTACAAGCGGTACACTTGCTACGCCAACAATCACCACAGCCGGCAAGACTTACGTAGGCTCTATCTCATTTGTCAACTCGGGCACTAATGCACCCTCAATTTCGGTGGCAAGCGGCGACACCCTGGTTTTAACCGGCGATATTACTTACACTAATACTAAAGCCAGCAACCTAACGGCAAACATATCCGGAGCTGGCTCTATTAAGGCTACAAACCTTAAAATAACAAACAGTTTTAGTGCAGCGGCTTATGCTATCAATTTAAATTCATCAATAAGCGATTTAGAGTTAAGCGGCGATTTAATTCTTACGTCAATAACGCCAACCGGCACAAATTATGATGACGCAGATTTCACTTTAAGTGGTACTGGAAAATTAACTGCAAAAAACATCCAAACGGTCAATGCTAATGCCGGCAATAACCCCACCATCGCTATTGGTAATAATACAACACTTAACTTAACAGGCGCCAGCCCTTTATCGGGCCTGTCATCAACAGGCATAAACACAATAACTATTGGTACAGGTACAACTTTCGGATACACAGGCAACAATGATCAGGAAATTTATACCGATTTGGCCATACCAAACTCCAGCCTTACCAGCGGCATTAGTTATGCCAATTTAGCAGTTGGGGGCAGCGGTATAAAAACCCCGCAAGGCGATGCTAACCACAACTTAAATGTGAGCGGAAACTTTACTAACTCGCTGGTTAGCAACAGTACAGATACTTATTTAGACTTAAGTAATACCAATTTAAACTTTACCGGCAGCACCCAGGCCATAACAGCCGGCGATGGTTTAGGCACCACTTTATACAATACCACCTTTAGCGGTGGCGGCACCAAAACCATGTCGGGTACCGGTACGGGGGTGTTTACGGTGGCAAGCGTAGGTACTTTGTCGCTTAGCGGCAGCAGTACATTAGCCAGCGGCGGCGTGCTAACTTTAACTTCAGATGCTACAAGCTCGGCCACTATACCCACCATTCCATCGGGCTCAAAAATAACGGGCAATGTTGTAGCACAACGTTTTGTTACGGGTGGTGGTAATTTGTTGTATCGCGGTTACAGGTTGTTTTCGTCGCCCGTGTCAGATATAAACTCGGCTGGGGCAGCGCCTTATCCATATTATAACTTAAGCTATATTACCAATGCTGCGGGCAGCGGCACTTATACAACAGGTGCATCGGGCGGTGGTTTTGACGCGGCGGGTAACCCTACCATGTATCTGTATCGCGAAGATGTAGCGCCATCAGGGGCATCATTTACGTCGGGCAATTACAGGGCTATCACAAAAATCAATAACGCTAGCGCTTACAGTTTAGGCGTAATTGACGGACCAGCATTTAGTATGCCTGCGGGAACCGGGTTCTTGTTTTTCTATCGTGGCAATGCTACAACCAACCCGGGCAACGCGCCGGCAGATAACATTTTGAAACCATCGGGTTACTTAAACCAGGGACAAATTACCGTAAAAAATTGGGTAACAAATACCGATGGTCTTTTATACAACAGCGCTACTTTGGGCGATGTGCGTTATGATATACAAGGCTTTAATCTGGTGGGTAACCCTTATCCAAGTTCTATTGATTGGAACAAATCATTTAGCGGAACCTTAAGCAGCGGTATTTATGCGCCTAATACGGACAAAACCGTATATATATTAAACGTAACAACTAAAAACTACGATGCCTATATAACCACAAGCGCAAGCACCGGCGTTGGCCAAAATGGTATGAGCAGCATAATACCTCAAGGCCAGGGATTTTTTGTAAGAGCCACAGGCAGCGGCGCGCAATTGGTATTTAATGAAGATGCAAAGGTTACAGACCAGCCTGATATTTTGTTGCTTAATACAGCTATTGATCGTAAACAATCGCGACTAAAATTGCAATTGCTGAAGGACACCATAAATAAAGACGAAACCGTAGTGCAGTTTGATAATGAAACGCATACGGCTTATGTAAGAAATGAGGATGCACTATACTTAAAAGGCACCGGGGTTGTTAGCCTTTCAAACAGAGCCAGCAATAACGTTGCACTTGCTATAAGTCAAATGCCGTTTCCGCAAAAATCACAAATTATACCTTTAAACGTTGGCGTTAACGCGGCCGGTATTTATAAACTTAAACTCAATGAAAAAGCCAACATACCAGATATGTATGATATTTGGTTGATGGACAAGTTCAAAAACGACTCGTTAGATTTAAAGCATAACAACACTTATAATTTTAATACCACCAGCGATACCGCAACCTATGGTGCAAACCGTTTTAAACTGGTTATTCGCTTAAATGCAGATCATACTACCAGGTTACTAAACTTTACGGGGACTAAAGACAATAAGCAGGTAAAACTGCAGTGGACCAGCGAAAACGAAGGCGAACATACTATTTATGTATTACAGCGCAGCACTAACGGCGGCATAAGTTACAGCACCTTAGACAGTTTAACATCATTGAACCTGGGCACCTACGACGACATTGACCCTAACCCGGTTACCGGTGAAAACAAATATCGCGTTAAACAAATTGATGTACTTGGTAATGTTACTTACTCTGCAGTGTTATCGTTTACTTTCGCATTGCCTGTTACCGCTCCAACCGGTACGGTGCTGGCTTACCCTAACCCTGTAAAACACATGTTAGCAATTGTTATTAAACCTATTAATAATAAAACCGGTACCTATAATGTAACCATTACAAACAACATGGGTATTGTTGTTAAAAAAGTGAATATTAACAGACAGCTATTGCTTCAGGATGTTTCAAATATGTTGCCGGGTACTTATATTATAACTGTTGTAAACAACACTAACAACACCTTAGCAGGTCAAACAAGTTTTATAAAACTATAATACCGGCGCCGGGTAGATTTCTCAAAGATCTACCCGGCATAGTTATTCCTAACAAGAATAATTAATGCTTCGTAAAAGATAACAGCATAGTTGGCCGAAACAGCTTTATTAAATTATAAACCTGCCATCAGCATAAAAAAAGAAAGCCTGCCAACGTAGCGTTAGCAGGCTTTCTTTTTATGTGGATAATAATATCTTATTCGCCTCTTCTGCTGCCTCTAAACGGACGGGCATAATCTTGCGGGCCACCCGCCGGCGGCGCAGATGATGGAGCCAAACTTAGCTGCGCCAAAACACCCGACACAACTTCTGGCAGGGCTTCAAGGTTTTTCTTGTCGTTTTTATTAACCTCGCCAACGCCGAAACCGCGCCACACTATTTTTCTTGACCGACGGTCTATCAGGTCTATAATAAGCGTTCCTTCCTTATACTGTTCGCGGCTGGCCATCATACCACCGTACATAAACGGCGAGCCAAAAGCATAATAATACGGGCGATAAAAACCGCCCCAGCCCATGCCGCCCATGCCGCCAAAACCACCCCAGCCACCAAAGCCACCGCCCCACCCCATGCCAAAGCCGGGATAAAAACCGCCGTAATAGCCTAAGCCACCACCGTAGGTTGGATAGTAATAAGTGCGGCTACCCTTGCCAACCATACTTGAATAACTGATAATCAGGTCGGGGTCGCGTTGGGTAAGGGTAAGTCCTTTTTCTTTTAACACCAGGGTTGCAGCGTCTTTGATCTTAGCATCGGCAGCTAAATTTGTGCTGGCCTGGTCATTTCCGCGTGCCGGGGGCATCCAGGCAAAGCTGCGGTAAAGGCTTAAATTTGTGCGATTTAGTCCGGCTACATAATAGTTATAGCTGGTACCGCATGACGATAACGCCGCTAAAAATAAAATACCGATGGCTGTTAATACTGATCTTTTCATGGCTACTGTCCCCTTGTATTAGGTTTAGACAAATCCGGCTTCAAAAGGTTTAATACCAAATTAAGTTTTTAGTAATATACTTTTTTAAAAATGTGATATTAAATTAACCAAAAAAACCAATCAAAAATTGCAAATTTGCGCACCCTTAAACATGAACAACAAAACTGAGCAGATAGGGGCATTACAGTATGAGCCAATTTTTTATAATAGATTTCGATAGCACATTTACCCAGGTTGAGGCATTAGACGAACTTGCCCGCATATCGTTAAAAAATCATCCCGACAGGGAAAAAATATACCAGCAGATTGAGGACCTTACCAATGCATCAATGGAAGGTAAACTATCATTTAGCGAAAGCCTTGAACGCCGCGTACAACTTTTACAAGCCAACCGCGAGCATCTTAAACTGCTGATAAGCCATCTTAAAAAGAAAGTATCTACCTCGTTTTCCCGTAACACCATCTTCTTTAAAAACCATACCGACGAAGTTTTGATCGTATCGGGCGGTTTTAAAGAGTTTATTACCCCTGTGGTTACCGAGTATCATATTAAAAAAGAAAACATATACGCCAACACTTTTAAGTTTGACGACGAGGGCAACATTATTGGTTACGACCGCGAGAACCCACTATCGAAAGAAGGTGGTAAAGTGATACTGTTGAAAGAGCTTAAGCTTGAAGGCGATATTTACGGCATTGGTGATGGCTACTCTGATTTCCAGCTAAAAGAATCGGGTATGATCAAGAAGTTCTTTGCTTTCACAGAGAATATCGAACGTAAATCTGTAACCGAAAAAGCCGATCATATCACCCCCAGCTTTGATGAGTTTTTATACATCAACAAGCTGCCAAGGGCTATATCGTACCCAAAAAACCGCATTAAGTGTTTAGTAGTTGGTAATATAGAAGAAGATGCATTAACCCAAATGCAGAAGGAAGGCTATAACATACGCCAGCGCGATACTATTGAACAAGAGTATCTGGAAGAAGCAGGTGTTTTGCTTTGCGATGAAGAGAATCAACCAAGCCCCGAACAACTGCAAAATGTTGGACGCCTGAAAGTAATTGGCTGTTTCGGCAAAGCTAACCGCAAACTGGCCGAAGCGGCTTGCGAAGCCGGTATCATCATTTTTGACGACCCCAAACACAACCCGCGCAACGACGACTTTTTACCGAAACGCGTTATCGCTTTTATGAACGAGGGTAAAACGCACACCAGCTGCAATTTCCCCGATCTGCAACCGCCGCGCATTAACAATGCGCACAGGCTGATACATTTACACAAAAATGTACCGGGCATTTTGGCCAAAATTAACGATGTATTTGCCCGCCACAACATCAACATTGTAGCGGAGTTTTTGGTAACTAACGAAAAAATTGGCTACGTAATAACCGACGTAAACAAAGGGTACGATACTGAGGTGCTAAATGAGTTAAAAGCTATTGAGCATACTA
Source organism: Bacteroidota bacterium (assembly GCA_040386815.1). Classification (GTDB taxonomy): domain Bacteria; phylum Bacteroidota; class Bacteroidia; order Sphingobacteriales; family Sphingobacteriaceae; genus Mucilaginibacter. Next base: position 24,587 of record JAZKET010000110.1, on the reverse strand, counting down.
TTAAGTTTAGGTTGCTGTATTAGTCGATAGACCATGGTCGATGGTCCATAGCAATTTGTTAATTTGTAAGCCAATTTATGGACTATGGACTATGGACTATGGACCATCGACTATGGACTACCCTTCCTCCTCTACCAACGGCACCACCAATACCGGCACTGCTGATTGGCGCACCACGTTTTCGGCAATGCTGCCCATTAGCAGGCGGTCAAAACCTGAGCGGCTGTGGGTACCTACAACGATGATATCGGCGCCAAACTCTTTGCCGCAGTTTATAATACCGTCGGCGGTATCGCCAAACTCGCTGTAGCAGGTTATTTCAAGGCCCTCGCCAAATTTCTTTATGGTATTTTCTATCAGCGTTTTTGAGGCGTTGTTTTGTATGCTAATAATATCGGTATCGGCCATGGTCAAATCAGCTGTCCCCATTAGTGGATCGGTGCTGTTGTTATACGGCATAACAACCGGTTCGACAATATGTACTAAGGCTACTTTAGCCTTAAACTTGTGGGCAATATCAAAGCCGTATCCGGCAGCGTTTTCGGCATATTTACTGTTGTCTATCCCTATAAGTATCTTCTTGATCAGCATGATTTATAACGGTTTGTGTATGATATCAACACTTGTAAACCGTAATATGTTTTGGGGATATCATCAACCACCGCGTCATTGCTGATGCTACTATACAATCCAAGAGGGCATCCATTATGAAAATTCACCATCGCGTCATTGCGAGGAACGAAGCAATCCCCGACGCGCTAATCAATGTGCAAAACCTTGTGGCCAGAATACTGCCAGAGATATCAAACCCTGCATAATGAATGTCCTATTGGGGATTGCTTCGTTCCTCGCAATGACGAATTTTAAAGAGTATGCCGTGCTATTAAAACCCGTTAGCCGCCAACCAATGCTTGCACCAGTCAAACCATTTATCGGGGCTTTGGCGGTTATCAATGCCAAAACCGTGACCACCTTTTTGGTACAGGTGCATTTCTGTTTTCACTTTATTTTTTATCAGTGCGCTATAAAACAACAAGGCGTTTTCAATAGGTACGGTGCTATCATCCTGCGCCATAATGATAAAAGTTGGTGGGGTATCGGCAGTAACCTGCTTTTCGTTACTGTACAGATCAACCATCTCTTGCGTCGGGTTCTTTCCAATCAGGTTTTCTTTTGATCCGCCGTGTGTTTTATCAGTAAAAGTAATAACAGGGTACATCAATATAGCAAAATCAGGGCGCAGGTTTATGTTGTCTTTGTTGGGGATGACAGCTTGCTTATAATGTGTCTCAGCCGTCGAGGCCAAATGCCCGCCTGCCGAAAAGCCGATGATACCCACCTTTGTGGGGTTAATACCCCACTCGACAGCACGGGTACGCACCAGTTGAGTAGCAGCCTGCGCGTCTTGCAGCGGGCCAATAGTTTTATCTACCATAATCAAATCGCTTGGCAAACGGTATTTTAAAATAAAGGCGCTGATGCCAACCTCATTAAACGCTTTGGCAATATTTATGCCTTCGTTTTGCATAGACAGGCCGCCATAGCCACCACCGGGATAAATAATTACCGCGGTGCCGGTAGCTTTTGCTTTATCAACCAGGTAGGGCAACAAAACCGGGTCGGTTACTTTTAACGACCAGTCTTTGGTGTTGGTTTCTTTATAGTCTGCCGGGGCCGGCTTTGAGTTGGGTACGCCCTTAGGATATAGTTTTATGGGTGTTACATCCTGCGCAATGGTCGCCGATGCTGCAGCAATAATAGTTAACGTGGTGAAAATTAGTTTTCTCATGAGATTTATATCATAAAATTGAAAAATTAGAATTAAGCACTCTAAAAAGTTAACAAGGACGCTCCGATGGAGCGCAATGTTATTGTATTTTTATCTATAAACAGGTTGCTCCTACGGAGCGGCTTACTATCCCGTAGGGATATCCTGTTTATAGCTTAAATAAGGTGACAGTTAACGCTCCATAGGAGCGACCTATGATACTTGCAAATTACAAGCCGTTGGCTTTCATCCAGCTAGCGCACCAGTTAAACCAAAGTTCTTTACTGGTTTTATTGATCAGGCCAAAGCCATGTCCGCCGTTTTGAAACAAGTGCATCTCTGCCTTTACTTTATTTTTTATCAGCGCGTCGTACATCAGCAGGGCGTTTTTAACCGGTACACCGCCATCGTCGGTAGCGTGCATTATAAAGGTTGGCGGGGTATCGGTGGCTACCTGCAGCTCGTTACTGTAAAGCTCAATTTGTTCTTTTGAAGCGCCCTTGCCCAGCAAAGCTTCCTGCGAACCGCGGTGCGCGTAATCGCCAAAAGTAATTACCGGGTAAGCCAGTATCATAAAATCAGGACGAACGCTGATGCCTTTATTATCAATAACCGGCTTATTAAAATGCGTACCCGCTGTTGATGCCAGGTGGCCGCCCGCCGAAAAGCCAAGGATACCGATCTTATTCGGATTTATCCCCCACTCGGCCGCACGTTGGCGCACTATCATAATACCTGTCTGCGCATCCTGCAACGGGCCGATAGATTTATTTACCATAATGGCATCATTAGGCAAACGGTATTTTAATATAAAAGCCGTAACCCCAATTTTGTTAAACTCTTTTGCCACATCTATACCCTCGTGCCCTGCGGCTAAAATGCCATAGCCGCCACCCGGGCAAATAATAACCGCGGTGCCATTTGCTTTACCTTTCTCAGGGAAAAACGGAATAAGTGCAGGCTGACTCACCCGGGCAATGTGTCCGTCGGCCGATGTGGTTTCTATATAAGTTACAGGTGTTGGCTTGGCGTTAATAACACCATCGGGATAGAGCGGTATATTTGTACCCTGCGCGCAAGACGTTATTACCATGGCCATTAACAGTAAAGTTAGGCAGACAGATCTCATAATTAATAAAAGGTTTATACAATTATAAGCTTTTATTTAATTCATCGCGTATGCGGTCTTTGTTTTGGCGCGATATGGGGATCTTGGTTTGGTTTGTGAGCAGCAGCATGCCGCCATCCTCTTTCAAATAACTTTTTACAAACTGCTTATTTATCAGGTGCGATTGATGGGTGCGCAAGAAACCATGCGGCTCAAGCAACTCTGCAAAATCTTTAAGGGTTTTGCATACAATAACATGCTCGCCGGTGTTTAGATAAAAGGCGGTATAATTATTATCCGCTTCGCACCTTATAATGGTATCAACCTTAACATACATAATTTCGGTAAGCGTAGGTAGGGCAATTTTGGGCACTTCGCGCTGGCCGGCTTTGATATAATCAAGCAGGTTATCAATATTATGGTTACGTTTTTTGGCGGCTATTTTTTCTTTTGCTTTCGCGATAGCTTGCTTAAACTCGGTGATATTAATCGGTTTAAGCAGATAATCCAATGCCGAAAACTTGATGGCCTGTATGCCGTACTGATCATAAGCGGTGATAAATATCACCTCAAAATTAACCAAATCAAACGATCGTAACAGATCAAAGCCGGATGCGCCGGGCATTTGTATATCTAAAAAAACAAGGTCGGGCTTATGCGCTTTTATTGTTGCGATACCGTCAGCGGCGTTATGGGCGGTAGCAACCACATCAACCTCGGGGCAATAAGTGCCAATAATGGTTTGCAGGTTCTCTACATTATTAGGTTCATCGTCAACTATAATACCACGTATCTCCATGTCATTGCAATTTACGATATCCAGTTGGTAAGTGTGATGGTGACAGTAGTGCCGCCGTGGCCTGATTGTATATCCAGTTTAGCCGGCTGATCTTTATATACTTCGTTAAGCAACGCTATGCGTTCTTGGCTCAACTTTAACCCGAAGGATCCCGTCGCTTTCGTATTATTGCCTGGGTTAAAGCCATGGCCGTTATCCGTAATCAAAAACACAAGGTCATCGTTCTTCCGGTTAATAGAAACGGTCACCATACCATTTTCGCGCAGGTTTGATACGCCGTGTTTAACCGCGTTTTCAACAAAAGGCTGCAACAGCATCGCGGGAACTTCCGTGTTGGCAAGGTCGACATTGTCAGCAACATTTAGCTTATATTGAAACCCGAAACGCAGTTGTTCCATTTGCAGATAATCGTCTAATATTTTGACCTCATCTTCCAAGCTGATCAGGTCGCGCTCGCTGGTGTATAACACCTTACGGGTCAAATCGGCAAAACGGCTTAGGTAATGGTTAGCACCCTCCATATCTTTTTTATTTACCAGGTTTTGTATAGATGTTAAAGCATTAAACATAAAATGCGGATTAAGCTGCGCACGGATCGATCGCATCTTTAAACTCACATTTTGCTTGGCCTGCGCAGCTTGCGCCAGTTTAGCATTAGCACGCCTGCGATAAAGCACAAAAAGCAGTGCTGTTACCAGCACTGCTCCTATTGTGTAAGGAATTAATTGTTTAAAGGATGCCTTCTTTTCTAATATTGAACCCGATCGTCGCGGCGATGTTATATTTAGTTCGATATGAGTTTCCTGCCCGGGTATGGACAATAAGCCCGCCTTGGGATATATCGTGATATCATACTTACCGGCCTTTAGCGTATCTACATTAAATTTTATTACGCCATTAATGTCTTCGCCTTCACCGTTTAAGTTGACGGATGTTTGGCCATTGTCATCTTTATTAAGAGACGAGCCATAAGCTAAACCCGGGTGTTGCCGCATGTGTAACAACAAGTAACCTACGGTACCTTCCACAGCGAAAATTTTGGCAACTTTTTGAGTTAGAGAATCTTTGTTAAGCGTAAAATCTACAGATTGTTTAGGTTTATTTTGCATCGCCTGGCCGGTTACTGCAAAAACAAATGGCTTAACGTCTTTTCGCCAGTCAAAAACCGCACCTGTTCTTAGGCTGTAATTTTTAATATTGACAACTTCTACCATAGCCTGTTTATTTGGATAACTAAAACTGCCGATGAAACCATAAGGCTGTGTAGCACCATATTGCTGCTCAAGCTTAGGTATAGGCGACCAATGCACAACTTCTGCGCTGTCATTTAATACTACACGGTAGCGATAATCAGCAATGTTATTTTTGTTGATACCTATTGCTATCACGATAGCAGGCGAGTTATCTTTTAAACGAAAGGCTGGTAAACTCTTGGAAAAGTTTTGTACAGGAGCCATATCATAATACCACAGCTTTGCTTCTAGCTTTACGCCTAAAGCTATGGGCGATGATAATTTACGCTCTGTATTGCGTTTGTCTAAAACCAATGAAACGGCATGGTCTGGCACATATAAGCCCTGCAACATGCCTTTAAACAACGCACTTCGACTGTCGGGTTGAGTGTCAAAATAAATGTAGTTTCCAAAAGCTCCGGCAGCAAAGCTACGCTCTAAAATTTGGCTTTTTGCCTGTAATCCGGCAAGTAAAAAAAGAAATATGATAAGTTTTAGTTTCATGGCTTTGAGTTTTAAATGTACTGCCTAATTATTAAAGTTTAATTAATGACTTTAACTTATTCATCAGCGCTTCGCCGCGCAGGTTCACAGCCACTACTTTACCCTGTGGATTAATTAAATAACTGGTTGGATAACTATTGATCTTATAGCCGCTAACATCAGTAGTTTTAACGTTTGTCAGTATGGTGGGCCATACCATTTTACCTTCGTCTATCAGGTTCTTGGTGACGTCCTGGTCGGTTTCATTTAGCACCCCTATTATCTCAAATTTATCGCGGCCATACTTATTGTATGCAGCTTTAAGGTACGGAAACTCATCTATACAATACACACAGTAACTGGCCCAAAAATCAACAAAAACATACTTGCCTTTTAAATTTGCAGTTGATATTAAGCCTTTATCGGCCAATACAGTATTAACATTATAGCCTTTTACAGTTGGTGCCATAAAACCAAGCTGACTTGATATTAAAGAAGTGGATAAACCTGTGCCAACCTTAGCCACGCTTTTAGTGGTAACGGGTATCAGCGATGCCGAAAAGTCTTTAATATCATCGCCGCTGAAACTTATTTTACTGCCGTTCTCAGAAAAGCCGCTGAAGGTAAACTCTTTATCGCCCAGGCGCACAAACTGGTTCATTTTAATGCTCCCCGCCGCAACGTTTGAGAAATTTGGTACATCGGGCATTACGGTAATACGCTGGTCATAACCGGGATGCGAATCGGTACAAACAAAATAAGTTTGTCCCTGGTAATTAAACCGGGCATATCTAAATTCAGGGAATGAAAATTTCAATCTAATATCAGTATCACCTTTGTCGGCTCTAACCAAAACCAATATCTTTTCGTTCTTGATAACCTTACCTGCAGCGTACTCCATATAGACAGGCACTGCCAGGTCGGGGTCTATATCGTGAATATCCAGGAATATGTTTCTTAAAACGTCGTCGCTGAAATCGCCGTTATTATTGGAATCAACTATGTAAACAATTTCATTTTGGCGGTTATAGCCGGCTAAAACCGATATACCGCACTTAATTGGCTTAGGCGATAATCTGATCGTATCTGCAAGGTTCCACTTTTGTTGAGCGGCCTTTTTTATAAAATAATCTTTTGTATAAATACCGGCGCGATAACTCTGGTAAACTAACTGAAAGTTATTATAGGTGTAATAGTATTCAACAATATTACGTAGTCCGGTGGGTTTATTTTTAACCTTCGGATAAGCTTTAAAATCATCATGGGGCCGCACCTGGTCAAAATTAGCAATAACATGACTGCTATTACCGGCAGGGCCTATGCCCGGCATTTTTTGCAGGTTAAATGTAATGGTGGCTTTTGGTGTGTTTTTTATTACGATGCTTTTTTTAATGTCAGCATTTTGGCCGCTGGCCGATAACGATAATATGCAGGCGCATACTAGGGTTGATAAGGTTTGCTTTAACATGGCTTATAGGTTATGTTACTAAATAAATATCTAGAACAAATATGGCCCTGTTAACAAAACACATCAACCTGCAATGAGTGGACGACGTTTTTGGACGAGAATTTGGTTGAAGTTGGAAATATAAATACCCGGTTTACCCAGATTTTTCTGGATTTACCGCAAAAATATCCGGGTAAAACTGACAAAAAATATAAAATATTAACTAATTGACTTACAGCGTTTTATACAAAAACTCTGTTTCATTTTGTTTCACTAAATTTTTTCAATTCACTAACAGACAGAACATTAAGTCAAAATCTTGTTTCACTTGTTTCATTTGTTTCATATATCCGCGTGAAACAAACCCTCCCCTTTCGGGGAGGGTTTGGAGGGGTTTACTCTTTATCACCGCCAAACTCCATCAGGTAGGCTTTCAGAAAATCGTCCAGATCTCCGTCCAGCACTGCCGCGGCGTTTGAGGTTTCGTGGTCAGTACGCAGGTCCTTAACCAGTTTGTAGGGGTGTAACACATAGTTACGTATCTGCGATCCCCATTCTATTTTCTTCTTGTTGCCTTCAACTTTGTCGCTGGCTTCCCGGCGTTTACGCATCTCAATCTCATACAATTGCGATTTTAACAAGCGTATAGCGTTGTCCTTATTCTGCAACTGCGAGCGCGATTCCTGGTTCTTGATAATTATACCCGACGGCTTGTGGTACAAACGCACCGCGGTTTCCACCTTGTTTACGTTCTGTCCACCTGCACCGCCAGCTCTGAAGGTCTCAAACTCAATATCGCCGGGGTTAACCTCAATCTCAATAGTATCATCAACCAAAGGATAAACATACACCGACGCGAACGAGGTATGGCGCTTAGCATTAGCATCAAATGGTGAGATGCGCACCAGGCGGTGTACACCGTTTTCGCCTTTTAAATAGCCATAGGCAAACTCGCCCTCCAGCTGCAGCGTAACGGTTTTAACACCCGCCGACTCGCCTTCTTGAAAATCCTGCTCAGATACCTTATAGCCGTTCTTTTCGCCCCACATAATATACATGCGCATCAGCATACCGGCCCAGTCGCAGCTCTCGGTACCACCTGCACCGGCGGTTATCTGTAGCACCGCGTTAAGCTGATCTTCTTCGGCGCTGAGCATGTTTTTAAATTCAAGCTCTTCAATTGCCTTGGTGGCAATGTCAAATTGCTCCTTCATTTCAGCTTCGGTAGCATCGCCGCCCTTAAAAAAATCGAACATTACGCCAGCATCATCAACTACAGACGACACATTTTGAAATTTGTCTGTCCAAACCTTTTTTGTTTTGATAGATGCCAAAACCTTTTCGGCCTCTTTGGGGTGGTCCCAAAAATGGGGGCCAATGGTTATATCTTGTTCAATCTTTAAGGCATCAAGCTTCTTGTCGATGTCAAAGATGCCTCCTCAGGGAAACTAATCTATCCCTTAAATCCTGGATCTGTTCTTTTGTCATGAGGCAAATATAACAATAGCTCACCAATAAATTATTGATTAAAAATCCTCAAAAACACATGCAAAAAACAGATTTCACTATACTAAATCAACAAAAAGTATAGTTTATGTAATAGAATCATTATGTTATTGGTTAAAACCATAGACTAATTGATATTTAATTCTATTTTTGCGTATAAACAAACGCATTATGCTACCAAATATCGATTTTACTACAACACAAGCCTATAAATATTTGACAGACCACTATATTGATGTAGTGGCAGAAAGCTTAAAAGGACTTTTCGAGAAGGACAAGGAACGTTTCACTAAATTCTCTGTTCAATTTGAAGACATTTTGCTTGATTATTCAAAAAACCGCGTTACTGACGAAACTTTAGCGTTACTACTTCAACTTGCTAAAGAGTGTAAACTTAACGAAGCCATTAATGCAATGTTTAGCGGCGATGTGATAAATGCCACTGAAGGCAGACCAGTCTTGCACATCGCTTTGCGTAACCAAAGCAATACCCCAATTTTAGTTGAGGGTAAAGATGTAATGCCTGATGTTAACAGCGTATTGCAACACATGAAAGAGTTTAGCGACGCTATCATTTCAGGCTCATGGAAAGGCTATACCGGCAAAGCAATTACCGATGTGGTAAACATTGGCATTGGCGGCTCAGACCTTGGCCCGGTAATGGTTACCGAAGCTTTAAAATCATACAAAAACCACTTGAACCTGCATTTTGTATCAAACGTTGACGGCACACATATTGCCGAAACTTTGAAAGATTTAAACGCAGAAACTACTTTATTCCTGATAGCATCAAAAACCTTTACTACTCAAGAGACCATGGCTAACGCTCACAGCGCGCGCGACTGGTTTATTAAAAGCGGCGGTAAGGATGAAGATGTTGCCAAACACTTTGCTGCACTATCAACTAATGCTGATGGTGTTGGAAAATTTGGCATAGATACCAAAAACATGTTTGAGTTTTGGGATTGGGTTGGCGGCCGCTACTCTTTGTGGAGCGCTATTGGCCTGTCTATTTCATTAAGCGTTGGTTTTGATAACTTTAACGAGTTACTAGCTGGCGCACATGCTATGGATAACCACTTTAAAACTGCACCTGCCGAAGAAAACCTGCCTACTATACTTGCCCTTTTAGGCATTTGGTACAACAACTTCTTTGAGGCAGAAACCCAGGCTATTTTACCTTACGACCAATACATGCACCGCTTTGCTGCATATTTCCAACAAGGCGATATGGAAAGTAACGGCAAATATGTTGACCGTAACGGTAATAAAGTTGATTACTCTACCGGCCCAATTATTTGGGGCGAGCCGGGCACTAACGGCCAGCACGCTTTTTATCAATTAATTCACCAGGGCACAAAACTTATTCCTTGCGATTTTATCGCTCCGGCACAATCGCACAACCCACTGGGCGAGCATCATAAAATGTTGATGTCAAACTTTTTTGCACAAACAGAAGCTTTGATGAACGGCAAAGACCACGAAGAAGTAGTTGCCGAATTAGAAAAAGCAGGCAAATCAAAAGAAGAAATTGACACCCTTGCACCATTTAAAGAGTTTGAAGGCAATCGCCCTACCAACTCTATATTGGTTAAAAAAATAACCCCACGCGTTTTAGGATCATTATTAGCCATGTACGAACATAAAATATTTGTACAAGGCATTATCTGGAACATTTACAGCTTTGACCAATGGGGCGTTGAACTGGGCAAACAGTTAGCCGGAAAAATATTACCCGAGCTAAAAGACGACACCAATGTTGAAAGCCATGATTCATCAACCAACGGTTTAATCAATCAGTACAAGGCTTGGAGGTAAGACACCGTCCTTGCAAAAAAAGCCGTCCAGACTAACGTTGGGGCGGCTTTTTTTGTCGATATAGAATATCAGGGGATTATCGTCGGATTATCATCAACATCGGCCGATGCGGGTGCCTTAGCTATTACCGGGTTAGTAATCACTTCGTCCGCTATTACCGCAGTCCGCTCTTTAGGATCTTCGCCATATTTGGTATCGCCAGCGATACCGTCTTTAGTTAACAATATCAAGAAATAAAAAGGGATACATTGCCACCACCCCGTTTTGCCAATATCATGGCACCGCTTGGCTCCCTGAGCCCCAATCAACCAAAGTAAGGGAAGGGCGGCCATAAGTACTGTGCCGTCGTCATTTTTATACTCAGATGCTAAGAATAAAATAAAGGCAGTTAAAATTATAAATGTTATACCGAACTCAGTCCTCCTGATGCGGCCATCGAATGAAAATGGACTTTTAAACATATAACAAGATTTAAAAGGTACATATAAAGCTAACTATTATTTAACTTAAAATCAATAGATTACAAACAAAAAAAAGCGCCAAGAAAATCTTAGCGCTTTGCTTATATGTTTAAGTACAGGTTATTTTCTTATAAATTCAACCTGGTATAACCACGGCCATTTCTTACCAGTTACAAACAGGCGCTTACCTTTTGCATCGTAAGCAATACCGTTAATAACGTTATTCTCACTATCAAACCCTTTAGGGCGCGTTACGTACGGCCACAGGTTCATCATATTTACATTTTGCTCTACAGCGCCGGTTTTAGGGTTGATAATTACAATGGTATCATAGGTGTATATATTAGCATATATCTTTCCCCCTACATATTCCAACTCGTTGATTTGCTCAACCGGACCTTGAAAATCGAACACATCTATAAAGCCTGTTTGGCGATAGTCATTCTTATCCAGCAACCAAATACGGTTTGTGCTGTCATCAAGATAAATCTTCTCACCATCAAAAGTAGCGCCCCAGCCCTCTACACCTACGTTATTATTAAACTGTCTTTTAAGCTTTAATGTTTTTTTATCAAATACAAAACCAACCTTTTCACGATATGTAAACATTACTATTTCGTCGCCCACAATAGCAATGCCTTCGCCAAAGTACTTATCTTCAAGCTTGGTTCTTTGCAAAACCTTACCTGTTTCCAACTCAACTTTACGTATTTCTGAATGGCCTTTTTCGCCGGTACTTTCATACAGGATACCGTCCTCATAAATAAGCCCCTCTGTATAAGCTGATGTATCATGCGGAAACTTTTTAATCACTTTATAAGTCAGCAATTCTGGTTCTCTGCCGGCTTTAAGGTAAATACTGGTTGATACATCTTGCGCTTTTCCGCCCTGATATACTTTAGCAGTTAAAGTGCGGGTACCCATCTTAATAGTATCAGTTTCTATTTTAACGTAAGATGAATCTTTTACAGCTGCAACACGCACAGAATCCAAAAGGTATACAACCGAGTCGACCTGTAACGAAGCGGGATATTTGGCCATAAATTTCAAAGTGTCTCCTGCGCTGTAATTAAATGCCCCCGGCGAATAAAGGGTGATATCTACACCGTTAACTTCGTCTGTAGCGGTTGTGTTTTTATCCTTACAGCCGTAAACCGCTAGTAACAGGGTGACAGCAAATAGCAATGATCTGGTTTTCATAATAAGTTGGGGGATGGCCAAAAAGCATCCTCAATATGGTTTATTTTATAGTTAGTATCGTTTTTTAATAATATGGCTATGATATCAAAACGCACCTCGCCCTGATGATTCATCAGGTAAACGTACTCGTTAGCAGCTTTGGCCAGTAGGTTTTGCTTACGTTTATCAACAAAGTCTTCAGGCTGGCCAAAACCGTTGCCCGTGCGGGTTTTCACCTCGGCAAATATAATAACCTTGTCTTTATATGCAATAAGGTCAATCTCTGCTTTTTGGTGGCACCAGTTTTGGTCAAGTATCTCGTAGCCTGCAGCTTCAAGATGCGCTTTTGCAAGTGCTTCGCCATGGCGGCCAAGGTCATTGTGGGTTGCCATTATTTGATAATTACAGAGCCCAGGTAATCTGATATGGTTTTTTCAACCTTTTTCATGCGCATGTACTGTGTAAGCAATATGTCCTGGTCTTCGTCGCTGGTAGCTTTTTGCAGCTCGTCGCGCAGGTTTTCCAGCATCTTGCCAACCTTGTGCATCTTGAGGTGAAATATAGCACCCAGCACGGTAGCCTTCATATTGTCCTGCTCGTCGCTCACCAGTATTTTGTGCATCTCGTACCAGTTTTCGCTTAGGGTATAGCGGGTGGCTATTTGGGTTACCACAAGGTCAACAATTTCTTTGTCGGGGTGATGGATAAAGTGTTGATCTTCGGGCAAATTACCATTATCAACCTCTTTACTATACAGTTCGACAAAGTTTTTGATGATGGGATGCTCAAACTCAACGTCGCTCAACTCGGCAACCATAAAGGGGCCAATATACGTATCTGAAATCCCATCCCAGTCAATCATTTTATTACCGTAAAGCAACAAAATACGGACGATCTCTTTCTCCTGCGAGTAAGTCTCAGTCGGCTCGGCAACAGGCTCTTCAGCTACCGGATAATCCTCGTAAGGCGTTATCATTTCCCTGCCGCCCATTTGCTGCTGACCATCCTTTTTGGCCTTGGCCTGGCGCATTTTATTAAGCTCGGTAAGCAGGGCGCGCTCGTCTATCTTCAATATCGAACTACACTCCTTAATAAATACCGATGCCTTTATAGAATCAGGGATCTTAGCTATGCTCTCAACAATATCACGTATAACTTCCGACTTCTTGATCGGGTCATTACCCGCCTCTTTCAATAACAGGTTGGCTTTGTAAAGGATGAAGTCCTTCTTGTTATCCTCAATATGCTTTTTGAAACCTGCTGTACCTACTAATCGAACATACGAATCCGGGTCATGCCCATCCGGGAATAGCACCACTTTTACGTTAAGGCCTTCTTCCAGAATGATGTCCAATCCGCGCAGCGATGCTTTTATACCTGCAGCGTCGCCATCATATAGTATAGTGATGTTTTTAGTGAGGCGGCCAATCAGCCGCACTTGCTCAACAGTTAAAGATGTACCTGACGATGCCACCACGTTCTCGATCCCCGCCTGGTGTACCGATATTACGTCGGCATAACCTTCTACCAGGTAGCAGTTATCCTCGTCTCGGATGGCTTTCTTGGCAAAGTACAGACCGTAAAGGACGTTCGATTTATGGTAGATCTCACTTTCGGGCGAGTTTACGTATTTGGGTACGTTCTTATCGTTTTTCAACGTACGGCCACCAAAGGCTATCACACGGCCGGTAAAGCTATGTATCGGAAACATCACCCTACCCCGGTAACGGTCATACAATGTACCGTTATCGCGTTTAACAGACAGGCCGCTTTCGGTTAAAAACTCTTCCTGGTAACCTTCTTTAATAGCCTGCCCCGTGAAGGCCTCCCATTGGTCAGGCGAGTAACCCAGCTCGAATTTCTTTATGGTATCGGTACTGAAACCGCGTTCTTTAAAATAGCTAAGGCCTATAGACTTGCCCTCGTCGGTATCCAGCAGGCTTTCATGAAAAAACTTGGCGGCATATCCGGATACGATCATAAGGCTCTCGCGGCGGTTGTCTGCTTCGCGATCTTCGGGCGCGTCTACCGTTTCTTCTACTTCTATGCTGTATTTTTTGGCCAGCCATTTAAGTGCTTCCGGGTAGGTAAACTTCTCCAGTTCCATCAGGAAAGTAACGGCGCTGCCCCCTTTGCCCGATGAGAAATCTTTAAAAATACCCTTGGCCGGCGACACCGTGAACGACGGCGTGCGCTCATTAACAAACGGCGATAGGCCCACAAAGTTGGCCCCGCGTTTCTTCAGATTTACAAATTCGCCTATCACCTCCACAATGTCTGTGGCTTCCATAATGCGGTCGATAGTTGATTTTAGTATCATGCGGGTACAAATGTAGGGCAATTATGCATCGCCTTATTAACATTTTGCTAACAGGTTAAGGTACAAATTTTTTTTGAGGGAGATGCTTTGTTTCAGGGGAGTGTGACACAGATGAAACAAGTGAAACAAGATTTTGATCTAACTTATTGTCTATAAATAAATTGCAAAAAACCAGTGAAACAAAATGAAACAATATTTTATGCAATTATTTAATAATCAATACTTTAAATGTTTACTGTTTTAGCCAATTTGTGACCAATTCTGAAAGTAATTTACACTTTGGATGAGGTATTTCCGCATAGCGATGGGTTTGAAACCCATCGCTATGATGAAATAGCAGCCCGTTTCCCCTTTAAAAACGTTACCGCTATCCCACCTAAAACAATAGCGCTGCCAATAATTTCTTTAGCTGCCAATCGCTCATTTAATAATACCACAGCCAGTAAACCCGTAGTGACAGTTTGGCTTAGCAGGGCGATAGATACCTTGGTCGACTCCAATTTACCGATAGCATAATTGATAGTTATCCAGCCTGCCAGCTGGCAAATTACACCCATTCCGGCAAAACTTGCCCAGGTTTTTCCGTTAAAAATCAGCAAATTTCCGCCTAAAATCAGGGTAATTATGAGTAAAAACAGGGTAGATCCGAGCATACTATAGCACATAAATGGTAAAGTAGCCACTCTTTTTAGCACATCTTTGGTGATTATGATATAAATAGCATACAAAATACTGGCCGCAACCGCCAATAAAACGCCCAGATTAAACTGCAATTGCAGGATATTGCGTATCCCCACCAAAATAATCATACCAACAATGGCAATGCCTGTACCTAGCCAAAACAACCAGCCCGATCTCTTTTTAAACAATAAATAACTGAACAAACCCACCCAAACCGGTGCCAGATTGGCCAGCAGGGTTGATACCGTTGCGCTTATCATTTTGATAGAAACGTTCCACACCGCTACATCACTGGCGAAAACCAAACCGCTTACCAATGCCAATATCACATCTTTACGTTGCAGCTTAAGGTTGCGTTTGTAAAGACAGTAGGGCAGCAGGCATAACAGGGCAAACGCTATACGGTAAAACGCGCAGACCACCGGCGT
>JAZKET010000110.1:0-9347 GCA_040386815.1 Bacteroidota bacterium | reverse complement strand
GAGGATGCCAAGTACCAGGCTAAGTTTGGGGTTCATAATGCAAAACTACTTAAAAGAGTTACCAAGTTTTAAAAACTTCCAATACTGTTAGTTTAATCATAAAAGTATTGTATTTTAGTAATAAGCAAAATCATTAACCTATGCCACGCCTTACACTACTTGTTACAATCATTATTATATCATTACTATTTCAATCGTGCGGTAAAGGGCGGCTTTGCTGTTTTATACCTACAGAAACCTACAGGCATGTTGCCGGCACTTTGGTAACTGACAAAAATATTACCTGGAGCGAAACCAACTTTAAAGATACCATTAGGAACGACTCGCTTACTATATGGAGCAACAGGCCAGGCACAGAATACACTTTCCGCCTAAAATTGAGCATTAAAAAAGACGGGGCTAAAAATGAGTTTAATGTTTATGAAAAAATACCCGAAACGGTTATTTACAGCGACACCTTTGGCTCAAACAATATCCTGACGTATATACTTGATACCACCTTTAAAAACACCATGGCCATTAGGTTTGAAAACGGCGATACGGAAGCAAACCAGGGCCAATGGGTTTTAGGCCGTTTTGAATTACGCTATAAACTAGCTAAGCCAACCGGGGTGTTAAGGGTTGATACCGCTCACATTAATTTTAGAGGCAGTTTTGGTGTTAAGTTAGCCAAGTAAATTGTAATTTAGCGGCTCTAAAAAAATTTACAACAATGAGCCAACGTATTAAGATCAATGCATTATTGCAAAGCACAACAACCGATGTTGATGTAACCGTTAAGGGATGGGTTAGAGCCTTTCGCCAAAACCGTTTTATAGCTTTAAATGATGGATCGACCAATAATAACGTGCAAATTGTTGTCGACTTTGAAAACACCGACCCTGCCCTGCTAAAACGCATTACCGTAGGCGCTGCTATCAGCGTGTTTGGTAAACTCATCGCATCACAAGGTAAAGGTCAAACCGTTGAAGTTATTGCCGAAACGGTTGAGATTTTGGGCGATTGCGACCCGGAGAAATATCCTATCCAACCTAAAAAACACAGTTTGGAGTTTTTGCGCGAGAACGCTCACCTGCGTTTTCGTACCAATACTTTTGGCGCTATTTTCAGGGTGCGTAACACTTTGTCGTACGCCGTGCACCAGTTTTTCCAGGAGCGTGGTTTTGTGTACCTGCATACCCCTATCATTACCGCCAGTGATGCTGAAGGCGCGGGCGAAACTTTCCACGTTACCAACTTCGATTTGGGTAATACGCCACGTACTGATACCGGCGAGGTTGATTACAAGCAAGACTTTTTTGGTCGTGCGACTAACTTAACCGTATCCGGCCAGTTAGAAGGCGAGCTAGGCGCTATGGCCCTAAGCGATATTTACACCTTTGGCCCTACTTTCCGTGCCGAAAACAGTAACACAACCCGCCACTTGGCCGAGTTTTGGATGATTGAGCCGGAGATGGCTTTTGCCGATATTACCGACAACATGGACACAGCCGAGGCATTGCTGAAATATGTGATTGCTTACGCGCTTGATAAAAACAAAGAAGATATTGAGTTTTTAACCCAGCGTTTACTGGAAGAAGAAAAGCAAAAACCGCAGAACGAGCGCTCTGAAATGAGCCTGACCGAAAAACTGCAGTTTTGTTTAGCTAACGATTTTGAGCGCCTGACTTATACCGAAGCGATAGAGATCCTAAAAGAATCGACCCCAAATAAAAAGAAGAAGTTTCAATACCTTGTTGAAGGCTGGGGCACCGACCTGCAATCAGAACACGAACGTTATTTGGTAGAGAAACACTTTAAAAAACCGGTTATCCTGACTGATTATCCAAAAGAGATCAAATCGTTCTACATGCGCCAAAACGACGATGACAAAACCGTTGCTGCAATGGATATCCTGTTCCCGGGTATTGGCGAGATAGTAGGCGGCAGCCAGCGCGAAGAGCGCCTTGACAAACTGGAAACCCGCATGGACGAGATAGGTATACCTAAAGATGAGCTTTGGTGGTACCTTGACACCCGCCGCTTTGGTGGTTGCCCGCACGCCGGCTTTGGTTTAGGCTTTGAACGTTTGGTGCTGTTTGTAACGGGTATGGGTAATATCAGGGACGTTATTCCTTTCCCACGTTTCCCAAAAAATGCTGAGTTTTAAAATATTTGTCATTGCGAGGAACGAAGCAATCGCACGCCTGTAAAGCGGCCGATTGCTTCGCTCTTATGCTACCTATCGCTTCCATAGGCCCTTCACGCACAGGGCTTGCCCCGGCTCAATCGCCGCCGGTTGGGCTTCTTCTTTTGTCTTGATACAAAAGAAGCAAAAAATCAAGTCAGAAAAGAGGCTTCTCTGCCGCACGGGGCCTTTGCCCTGCACGCCAGATAAAAACCGCGGGCTGCATAATTTTGCCCCTCACGCACCACCAACACACTTGGCAAAAAAAAGCTATGCCCCTTACCATCGCACAGGCTATCAGTTTTTATCTGCCCTCACCCGAAGCTTATTTTCTGACATCCCAGCGAAAAAAAAAATCTTACGATATTAAAAAAATCCTGAAATCTTACGAATCAAGGTTCAGACAATCAGCAAGCGTGAGACGCAAAGTATTACGTCTCTACAAAGAATCCTATAATCATTAAATCCTACAAATCCTAGTTCAGACAAACGAGCATGGGGCCGTCAGCCGTGGAGCTTCTGGGCGAAAGACGGTAAAACTGCTGGCCTGCGCGTATGGCAGGGGGCATTCACTTCATTTGCTGAAGCACAGGGCAAGAGCGTGCGAAGCGGCGCAAAAGAAGTGCGGCCCCGTGGTTTTACCGGCTTTGCAGCGCATGGCCTTGTGCGGCAAAAGAAGCATTGCGGCTGACTTGATCTTTTGGTTACTTTTGGATCAAGCCAAAAGTAACAGCCATTCCGCGGCAATTGAGCGGAGGCAAGCCAAGTGCGTGAAGGGCCTAACCACGCGACCAATAGACCCATCAAAGAAGGAAAACTACCATCTTGTCATTTATCTAACCTTTCCCTATCTTACACCCAGAAATTAACTTATCATGAAAAAATTCTCCCTGATCATTTTGCTGATCAGCTCGGCCTTGTGCAATGCGTTTGCGCAAAGCCCGGCTATGTTTATGCAGCAACCCGCCATCTCGCCCGATGGTAACTGGATTACCTTTGAGTATAAAGGCAATATCTTTAAAGTAGCCGCTACCGGCGGCTCTGCTATTCCGCTAACCATCAACAGTTCGTACAACGGTTACCCTATCTGGAGCCGCGACGGTAAAACTATCGCATTCGCGTCAGACCGCTACGGAAACTTCGACGTGTATACCATGCCTTCAGACGGTGGCGCCGCTAAGCGCTTAACCTTCGATTCGAGCCGTGATATCCCGTTCGAGTTTTCGGCAGACGATAAAACGCTTTACTTTGGCAGCCGCAGACATGATGTTGCCAGTTCGGTACGTTTCCCGGGCGATGGTTATTTTACCAAGCTGTATAAAGTTGCCGCTGCTGGTGGCCGCAGCTATATGGTAAATTCGGCCGGTACCGATTTTGTGCATTTCAACAAAGCCGGCGATAAATTTATTTACCAGGATGGTAAAGGTTATGAAAACCCCTACCGCAAGCATCATACCTCGAGCGTAACTAAAGATATCTGGATCTATAACACCAAAACAGCGGCTTACGCCAAAGCGTCGACCTATGTTGGCGAGGACCGCGAGCCGGTTTGGGGCGATGCCGGAACTTTTTATTACCTGAGCGAGCGTAACGGAAATCAAAACCTGTACAAATCATCAGAAGCTGATGTTACTAAAATAACACAGATCACCAAGTTTGAAAAGAACCCGGTGCGTAACCTGTCGAGGGCTGCCAACGGCACTTTTGCATTTACACAAAATGGCGACGTTTATACCTTAAAAGAGGGCCAGGCGCCACAAAAGATCACCATCAATGTTAATGCTGATTTTAACAGCGACCAAACGCAAAACATCGCAGCACGTGGCGCGTCTGACATGGCTGTATCGCCAGATGGTAAAGAGATAGCCTTTGTTTATCGTGGCGATATCTTCGCGTCATCTGTTGAAGGTGGTATTGTTAAACGTGTTACCAACACGCCGTACCAGGAGCGTATGATAGAGTTTTCTACCGATGGCCGCAGTATCATCTATTCGGTTGAGAACGAAAAATCATGGGATATTTATAAAACCAGCATCGCCAGCAAAAGCGAGCCGTCTTTTTATGCCGCTACCACGTTGACTACCGAGCCTATCATTGCTACGGATAAAGATGAATTTCAGCCAATGCCATCGCCGAATGGCAAAAAGATAGCTTATTTGGAGGAGCGTAATATTATTAAAGTGTATGACATTGCCAGCAAAAGCGCTATAGCTGTACTGCCGGCTGGTGTAAATTTTTCATACAGTGATGGCGACCAGAATTTTAAATGGTCGGCAGATAGCAAATATTTGATCGCACAATCAACCGAGACCAACGCTTTAGGCAGCAGCGAGATCGTACTGATCAAAGCTGATGGCTCAAAAGGCCGCGTTAACCTTACCCAAAGCGGTTTTAATGACTACAACCCGCAGTTTGGTATGGGCGATAAAATGATGTACTGGAGCAGCGACAAGCAAGGCATGAAAAACCTGAGCCGCGGCGCGCAGGGCGACATCTACGCTAAATTTTTTGATAAAGAAACCTGGGATAAATTTAACCTGAGCAAAGAAGACCTGGCGATAAAAACGGAGATAGGCAAACGCGATTCGGTTGACATTAAAAAAGCACAGGCCAAAGCTGACAGCATAGCGAAAGCAAAAAAAGAAAAGGTAAAACCACCAACCATACCTGAGTTTGCACCTGATCTGGATAATTTGGATGAGCGTACCGTACGCTTGACTTTAACCTCAACCCGTATCGGCGATTCGAAACTATCAAAAGATGGCGAGAAGCTTTACTATTTAGCTGCTTTTGATAAAGGTTATAACCTTTGGGTACTAACAACCCGTACTAAAGAAACGCGCGTACTGGCCGAAATAAACGCTGGTGGCGGCGGACTGATAATGAGTAAGGATGGTAAATCGTTATTCATGATGTCGGGCGGTGGCGCTATGAAAATTGATGTAGATAATGGTAAGGTTACCCAGATACCTATCAGCGCTACATACACCCTGAACGCCGCGGCAGAGCGTAAATACATTTACGAGCACATTGTTAAGCAAGTGCCTAAAAAGATCTACGACCCTAAAATGCAGGGTGTGGATTGGAAATACTACAGCGACAACTACGAAAAGTTTTTGCCATACGTAAATAACAATTATGATTTCCAGGTATTATTGAGCGAGCTTTTGGGCGAACTAAACGTATCGCACACCGGCGCTAACTACTCGCCTGTATTGCCGGAAGGCGACCGTACAAGTGTATTGGGTTTGTTGTATGATAATGCTAATACCGCTGATGGTTTGATCGTGCGTGATATCATCAACGGCAGTCCGTTTGATATTGCGAAGAGCAAAATGAAAAAGGGCTATATTATTGATAAAATTGACGGCGTAGCGATTACCAATGATGAGGATTGGGCGAAATTATTAAACGGTAAAGCCGGCAAATATACCCTGGTAACTTTCCACGACCCGGCTACAAAAACCGTTTATAACGAAACTGTGAAACCATTAGCCGCAGGTGCAGAAAACGGTATGCTGTACGACCGTTGGGTACGCAAAATGGAACAACTAACCGACAGCCTTTCAAAAGGGCAAGTTGGCTATGTACACATTGAAGGCATGAACGAGGCTAGCTATCGTAGTACATTTGACAAAGTGTTAGGTAAAAACCTGACTAAAAAAGCGCTGATTGTTGATACCCGTTTTAACGGCGGTGGTTGGCTGCACGATGATCTGGTGACTTTCCTGGGAGGTAAAAGATATTTCGCTTTCCGCCCGCAAGGTGCAGAAACCACCGGTGGCGAGCCAGGTAACAAATGGACAAAACCAAGCTGCGTACTGATGAGCGAAGGCAACTATTCTGATGCCTTTATGTTCCCTTACGCTTATAAAGCTTTAGGGCTGGGCAAACTGGTAGGTATGCCTGTTGCCGGTACTGGTACCGCTGTGTGGTGGGAAAACCTGATCGACAACTCGCTAACCTTTGGTATCCCGATGGTGGGCAGCTGGGGCATCAACGAAACCCACGCTACCGAGAACCACCAGTTGGAACCGGATATCCGTGTACCTAATGATTATAACAAAGTTCTTACCGGCACCGATCAACAGTTGGAAGCGGCGGTGAAGGAGATGTTGAGCCAGATAAAGTAATTCAAGACCATTAAAGCAGAAAAGCCACGCAATGCGTGGCTTTTCTGCTTTAATACAACATGTCATTGCGAGCGATAGCGTGGCAATCGCACGGAGAACAGTGTCGAACTTTTATGGCGTGCGATTGCCACGCTCGTTCCTCGCTCGCAATGACAAAATTTTTACTTCTTATAATCCTTCTGCAAAATCAAAAAGCTTGCCCGCTCCTCTTTATGTAGCGGCACATCCCAATTACCCTGATAGCTGATCTTGGCGGGGAGTAGTTCACCATTGAAGGGAATCAACTCAATATTCATCTTTACATCAAAATCAAAGAGCATATTGCTGTATTTCATGTCGACATAGCGTCCAAGAATCTTGAAATCGCGCATATCAAAAATGGTAGTCAGCTCATTGATCATAACATCGCTGTCTGATGTACTTGGCTTACGTTTAACCTTAAACCGATAAACGGGGATACTATCCAGGTAAGTACCGCGGGCAAATTCGTAGAAATAGTACTGGCGCATATCACTGCCGAAGATCTCGGTCTTGCTGCTTAGAAAAGGGATGCCGGTAACCTTACGCCCCGGCGAGAAGATCAGTGTTTTAAGTTTGTCCTTGTAAGAGCCATTCTTCCCTACCCCGGCCAGCGCGTCGGCAGAGGAAAATTCAGAATTATAGGCCCCGGTAAAAATGTAATCAAACATCTCTACGGTGTACAGATCATACTTGCCGTTCTTTTTATAAACCTTGCCTTTGTCCTGCCGCAACAGGTATTCGGTTTTAGGTTTTCCGGGGATGTTGTTGTGTTTGATACGACGATGGATCTCGCCGTCTATTCCGTTTTTTTTGTTGTAGATGTATATGTCGTTGGCAGCAGTAAAGCCGTAGCGTTTCATGTTGCGGAAAGCTTTGTAGAAACCAGTATCGGCCAGCACAGCGTCAATAAAATCCTGCGCGTTTAAGCGGTGCGAGCGGATGTTCACCGGCGAATCGATCACAATGGTCATGATCGTATCGGGATTAAACCGCACCTGCGCCTTTAAGCTAAAAGCGGAAAGTATAAGGCAGAAAGCTAATAGGAGTTTTTTGTTCATAATTTAATATTGTCATGCTGAGGAACGAAGCATCTGTAAACCATGCTTACGCCGCTCAGTAGATTCTTGGCTATCGCTCAGAATGACAAACGTGTTGTTTGAACAGACTAATTACCCAATTGTTTAACAGCCAGATAAGCCATCAAGCCAATACTTTGCTCTAACGCAGTCTCTTCAATATCAAAAGTTGGCGTGTGTACTGCAGATGTGATACCACGGCTTTCATTACGGGTACCCATGCGGTAAAAGCAGGCATCAGCAACTTGCGAGTAGTAGGCAAAATCTTCGGCAGCCATCCAGATATCAAGATCCTCAACGTTTTCTTCGCCCAGGTAATCAACCGCGTAACCACGTACCGCAGCAGTTAACTTCGGTTCGTTGATCAGGAATGGGTAACCTTTCATGATGTTAAATTCGCAGCTGCCGCCCATGCTTTCGGCAATGCCTTCGGCCATTTTTTTCATTTTGATGTGGGCCTCGGCACGCCAGGCTTCGTCAAGAGCGCGGAAGGTACCTTCCAGTTTTACTTCGTTAGGGATAACATTGGTAGCACCATTAGCTATCACCTTACCAAATGATAAAACCGTAGGGTTAATAGGCGCCGACATGCGGCTCACAATTTGTTGCAAAGCCACCAAAATATGCGCGGTAATAATTACCGGGTCGACATTGTTATGGGGTTGTGCGCCGTGGCCACCTTTACCTGTAACGGTTACATATAACTCGTCTGTAGATGCCATATATTGACCCGAACGGAAACCAAATTTACCGGCATCTATCAGTGGCATAACGTGCTGACCTAATACTGCCGATGGTTTCGGATTCTCTAACACACCCTCTTTGATCATTAGGCTGGCACCACCGGGTAAACGCTCCTCGGCAGGTTGAAATATTAATTTAACGGTGCCGCCAAATTCGCTTTTTAATTGGGTTAATATTTTGGCTGTACCTAATAATGATGAAGTATGTACATCATGTCCGCAGGCATGCATTACACCTTCGTTCTGCGATTTATAGTCTACGTTGTTTGCTTCTAAAATTGGCAGCGCGTCCATATCGGCACGCAGGGCTATCACCTGGTCTGATGGTTTTTCACCTTTTATCAGGGCAACCAAACCGTTGTCGGCCATGCGTTCCCAGCCAATACCCAGTTCATCCAGTTTTTTAGCAACAAATGCTGATGTTTCTACTTCCTCAAACGAAAGCTCGGGGTGACTGTGCAGGTGGCGGCGATTTGCTACCACTTCGTTAAAAAGTCCTTTAGATAGTTCCTGTATTTGCTGCTTAATCATCTGTTGTTGTAATTTTTGACGGGTTAATCTTCCCCCTGATTATAAAAAGACCAGTATAATTGCCCCTAAGTTGCTGCATCAATCGTTCGGCTTCAAGCCTTGTTCTGAAATCACCGGCATGTACTTTGTAATTAGGAGCCGAGTAGCTAATGTAGGTGCGCATCCCCGCATGTTCGTTTTGAAAGCGGCCTTGGGTAGCATAAGCATCCTTACGGTCAGGGCCTGTAAATATCTGCACCCTGTAACCACTGCTTGAAACGGTTCCATTTCCTGTGGCGGTGGTGGTAGTAGTACCTCCGCTAACCTTTATGGTTGCCCTGCGGGCGGCAAAGCTATCAATGCGGGCATCCTTTATTACCTCTACAGTGCCGCGCGGGGTTTGCGCTCTGGCAGTTATTGGCATAAAAAAAAAGCACCCGGTTATTAGGCTAAATATGGCTTTATAAACGGGTGCTTTTGTCATTGTAATTATTTTGTCCAAACCTTGATTCGTAAGATTAAAGGATTTCATGATGTATAATGTTCATGGTAATCTCCTAATCATACGAATCATGGTTCAGAATGTTTGCTCTGGCTTACGCGCCGTGGCAGCTTTTATATTTTTTACCACTACCGCAAGGGCAAGGGTCGTTTCTACCTATTTTTTGTTCAACACGTACCGGGGCTTGTTTTTGCA
>JAZKET010000109.1:0-20931 GCA_040386815.1 Bacteroidota bacterium | reverse complement strand
TTGTTGGTGTTCAGCGCGTTGGCCGTTGTTGTGTCTTTTGACCAACAACTGAAGGCTTGGCTAGAAACGAAATGTTGTTAAAAATAAGGAAGCCTGGCCATGCGCCGGGCTTTACTTGTTTTATAGTGCAGCTACATTATATTAAAGAAATCCTTAAACTTCTTTTTGGTAAGCATGGTATCAATGATCTTAAAAACCACGGTGCGATCTTCTGCAGTACAAAGATGGTAACATAGAGTTTATAGCCACCGAAGAAGGCCGGGCCCGACGCATAGGCACTACCTATAGTTACGAATACGACCTTAAAGACCACCTGGGCAATACACGTGTAAGTATTGATAACGATGGTGGCACAGCCAGAGTGATACAAGAAGATGAATATTTTGCTTTTGGTAAAGACCACGTAAGATACCGCTTAGGCGACGAAAATAAGTATCTTTATAACGGTAAAGAAAAACAGGATGTATTAGGCGATGAGTATGATTATGGCGCAAGGTTCTATGATCCGGTGATTGGGAGATGGACAACAGTTGATCCAAGTGCTGAGAATGATGCAAGTTACTCACCTTACATTTATGGGTTTAACAATCCGATGCGGTTTACAGATCCTGATGGTAGGTGGCCGGACTGGGGACAGTTAGGTAGAGATGCTAGTGATATAGTAGCAGGAGCTGTCAATGCGTATATATCAGACAATACTGTTAATTTACCGCAAACTAATCACAATAATGCTTCCTTATATAACTATGGCCGAACATTAGGTCACGGGGCAGCTGTGATAACAGGTCTGGCAGAAGTTATAGGTGGAGCTAGCGCGACCCTTGGCAGTGTAGTTGCCGCGCCCGAAACAGGTGGAGCATCACTTATTGCAACAGGCAAGGCCGCACTAGTAACTGCACATGGCGCTAACACGTTAAGTAACGCGTTTGTCAATATGGCGTCGGGTAAAGGGAATGATAACGGGAAGGTAAACAGAAGGTCAGGTGAAGAGCATACTTCTAACGCGCGACCAAGTACAGAACAAAAGCATCAAGAAGGTGCAGCCAGAAAACAAAAGGAGCAGGCGAAGGCAGACCAGAAATATCAGGAAACAAAAAGTAAAAAAGAACCACCAAAATCTAATAATCAAAAAAAGAGAGACATGGGTGATACATATTATAAACCTAAAGCATAATGTAATCATGAATACTGTAGATAGAGAAGAAGCTATCAATAAATTTTATATTGAATATGAAAATAAAAACTACAGCAAGGCAAAAGACCTGTTATTGTTTATAATAAATCAAGATAATAGAAAGTCTTTTTGGGTTTACTCACGTCTCAGCTCTTGCTATTATGAATTGAGAGAATACGATAAGGCATTAAAATACGCAACCCTAGCATATAGATTGCAACCAAAGTCGCCCATTGTTTTATGGGATTATGCAGGGGTGTTAATTGCAGTAAAAAAAGAGAGGCGTGCTATAAAATTGTTGTTTAAAATTCAAGAAATGCAAGATGATCTAACTATTTATGGATTTTCACATCCCCAAAAGAACTGGATGCGCGCTATCAAGAACGACTGTAACTTTTTAATTGCAAAGGCGTACTACATTATATGTGAAGATGAATTAGCTAAGGAATATTTTAATAAATATTTGTTAAGCCGGAGCAAAGAAACTATTTATACAAAAAAGCAAGTATTGACTTATTTAAAAACAATAGAAAACGTATCGAAATAGTTGTTACTAAATAGATTGTCTATGCCCTTGTTGGTGTTCAGCGCGTAGGCCGTTGTTGTGTCTTATGACCAACAACTTGTGCGTTGGAAATAACGGATTTGTTGTTACCTGCTGGCGCAAGTTTGTCGGGCGGGGCAAGCGGGTAAAGGCTACTTGTGCCTACGTTTATAAAATGAATCAGAGCCTGGCCATGCGCCGGGCTTTACTATTTATAGGCTTTAGCATCCCGTATTAGGGCCTCAACTACGTTTAAGAATAAACTCGGCCAAACCACCCAGGGCATATTCCATTCAGTATTACGGCGCACTTATATATCCTTGACATAGATAGCCACACCCCCGGTTAAATAAGCGAATACGACGATAAATCTCCGATACCTATATATTTTTAACCTATCGTTTCATTGTCTCAAGCTTTTCAATGCGCTTGTTTTGGTCTATAATGTATAGCGTTAACTCTTCTATTTTCTTTAACAGAAGTACATTCATTTCACCTATTTTTAATCCTTCTTTTTCAATTTCAGCAGCGGCCGGTACTTCTGGCAAATGATGGTGTTTATCTATGTATTCTTGAACTTGACTTAGCTTTAAAAGAGGGTAATCTTTATTAAAAACATAATCTGGCGGCGGCACACTTAAATCTATTTTAATCTCTTCAGCATGTATAGTTCCTTTAACCGTCAATTTTTCATCAGGGTTTCTCGTTCCTATACCAACCCTACCATTGTTGCGTACCGTAAACAACGTATTGAAACTGGTGCTATTGGCTCTTGAATTTACAGTAAATGAAGAACTAAGGGGAATACGACTGTAGAAAGCATATTGCGGATCTCCTAATCCATCATTCAAATCTATAGAGACCCCCCAATATGATCTTAAAATCATATCGCCTGATGTTAGGCCTAAAATTCCAATATCGTTTAGTGGTGATGTGCTTGAACTGTCAACTTTACCCAAAGTATACTGACCGGGTGAGGTTCGTGTTGAAATTGCACCGCCTACAACTGTCAACGTAGATGATGGCCCGGTCGTTCCTATCCCAACTTTACCTCCGGTGTAGGTTACTTTCCCAGTGCCATTAACCCATTGCGCATTGGCAACGTTTGTTAATATAAACATCAAAATGATGGTTGTTAAAAGGTGTTTCATGATAAGGTTATTAGTTTTACTTGTCCAAGATAATAATTGTCTTGATAGAATCAAATTGGTATTTAAAGAAAGTATCGGAAGTTTTGAATGCTTTTAATTAATTAAAATACTATAGTTTAGCCAAGCGTTACAGTAAACATGATGAAGCACCGAAATAGTTGTTTCTTGTGCTGTTATTTATGATAAAACAACTGACCTTTACCCGTTTTTTTGCAGCAATTGCTGTAGTGATTTTTCATCACGTTGTGAACATCGCCATTGACCTCTCCTACAATGCAGGCTTTTTTTTCAAACGCAGGCATCTTTGTTAATTATTTCTTTATTCTGTCAGGATTTGTCATGATAATTTCGCAACGTCATGAAACAAGGTCAATTAACTCTTCAAAATATTACGTAGATCGACTGGCTCGAATTTACCCGCTTTATCTATTTGCATTAATCGCCACTATATTGATAAACTGGCCAAATATTGGGCGTTTCGGAGATATGTTACACCCTATTCCGTGGCAAAACTGACCACCTGTTTGCTGGAAAAGAAATGCAGCTCATGCTTTAGCAGCATAAACAAATATAATTATTTACGGATTTCCATTTAGCCTGGCGCCGCTCAAGCTATAACATCTTTATTTTTTTCGAAGCTTAAATACCTGGGGCAGTTATCCGGCATGTCCTCTGATGATCGCCCTTCAGCGCTTTAATAGAGGCATCCCAGAGCGACTTCGCATACATAATGAGGCTCCGGGTCAACCCGTCCCTTCGAAAACGGTATTTGGCATTTAAACAAGACAGCCAGTATCTAAAGCAAAAAACAAAAAAGGGGGTGGTCACTTTGATCCGGAATTAGGTGGTCACTTTGGTCCGGAATACCCTGGTCACTTTAAATCGGAATCAGGTGGTCAGTTTGAGCGGAATCTCCACAAGGCACCAGTTTTAATTCGGTAACCTAATTTCGGAAAAATCAATAGGTTACCGATTACTTTGAATTAGATTGAACTAACCTGCATTAAAATTCTTAAGAAAAGCAGAGGGTGAGTTTTGGAAAACGTGCGTTTCTAAGCTAAAAACCGCGTTTAAACAAAAAAAAGCCTCTTTTTCAAGAGGCTTCTACTTCAAAAACGTTCGACCTGTTGGGTGGTCTTTGTGATCCCGCTGGGACTCGAACCCAGGACCCCAACATTAAAAGTGTTATGCTCTACCAGCTGAGCTACGGAATCATTTACCGTTTCGTTTTAAAGTGGTGCAAATATAGGGGTATTATATATTGCCTGCAAGTGTTATTTTCATTTATTTTTTAATAATTTAGAAACACTTCATTTACAGTTAACTAAAATTTCAAAATGGCTATTTTACCCTTATCGCCGGCTAATAAAACTAAATTTCCCCGCCTGGCTTTGCGGCAAACGTTGTAACTGGCATCATCAATTTTTGCCCAATTTTTACCACCATTGGTACTAATATTACTGCCTGCGGTACCTGTGGCGATAAAAATATCTTGTTTAATAAATTCCACACCAGACTGATAACCAGATGGAAACACACCAGAAAGGCGCCACGTTTTTCCGTTATCAATAGAATAACAAGCCGTAGAATCTTGCTTTTTGTCTTTTTGATAATCGCCACCAACAACGACGATCTGATTTTTTCCTTTAGCAATTGAAAATGCACCCTGCGAGCTTTTTCCATGCGTAATTGGGACGGCAGTGCCTGTCCAACCCAATTTATTTCGCGTTATAACTTCGGCAACCGGGCCGCCCGTGGCTATAGCAACTAAACCATTAGCAATAAGGCAGGTGCCGCTGGCCGCAAAAGCAGCCTGTCCTTTTAAAGCCCGCGGACCATCTACCGGTGCCCAGGTATTTCCACCGTCACTGGTTTCCATTAACAGAAACTTACCATTTATCGGGTCGCCCATAACAAAGCCGTGTTTGGGGCTGTCAAAATCCATTGCGTCTAGAAAATAAGTTGTGTCTGTGTTTTGATAGTTAACTTTCCAGCTTGCGCCACCATCCACAGTTTTCATAATTAGGGCCGGTGTACCAGAGCTCATTATAACCGCTTCCTTAGCAGAAAAAGCTTCAATATCCCTAAAATCTGATTTTTCAAACCCTTTTACCTGCTGCCAGTTCCATGATTTGCCACCATTGGTAGTTATGGCTATGTAGCCTTTGCTGCCACTTATCCAGGCTATGCTATCATCTACAACCGATAAACCGCGGATGCTGGTTGGATTACCTTGTTGCAATACCTCAATACGCTGGGCCAATAAAGTGGTTGACCATAACATCGTAACTAAAAACAATGCCGACTTTATTTTATGCATGATAAAAGATTTCATTACGTATAATTTCACCTAAGATAACTTTTACGCATCGCTCTTTCAAAAAAGGTTGATACCTACACTCCACCCTATCCAACATTTAAAGCTGGAGCCTATGCCTGTTAACGCCAGCTTATTGTTTTTAACCACCGCTTGCTGTTCTGCAATAGTATTGTTTTGACCCTGATCATACAAAGTAAACGATGGCCCCAGAAAAACAGAGAGCTTTTTGGCAACCGGCACATTCAACAGGGCGCTAAACCTGTTTAACTGGTGGGTATCATTCCACTTGTCTGAGAGCAAAAATTGCGTATTAAATTCGGCAGACAACATCAGGTTCTTTTTAAATTCGAAATCGTGACCAAAAGAAAACCCATAGGTGTAATACCGGGCAGCCTCAACCAAATTAACACCTGCAGTTAACCTGGTATAAAACGCGGCGGTTCCTGTTTTATAGCCCAGCGTAGTAATCATGTTATCATCGGTAAAAACAGATAGTTGATGATAGCCGCTGCGCGAAAAGCTTATCAGATTAACAGCTACTCCATCAAGAGTGTCGGCAATATTAATAACGCCGACATGCACACCTCGCATTTTACGCGCTACATTTAGTATCCCGGCAACCTGTGCGCCGCTTGACACATTTTTATTGATATTTGCAATGCCTGCCAACTGCACACCGGCCGCATTGTCGACACGGTTAAACAGGCCGGCTACCTGCACGCCCTTCACATCCTTGTACACCTTGTTGTCTAAGCCCGCCAGCTGCACGCCTTTAAAGTTTCCGCCAACAACACTAAACAGGCCGGCTACCTGCACATACCGAACATCGTTTTTATTAAGGTTATAAAGCCCCGCCAGTTCAAGGCCATCAACCCCGGCGCTATAGCCGCTTAATATGTTCAAAGAAAATTTGTTAACTATCTGTCCGCTCATTAAGCCATGATTACCCCAGCCTGGTATAAAGGACGTTTGCACAGGCACATTAGTGATGAACTGACCGATATTGGCGGATTGTTGCCTAAGCTTAGACGAGATCAGCAACCTGCCTAACCAGCTTCTGTTTAATTGGCTGGCACCTGTATCTGCAGCGTAACCAAAGTTTGTATTTTTTAGTACTACCGTCACTTTACTTAAAAAGCTAACGCTGGTGTCTTTATACATTTCCTTACTTACAGTTAAGGTTATAGCCCCTACCGATTTAAGCTTGAGCTTAAAATAGCCGCGGTCATCTGTAAGGGTTGACACTAACAAACGGTTTTCATAAACGCTTGCATACCGTACCGGTGCGCCGGTTTCGTCGTCAACAACATAACCGCTAATGTTAAATGCAGTTTCAGCGTCGTCAGCGGCATCGGGCATTAGCTTTAGCCTGTTAGGTGCAGGGCGCAAAATAATGTAGCCTGGCGCTTCCTTATAAGCAACATCATTATTAAACAATTGGTCAAGCAGTAAGCGGATGGGCTTATTACTTACGTTGACAGTAACCAAACTATCGGCAGGCACCATGTCACTGCCATATGAAAAAAAGAAGCCGCCCCGCTTACCAATTTCTGTAAGCAGGGTGGCTATTTTTATTTGCTTTATGTTGAGGGATATAGTGTATTCAAGCTTATTTTGTGCAGAAGCGGTACGCACCCCAAAACAAGCGATAAGCAGCATTAAAATTTTATAATAAGGCAGATATATACGTTTCATGATCAGGATAGGCTATTGAATAATAATTTTACCGCCTTTATATACGGTTTGCAGATTCAATGTTTTGTTAATGATATATAAATTTTCCTCTAACGAGCCAATGACCAATGTGGTGCTTAGCGGGCGATTGGCTGTACGCTTGTCGGCTATTACAATGTTTGCGTTATAGGCCTGGTTCAATATCTGCACCACACGCCATAGTGGTGTATTATCGGCCACTAATTGCTTGGTGCGATAGTAGTTATACAATTTGTCTGTAACCACTCCTTTTTTTACGCTCCCGGTTCTACGGTCAATATCGGCTGTCTCGGTTGGCTTTAAGCGGATAGTGACCTTTTGCTTTATCACCTGCACCACACCAGTCTCAACTATCACATGCGTACCAGTATCGGTAGTCTTGATATTGAAGGATGTGCCTACAACTTTAACCACCGCATCATTAATATGAATTAAAAATGGCTTGGCCTTGTTAGGTGCTATATCAAAAAAAGCTTCGCCTTTGTTTAAAGTAATCTCACGCCTATCGCCGTCAAACTTATCGGGATAGGTGATCATTGAGTTTTTATTCAGCGTAATAACAGAGCCATCTGCAAGCGTGTTTGTTTCAGTTACATTAACGGCCCGCGATGTAAGCATTTGAGGTGGCCCGGGTTTAAACATTTGATACAACACACCCACCGCTGTAACAGTAAGCAACAACATAGCCGCAACTTGAAACCAGCGGATATTTACGCGGCGCGCTTTCCCTTGAGACTGCGGATTTTTGGCCATTTGCTTAAACTCCATCCACGACGCGTCTACATCCAGGTTACTCTCTGTTTTAAGTGTGCCTGCAGCATCCCATATTTGTTTAAAGTGATTAAAATATTTCTGATTGACGGGACTGGCTTTAACCCATTCGTCAATTAATTGTATCTCTTGCGGGGTAGCTTCGCCCAGCATATATTTTGCTAATAACTCGTCCATTTTTTCCATCATTAAAAGTTATTTGCGTCGCTTAATAACCAAACCAGCAAGGGCAAATAATCAACCAGTTTTACCCTTAAAATTCTTAATGCCTTACCCATTTGGGCCTCAACTGTTTTTATTGAAATGCCCAGTCTATCGGCAATCTCCTGGTATTTTAACTCTTCAAAACGGCTCAACTGAAAAACAGTGCGGCAACCTTCGGGTAATTGATTCAGCGCCTGCTGCAGTTTCTCCTTAAGGTCAAGCAACTCCATGCCTGCACCCGTTCCCTCATTATCCTTTATTACATGCATAACATATTGTTGATGATTGGCTTTCACCTTTTGATGCCTTATATTGTTTAAACATTCGTTATAAACCGCGCCATACAAATAAGCCTGTACAGAACCGCTTAAGGTTAGCTTATGGCGCCTTTCCCAAAGTTTCAAGAAAACGTTCTGCACAGCACCTTCGGCTACGTCTTCATCTTTAAGTATAGAGATAGCATACACGTGCAGCGGGCGCAGAAAGTGTTTATATACCTGCTCAAACGTGCCCTCGTCGCCTGCCAGCAACTGCACAATAAGCTGTGGGTTATTTATTTCCAGGGTCATGTTTAAACAATTAAAACTCTATACGGTAAGTAAGCGCGGGTATAATGCCAAGCCATTTTTGTTTTTCTATGATCTTTTTACTCGGGTTGTAAAACAAGCCAATATTGTTCTCCTTATTAAGCACGTTTTGTATATCAAGCAAAATATGGTGCGATGCCTTTTTGCCATTGATACGATAGCTTGCCGAATAATCTACACGAATATAATCATCGGCCGTTAATGTATTGACCTGGCTTTGATCAATTACCTGCTCATCCAACCGTAAAGATTCTGCCAAATTTATTGGCGAATACTTGCGGCCACCAGCATATATTACCTTGGCGTTTAAGCCCAGCAAGTTTTTCTTATCGCGGCTTACTGCCCACTCTTTACCTATCACCAAATTGCCTGCAAAACGACTGTTGAAAGCGGTATTAAATTCTTTACCACTTAAGGCTTTGAATTTTGAATCAAACAACGAGGTGGTGACGATAAAATAATACCCCTTGCTTAACGATTTCTCTAAAGACAGCTCAATACCATAATTTTTGCCTGTGCCCTTGTTAACAAGTTGAGTAAAGTTAGATGAACCAATATTGGTGTTGTCTAACACGTTAAGCAGCGAGAAATTATTAGCCGGATCTATCGATACCGGCACATCATACAAGTGTTGGTAGTAAACCTCTGTTTTAAACTTTAATTTGCTATTGAACAGCTTTTCGTAACCGGCAACTATTTGTGCTGATTTGGTTGGCGCTAACTGGCTGCTGTTGCCTGCACCATTGCCTGCAAAGTAATATGATAGAGACTCTAACCTGCTGTAAGTACCTGCAGCCAATGATAATTGCTGATTAGCCGGCAATTTGTAGTTAAGTCCAGCACGCGACTCGATGCTCCAGCTCTTACTCAAATTAAAATAATTGGCGTGTACACCAGTATTCAGGGTTAGGCCGTTATCAAAATCGTGCTTGTTTTCTACATAGGCGTCAAAGGTTTGCGCATTACCTTTTTGGTTAAGTAATTGTTGCAGTTGCTGATTTTCCTTTTTGTACTGCAAAGCGTAAAGATCATAGCTTAACAAGCCTGCATTTACACCGGCGCGAATATGATTTGAACTGCCTGTCAGTAAATTCATGGTACCTGCGTAGCGGATGGCGCTGTTTTGATATTTGCTTTTTTGCGTAAGCGTTGGCGCAAAAGCCTGCGTTAAAGTATCTACAGATCCATGGCTTCTATCTGTATTGTATGATACAATGTTACTGAAAAACAACTTAGGGCTGGCGGTAAAAACATGCTTTAAACCCACACTGCCCGCGCCATATTTTATGTTAAAGTCGCTGGCGTCATCACGCTCGTCCCATTCTTTGATATCGCGCTTAGCTTTTGAATCAATATTGCTTATACCACCTATACCAAACAGCGAAAACGTGCCCGCTCCTTTGGTAGGGAATACAAAATTAAAAGACAGATCCTGATACTTAGGCACTACAGAAGATTCGCCCAATAAACCGGCTTGTTGTAATAAACCCAAAGATGAATACCGATAGCTGATAAGATAAGACGCGCTGCCACCTTTTTTAAACGGCCCTTCTAAAGTAGCGCCTGCACCTAAAATGCCTAAGCTAAATGAGTACTCGCGTTTGCTGGTATTACCTTTCCTGAATTTCAAATCAAACACGCCCGAGGTAGCGTTATTATACTCGGCAGGCAAAGCGCCGGTATAAAAATCTGATGTCCCTAAAATAGACGAGTTTAACATACTTATATTACCGCCTGCAGCGCCCTCGTTACTAAAGTGATTGGGGTTGATGATCTCTATCCCCTCCAGACGCCATTGCAAACTTTTAGGCGAATTACCGCGCACCACAATTTCATTATTATCGCCACCGGCAACTACGCCGGCAAAACTTTGCGCCATACGCGCCGGGTCAAAAAAACCACCGGCATAACGGTTAGTTTCTTCGGGCGAAAACGAGCGGCTGCTGGTTGTAGCCATGGTGTTTATAGGCCGCCGGCCTGAGGTAGCGTTTACCACCACCTCATTCAACTGCTTCTTTTGTGGCTCCAGGTCTATATTAGCTTCAGCTTCTTTACCGGTAATTACCAAAACTTCTGATAAAGAAACTGTTTGATAACCAGTATAAGATGCTTCTAAAACATGGCGACCAACATTTACTCCGCTTATTTTAAAAGCTCCGTTGGCATCTGTTAAGGTAGTCTTTATCGGATTAATTGAGGTTACCTTTATTGTTACACCAGGCATACCAAGCCCGGTAGCTCTATCGGTTATTATGCCTTTTATGGTTTGTGTAAAAGTAGTACTGTCTTTTATCTGCGCTATACCGGTAAGGCTTAGCGTAAACAGCATGGTTGTGATGTATAAGATTCGTTTCATTTTCTGTTAAATTTCCTCTGAAACACCTTGACAGCACTTTACCCCTACGTGCGTTTAAAATATTTTTTTCAATGCACAAAAAAGCCTCTCTGAATTATCAGAGAGGCTTTCGCTTTTAAGTTATTTCCAATCAGTTTAGCATATGCCGCGGTTCTGGCTTATGATATTCATGATAATTAAGGTTTAACAGCACCAAAGTTATAAGTCCAAAAATTAAACAAAGGCCAGTAACCAGGTTTGACAACAGCACATTAGAACTTACCACCCGCTTGCTACTCTCCATTAGCCGGGTACTTTCGGTTATCTGTATGGTTATCAGTTTATCAAGTGTATGCTGCATTTGATTAAAATATACATCGCGTAAGGCTATTTGTCCCGGGCCGGTGTCTGATTTTAAAAAACCGTCCAGTTGTAATTTAAAAATGCTCCATTGCGCGGCCTCGTCTGCCGTTAGGTCGGTGGCTTCGTATTGTTTTTCCAGCTTTCCTATAGCTGCTAAATTAGCTTTGATCTTTGCCGGATGGTTGTTCTCTGCCATCATTAACTTGTTTTCATACAACAGGTTATGTATTTGGTGCGCAAAGGCAGCCGGTAGCAACCTGTCGTTACGTAATGAAGTAAGTGTTCTATCCAAATCTGCCACATTGCTACGGCTAAGCAGGTTAGCCAATAACATCAACACGGTTAAAGCCGCAAACAAGCATGCCGCCTTCATTTTGTTTCTGATTGAAAATGCCCATCTCATAACATTAAGAATTTATTAAATAAATATACCAACAACATAATTAGTAATCACATACTTATAAGTAATAATTTATGACATGAACAAATCTGAACGCACCGGCTAATTACAATCCCCCATCTAACTAAGTTCAATTATCTATGAACCAAAAGTGCCATAGGTTGTTAAACCTGTGATGAAAAAGTTTTTTAGCATACAAACCTTAAAAGATTGGTTTACTATAATAAAAGCAGCCTTTAAAGGCTTTAGTGATGATCTGGCGCTTAAGTACAGCGCATCTTTAGCTTATTACACCGTATTTTCATTGGCGCCTTTGCTGTTACTGTTAATATCATTGGCTGGCGCAATATTGGGTAAAGACGCCATACAGGGCCGTGTATTCGACGAGATAAACGGACTGGTGGGCAACGAAGCCGCCAAACAGATCCAGGATATGATAAAAAACCTTGAACTATCGGGCAAATCAACCATATCTATTATTATTGGTGCCATAACGTTGGTGGTTGGTGCAACTTCGGTTTTTGGCGAGATACAAGAGTCTATAAACCTTATCTGGAAAGTTAAACCCAAACCAAAAAAAGGTTGGTTAAAGCTTTTGAAAGACAGGCTGCTATCAGGCTCCATCATTATCACCTTAGGTTTTTTGCTGCTGGTATCATTTGTGGTAAATGGTGTGCTACTGGTAATATCAGACAGGTTAAAAAACTTCCTGCCTGATATTACTGTATTGCTTTTCGAAGCCATCAACATATTCATCAGTTTTAGCGTAATAGCGGTTTTATTTGGGGTGATATTTAAGGTATTGCCTGATGCCAAGATACGCTGGCGCGATGTGCGGTCGGGTGCCATATTTACGGCTATTCTGTTTATGATTGGCCGGTTAATTATTGGCATTTATATATCCAGTTCGGGCACAAGCTCAACATACGGCGCTGCGGGATCATTAATAGTTATTCTGCTATGGGTGTATTATACCGCGGCTATACTATACTTTGGCGCAGAGTTTACAAGGGCTTATGCTGATTTTAACGGCGTACAAATAGAACCTGCCGAGTTTGCTGTACATATTGAGCAAACAGAGGTAGAAAAGGATGTAAAAAAAATTCCGCCTGAACACAAAATTGGGCAAAGTAGAAAGGGAGCTAAAAAACCCGCTGACGAATAAGACATAATCAATCAGAAACTAGCACTATACGTCAGTTTTTAAACGATTGGGACATGCAGGTATTGCAAACGATATAATAATGTTTTTACATTAGACCATCCAATACCTAAATACCTAATCATGATTAACAGCCGTGCATTGCGGATGCTATCTAATTGCCTGAATGTCAATACAAAATTGATATTCAGGCTTAGTTTTTTTGGTTCGATTTTTCTGTGCCTGGCCTTTATTCCGAAGCCAGAAGATAACCCTTTCGACACACTGGTAAACAGGCTACAACGCTGGACGGATACTATCCCGCAGGAAAAAATATACCTGCACATGGATAAACCCTATTATGCTTTGGGCGATACCATCTGGTTTAAGGGTTACCTAACTATTGGCAGCCGTCATCAGTTATCTAAACTAAGCGGCGCGGTGTATGTCGATCTGATCAATGAGCGCGACTCGCTTTTAAAATCACTTAAACTACCGGTAACAGCTGGTATGGTTATGGGCGATTTTGTTTTGGTTGATGATTATCACCAGGGCAGCTATCGCATACGCGCCTACACCCAGTGGATGCGCAATGCAGGGCCCGAGTATTTTTTCGACCGCACCTTCACCGTCGGCGATCTGCTCACCAATAACCTGGTAGCCAAAGCCGACTACCAATACCGAACTACCGACGGCAAACAAGAACTTACCGCCCTGCTTAATTTTACTAATGACGAGGGTAAGGCGCTGGGCGAACGTAACCTGCGCTACCAGATAGTAATTGGCAACAAGGTAGTTTGGACACAAAATATTAAAACAGATGCACTGGGCAGCGCCAGCATAAAAATAGACAATGCCGCTAAAGCTAACTTAAACGGGGCCTACATACGCGCTACTATTGAAAGCGCCGATAAATACGCCGTCACCAGGGATTTTCCGATAAAGGCAGAGAAAGCGCAAAGCGATGTGCAGTTTTTCCCCGAAAGTGGTGGGCTGGTTAACGGCATAGCATCGCGCGTGGGTTTCAAAGCCATTGGGGTCGACGGATTGGGTATCAGCATAAAAGGCACTGTAATTGATGATACGGGTACCGAAGCAGCACAAATAAGCACCCTGCATGCCGGCATGGGCAGCTTTATATTGAAGCCGCAGGAGGGTAAAAGCTACTCGGCTAAAATTACATTTCCTGATGGTACGGCTAAAACCATTGCCCTGCCGACTGCTGTCGTAGAAGGTTATACACTAGGCATATATCAGCCGGGTAAAGATAGTGTACTGGTGCGCATCAACGCGTCGGCAAGCTTGTTAAAACAGCCACAAAGCGTAGGGCTGATTGCGCATACCGGGGGCGAAAACATATTCTCATCAACCTTAAAAATCACAAAGCCCATAACATCTGTTTGGCTCAATAAGAAAGATTTCCCAAGCGGTATAGCGCAGTTTACTTTGTTTGATGCCGCCGGGCAACCTGTTAATGAGCGCATAGCCTTTATCCGCAATAAGGACGTCATGGAGCTGGACATTAAACCCAATAAAGACAGCTACAAAAGCAAAGAACACATAAAGATTGCGCTGGATGCTAAGGACAGTAAAGGCAAACCCACAGCGGCCAACTTTTCTGTAACCGTAATTGACGAGGGTAAAATGCCGGTTGATGAGAGTAAGGAAAGCACCATTTTCTCTAACATCCTGCTAACGTCCGATCTGAAAGGCTATATAGAGCGCCCCAATTATTACTTTACTAAAGAAACCGACGAGGTAAACCGTGCGCTTGATAACCTGATGCTTACCCAGGGCTACCGCCGCTTTATATGGAGCAAATTGGACAGCCTTACACAAGCTAAACCAAAATTTGAAGTTGAAGGCCTGGGCGCTAAAGTAACAGGCAGGGTGGCTACGTTAACTAATCAGCCACTGCCAAATGCGGATGTTGTGTTAAACTCTGTAATAGCCGGGGTAACCAAATTTACCAAAACCAACGATAAGGGCCGCTTTACTTTTGACGGCATATTTTTAACCGACAGCCTGAAATTTGCCGTACAAGCGCGTGGCGACAAAGGCACAAACAAGGTTAAG
This sequence comes from Bacteroidota bacterium, assembly GCA_040386815.1. Lineage (GTDB taxonomy): Bacteria > Bacteroidota > Bacteroidia > Sphingobacteriales > Sphingobacteriaceae > Mucilaginibacter. The sequence continues at coordinate 6,152 of JAZKET010000109.1, read as the reverse complement.
ATACTGGTAGACAGCGTACGCAAACAGGAAATAACGCCTAACCCAAACCTGGGCGATGTAAGCACCAACGTAGCCAATACCCTAAAAGAATATATAGATAACGGTAAAAAGCTGGATGACATTTACCTGCAAAGTGGCCAGTTAGATAAAGTACACCGCCTGCGCGAAGTGCGTATTAAAGCACGTAAGCCAGCCCCGCCAATCATTGCAACCCAAGGTATGTACAGGATACCTGACGGCATTGCTGATCAGACTATTATGATGCACCCTACAGATTCAGTGACAGAGGCTTTGGGAGCTTGGTTAGCTCAAAAAGTAAAGATTGTTACCTTCCGACCATTTGCTGGGGTTGTAAATCATCCGTGGATGAAAGATCTTCGGACGATTCCACCGCCTATAGTGCCAATGAAGATAATGCTTGATGGGAGGAAAGTTGACCTGGACGAAGCTGCTGAAATACTAGACGGCTATCAAATACAGCCTGAGGCAGTTTATAAGGTTGAAGTAGTTTGGGGAACATTAGCACTTCTACACTCGTTAGGTGGCCCCACCCTAATGATATATACACGACGAGATTACGTACGCAAAAACTACACCCCAAATATTGCCAACATCAAACCTAAAGGCTTTAATAAAGTACGCGAGTTTTATGCCCCACGATATGACAAACCCGGCTCTGGCAAACTACCCGACCTGCGCACCACCATACATTGGAACCCATATTTAAAAACCGACGCGAACGGCAAAACATCATTTAGCTTTTTTAATGCTGATGGTGCGGCCAATTATAAAGTTATAGTTGAAGGCATTAATGCCGATGGCGAACTGGGCAGGCAAGTTTACCGTTACCGGGTTGATGCAGCGCAAGCCGAGCAGGGCGCTGTAGCGCCGCTGATAAAACCCGATAAAAACATGGCCGCCATTATAGCCCCGTTGGATAGTTTTAATACCCGTTTCCCTGTAGAAAAGGTTTATGTGCATACCGATAAGCCATACTACAATATTGGCGACACGCTATGGTTTAAAGCTTATTTGGTTGACAAGATTAACCAGGCGCCATCAAAAATTAGCGGGACGCTTTATGTAGACATGGCCGACGACACCGCTACCATGGCCAGGCGTGTTAGTGTGCCGGTTAAGGATGGTGTGGCTTATGGACAAATACCTTTAACAAAAGCCATTTTTCATGAGGGGGGCTACCAGTTTAGGGCCTACACCAACTGGATGCAGAACTTTGACAGCGACCACTTTTTTAACCGTCGTATTTACGTAGGCACGGCTGTGCCTAATGGCTGGTTGGTAAACTCGGCAGCTACGGTTAATAAGGCCGGCGAAAAGGACGAGCTAAAGGTTAACATCAGGCTTAACAAAATTGATAAGGATTTTTCGCCGGTGGCGCTAAAAAAGGTTGAGGTAAAGATATTTGACGATTGGCACTGGATATACAAAGAAAACCATCAAACCGGACTTGACGGTAGCCTGAACATGACCCAACTGCTAAAAGAAAAAACCGACGTTACCAACATGCACGTGCAAATAACCAGTCTTGAAAAAGGCGACGTTAATAAAGTGCTGCAGGTGCCGCTAACCATTGTAAAAAAAATAGAACTGCAATTTTTGCCGGAAAGCGGCAAACTGGTTGCCGGCTTAAAATCAACCGTTGGGTTTAAGGCATTAAGCGACAATGGCAACGGCACGCCGGTAAGCGGGGCCATATTTGACAGTAAAAACAACCAGGTTGCTCAATTTACATCGCTGTACAACGGTATGGGTGCATTTGAGTTTACCCCCAAGGCCGGCGAAAAATACACGGCCCGCATTACCAAACCCAACCCGCAAAGTGTTGATCTGCCCGCGGTAAACCCTGCAGGTACGGTTATGCATTTCAGTAATGCAGAGCAAAGCCCAACCCTTAGCGTTACCATTAGCGCAACGCCAAATGTCTTGCCGGCAGATACGGCTTGTTATTTGGTGGGTACATCAAGGGGTATGATGTATTACTGGCAAAAAATTGAGGCCGGCCAGGCTGAATTAAAGGTAGCCAAAAATCTTTTCCCTACGGGGATAGCAAGATTTACACTGTTTGCAGGCAAGCGCCCCCTAAATGAGCGTGTTGTATACATAGACCATCACGACGGCCTAAACTTTAAGATAAGCACCAACAAGGCCCGCTACAACAAGCGTGATAGCGTGGGTTTAGAAATTGAGGTGAGCGATAAAAACGGCTTCCCGGTAAAAGGCGAGTTTTCATTAGCTGTAACAGACGACTCACAGGTTAGGGCCGACAGCGTGGGCAATAACAACATGGCTACCAGCATGCTGCTTAGCGCCGAACTAAAGGGCAATATTGAAACACCGGGCTACTACATAAACCGCAAACACAAAGACGCGTGGCAGGCGCTTGACAACTTGCTGCTTACCCAGGGCTGGACAGGTTACGACTGGCAGGACATTTTTGTACACAACGCGCCAATTGCCTACACCCCCGAAAAGGATTTCAGAATAACCGGCCTGGTATCAAACGTATCAAAAAAACCACTACCGGGGGTGCCGGTTATCATATCATCGCGAAAGCCTAGTTTTTTAGCAACCACGCTTACAGATTCGGCAGGTATCTATACGTTTAAAAATTTACCGCAAATTGATACGGGCTCATTTTTTATACAAGCCAATAATAAAAACGGCAAGAAAATGAGTTTCGGCAATATCAACGTTAAAAATTTTGTGGCTCCGGCCTTTCCGGCTTATACCGCGCCGGTTATGCCCTGGTATGTTAATACAGATACTGTACAGCTCAATAACATCCAAAAGAAAATGGAAAAAGATGATGCCGCGAATGTTAAAATGACTGGCATTGTGCTTAAACAGGTTAATATAAAATCAACTAAAATTATCAGAGATTCTTTTAATCCCCTCGGATCGGGTAATGCCGACATGGTGTTTGACCAAAAAGACATAAAAGAATCTGAAGTGATGAATCTTTATGAATTTTTAAAGTTAAAAATACCAGGCTTTAACACCAGACCAAGGGCAAATGGCATACCGGTACAGCCCAAAATCAACAAAATGAGTGTAGGTATAAGGATAGACGGCTGGGCCCTGCCACTGCATATTGACAACAAGTATGACGAACAAGAATATATTGACGAATTGCGGCAGATCAAAGTAGTAACGTTTGACGCAGTAGAGGTTATTAGCAGCGCTACCCGGTTACATATGCTAAAGTCCACCTTGTGGCCATCTATGCCTTATATATTAATAGCTACCAAAAATGGCAACGGCTGGTACAGGTTCCCTAAAACGGGCACGGTTACCTATCGCCCGTTGCCGGTAATGAAAGCAAAAGAATTTTATAGCCCTAAATACAACGTAAAGCCGCTAATAATTGAGCCAGACTATCGCCCCACAATATACTGGCAGCCCAATGTAAGTACCGATGCTAACGGCAGGGCGAAGGTATCGTTCTACACATCAGACAACAGCAGCCCGTACACGCTTAAAATAGCAGGCATTAACAGCCTTGGCGGTATAGGCGATGGTAATTATGTTATAGACTGTAAACCGGCATTGCCATGAAAACAACACGTTTAACGCTGCCCGCCGCCCTGATAATTTTTGCAAGCCTGTTTGTAGCTTTTACTAACAAAACAGATAATAATGGCGGTAAACCTGCTGCCCAGATCAATTTGACTGCTGATACTACGCTTATAGACACCTTAAACAATGCACTAACCCAATACAATAAACGCCTGCCGGCAGAGAAAGTATACCTGCAAACCGATAAACCTTACTACAATTTGGGCGATACCCTATGGTTTAAGGCCTACATACTTAACGGCGAAGACTTTACCCCCACCCACCAAAGCGGTTTATTATATGTAGAACTTAATGACGATACTACATCAAATGTACGCAGGGTTAGCCTGGTTATTAAAGATGGTGTGGCCTGGGGGCAAATACCCTTACTATCAAAAATATTTAGAGAAGGTGGTTACACCCTGCGCGCCTATACCAACTGGATGCAAAATTTTGGTAACGATTATCTTTTTACCCGGCGAATTTATATCGGCACCTCATCGGCCGTTAAATGGTTGGTAACTTCAGATGCTTCGCTCAATAAAAACAACGGTTTAGACGAGGTAAAAGTAGATATTAAACTCAACCGTATAGACAAACTATTTTCGCCCATAGCACTTAAAAAAATGCAGGTGAAACTTTTTGACGACTGGCATTGGGTGTATAAAGAAACCATGCAAACCGGCATTGATGGCAGCCTTAAATTTAGCCAGTTGCTTAAAGAAAAAACCAAGGTGGCCAACATGCATGTTGAAATAACCAGCCTTGAAAAAGCCGACAACGGCAAAGTGGTACAAGTGCCGCTAACACTGGTAAAAACGCTTGATGTGCAATTTTTACCCGAGGGTGGCCACCTTGTAGCCGGCTTAAAATGTACCGTTGGTTTTAAGGCGCTGTCTGATAATGGGAAAGGCACGCAGGCTTCTGGTGTGATACTAGATTCGGCCGGGAAACAAGTTGCTGCCTTTAGTGCCCTACATAACGGTATGGGGGCATTTGAGTTTACCCCTAAGGCTGGCGAAAAGTATACAGCACGCTTATCCTACCCAAATAAACAAACCTTTAACCTGCCGGCTGTAAAGTCTGAAGGCACAGTAATGCATATCGTAAATTCAGAGCAAGGCAATCTAATCAACATAAATGTGCGTAATACAGCTAACAGCCGTTTATCTGATTCGTGCTATTTAGTAGGCACATCCAGAGGCGTACTTTACTATGCACAGGCAGTTACCCCCAATCAACCCGACATCGCGATAGCAAAAAACAATTTCCCTACCGGCATAGCCAGATTTACTTTATTTAAGGGCAAACAACCGCTTAATGAGCGTGCGGTATTTATTGACCACCAAGACGGTTTAAACATAAAAATAACACCAAACAAAAGCACATATTCTAAACGGGACAGTGTAAGTATGGCAATACAGGTTAGTGATGCGCAAGGGTTCCCGGTAAAAGGCAGCTTCTCTGTCGCGGTTACCGATAATGCCCAGGTTAAAGCCGATACCATAGGTAATGATAATATACAGACCAGCCTGCTGCTTAACGCCGGGCTAAAAGGACACATTGAAGAGCCGGGCTATTATATTAGCAGAAAAGATAAAAAGGCCTGGCAGGCATTAGACAACTTGCTGCTTACCCAGGGCTGGACAGGTTATGACTGGACCACTATACTGTCACCACAAAAAAAGGCACCCGCATTCGAGGTTGAAAAAAGCATCAAAGTTACCGGGTATGTTTCAAATATTTCTAAAAAGCCACTGATAAATCACCAGGTTATTATGTCGTCTCAAAAGCCCTTTTTCATTACTGCTACCTACACAGACAGTGCCGGAATTTACAAGTTTGATAATTTACCCAGGATAGACAGCGGATCGTTTTTTATACAAGCAAATAATAAAAACGGCCGAAAGATAGTCACCGGCAATATCAATGTAAAAAACTTTATCCCGGCAAAAGTTGACACTTATCAAAGCCCGCTCATCCCCTGGTATGTCAATACAGATAGTACTATGATTAACCACCTAAAACGCAAAATTAATAAGGCCGAGGATGAGAGTTATAAATTATCTGGCAATGTGCTGCAAGAGGTAAAGATCAAAGAAACCAAGATCATCAAAAACTCATTTTGGGACCCTGGCTTTGCCGATATTGTCTACGACGAAAAGGATATTAAAGAGTCGGCAATGCTTAATCTTTATGAATTGCTTAAACAAAAGATACCGGGATTTAGGGTGGTAAATAACTGGAAAAGACCCTACGGTGGTTTAGCCATGACCATGCGGGGCGAATATCGCGTGTACATACAAATAGACGGCTGGGGCTTGCCTATACATATTGACGACCCATATTCGGCCGAAGAACTTATTGCTGAAATAAGCGAGATAAAAAATGTGATACTCACCGGGCTTGAATTGAAAACCACAACTGGCACGGCCCGTATAGAAGCTAGTGTAGCGGTGCAGCTTACTACCAGAAACGGCAGGGGCTGGTACAAATTGCCAAAAACCGGCACAGTTACTTACAGGCCTATACCATTAATGTATCCGCAGCAATTTTATAGCCCTAAATACAATATT
>JAZKET010000108.1:0-5414 GCA_040386815.1 Bacteroidota bacterium | reverse complement strand
AAGGCCTGCGGTAGGGTTACCGCAGGCCTTGCTGTTATATTAATTAGCTATTACTACTTAGTAGCAATGCTGATATTACCTCCTGTTTTAAATAAATCGTGCGATACAAAGTAGCCATCGTTAGCTTTGCCATTTACCTTGATAGAAGTAATGGCCCTACCCTTACCTGGTTTGCTTATAGTGATGGTTTTGCCGCTGCTGGTGCGCCATTTAACCTCGTCAAACAACGGAGCAGTTACAATATAGTTTGGATCGGTTGCAGAGAATGGGTACAAACCAATTGAGCTAAATACATACCATGCAGACATCTCGCCCGCGTCGTCCATACCTGACAACTGACGGTTACCTTCAGTAATGCCGTAAAGGTTGTTCAGGATATTGTCCAGTACCTTTTGCGTTTTCTCAGGCTTGCCTATGAAAGTATAAGCAAACGGCGCCTCATGATCTGGCTGGTTGCCCTGGCAGTACTGGCCTATAAAGGTTTCTATATTACGTGCAATGTACTTAGGGTTCCACGGCAAGCTAAATAGTGAATCAAGCTTGGCTTCAAATGGCTTAGCGCCGCCGTATAGCTCAATCAATCCCGGCATGTCGTGTGGTACAAAGAATGATACCTGCCAGGCGTTAGCCTCGCGGAACATGTACTCATAGTAAGGGTATTGAGGATCGAAGTTCTTTATGAAAGTCCCGTCCTCCAGCTTACCACGCATAAAGTTGGTCGACTTATCGAACACGTTCTTGTAGTTCTTAGAACGAGCCATCAATTTGGCATAGTTCTCCTCGTCACCCAGTTTCTTGGCCAATAGCGCTACCGAGTAGTCGTCATAAGCATATTCTAAAGTTTTAGATACACCTGCTGTGCCTTTACTTTCTACCCTTGGGTTAGCTATATCCGGATCAGGGATGTAGCCTTTCTCCAGGTATGGCGCAAGGTACTGCCTGCCACCGCGGCCGTTAGTTGCGGGTACGTTGGCATTGCGTAACAGTATTTGATAAGTGCCTTTAACATCAAAGTTGTCAATACCACGCAGGTAAGCGCCAATAATAGACGATGCACCATGGTCGCCATGGAAGAAGGTTGGGATGTAACCGGTCTTGTCACCAACATCTTTCATTGATTTGATCACATCAAGCGTAACATCCGGAGTTACCAGTCCTAATAGCACATCCTTATTACGATAGGTATCCCAAAGCGATGGCTCGGTATAATATCTAAATGCCGCCTTCTCTGTTTGACGACGCGCATTGCGGTATTCGCCATTAACATCACTGCGCAAGGCAGGCCATAGAAATGAGCGGTAGAACGATGAATAGAACATCTCGCGATTACGTGCAGTACCACCCTTAACATCAATAGATGATAACAGGTTCTCCCATATCTGGTTAGCAGAGCTGCGTACAGCATCGAAAGTTTTGCCTGCTAACTCAGCTTCTAAGTTTTGCTTAGCGTTAGCTATACTTACGTATGATATACCTATTTTTAACTCAACCGGGCCAGTGCTGCCATCTGCCAGGTGCACAATGGCATAACCGGTGCCTTGGCCCTCGTCCTTTTTATCAAGGCTGGCTATCTTAGTGTTAATAGTAGCGTAGAAGTAGATACCCTCGCCGCCCTGAAAGCCTTGTACGGCGTTATCACCATCTTGCGCTATGTTCCAGGTATTAGGTCGGCTAAGCGCTTTTGACAGGTCGAACAGGATCTGACGGTCCTTATTGTCTTTATACTCGTATTTGTGGTATCCGCAACGCAGAGTTGAGGTAAGGCTTACTTTCACACCATAATCATCCAAATAAACTTGATAAAAGCCAGGCGATGAACTCTCACTTTTGTGCTGAAACTTTGAACCAAACTTAGCGCCTGGTTTTGACAAAGGTAAAATTGGGACGTTACCCAAATTCCAGTGCCCTTTGTTAGTATGGGTGAATGATACAATAGACGAATCTTCGTACTCATAGCCGGCTCCTGCAGGTTGGTACTTGGTCATAGGGCTTAGCTGCACCATGGCATTAGGCAAAGAGCTTCCCGGAAAAGTAAGGCCAGACCACGGACGCCAGTTACGTGGAGCCACATAGCCTAATACTTTAGGATCGGAAACGGCCTCGGTGCCTACAAAAGTGTTTACTAATTTAGTGTGGGCAGACGTTTGCGCCTTACCGGCAGTTGATGCCAGCAGCACAAGCGTAGCCGCGCTTAAAATGGTTTTGATTGGGGTTGTCATCATCAAAAAAATTGGTTTATCAAATATAGAAATTCGGGTTTCGCAAGGCCTTATATGTTAAGATTGTTACCGTAGCCTGTTATTATTTAACTACCGGCCAGCCATTATCCCAGCTTAGTTTATCGATACCCAAACGCTCATAAGTAGCGGTATAAGCATGATAAACCAGGTAATCAACACCATCAAAAGTATGTGCCGAATTATGTCCTCGAGCATACACAACTTTTTCAGGGCCGGTATCGCCTTGCCTAACCAATGTTCCGCCGCCTTTGGCCATATCAACGCCGTCCTTATCCAAATATGGCCCGGTGACCTTGTCAGAGCGCCCTACCCTGATATTGTAGGTACTGTTAACACCAGAACAGCAATTGTCCCATGAAGCAAACAAGTAATAGTACTTCCCTTTTTTGAATATATGGGGGGCCTCAATGGCGCCATCACCGGCTTCTTCATCATTAAACTTAAAATCGCGGGGCCGTGCTGCAACAGTATGCCATTCTTGTGGCTCGGCCGGTGTTTTAAAGTCTGCGGTTAGTTTTACCATTTTCAAACCATTCCAGCGCGAGCCAAAGGTCATCCAGCCTGTGCCGCTTTCGTCAACGGTTAGGTTAGGGTCTATAGCGTTCCAGGCATCTCTGCCGGTTACAGATTGCAGTACCATGCCGCCGTCTTCCCATTTATAATCTTTTGATTTTGGGTCGAGGGTTTTGTTAGTGGCTACGCCAATTACAGATGTATTTTTACCAAAAATGGACGTTGCGTAATACAAGTACCAAAGGCCGTTATGATAGCTTAAATCTGGCGCCCAAAAGCCCAATCCCCTAAAACTGGGCAACTTTTGGGCTACCCAAGCCGGGGCAACAGAGAAAACCGATGGCAGCTTTGTCCAGCTTTTCATATCCTTTGACGACCATACCTGTATCCCGCCACCGGTAAAATAGGCGTAGTAGGTATCACCCTCTTTAGCCATACAAGGATCGCGCACACCGGGATCAGTAGTTACATCACCAACCTGGAAACGCCCACGGGTACGGCCATTGTTTGCAGCTGGTTGCTGAGCTTGGGCAAAAAGGACACATGCCAATAATAACATGAGGGTAAGTTTTATCTTCATATCTAAACAAATAAAATAAAAGTTATAGTTGGTTTATAAACAGCGACTGAAGCAATTATTTATTTTGTTAAATTAGGGTATTAACGCTAATTATAAATAATTTTAGCTGTAATATTTACATTACCTAATATAAACCCGCCTTTCTGTATGTATAAAATAAAAGTATTGTTGGCTATGGCCTGTTTGTTGGTGTGTTTTATTGCCGACGATAGTTGTGCTCAAAAAGTAACACCGGCAGTAAAGGATGTATTATCGCCGGGGATAAATGTAAGGCTTTCGGGCTATTTGGCAGATAAACTTTCAGGCGACTTAAACAACCGGGTTTTAGCACAGGACGTGGACAGACTGGTAGACGCATTCAAACCTGAAAAACGTACTGAAGAGCACCTTTGGCAAACTGAGTTTTGGGGTAAATGGTTTACTTCGGCGGTACTGGCTTATAAATACAAACCCGATGCTAAGCTAAGGGCTGTGCTTGACCACGCCGTTACTGGCTTATTGGCTAATCAAACCAAAGATGGCTACATCGGTAATTATGCCGAGGCGCATCGTTTAGAGGAATGGGATATTTGGGGACGCAAGTATTGCATGTTGGGCCTGCTTGCGTATTATGATATCGCCAAAGATAAAAAAAGCCTTACTGCAGCCACCCGGCTTGCAGACAACCTGATAAACGAGCTAAAAAAGAAAGATGGCATTATAGTAACTAAGGGAAATTATCGCGGTATGGCTGCATCATCTGTATTAGAACCCATATGTCTGCTGTATAATCAAACCGGCAATAAAAAGTATCTGGATTTTGCTTTAGAGATTGTCCGCCAATGGGAAACGCCCGAGGGGCCGCAACTCATCAGCAAAGCCAATACTAACGTTGGGCAGCGCTTTGCAAAACCTAAAAACTGGTATAGCCCTGAGCAGGGTCAAAAAGCCTACGAAATGATGTCGTGTTATGAAGGTTTGCTTGAGCTTTACCGTATCACAGGAAATGAAACTTATAAAAAAACTGTAGAAGATACATGGGAAAACATCCGTAAAACAGAAATAAACATTGCAGGCTCGGGCGCCTCAACTGAGATGTGGTTTGGCGGTAAGGCGGTTGAAAATATTCCTGTTAATCATTATCAGGAAACTTGTGTTACCGTAACCTGGTTAAAACTAAGCAGCCAGCTGCTTCGCTTAACCGGCGAAGCCAAGTATGCAGATGAGGCTGAGAAAACCTATTATAATGCCCTTTTGGCGTCGTTAAGCCATAACGGTGCAGCCTGGGCCAAATACACACCGCTAAACGGCCAGCGCCTGCCTGGCAGCGAGCAATGCGGCATGGGCCTTAACTGCTGTGAAGCTAGCGGGCCGCGCGGGCTGTTTCTGTATCCATTACAAATGGTAATGCAAACTGCAACAGGTTTACAGATAAATCATTTTACCGAAGGGGTAAATGTGTTAAAATCTCCAAAGGGACAGTTACTGAATCTTGTTGAAGTAACTAGATATCCTAAATCAGGTGTAATTGAATTTACTATCGATATAAAAAACTCAGAAGATTTTGAAATGTCCATACGCATACCTGCCTGGAGCCTGAACAATAAACTAACAATAAACAACCAACCTGTTGCCGATGTAAAACCAGGTACTTATGCTAAAATCAGACGTACGTGGAAAATCAACGATAAAATAACGCTCGAATTAGACATGCGTGGCCGCGTAGTATCAACCGGAATCACACCTTTTAGCAAAGCAATAATTAAAGGCCCCATAGTTTTAGCCCGTGATGCCCGATTTGAAAACGCTGACCTTAGTGCCATAGTTACGCCTTATGCTGATAAGAATGGCTATATTAATCTTACTGAAGTATCTAACAATACAGGCGATGATATCCTTATGTTATACAAAGCCACTTTTGTACCCGAAGCTTACACCGAGCGTGGCGCGCCAGGTGTAAGTATTACGTTGTGCGATTATGCTTCAGCCGGCAACGGTGATAAATCATCATTTTTCCAGGTTTGGATGACGCAGTTAATTAAGCCGGCAGAAAGGTGATGACAGAATTATTTAACAAACAAAAAACCCTCTGAATTTTCGAT
>JAZKET010000107.1:0-43583 GCA_040386815.1 Bacteroidota bacterium | reverse complement strand
GATAAAGAAACTATTGAGCAGGCTGAAATAAAAATCAAATACGAGAGTTATTTTGAAAAGGAATTGGATATTGTTGAACGGATGAAAAAGATGGAGGACAAAGAGATCAATCCTGATTTTAATTATCATCAAATGCAATCATTGTCAAAAGAAGCACGCGAAAAGTTGATGAAGATAAAACCACGAACTCTAGGCCAGGCATCACGCATTTCGGGAGTTTCTCCCTCTGATATCTCGGTTTTAATGGTTCATATATCAAAATAATTCGTAAATAACTGTAAATCAATATTTTATACAAAATCGGTTTTAAGCTAATATTTTAAAAACCGAATGATAATCGTCATAAAAAACAAAAAATCGCTTATATCGCCTAAAAATGCTGTCAAACATAAAACCGTGGTTTTTTAGTAGAAATTTAATAGTGACAACCCTGCTTTTGCTGGTTATTGGTTGTGCGGTGCAACAAAAACCGCAGGGCGGTCCGCGCGATACCCAGGCACCAAAGCTGATAAAGGCCGAGCCTGCAAACATGACCAAAAATTTCAATGCCAAAGAAATAAAGCTTGAGTTTGACGAATATTTTAAACTGAGCAACCAGTTCCAGGAATTTGTTGTATTTCCGGCTCCTGATAAAATGCCCGAATACAAAATACGTAGCAAAAGTTTAGTGATCGAATTAAAAGACACCTTGCAAAAAAACACCACTTACGTAATAAACTTTGGTAAAGGCTTGAGTGACGTTAACGAGGGTAATGTTTTAAAAAATTTCACCTACGTTTTTTCAACCGGCGACCATATTGATTCTTTAAGCATATCCGGAACGGTAACAAATAACGCGACACTGTTAAGAGAGAAAGATGCAACCGTAATGTTGTTTACTTTGAAACAAGATTCCCTTTTATTTGGTAAGAAAAAACCAAGCATATTTACAACCACAGATTCGTCCGGAAATTTTACATTAAGTAATTTAAAAGAGGGCGTATATCGCATATATGCCTTGAAAGAGACCCCAACGGACAAGATTTACAATAACGACAACGATTTAATAGCGTATACTACCCAGCCTATTAATCTAACCAGAGACACATCAAACGTAGCGCTTAAACTATTTAAACAATCGCCTACGAAATTCAGACTGGCTGAACGAAAATTTACGCCCGAAGGCGCGCTAAGCTTTATACTTAATAAACCGCTGGCAAGGCCATCTGTTAAAATTATATATCCTGAAGGTCTTGATCAGCAAAAAATAACAGACATTGTACCTACTCGTGATACCATAACTGTTTACTCGAAAAACATGGATTTCGACTCTATAAGATTTGCATTTTTTGATGGCGGAAAGCCTTTAGATTCAACCTCTTTAAGAAAAAACAGAAAAGAAAGCTTTACCAGGAATCTCAATTTTAAATTTGGTTTAAGCAGTATGTCAGAACTTAAACCTGGTACAGATTTTAAACTGTTTGCAAATTTGCCCGTAGAAGAATTTGAGCCGAAGCTTATAACATTGAAAGAAGACTCAAACAACGTAGCATTTACGTTGACCAGAGATACCGGAACCACTAAAAAATTTACGCTAAAATATCGCTGGCGACAAAAAGCTAAGTATGTATTAAGCATAAATGACGCCGCGTTTACATCTATTTATGGCGATAAAAATAAAAAGCAAAACAAAAATTTTTCTGTAGCCACGCCCGAAAGCTTTAGTAACCTTACGCTAACCGTAAATGTGCCCGATACCACAAAAAGTTATGTTGTAGAGTTACTTAACGAACAAAAAGTACCTTTACGTGCCGACGTAATTCGTAAGAAAACAAAGCTTAGTTATCTAAATTATTATGTCGGAAAGTTTACTGTACGGGTGGTTTACGATAACAATAAGAATGGTAAATGGGACTCTGGCATAGTAGCCGATAAAAAGCAGCCTGAAAACATATGGGTTTATGAAAAAACCTTTACGCTGCGGCCTAACTGGGAAACTGAGGAAAATATAGAAATACCGCCCGAAGTAATTATTCCTTAAACCAGCCAGAATACATTACATAATTATCAGGCAGTTTATCCAACATAGCCCTTTGCTCATCAGTAAGGGGCTTTATTTTTTTTGCGGGTGTACCGGCATACAAATAACCCGACTCGCAAACTGTTTTTTCTAATACGACAGAGCCGGCGCCTATAATTACATACTCTTCAACCACAACATTATCCATCACTATAGCACCCATACCTACCAGCGTATGGTCTCTAAGTGTACAGCCATGCACTAACGCATTGTGGCCGATAGATACATAGTTCCCTATATCAGTAGCTGCCCCGTTATAAGTACAGTGTATAACCGCCCCATCCTGTATGTTTGAGTTATTGCCAATCCTTATAAAATTTACATCGCCACGAATAACAGCGTTAAACCATACAGAACAATTGCTGCCCATACTAACATCACCAACTATAGTAGCGTTGTCGGCTATGAAACAATCATTTCCCCATTTGGGGCTAATACCTTTTACCGGAAGTATAAGAGCCATAAAAACAGACGTTTAAGTAATTAACTTACAGCATAATAATTGGTTATATTTGATTAAACCAATTGCTATGAAAACCTTTATCGCATCTGTAATATTATCATTAATATGCTATACAGGATACGGCCAGCAAATTAATCAAAATAATGTACCTCCTTATTTAAAAAAGATCGATACGCTGCCAAGAACGGTAAATCTTGACGGCAGACATTACATGCCGCCACCATCCAGGTTTACGAAAGAGCACCCCAACCACGATACATCGGCTTTTAAAAAAGCGCCTATGATGATTCTTAAACTAACCCCATCGGGTAAACTGGTAAAAATGTTTCCGTCATTAGGATTTATTAAACAAGAGGATATTGCAAGTTTAGAAATATTGCCCGACAAAAAAGCCGACTCGTTATTTGGACCTGCAGCTAAATATGGTGTAATAGTAACAACGCTTGTACCGTCTGTTAAAACCTATACTACGCAACAATACTTAGCGTACTACAAACTTGAAAAGTATTATAAAAATTTACCAATATATATGGATTATAATAGATTATTGAATACCGATGGTATGTTATTTACAAACGGAAATACCAAATCAGTAACTATTGAAAAAGATGCAACAGGTAAAGCATACATCAGCATACTGACTAACCAATATCCTAATTTGAACTTGCATTATTATAATGATAAAGAAGAACATGAAAGATGGGCAAAAGAAAAAAATAAATAGGTTATGGAAAATGCTCATTTAAAGCATCATAATTTAAATTATATCATGAAAACTTTAATTATTGCTATTACAGCTGTTTTATTTTCAAGTGCAAATACTTTTGCTCAAACGGGTAAACTGAATAAAGACACCTCAGCCTTTACCACAGCGCCTTTATATGTGGTGAAACTGGCAAACGGAAAAGCATCAACAACCAGTACATCGCTGCTGGCTATGATAGATCAGCGCCATATTGATGCTATGGAAGTTTATACCGATAGAAAGAATGTTGAACAATATGGCGATAAGGCAAAAAATGGGGTCGTTATCATCACCTTAAAAAAAGACGCACTTATTATAACTCAAACAGAGATATTTGACAAATATAAAATAAGCAAGGCTAACCGAAAATTACCTGTATACCTGGATAGTAACTTAACCCATAATAGCGCCGATAACTTCTATTCGGCCAACAAAAAAGGCTCCGGTATGAAATACATCAGCATAATTACTGATTTTGTTAGAATACCGCCCGACCCTAATACTTTCAGAATACGTGGCAACGTTATTGGATCTGTTAAATAATATCAACCTCCTGTCTACCTTATACAATGAAATACCTTTTATCTGCCTTATTAGTAATATTTGCATTTAGCCAAACCAAGGCACAATACCTTGACGAAATAAGTAAAAAACTGCATGAGCCAAAAGCATTAAGAAAAGATGTAGACTTTGTGCAACGTAAGCTGGAAAAAGAGCATATCAACCTTTATAAATTTATCAGCAAAAAAGCGCTTGATCATAAGTTTGATAGTTTAAGGGCCAGCATTACTAAACCCATGATCAGCCTTAAATTTAACGCCAGGCTGATGACTGTTTTAAGTGCTATTGGCGACGGGCATTTAATATCGACCTACAACGGTAAAAGGTTTACGCCTTTGGATATGGAATATCTGCAAAAACCTAAAAAACAAAATGGACTTTATAATCTTGACTACGTTATAGTTAATAAGCATTTGTACGTAAAACAAAATAACGGGCCCGACGAACACATTAAAAGAGGTGATGAAATTATAAGTATTGATAATAAAGCAGCGGCACAAATTATTGATACCATGATGTGTATGATAGCATCAGATGGATATAATACTACCTTTAAAAAATCGGTTATCAATGCCGATAATTTTATCAATTACTATAATTTTTATTGGGATAGAAAAGATACGAACAGCATAGAACTTAAAAGTAACAATACGGTAAAGAAAATTGATCTGTTACCCCCGACACAAAGTAATGTCGGTTTAAACCTTAACAACGCAAAACCTATAAGCTACAAATTTTTAAAACCTGATAGCAGTATAGCTTATCTTAAGGTACGCACTTTTATGTTAGATAGTACCTTCAAAAACTTCGAAGATATTTTTAATACTATAAAGCAAGCAAAATCAAAAGTACTGGTGCTTGATCTTCGCGGTAATGGTGGTGGTTTAATTAGTCATTCTTCAAACCTATTTAGTTATTTAACTACCAAACCCGCCAACTTCTTTAACCGCCCTGACGAATTAATTAAAGGATACTTGATACCCGGCTTAAACAAACTGCGAGATCAACAGATAAAATGGCTAAAACAATCAAACTATCATGCCCAGGTATTACTACAGCATAATGGCTTTTGGGGAGATTTATATGTACTAACAGATGGCGGCACATTTTCGGCCGCGAGCTTACTTACTGCTAACCTTAAAAAATACAGACAGGCAACCATAGTAGGCGAAGAAACCGGCGGCAGCCGCAACATCTGGACCGCTGGCATAATGAAAAGCGAAGTATTACCCGAAAGTAAAATGACATTGACCTATGGTATACTTCCTTTTACCTTCGGTGATGTAAGCGACAATACCGGCCGTGGTACTATGCCTGATGTATTAATCAATTATACTATTGATGATTATTTAGCGAAGAGGGATTTGGAGATGGAATGGGTAATGAGGGATGTAGAGAAAAAGGATCTTAAATAACCTGTCATTGCGAGGAGCAAAGCAATCGCGAACTATGCTAGCGTGCGATTGCTTCGCTCCTCGCAATAACAGTTGGTGTCTAAAATACCGTATCCTCCAAAACCTCCTGATGTTGAGGATAATCTGTAGTATAATGCAAACCCCTGCTTTCCTTACGCATCATAGCTGATTTTACAACGATATACGATACCTGTATCAAGTTACGCAGCTCGCAAAGTTTTACAGATAGCTTGGTTTGTTTATAGAATGATTCTGTCTCTTCATACAATAAACCTAAGCGACGCATGGCACGCTCTAACCGGAAATCAGATCTGACAATACCCACATAATCGCTCATTATTTTTTGCATTTCGCGGATGTTGTGGGTAACCAGGATATCTTCGTTTGATAGTTTTACACCATGTTCATCCCAATCAGGGATATTTTCTGGTGTGTTGATGCCTTCCAAATTTTTAATAGCATCGGTATAAATACGATGCGCAAAAACCAGCGCTTCTAATAATGAATTGGATGCTAATCGATTAGCTCCATGTAAACCCGTTGATGAACACTCACCACAGGCATATAAACGTTGAATAGATGATTGTCCGTAATGATCAACCAAAACACCACCACACATATAATGACAGGCCGGCGATACCGGGATCATATCCTTGGTCATATCAATACCAATCTCTAAACACTTGGCATATATATTAGGAAAATGCGCCAAAATATCTTTTTTACTGCGATGACGGATATCCAGGTAAACATAATCCTCGCCCGATTTTTTTATCTCGGCATCTATAGCCCTGGCTACAATATCACGTGGCGCTAGTGAACCGCGTTCGTCATACTCATACATAAACTCTTCGCCGCTGGTACGTTTTAGTACACCACCAAAACCACGCACCGCTTCTGATATCAGGAACGACGGATAATCTCCTGGGTTATATAAAGCAGTTGGATGGAATTGAATAAACTCCATGTTACGTACTTTACCTTTTGCACGGTAAACCATGGCCACACCATCGCCGGTAGCAATAGTTGGGTTGGTAGTCACCGAATAGATATGTCCGGAACCGCCTGCTGCCATTACCGTAACTTTCGACAGAAATTTTTCTACCTCGTTAGTCTCAGTATTTAAAGCATAAATACCGTAGCAGGTAATATCAGGGGTCGACTTATCTACAAACTCGCCCAAATGGTGCTGGGTGATCAGATCAACAGCAAAGTAATGTGTTAAAATTTCAATATTGGGATTTTGGTGGATCTTTTCTAACAGCGACCTTTCAATTTCAAAGCCGGTAATATCCTTATAATGCAGTACCCTAAACTCTGAGTGTCCACCCTCTTTTGCCAGGTCATAAACACCGTCGTTGGTTTTGTCAAAACTGGTTCCGTACTCAATAATTTCGTTAATACGGTCCGGACCTTCTTTTACTACTATTTCAACAACCGGTTCTTCACATAGTCCATCCCCGGCAATTAAGGTGTCATTTATGTGTTTTTCAAACGAATCTTCCTTTTTATCCACAACAACAGCTACACCACCCTGGGCATACTTAGTGTTTGATTCATCCTCGTTTGACTTTGTAACTATCAGTACCTTACCATGTTTTGCGGCTTTAAGTGCAAAACTTAACCCGGCAATGCCAGAACCTACCACCAGGAAATCCACAGATTTGGACATGTTATTTATATTAGCTGTGTAAAATTATAAACTGTGTTAATAAACGCGTTCAAAGATGTTAATTTTGTGTCTGCAAAAAGCTAACAAGTATTTTAAAAGTGGATAACCCCGCTTTTAGGTACAAATGCTAACTATTTTTGAGCGACTTTTGCGTCACATTAACAACGTAACTAACATTACAAACATCAATAAAATATTAACAAATAAGTTTGTAAAATAAAACTTGATTATCAAACCAATCTCATAATCAGTATAATGAAAAATAAAAAGTAGGGATAAGCTGTTAATAAGTAGTTAAAAACAATATTTAGGATAAAAACGTCTGCTAACTTTTACACATAACTAACACCTTAATAACAATAGTATTTTTATATAAATTAAAATAGTTGTTATTACTTGAATTGTTGAAATGGATATCTTCGAAGAAATAAAACTGAAAGGCTACGCCGAGGAATACATAGACCCTACGCTGGATCTTTTTGATGAAATTGAAAAATTAAAAAAAGAAAAAAATGCTGTCATACTTGCGCACTATTACCAGGACGGAGACATACAAGACATTGCAGATTATATTGGCGACAGCCTTGGGTTATCGCAACAAGCTGCAAAAACAGACGCCGACATTATTGTTTTTGCCGGTGTACACTTCATGGCCGAAACAGCTAAAATATTATCACCAACAAAAAAGGTTTTATTGCCCGACGCAAAAGCAGGATGCTCTTTAGCCGACAGCTGCCCGCCGCATTTGTTTAAAAAGTTTAAAGAGCAGTATCCTGATCATTTGGTGATTACGTACGTAAACTGCACTGCCGAACTAAAAGCGCTGAGTGATATTGTTTGTACATCAAGCAACGCGATACAGATTGTTGAAAGTCTGCCTGCAGACCAAAAGATCATATTCGGACCTGATAAAAACCTGGGTGCTTATGTAGCTAAAAAAACCGGCCGTGATTTGGTGTTGTGGAACGGTGCCTGTATGGTGCATGAGATATTTTCGAGAGAAAAGATAACCAAACTAAAAGAACGTTATCCAAACGCTAAAATACTGGCCCACCCCGAATGTGAGGATGCTATTTTAGATACTGCTGATTACATTGGCTCAACCACGGGCATACTAAAATATGCTACCAATAGCGACGCTAAAGAGTTTATTGTAGCTACTGAGCCGGGTATTATGCACCAGATGCAGAAAGATAACCCTGATAAGGTGTTTATCCCCGCCCCACCGAATAATAATTGTGCCTGCAACGATTGCCCTCACATGAAAAGAAATACGCTGGAGAAGCTTTATTTGTGTCTTAAAAATGAACGTCCTGAAATTGATGTTCCGGCAGATATTATTGCCAAAGCGGTGGTGCCAATTGAAAGGATGCTGGAGATTTCGGCAAGATTGGGATTGTAAGCCCACACGAATAGAAATGTAGAGACGCAATACTTTGCGTCTCTTTTTGGTTAGAAAGCCTTTTCTCCTAAAAATTTTTCCGGCCTTGGGCCGAATATCATGGTGTCGCCGGGGGCCGCGATTTTTTTGTAATTTTGTAAACTAAGATTTAAGGATTTTTAGCGCGATTGTATGGTTATACTGCGTTTAAAAATCCTTAAATCTTAAAGTAATCATACCAA
Source organism: Bacteroidota bacterium (assembly GCA_040386815.1). GTDB lineage: Bacteria > Bacteroidota > Bacteroidia > Sphingobacteriales > Sphingobacteriaceae > Mucilaginibacter. The sequence goes on along the minus strand of JAZKET010000107.1, from coordinate 35,045 downwards.
TCTTAGTTTATGTTTGACAATAAAGAGAAAACCGATATAGAAGCCCTGGGCGAGTTTGGCCTTATTCATCACCTGACAAAAAATATTGCTTTAGTACAAAAAAGCACAATAAAAGGTGTCGGCGATGATGCCGCTGTGCTTGATTTTGAAGGTAAGCGCATGCTGGTATCAACCGATATGTTATTGGAGGGAATCCATTTTGATCTGGCCTACACTCCCCTTAAACACTTAGGCTACAAAGCGGTTCAGGTAAACCTGAGCGATATTTACGCCATGAATGGTACGGCTACGCAGGTTACTGTTGCTATTGGTATGTCAAGCAAATTCCCGATTGAGGCTGTTGAAGAAATTTACGAGGGCATTTACATTGCCTGCGAGAAATATAGTGTTGATTTAGTGGGTGGCGATACGTCAGCCTCAAAACAAGGACTGGTATTAAGTATAACCTCTATTGGTTATGCCAATGCAGAGGATGTGGTTTACCGTGATGGTGCACAAGAGGGTGATCTGATCTGTGTATCAGGTGATTTGGGTGGTGCCTATGTTGGCCTGCAATTATTGGAGCGTGAGAAATTGGTGTACTTGGAAAACCCACAAATTCAGCCCGACCTGGAAGGTAAAGATTACATTGTAGAGCGCCAGTTAAAACCCGAAGCCCGCCGGGATATTATAGGCCTGTTAAAAGAGATCGATATTAAACCTACGGCAATGATCGATGTATCTGACGGTTTAGCTTCAGAGATTATGCACATCTGTAAACAAAGCCAAAAAGGTTGCAGCATTTACGAAGAAAAGATCCCGCTTGACCCAATGACCTTTGAAACCGCCCGCGAATTTGGCCTTGACCCTACCGTTTGTGCCTTAAGCGGCGGCGAAGATTATGAGCTTTTATTCACCATTAAACAAGCCGATTACGAGAAAATAAAGTTTAAAATGGACATCACCATTATTGGTCATATCACCGAACCTGCTTCTGGTTGTAACCTCATTACTAAATCAGGCAATATTCATCCGCTGAAGGCACAGGGCTGGAACGCTTTTCCGAAGAAAGAAGACGAAGCGCCTAAGCAGGAAGAATAGTATTGATAAAAAAGAAAAATTTCCGGGGCCAAAGGCCCCTTTTTTATTGTCGGTTTATTTATTGATATTGGGTTTGTCAAGTATAACCTTATCAACCATGAAAAAACTATATATCTTCTCTGTTTTATGCTCACTGTCTGTTGCTAGCCTGGCCCAGCAGACCCCAGTGTTAAAGCAAAAGTATTTACCAAAACATACTTATAGCATCAACAATAAAATGGCTATTTTAATGCAGGCAACCATGCATTCAGACTCGGTGGCCAAAGCTACTGGGGGCAGCGGCGATGAAAGCGTCGAAATGAAGTATCAGGCAGAAAATAACACTGATCTTAAAACAGCTGAGGCATCGGCAGACAGAAGTATCCCGGTTGCCATGTCCAAAACATTAGTAGTGTATCATGTGGCAATAAATAATCAGGAAGCACCACCCCAGCCAGACCTATTAGCCGGCAAAACCATTAATGGCACAATAGATGCAGCTGGAAATGTATATGCTGATACCACAAAAACCGGTACTGAAGTCAATAGCTTTATAAAGGGAATGGTAGAAGCATTGCCAACCTCGATAACCTTCCCCGATAGGCAATTAAAGGTTGGCGACACATTTACCAAAGAAGAGCCGGGCTATACCGTAGATTTAACTAACCAGGGCATAAAAAAAGATTTTCCGATGAATGTTATCTACAAACTTACTGACATTAAAGATGAGAAACTATCGTTTGAAACATCGAGCGTTTTTGTTATAAACCATGAAGCGAAATATCAAGGTCGTACCATTAAAATAGAAGGTAAAGGTAGCAGCTCTGGCAAATTTGTTTTTGATATTGGCAAATCATATCCGCTATACAAAGGTGAGCAGATAGATGTAGCCTTCGAAGTAAACTCAGACAAAGCAATAGCCAAATTCAAGAACACCGTGTGGCATGAAGCAAAGGCTACGGCAAGCGCTAATTAACGCTTACACTACCCGCTTATATATTCCATTTAAATTGCGACCAAGCTCCATGTAATCAAGGCCATAGCCTACTACAAATTCGTTAGGTACCTGAAAAGCAACGTGTTTAAGTTCTTCAATGCTAAACTCAACAGCGTCGGGTTTTAGCAATAGGGCGCATACGGTTAAAGACGCCGGGCCGCGGCTTTGCAGCAAAGCGACTAAATAGTCGAGCGTATTACCCGTGTCAACAATATCCTCAACCAGTATGATGTGGCGGTTTGATATATCTACCAACAGGTCAAGGTCATTTTGTATTTGGCGGGTGCTTGTGGTGCTGCCATGGTATGACGATAGTTTGGTAAAGGCGACCTCGCAGGGTATAGTAATGTTCTTCACCAGGTCGGCCAAAAACACAAAACAGCCGTTAAGAACGCCGACAAAAATCGGGGTTTTTCCAGAAAAATCTATATTTATCTTGGTAGCTATTTCTTTTATACGTTCTTGTATGGTATCGGCTGCTAGCAGGGGCTCAAATTCCAGATCGGCAAGTTTAATGTTCATTGGTTTTTGACTAACGGTTTAAATTAATGAGATCAGTTAATCAAATTTAATAAACAAGCGCAGAAAAGCAAGCGGACAGCGAAAATGAACAGAAAGGAATTATTATGTGGATTGCCGGTAATCGCTCAGCATCATGGATCCGACATTGAGTACGGTAGACACTACTGACGCCGCAAAAGACAGCTTGGTAATATTAAGTAACAGCAAGCTGCCAATAAACATAAACCCTAAACTTGCCGCTACCAGGGTTAGTACCGATATGGCAAGTGTTAACCGAAGTATAACTTGATATTTCATAAGCGTTGTGTTTTTATAAACCTTCGTTGATAAATGGCGTTTCGTTGGGTTCGGTATTAATTACTTTATATTTAAAAAGTACAGGCTTGCGCAACTCCCCCCCTTAGGGGTCAGAGAGGTGGAGCACGCGCCCGATTACCCCCAATCCCTTTTGCTCATAAATGCCTATCTTTGCGCTATATAATGGAATATCAGCTACACACCTTATCCAATGGCATTCGTATCATGTACAAGCATGCGCCGTCTACCATAACGCATTGCTGTTTGCTGGTTAACGCCGGCTCGCGCGATGAGTTGCCGCAGCAGGAGGGTTTGGCCCATTTTATAGAGCATTTGTTGTTTAAAGAGACAGAACGCCGCAGCACCACGCAGATATTAAACCGCCTGGAGCTTGTAGGGGCCGATCTGAACGCTTATACCACCAAAGAGTATACTTGTATTCACGCGTCGTTTTTAAACCCGCATTTGGAGCGTGCTGTTGATCTGTTTGAGGATATTGTGTTTCACTCAACCTTCCCCGAAGATGAGCTTGAAAAAGAGCGCGGTGTTATCCAGGATGAAATAGCATCATACCTCGATCAGCCCGAAGAGGCTATACAGGATGATTTTGAAGAACTGCTGTACAAAGATCATCCGATAGGTAAAAACATATTAGGTACTACCGACACTGTAGCCAGTTTAAGCCGGGATGATATGCAGCAATTTATTGCCACAAATTATAATACTAATGAGATCATTTTCGCAGTTATAGGCGATTATGATTTTAAAAAGGTGAGTAAGCTGGGCGATAAATACTTTGGCCATATAGCGTCTAACTATACTAAAAAGAATCGTGTAACGCCCATCGTCAGCACTTTTGGAAAACACATCAGCCATAAAGCCATATCGCAAACGCATTGTGTAATAGGTGGCGAAGCTTATGCCTCATCGCACAAAAATAAAACAGGCCTGTTATTGCTGAATAACATATTGGGCGGCATGGGCATGAGTAACCGATTGAACCTGGAGATACGCGAGAAACACGGCATTGCCTATACCATAGAGTCAAACTATACCGGCTTTACCGATACCGGGATCTTCTCTATTTATTTTGGTACCGATGCCGAAAAATCTGAGCGGGCCGCAAAGCTGGTACACAAAGAGCTAAAGAAACTACGCGATAACCAATTAGGCACCCTGCAACTGCACCAGGCCAAACAAAAGTTTATAGGGCAGATAGCCCTGGCCGAAGAGAACCGCATGAGCCTGATCATATCGATGGCTAAAAGCCTGATAGATTTTAACTATGTAGATACGCTGCCGCAGTTGTTTGATAAAATAAACAATGTTACTGCCAGCCAGCTGCTGGAGATCAGCAATGAAATATTTGATGAAAGTAAAATGATTACGCTGCTCTTTGAGCCTAAGGATTAAAGGCGTAATTTTGTACCCATGAAACTACCTATTGTAGCCTACGGCGACCCTGTACTGAGACGAAAAGCGACACAAATTGAGCCAGCGGAGTATCCGCATATCAAACAATTGTGTGATGACCTTTTTGAAACCATGTACGCGGCACGCGGTGTTGGATTGGCTGCGCCACAGGTTGGTTTATCTATGCGTTTATTTGTGATAGACGCCACCCCTTTTGACGACGATGAGCCGGAACTGAAAGACTTTAAAAAGGTATTTATCAATGCCTGCATTTTAGAGGAAAGCGGCAAAGAATGGAGCTTTAACGAAGGCTGCCTGAGCATACCTGATATTAGAGAGGATGTAAGCCGCCTGTCAACCATTAAACTATCTTACTACGACGAGAACTGGAAACACCACGAGGAAACTTTTACTGGCCTTGCAGCGCGTGTTATACAGCACGAATACGACCACATTGAAGGGAAACTGTTTACTGATAAATTAAGCCCGCTACGCAAGCGCCTTTTAGAAAAACGTTTAAACGATATTTCGAGAGGAATGGTGAGCGTAGAGTATAAAATGAAGTTCCCGTCTGCTAAAAAAGGACGCTAAGTTGAGAGTGGTGAATGGCTGGTTTACAACAAATGCTAACTATTCACTGCTAATCACCCTCTATCCTATTTCCCTGAGTTGGCCTTATCGCCGGCGGCAATATCTCTAACCAAACTACCCCAGGCAAATGGGTTAAGCAATGGGTTGGTAATAGAGTGCGCGTTAACCACGCTGTTATGAAAATCCTGGATGCTGAAACCCTCGCGGCCGGTGCGCGGCATAGATGCCCGCAGGGCTTGTATTGATTCCATACTTAAGTTTTTGCGTGCTATCTCCAGGTCGTCATCAGCCACTTTAAGGGCTAAAAAATCTTTTCTAAACTCATCAACCGTTGCCCACGGAAATATCCGTACCAGTGGCAGGTTCAATATCTGTGCTTTAAGTTTAATAGCAACCACCATACTTTGATTTTTTACCTTGGAGGGTATTACAAAAGTAACAGGCGAATAGCCAACGCTGGTAAACCTGATAGTATCCTGCTCATGGGCCGTAAACGAAAAATAGCCCATGTAATTAGATATAAACACCTGCTTGCCGGTACGCAAATTGGTGATATTTACATAGGGTACTATTTGCTTTACTGTATCAGAATTATAGGTAACACCACTTATTTGCACCAGCGTTTTATCGGTACTTTGCCCAAAGGCTGTTGCCGTTATCACAAAAAGTAATATGCCTAAAAGATACTTCATGCTGGTGTTAACCCGTATAGTTTAAACACTATGAACGGGCAAAACTGGGTTTTAGTTTCAAAACTAACAGTATTGTTAATACGCGTGGAGCAATTTAACAATACTTAACATTTTAACGCATGTTTTCCGGTAAGACAGCGTCAGGGTCGTCAATATCGGTTAGGTTAAGGGCTTCAACAGCTGTAATTTCTGGTACAGCTTTCATAATAGCGCCTTCAATACCGGCTTTAAGCGTCATGATACTCATTGGGCATGATCCGCATGATCCCAGCAGTTTAAGTTTAACCACACCCTCTGGCGTAATTTCTTCTACAGACACATTGCCGCCATCTGTCTCCAAGTATGGGCGTATACTGTCTAACGCTGCTTCAACCCTCTCTAATAAACTCATTTTAACTTATTTAACGTAAAGTTATTAATTATTTGCAATATCTGCAGATAAAACCATCGCATTGTTAATGGATATCTGCTGTGCCACGCGGTTTGCCATCTCTGTAAAGGCGTTAATCATCACCGGGTGCTCGTCATTTAACACAATAGGCTTGCCTGCATCACCGCTATCACTTATGCCTTTTATCAGCGGTATTTCGCCTAAAAATGGTACCTCTAACTGCTCTGCCAGTTTTTTGCCGCCGCCTTGTCCAAATATGTAATATTTGTTTTCGGGCAGCTCGGCCGGGGTAAAGTAAGCCATGTTTTCAACAATACCCAATAGCGGCACGTTGATGCTTTCCATTAAAAACATACCGATACCTTTTTTAGCATCGGCCAAAGCCACCGCTTGCGGAGTGGTAACAATTACCGCCCCCGTTACCGGGAAACTTTGTGTAATGGTAATATGGATATCGCCGGTGCCGGGCGGAAGATCGACTACCAAATAATCCAGCTCGCCCCAATCAGCATCATTAAATAACTGTTTAACCGCGGTTGATACCATTGGCCCGCGCCATGGCACGGGTTGGTTAGGGTCTGTAAAGAAACCAATAGACAGCAGCTTGATACCATATTTCTCAATAGGCTCAATGCGCGTTTTGCCATTTACCTGGCTGGCTTGGGGGCGCGCGCCCTCTAAGCCGAACATGATTGGGATGCTTGGTCCGTAAATATCGGCATCAATTAAACCTACTTTGGCGCCGCTTTTAACCAGGCCTAAAGCCAAATTAACAGCAACGGTGCTTTTACCAACACCACCTTTACCAGATGCTACCGCGATGATATTTTTAACGCCGGGTACACCCGTGTTTTTCTGGGTGGTAACGCGCGATGTCATGTTAACTGTAACTTCAATTTCTTTGCTGATAAAATGGCCAATAGCGTTTCGACAAGCATTTTCAATAAGCGCCTTAAGCGGGCAGGCCGGCGTGGTTAACACTACCGAAAAACTAAGACGATGGCCGTCAATCACGATATCTTGTATCATGTTTAAAGTAACCAGGTCTTTTTTCAGATCGGGTTCTTCAACATTGCCCAGGGCTTGCAGTACTTGTTCTTTGGTAATGTTCATATAGCGCGTAATTCAGCACACAAAACTAATAAAACCGCAGCAAGGTAATGTCATCCTAATGACTTTTTGATTAGGGACCTTTTAAAGGGCTACCAGATTGGTTAATGGATAAATCTAAGAGGTAATAGGGCGCTCCTACGGAGCGAGAATGCTGGATGTGTGTTTCTATAAACAGGAAACTCCTAACGGAGTCAGACTTTATTCTAGGAGGTATATATGGCGCTCCTACAGAGCGAGAATGCTTGGTGTGGTTTTTCTATAAACAGGAAACTCCTGACGGAGTCAGACTTTATTATTCCGTAGGGATATCCTGTTTATAGATCAGTTTTTGCACAAAATCGCTCCGTAGGTGCGCCCTGTAACAGGTGAGCTAAATGTGCCAAAAACAAAAAGAGCAACCCGTTTGGATTGCTCTTTTTGTTTTTGTTAATGTTAGTATTTATCTAAGCGTAACGCCGGTACGGCCCATGGTGTAACCGTCAGCATATAGTATTACGGTATATGTGCCTTTTTGGAAAGGTTGGCTATAAAGCCAATCAACCACATAAGCCGCGCCATCGTCTTTGTAATCGATAGAGGTTTTGTAGGTATACTGCAATTCCTGGCTATCAGCGCTGAAGGTACCGCTATCATTCGTGGTAATCAGGTTACCCACCGGGTCAATAATGCGGATAAATATATCGTGCGACCCTTTGGTAGCTACCGCGTTGCTGGCAACAGTAAAGTTTATTTTAAGTTTGTTGATGTTTTTAGCTTTGGTTTCGTCGCTTTCTTTACCATTGCTTTTTACTTTGTAACCAACTACGCCGGCTACGCCAACTTTTAAAGCCGATGCAACCTGCACTTTAGTATTAAGGTCCTGGTTTTGTTTTTCAAGATCAGATGCTTTTGCGCTAACAGTAGTTAAGTTGGTTTTTAAAGTATCTCTTTCGGTAGCCAGGTTGATGTTTTCTTTTCTTAACTCTTCAATGTCGGCAGTGTACTTGGTAACAAAGTAGCGCAGTTGTTTAACATCTTCCTGTGCTTTTTCAAGTTCTTCAACAGTTAGTTTGCCTTTAGCCAGTTCAGACCGCAGGGCTTTTATCTTTATTCTTAATGAGTCGTTTTTTGATTGTAGTTCGGCCGATAGGCGTACCTTGCTGGTATTTACCTGTTCTATTTGCGCTTCTAAGCTATCCAGCTCGGTTTGTAATCTAGTTCTTTCATCATTTTGGTACACGATTTTTTGGTCTGAATTATTCTTTTTCATGTACAAATACACATCAGTGCCTAGTAATGCAACAATTACTACCACCAGGAAGTAAATAACGTTCGAGTTTTTTTTAGGCTCTTGTGCTTGTTGGTTCTCCATAAAGATTGTCTGACTTTAGTACTGCAAATAATAATTAAATAACGCGGCCTTATTTCAAGAGAGGGGGCAAATGATAGCCGCTTTAATTATCCTATTAATTATAACTATACGTAATAATGCGAAATTTATGATAATGTTTTCAATAAATAGCGTAAAAAAATTGATTGATGTTTGATAAAAGTAGCCACAAATAGATTAAAACGCAATAAATATTTGCCATAATAAACCCTTAAGTAATGGAGTTTATATCTTTGCAGTTTTAAAAATAACCCTATTAATGCATCAATTACGCCATATTATACTTGTTCTTTCAATAGCTGTTGTTAGCCGGGCCAATGCCCAGCAAGACACCACAGCGGTACCAAAATACCAGGCCGACCCCAAGCGCGAGTTTAGAGGCGCGTGGGTAGCTACCGTTGCTAATATTGATTGGCCAACACCAGGATCGACCGTAGACCAGCAGAAACAGAAGCTGTTAGGTATTTTAGACCAGCATCAGCGCACCAACCTTAACGCCGTTATGTTTCAGGTACGCCCTGCTGCCGATGCTTTTTATGGCAAAAGCCGCGAGCCATGGTCTAAATGGTTAATGGGTAAGCAAGGACAAGTGCCGGTGCCGTTTTACGACCCGCTTGAGTTTGCCATAACCGAAGCGCATAAACGCGGCATTGAGCTGCATGCCTGGTTTAACCCGTACAGGGCTACTACCGATAATAAATACTCGGCGCTGGCTAAAGATCACATCACCAATATGCACCCCGAATGGTTTTTTACCTATGGCGGGTTAAAAACCTTTAACCCGGGCCTGCCTGAAGTGCGCGAGTATATTGTACAGGTTATTTTAGATGTGGTAGATAATTACGACGTAGACGGCATACACATGGACGACTATTTTTACCCCTACGCCGTTGCCGGCCAAAAAATAAATGACGCCGAAGCTTACCAGCAATACGGCAGCGAGTTTGCCGACATACGCGACTGGCGCCGCGACAACGTGAATAAGCTGATAAAAATGATCAGCGACAGTGTACACACGCATAAGCCGAGATTAAAATTCGGGATCAGCCCGTTTGGCATCTGGGCCAATAAATCGCAAAATCCTGAAGGGTCTGATACCCGTGGCGGCGACTCGTACTACGGCCTGTATGCCGACTCGCGCAAATGGATCAAAGAGGGCTGGCTTGATTATATCAATCCACAAATTTACTGGAACATTGGTTACCGCCTGGCGGCTTTTGAAAACCTGCTAAGCTGGTGGAGCGAAAACACCAACAACCGCCATTTATATGTAGGGCAAGCGGCATATCGCATTAATGAGCGTGTATTAGCTGCATTTAAGCGTCCCGGCGAATTGCCGGATCAGATCAAGCTGATCCGTGAGAATCCGAGAGCGCAGGGGAGTGTGTTTTTCAGCTCGCAATCATTAACAGATAACAGGCTTGGCTTTACAGATTCGTTAAAGACAGTATACTATAAATACCCGGCCCTGCCGCCGCCAATGTTATGGCTTGACTCTGTACCACCAAACGCGCCACAAAACCTGTTAGTAACCAAGGTGCCAAACACCACCAAGGTACAGCTTAAATGGGACCCACCCCTGCCTGCGCGCGATAAAGAGCCGGTGTCTGGCTACGTCATCTACCGTTTTGAAAACGCGGATAAAATTGATATCAGCCAGCCCGACCGTATAATACATATACAATATGAGCCAACGCCGATATATATCGATACAACAGCGCAACGCGGCAAAACGTATTTATATGTAATAACGGCCATAGATAAAACGAAGAATGAAAGCGACCGGTCGCCGACTATAGCGGTGACGGTGCAGTAATCTATAATAGATATGTCATTGCGAGGAACGAAGCAATCGCACGTAGGCAATCGGCGACATTTCTCGTTGCGATTGCCACGGATAGTATACAGATGCTTCGTTCCTCAGCATGACAGCAAGTTTGTTATCTTGGCTACTGATTCTTAACTCTTGATTCTGAAAAAATGCGAGCAGTAATACAACGCGTAACCCAGGCCAGCTGCAAAGTTGACGGCAATATTACCGGCGAAATAGCGCTTGGCTTTATGGTGTTACTGGGCATTGAGGATGCCGATACAGAAGACGACCTGCAATGGCTGGCACAAAAAATAACCGGTCTGCGTGTTTTTGGCGATGAGAACGGTTTGATGAATAAAGCGCTGGCAGATGTTGAGGGCAGTATTTTGCTGATATCGCAGTTTACGCTCTTTGCTCAAACCAAAAAGGGTAACCGTCCATCGTTTATCAGGGCCGCCCGGCCGGAAAAAGCTATCCCGCTTTATGAGCAGATGATCAAAACACTGGATACCATCACTGGCAAGAAAACCGCGACAGGTATTTTTGGTGCGGATATGAAGATTAGTTTGACTAATGATGGCCCCGTAACCATCATCATGGATACAAAAGATAAAGACAATCATTAATCATGGAGATAAAGGAAGCCCAAGCACTTGTCGACAACTGGATAAAAACCACCGGCATCCGTTATTTTAACGAACTAACCAATACCGCCATTTTAATGGAAGAGGTTGGCGAGGTTGCCCGCATTATGGCCCGTCAATATGGCGAACAATCCTTCAAAAAATCAGACACCGAAGTTAACCTTGCCGACGAAATGGCCGATGTGCTTTTTGTGCTGATATGCCTGGCCAACCAAACCGGTATAGACCTAACCGATGCACTACAAAAAAATCTGGAAAAGAAAAGTATTCGCGATGCTGACAGGCATAAGAATAATGAGAAGTTGAGGTAAGAAATAACGATATGTCATTGCGAGGAACGAAGCAATCGCGAACTATGCAAGCGTGCGATTGCTTCGTTCCTCGCAATGACAAAGGAGATATGTTACAGGAGCTTCACCAACCTATCCCCATCTAAAACCGGGATAGCGGTTGTCAAATCCACATTTAAGCAAAATTCAATATCGGCTTCAATTCCTAAGGCCTTCAAACGCTCGCTATGCGATGTTTTTTTAAGGTACGCGTCAAGGTCGTCTTTAGCTAATTGGTACAGGTCGTTAGCGGCAATGGCGGGGTCATCTACTACAAAGTCGCTGCCTTTAAGTTGTTCAACTACCGCACCGGCAAACAGGGTATCTTCCAGGTTAAAATTGTTTTTCCAGCCTGAGCATACCAGCAAAATGTTCTCGTTTTGCTGTTTTAGCCAGTTGCTGATAGCGGTTAGGTTAATAAAAGCACCAATAACTATCCTTTTTGCCTTGCGCGACAAATGCAGCGCGTGGGTGCCGTTGGTGGTGGTTAACACAATAGTTTTACCTGCAACCTTTTCTTTGGTGTATGAGAAAGGCGAATTACCAAAATCAAAGCCCGCAACAACCTCGCCGTTACGTTCGGCAGCCAGCAGGTAATCAAATCCTTTTTCAAGGTATGCGCTGCACTCTTCTACCTGCGACACAGGGATGATAGCTTCGGCACCATTTTCTATACCGTAGCAGATAGAGGTAGTGGCCCTAAAAACGTCTATAACAACAACTATGTATTCCTCGACATTATAAAGCGGAATCAGTGCCGGGGTAAGGCAAACTTCTAAACGTGCGCCCATTATTTGTAAAAAGGAGGTTTAACAATCTGCGCTTTAACTTTATTATCGCGGATCTTGATAAAGATCTCGGTACCTTCTTTCGCAAACGCGTTATCCACATAACCCATACCAATAGCCTTTTGCAGCGATGGCGATTGTGTGCCCGATGTCACTTTACCAATGTTGTTACCATCGGCATCAACAATTTCATAATCGTGGCGTGGGATACCGCGTTCAATCATTTCAAAACCAACCAGTTTTTTGCTAGTGCCTGCTGCTTTTTGGGCTTGCAATGCCTCAGAGTTAGTAAACTCCTTGCTGAACTTGGTTACCCAACCCAACCCGGCTTCTAATGGCGATGTGGTATCATCAATATCATTACCGTAAAGGCAGAAACCCATTTCTAAACGCAGGGTATCGCGCGCGCCTAAACCGATTGGTTTAATGCCGAAAGGTTCGCCTGCTGCAAATACCGCATCCCAAATGGCTTGGGCGTTGTCGTTTTCAACATAAAGCTCAAAACCACCCGCGCCAGTGTAGCCGGTTGCGGATACCACTACGTTATCAATACCGGCAAAGGTGCCTTTTTTAAACGTGTAGTATTCCATTGATGCCAGGTCGATATCGGTAAGGCTTTGCAGCGCTTCAGCGGCTTTTGGGCCTTGTACAGCTAATAGTGAAGTGCGGTCTGATATATCTTTCATATCCACACCTTCGGTGTTAAACTGGCTGATCCAGTTCCAGTCTTTTTCAATGTTCGATGCGTTAACAACAAGCATGTAGGTAGCTTCGTCAATACGATACACCAACAAATCGTCAACAATACCACCGTCTTTGTTAGGCAGGCAAGAGTATTGCACCTTGCCATCATATAATTTTGAAGCGTCGTTACTGGTAACGCGTTGTATCAGGTCAAGCGCTTTATCGCCCTTTAAAATAAACTCGCCCATGTGGCTTACATCAAACACGCCTACGCTTTTACGTACGGTTTCGTGTTCGGCATTAATGCCGGCGTATTGCACGGGCATATTGTAACCGGCAAAAGGCACCATTTTGGCACCTGCTTTAATATGAGTATCTGTTAGCGCAGTATTCTTCATGACAAAATTATATTTGGCGCTAATTTAGTAAAAAGTGGGGAGGAATGTGAGGTGGATTTTTAATCATTGCATTTTCAACGTTCTTCCCTCTTTCGCGAAGCGAGAGAGGGTGGTCGAGCGAAGCAATGACCGGGTGAGTGCTCTTGAGGCGGTATTGGCGTGAATGTATTGGCGTCAACTCACCCCGCCGACGCTACGCTGGGCGACCCTCTCTTCGCCTTCGGCGGAAAGAGGGTTTAAAGAGTTATTGCTTACAACAATCCTCAAAAAACTCCACCAAATGCTTAGTCACCACATTAATGTCGTGCTCCTTTTCGGCAAGCTGGCGGGCGTTGCGGCCAAGCTCCTTGCAAAAGTCCTCGTCGCGGATGCATTTTTGCATGGCGGTCATAAACTCTTCGCGGCTGTTGGCTATCAGGATATCGTGGCCATTAGTAAAGTGGATACCCTCGGCACCTAAAGAGGTGGAAATAATGCACTTCTGCATGGCCATCCCCTCAATGATCTTCACCCGCATACCACCGCCGGAAACCAGCGGAACGATCATGATGGATTTGCTGTTTACAAATTCCAGCGCGTCGTCCACCTCGCCCTGTATAAACACTTTTCCTAATGCTTCGTAATCATCAAATCGTTCTGGGATATCGTTACCGGCCACATAGAGCTTTACGGGCAAGTCGCCGCTGGTAATGTCGTTAATAAACGTATCCAAAAACCACTCCATCCCCTCGCGGTTAGGCAGCCAGTCCAGTGATCCCAGGAAAAACAAACTCGGGAATTCGGTATGATTAAAGTCGGGCGTGTATTTCTCCAGGCGTAAACCTATCGGGATAACTTCTATCGGCACTTTAATGCCATATTCTAATAAGGTAGCTTTATCCTGCGGGGTAAATACAGATATAGCATCAACCTGGTTAAGCTGCTGCTGCTCGTAATGTTTTATACGGCGGCCATGCATGCGCAGGTATGACTTTTTAAATGGGTCGACCTTTTGTAAGGATAATCGCCACCAGATCTGGTTCTCTATATTATGCGCCCGGTATACCAGTTTAGCTTTAGAGTATTTGCGCACGGTATCTACATACATAGATACAAACAGGCCCTCAAACTGTATCACATCATATTGATGCGCTTGCAGGTCTGTCGCCAGCAATTGGTCAAACTCCTTGTCAAAAAAGCGGTCGACGTTAAAAGATGTTTTTTTGAAGAGGTTAACCACCACATCCAGCACGGTTACCGTAGTATCAATATCGTGTGCCCAGTAGGTTATCTTACCCATCAGGTCCTCATCGGGCAGGTGGCTCTCGTAGTTGTGGCGCTTAGCGTTAAGGGCAATTAAAGAAACATCGTGACCGCTATTAACCAAGCCCTTTATGGTATTGGCTACCACAATCGCGTATCCGCCATTTTGCGGAAATGGAACACGATGGCTTAGTATTAAAATTTTCAACGGAAACGGTTTTGTACCAAAAATAACATTTATAGGTCAGCCAATCAAGGCTGTAGGCGGCCTAATAATAATATGGGGGTAATATTATTCAATAACCTGCACCATCACCCCGTCTGTTTCTAACGAAACGCTGAACGAGCGGCGGTGATACGAAGTATAGCCGTGTTGGAAGATAGATTTGCGATGCTTTAGCGTGCCGTAGCCTTTATTGCTATGCCAGTCGTATTGCGGGTGGTCAATCGCCAGTTGCTTCATGTAATCGTCGCGATAGGTTTTGGCAAGGATAGATGCTGCCGCGATGCTGAAATATTTAGAATCGCCTTTTACGACACATTGGTGCGGTATGGTGGCGTGTTTGTTAAAACGATTACCGTCTATGATAAGAAACTCAGGCTGTAAATGCAATTTTTCTATAGCACGGTGCATAGCCAGGAATGACGCGTTAAGGATATTGATCTCGTCTATCTCTACGTTATCAACCGATGCTACGGCAAAGGCAATCGCTTTTTGTTCGATCTCGGCGCGCAGGGCATAACGCACATCTTCTGATAGTAGTTTGGAATCCGTTAACAATTCGTGCTCAAAATCAACCGGCAAAATTACCGCAGCAGCAAACACCGGGCCGGCAAGGCAACCTCGTCCGGCCTCATCGCATCCTGCTTCTAATAAATCGTGCTGGTATCGTGCTAACAACATGGAGTTTAAACGCTGGCTGTAAAATTATTATTTTATGGGGATGAGTTTTTAAGGAGTTATCAACAGATCAATAGTCCTGTCATTGCGAGGAACGAAGCAATCGCAAGGAGAAAAGTAGTCGACCGTTCAGCGTGCGATTGCTTCGTTCCTCGCAATGACAGGCTAAAAATGTTCAGGCTAAAATATCCTCAGCGTCAGTATCGTAATATCATCAATAGGCTTGCCTTTAATGCCGATGTTCAGGTGATCCATCAATGCCTGGTTAAAGGCGTCGGGCGACAGGTTTCCGTTGGCTAATATAAATTCGGTAAGATGTTCTTCGTCCCAAACCCTATCGCCCGAGGGTTCAAAATCTAACAAACCATCGGTATAGTTAACTAACAAGCTTCCCGGTTCAATATCTATCTCGCCCTGGTTAATAAAAGGTAATTGGTCAAACGCGCCTATCATGGTGGTGCCTAGTTTAAGCGGCACGGCCTCGCCTTCCGAGTATAGTATAGTGGCATTATGCCCGGCGTTGATATAGTTAAGCTTTCGCGTTTTCTCGTTGTATTTGGCAATAAATAGGGTGATAAAGCGCTCGCCCTGGGTGTTTGATATTACCCTTTTATTAAGCTGATCTATAATGTTAGTCAAATCATCTTCCACGGCCGACCACGCGTGTAAGCTGGCTTGAAAGTTAGCCATCAACAGTGCTGCGGATACCCCTTTGCCTGATACATCGGCAATGCACCAAATAAACTCATGATCATTAAGCCGGATAAAATCAAAATAATCGCCGCCAACGTTTTGGTGAGGCAGGTATTTAGCGCCAATTTCTACGCTATCATCCTTATGCACCCGCAATGGTATAAGCATGTTTTGCACCTCGGCGGCAAGTTCCATTTCGCGTTGTAAACGTTCGGCCTGCAAACGCTCGCGGAAAAGTTTTTTATTCTCTAACGCCACCACAACCACATTAATCATGGTTTGGATGAAGTTAAGGTCGTTGTTTAGCATCTCGCCGGATGTTTTGAAATCGCCGATGAGGGCAAATGCCAGGGCCTTGCTTTTGTGGTATATGGGTATAAAGTAGTCGTATTTTTTCAGGATATCGTTAGTGTTGCCCGCTAACGATTCGGGGGCTTTGATTTTTAACGATGCACAGGCTTTGTTTAATGCGCCAAGGGGTTCAAAATCGCCCCCATATTTAGATATGCAAGCGTAAGTGCCATCTTTCTCAATTAAAAATCTGAAAGACCCAACCTGAAGATAGTTTTGCAATATCACCTCTAACATTTGGATCAATACAGGGGTAGCCGCGTTTTTATTGATAGCGCGTGTAATCTCTAATAAAGAGTTTAACTCGGACTGTCTTTTTAACAGCAACCTGATTAATTCATCCTCCCCGGAGGGCTGTTGGGTATCTTGCATGGCTGGACTCGGGAGAGCCTAAATTAGAGAAAAAACTTGATTTAAATATCGCCGTTTGTCTACTTTATAATAAAAGTATTCTTCAAAGTTGTGTTGTCTAAGCAAAACAAGAAGTAAATAAGCGCTATAAACCTGCTAAGCAGATATATACAAGTTGTAATAAATGGGGGGCATGTTTATTTCACCATGCGACCTTTCCAGACATATTTGCTTGACGTGCCTGAAAGGCCAATGTATACAAAATATAAAATATGGATAGGAGACAAAATGATTAATAAAGGCACCAGCGCCAAACGTTTAAAAAACGACATAATGGGGTATAGAAACGCGGTTTCAAAAACATGCTTAAGCGCAAACTGTATAATCACCAGCTTAAAAAAGTAGCTATTGTAAAAACCCAGGCAGGTATTTACTAATAACGAGACGTTGAATAACCAAATACAAACAGCCAGCGCCACTACCTTTTTGTCTTTGTATTTGGTTGATTTGGAAGCCCAGCGGCGGCGTTGCTGTAAAAACTCTTTCAGGGTATGTTTGGCATAAGTATAAACAATAGCTTCGCTTAATTTCAAAAAGCCAATTTTTCCAGGATAGCGTTCTGCTATTTTTTGAAGCAATAACTCATCATCGCCAGATGCAAGGTCGTCAATGCCTTTAAAGCCATCAACTTCATAAAAAATATCTTTGCTGTAAGCCAGGTTGGCACCGTTGCAGTTTGATGCCCTGTTATTGCCTATAAAGGCTGCGCCAATGCCTATCAGGTATCCAAATTCAAGTGTTTGCAGGCGTTCAAAAAGCGATTGTTCTTCAAAATAAGTTACCGGCGATGATATCATCACTACATCATTATCCTCATAATATCCCACAACAGATGATAGCCATTGCGCCCCCATGCGGCAATCGGCATCGGTAGCAACCATCAAATCGCCGGTTGACATGCCTATCGCGGTAGCTATCGCCTTTTTTTTGTACGAATTAAGCGGCTCTTTTTCGTTTAGCTGTAATAGCTTAACACCCCTGTCTGCATAGCTGCTGATGATGGCCGAGGTATTGTCGGTTGAGTGATCGTCAACAATAATGATCTCAGTAAGGTTCTTCGGATAATCCTGTGCTAAAATATCTTCAATAGTAAGGTGTATTCTTTCGGCCTCATTACGTGCGGCTATAAGCACCGTAACCTTGGTAACACGTGCTTTTGTTGACAAGATTGGACGTTTTAATTTAGCCCAGCCAACAATAAGATAGACCAACACACACAGGTATAAGCCGGTGAGCCAAAGGGATACAACACTAATTGTTTCGATCAAAGAATTTGAGTTTAAAAATGAAAACAGAGCCTAAAATAGCCGGAATAATTAAGTTAATGAGCCAAATGGCCGTAAATGCCGCTATTATGGCAATTTCCTGATGGGTTACATAAGCAAACACGGTAGCCGATGCTGACGCACGTACGGATACATCTAACAGATCAAGCGATGGCAGGGCCGACTGCACAAAGAATACAATGAATACCAATAACTCTATCTGGTAAAACGGAATGTCGGGCACCAGCATGTGTATAATAAGGTAGTACTGGAAAGAAAATATGCCAAATCTTGTTACGCAAAAGCACATGATCTTTACCAGATCGACAAACTTGTAGGTGCCCATGATATCAAAAAAACGGCGGTACTTTTTCAGGAATGATACACGGTCAAGCCAACTGACTATCCATTTAATGTTGAAATAAACCACAAGAAACAGCGCTATGTATGCCGGCACAGCCAGCGTAACAATAGAGAGTACCAGCGTATTTAAATTTAAAAACGTGTAGCAAAACCATAAAATGGCCGAAGCGCCCATTACATTAGTAACCGTGTTTTGCCCAAAAGAGCCTACTGCCATTGCAAATACGCCATATACGCGTTTACGCGGCGGCAAAAACATTACACGGCCGCCATATTCGCCAATACGATTGGGGGTGAACACGGCCCAGGTAAGCCCGCAAAATACACCTTCAACAGATCGCCATAGTGTAATGGGCGAAAACCGTTCGGTGATAAACTGCCATTTTAAACACTCAACCAACCAATTGGCCAGCATTAAAAATACTACCACCGTCATAATAATAATAACGTGGTTGTGGTTAAGCGAGTCGAGCGCTTTTTCAAACTGTTTAAGGTTATCGCCTTTTTTTATATACTGGCGATAGATAAACGCGAAGGCCAAAACCAGCAAACCGGCCTTTAATAAAAACGAGAATAATTTCTTAGCAGACGCGGTCAAAGGGGTAAATGTTTGTGCAATATTACAAAAAAAGCGGGCAAGCTATTTGGCTTGCCCGGTATACTGTACAAAATTTAAGACGTTTTGTTTGATTGAACGATAATTAATAATGGTATCTGCACTGAAAAATAACTATCGTGTCGTTGTCTATTTTATAAACAAGCCGATGTTCAAGGGTAATTCGGCGAGACCAGTATCCTGATAGATTATGCTTCAGAGGTTCGGGTTTTCCGCTTCCTTCAAAAGGCGTTCGCTCTATTTCTTTGATTAAAGAGTTTACCTTTTTCAACAAAGCTTTGTCTGTGCTTTGCCAATGTAAATAATCTTCCCAACCTTGGTCCAGAAAAACTATTCTCATTCTTCTATCAGGGTTCTTTCTGTACCTAAACCATTATTGTAATCTTCTATACTTTTCAACAGGCGCGCAGCGTTCGCAGGGCTTTTAAGAAGATAAAAAGTTTCCTGCATACTTTCATAGTCAGACTTTGAAATCACCACTACATCTTCGCCACTCGTGCTCGTCACAAAAAGCGGAGTATGATTGTCGCGTACCTTATCAAGGTATGACTTAAGTTGCTGTCTAAAGGAAGTATATGTTGTAACTAACATAATATTGTGTTTTTATAAAGGTATTAAAGAAAGTTGACACGTACAACATCTTGTACAACTAAGGCCCCATCTCCTTTTTCAAAAACTGCCCGGTAAAGCTGGTTTTAACCTTACATAAACCTTCCGGAGTGCCCGAGAACAAGATGTTACCACCGCCCGATCCGCCTTCTGGTCCAAGATCTATCACATGGTCTACAACCTTAATTACATCAAGATTGTGCTCAATAACCAATACGGTGTTGCCCTTGTCAACCAATTGATAAAGCACACCAAGTAATACATTAATATCCTCAAAGTGTAAGCCCGTAGTTGGCTCGTCTAATATATAAAAGGTATTGCCCGTGTCTTTTTTAGATAGCTCTGTCGCCAGTTTAACACGCTGCGCCTCGCCACCAGATAAGGTTGTTGACGATTGGCCAAGCGTGATATAACCCAAACCAACATCCAACAAGGTTTTAACCTTACGGTAAATAGACGGAATATGCTCAAAAAACGGAACAGCGTCCTCAATGCTCATATCCAGCACATCGCTGATGGATTTGCCTTTGTAGCGAACCTCTAAAGTCTCGCGGTTGTATCTGCGGCCACCGCATTCTTCGCAAGGAACCTGCACATCAGGCAAAAAGTTCATTTCTATAACCTTCTGACCGGCACCCTGGCAGGTTTCGCAGCGTCCACCTTTTACGTTGAACGAGAAACGGCCGGGTTTATAACCACGAATCCTTGATTCGGGCAAAGCCACGTAGAGGTTACGAATGTCCGAGAATACGCCCGTGTAAGTAGCCGGATTAGAGCGTGGCGTACGGCCAATAGCGGTTTGGTCTATCTCAATTACCTTATCAACGTTTTCTAAACCTTCTATCTTTTCGTAAGGCAAAGGTTGTTTCTTGGCCCTGAAGAAATGATGATTAAGGATAGGATAAAGCGTTTCGGTGATCAAACTTGATTTGCCACTGCCTGATACGCCGGTTACGCCTATTAACTTTCCTAATGGAAACTCAACACTAACTTTCTTTAGATTGTGCCCCGTAGCTTTTTTAAGCGAAAGCGATTTGCCGTTACCTTCCCGGCGTTTCTTAGGCGTTTCAATTTCGCGTTCACCATTGATGTAAGATGTGGTGAGCGTATGATGCAGCATTAATTCAGCAGGGGTCCCTTGTGCTACAATAGTGCCGCCGTGTACGCCTGCAGCCGGGCCCATGTCTATTACGTGGTCGGCTTCCAATATCATGTCTTTATCATGCTCAACTACCAATACGGTGTTGCCTAAGTCGCGCAGGTTTTTAAGTGCGTTTATCAAACGCTCGTTATCACGTTGGTGCAGGCCAATGCTTGGCTCGTCCAAAATGTACATTACATTCATCAACTGCGAGCCTATTTGCGTAGCTAAACGGATACGTTGCGCCTCGCCGCCTGATAAGGTTTTTGCAGTACGATCCAACGTCAGATAGCTGAGGCCAACATCCATCAAAAACACAATACGTGCACGTATCTCTTTCAGTATTTCTTTGCCGATGACGTTCTGGCGGTCTGTTAAACGCCCTTCGATTCCTTCAAACCAATCTTGCAGGGTGCGGATATCCATAGTAGCCAGCTCGAAGATATTTTTGTTGTCTACCTTAAAGTGCAGTGACTCTTTTTTCAAGCGTGCGCCATCGCAGGTTGGGCAGGTTTTAAGCACACGATAGTTTTCCATATCGTCCATGCCTTCGTCGCCACGGCGTTCCTGCTGCTCTTCCAGCATGCGGATAATGCCATCAAAGGTGATCTGGTAGCTTTGTACATTCCATTTGTTGTACTCTACAGAAACCGTGATCATTTCTGTGGTGCCATTCAGGATGATATCCAGTTTGTCTTTCTCCAGTTTCTCAATCGGGGTTGACAGGGAGAAATCAAACTTTTTAGCCAAAGCTTTCAATACCTGGAAGATCCAGGTTTCGCGAAACTCGCCAAGCGGCGCAAGTCCGCCGTTTAATATGCTAAGTTTTGGATTCGGTATAACCGAAGCCTCGTCAACCTCGAAAATATAACCCAGGCCATTACACTTCTCGCAGGCGCCATAAGGCGAGTTAAACGAAAAGGTATTTGGCTGCGGTTCATCATACGATATGCCCGATACCGGGTCCATCAAATATTTACTAAAGTAAGCCACATGGTTATCCTTATCGGCAATACGGATAATGCCTTTGGCAATTTTTAACGCGGCCTGTATAGAAGTGTATAAGCGTTTGCTGTTTTCGTCGCTTACTTGCAGGCGGTCAACCACAATATCGATATCATGGATCTTATACCGATCCAGCTGCATTTTCGGTTCAACATCAGCAATAGCGCCATCAATCCAAACCTTTAGATAGCCTTGTTTTCGTATCTGCTCAAACAGCTCGCGGTAATGGCCCTTACGTGCCTTTACTACCGGTGCTAATATATTTACCGGTTGATCTTTAAATTTTTCGGTAATGGTTTTTAGAATCTGGTCTTCGCTCATACGTTCCATCTTCTCGCCACTTACATAGCTGTAAGCTTCGCCGGTACGGGCAAAAAGCAAACGCATAAAATCATAGATCTCGGTAATGGTACCTACTGTCGAGCGCGGGTTTTTTGTAGTCGTTTTTTGTTCGATAGCGATAACCGGGCTAAGGCCCGATACCTTATCCACATCCGGACGCTCCATGCCACCCATAAACTGGCGCGAGTAAGCCGAAAATGTTTCCATATAACGACGCTGCCCTTCGGCATAAATTGTATCAAACGCCAGGGATGATTTACCGCTGCCGCTTAAACCGGTAATAACTACCAGCTGGTTGCGCGGAAACGAAACATCAATATTTTTTAAGTTGTGTACCCTTGCGCCGTAAACTTCAACTTCGCTTTGTTCGCCCAGGTCTATATGTTTTTTGCTCATAAATAAAGCCGTAATATTTTGCTAATATTTTTTGCAAAGATAAATAAAATGCAGGGTTTTAGTGTCATCCAAAGCTCAACTAGTACAAGCTCCAAATTGTTTTTAAGTTAACAGTGCGATTATATGGCAAACATTTCTTTGCAGAAAATTTCACATCAGATTTTAACAAATGAAAAAACCATTAATTGGTATCGCGGCCTTTGCCGCCTTAAGCCTTGCAGCTTGCAAAAAAAACAATTCGATAACAACCCCGCCGGTTGCTGTTACTTACCCTGCAATGGCAGAGGCGTCAGATCCGGTTTTGTTGATGACCACATCAACCGGTGTTAAGGTTTATAATGGCGGTTTTGGTTCGGCACTGGCTGCTGATCCGAAAGACCCCAATGTATTTTATTTATTGACAGACCGTGGACCTAACGTTGCGGGCACCACAGCTAACTCCATTATTATTGGTAAATCAGACTTTACGCCAGCTATCGGCAAATTCAGGTTAAAAGATGGCAAATTGGTTTTAGAGCAAACTATCGAACTTAAAAATAGCACCGGCGGTAAATTAAATGGCTTGCCAAACCCAGTTGGTGCAGGCGCTACAGGCGAGATACCATATGATTTAAATGGTAACCTGATAGCCCCTAGTACAGATGGTATTGACTCTGAAGGTTTAGTTTTAGCCCGCGATGGCTCATTCTGGATCAGTGACGAGTACGGCCCGCACCTGGTACATGTTGACGCAACCGGCAAAACGATAGAGCGTATTAACCCATTTGGCACAGGTACAGGTAGCCGTACCATTCCATTGGTATTTGCAAAACGCAGGGCTAATCGTGGTATGGAAGGTTTAACTATCACGCCAGATGGTAAAACATTGGTAGGCTTAATGCAATCGCCTATGTATAACCCGGCGAAAGCCAACGTTGCAAACTCAATGGTGTTGCGTATATTAACTTTTGATATTGCAACCGGTGCAACCAAACAGTATGCCTATTTGATGGATAACATTACCCTTACCGGCTGTAGCGAAATACTAGCTGTTGATGCTACAACTTTTATGACCATTGAGCGCGATGGTTTGTTTGGTGGCAATGCTACCGCTCCGGCTACATTTAAAAAGATCTTCAAATTTAGCTTAACCGGCGCTACCGATATTTCTGACGCGGCAAACGGTGCTAACGGTAAGTTATATGGCGGCAAAACTGTTGAAGAGTTAAATGACCTTGCAGGCTTGCAGGCAGCGGGTATTACCCCGGTTACAAAAACCTTGGTATTAGATATGTTGAAAGACTTGCCAACGGTTTATCCGCATGATAAGGCTGAAGGTATAGCTTTGTTGCCGGGCAACATCCTGGCCATATCAAACGATGACGACTTTGGTGTAGTTGATAACGGAGCCAGCGCATTTATGGCTAAAACAATTGCAGGTGGTAAGGTTGACAACAACCGTATTTACTTTGTTAAATTGAAATAAAAAGGCCTAGATATCTCCATAAAAAAGGCCGCAAACTACTATAGTTCGTGGCCTTTTTTGTGCTCCGTAATTGCTTTTATTTTACAGCAAATTATTGCTGTTTACTAAAAAGTTTTTAGGTTGTGAATAAGCTAAGTAAGCCTGGTTGTACCCATATTTCTGTGGATGCGCTATAATGGCTTTCATTGCTATTAAGTTATAAACATAAGCTCCCGTTTCGCGGTTAAGCTTCATGCGGTAATAATTGTCTTCGCTTTGCGTGTTAATGGCTTTTGCTAATTTAATAGAACCGTTATTATAGGCAGCGGCGGCTAGTGTCCAGCTGTTAAACTCATCATGCAGATCGCGCAGGTATCTGCATGCCGCGATAGTTGATTTTTTAACATTTAAACGTTCATCAACACCCTTGCCCACCTTTAAACCATAAGAGCGCGCTGTGCCGGGCATAAATTGCCACAAACCACGGGCGCCTTTTGGCGATGTGCCTTCTTTCAACCCCGACTCAACCAACGGCAGATATTTAAAATCATTAGGTATACCGTAAGCTTTTAAAATTGGCTCGATAATTGGAAATAATTTATCGGCTTTGCGTTGTAGTAAATGTGATCCTATGTTTTTGTAATTGTGTTTTTGCAGTGAACGCTGCATTTTTGAATAAACAATTTTACTAACAGGAAGTGCTTCATTTGCGAAGCTGTAATTATTTGCGGTAACGTTATTATAAGCGATAAACTTAGAAACGCGAGGGCTTGATTTTAGCGCCGGTTTTACCACCGTGGTGCTGCAAATATTAAGCTCGAAAATGATGGCCAAAACAGCAATTACGGAGCACGTAATTAAGTGTTTGTTAATCATTTTTTTTCTATTCATAGAACAATTCATTTTGGTAAATGATGTACAAAGGTACGGTATATAAGTCAGGATGTCAAACACTTACAACCCCCTTAGTGTTTTGAGAATTTTAAAAAACATCAAAAATCGGCGTTTAAAGCGGTTTAAACACGGTTTTTGAACCGATGAAAAAAAATGAAAAAACCAGTGCAAAACGGGGTAAAAACCGTACTTTTGTGCCTCACGCTGCGAAAGCGCAAACTAAAAAACTATGGTATTTAAAAGACCAACTAACAGTCGCGACGACAGGAATGGCAGATCAGGCGGACCCTCAAAAGGTGGCGATAAAAAAAGATCTGATTCCACCCGTGGAAACTCTTCAAAAGGCACGGATAAATCAAACTCTGACAATTCTAAAAAAAGATACTCAAGCGGACCATCTGCAGAACGTTCATCGTTTTCGGGTGGATCTGACAAAAAAAGCTTTGGTCCTAAAAAACCATACTCTGGCCGCCCAACCGGTGACGGAGATGCTGAAAGACCAAAACGCGGTTATGGCACCGAAGCCGGCAGCGACAAAAAAGGCTTTGGTTCTAAAAAACCATACTCTGGCCGCCCAACTGATGGTGGCGACAGCGAGCGCCCAAGAAAAACCTTTGGTGGCGATAAAAAAGATTTTGCACCACGCAGTAAGCCTTACGGTACACGTGATGGCGGAAGCGACGATCGCCCGAAGAAAAGTTTTGGCAGCCGCGAAGGTGGTTTTGAAGATCGCCCTAAGAAAAGCTTTGGTGGCGAGGGTACATTTAACCGTAAACCAAAGGGTGCCGATTTTGGTGATAAACCAAAAAGAACCCCAACAAGCTTTGGTAGCCCTGATAAACCGGCCGGCGACCGCAAGTTTAGTGCAAAACCGCCGAGAGGCGAGTTTAAAGAAGGTGATAAGCCTTTCCGTAAAGCACCGGGCGAAAAGCCGACTTATGACAGAGTAATGCGCGATCCGGATGCGCCGGTGAAAACCATGCGCCCCAAAAAGCCAACAAAAAAATCAGAAGATGACGGGCTGATCCGTTTGAACCGATATATAGCCAATGCAGGTATCTGCTCTCGTCGTAAGGCTGATGAGCTAATCATAGCAGGTGTTGTAGCCGTAAACGGTGTTGTAATAAACGAGCTTGGACACAAGGTTGACCCAATGAAGGATGAGATCCGTTACAATGGCGAAACCCTTAAACGCGAGAAAAACGTTTATGTATTATTAAACAAACCGAAGGATTATATCACAACTACTGATGATCCGCAGGAGCGCCGTACTGTTATGCACCTGGTTGAAAAAGCCAGCCGCGAACGTATTTATCCTATTGGCCGCTTAGACCGTAACACTACCGGTTTATTGTTAATGACCAACGATGGTGACCTGGCCGACAAGCTATCACATCCACGCAGCGCCATCACTAAAATATACCACGTTGAGCTAAGCAAAAGCTTAGCCCAGGGCGATCTAAATAAACTGCAATTTGGTTTAGAATTGGAAGACGGCATTATAAAACCGGACTCTGTATCGTACGTAACTGGTGCTACCAAACGCGAAGTAGGTGTGCAGATACACAGCGGCAAAAACCGCATTGTGCGCCGTATGTTTGAGCACTTGGGTTATGAGGTAGTAAAGCTTGACCGTGTTGTTTACGCTAATCTTACCAAAAAAGATCTGCCACGTGGCCGCTGGCGTTTCCTTGACGAAAAGGAAGTGATACAGTTGAAACACTTGATCAAATAAACACACCTTAGCGATCTTTGCGTCTCCTTTGCGTCCTCTGTGGTTAATTAACCACAAAGATCACGGAGAAAAGTAGAGTTGCACAGAGGCTTTAATATTGAGAATAATATAACGCCTCCGACAAAAATCGGGGGCGTTTTTTGTTGATTTTATTTAACTTGCAATTATAAATCTTCCATATCCGTTAATAAGTTATGAAAAAATTATTGCTGCTGGTTGCCCTGGTCTCTCCCCTGTTTTCTATCGCGCAAAAAAAACAGCAGGGGCCTACTACATTTAATTTAATTGCCGGCACTTTTACCGGTGATGGGCCAACGGCAAGCAAGGGCATTTATGTTTATCGCTTTTACCCATACCGGGTGCAGCATGCTTACTCTAACGAGGTTGAAACTAAAAATCCGGCATTCATCGCCGTAACTAAAGATGAGAAATTTATTTATGCCGTAAATGAAAACTCGGTTGGCAATAGCGCGGTAACCGCTTTTACGTTTGATAAAAAAAGCGGTAAGATGGAGCAAATTAACAGCCAGCCAACCACCGGCTCGCCATGTTATATTACTGTTGATAAGGCCCGCAAAAACGTGATCATTGCTAATTATGGTGGGGGGAGCTTACAGGTGTTCCCTGTTAATAAAGATGGCTCATTAGGTGCATCAACCCAAACCATAAAAAGCGAGGGAAACGGCCCTAACAGCGTGCGCCAGGAAGCGCCGCACATACACTCTGCAGTACTATCGCCCGATGAAAAATACCTTATGGTGTCTGACCTGGGTACCGACAAAATAAATATTTACAATTATAAAGCGTCAAAAACACCGGCACTTACACCGGCTGCTACGCCGTTTGTAAGTACCGCGCCGGGTGCTGGCCCGCGCCATAGCGAGTTTTCGCCAAATGGCAAGTTTATGTATAATGTGCAGGAGCTAACAGCTACTATAACAGCCTATGCTTATGGCAGCGGTAAACTCACAGAAATTGAAACGGTAAAAATGATGCCCGAAAATTTCAATGGCGTTAATGGCGCAGCGGATATTCATGTAACGCCGGATGGTTTGTTTTTGTATGCCACAAATCGCGGGTCGGTTAATGAGATCGTTGCATATGCTATTAACCAGGAGACCGGCAAACTTACCTTTATTGAGCGCTACCCAACCGGCCCTGTGCCGCGCAATTTTGTGATAGACCCAACAGGGCATCATTTATTGGTAGGTACCACAAAGGTTATACACATATATACCCGCAACATGACCAACGGACGTTTGGTGCTAACCGGCGACCCTATCAAAGTTGAATCGGCAGTGTGTTTAAAAATGTTTGTGTTAGAGTAGATTTAGGCTAAAGTATCGGCTGTTTTGTTTTTGGTACGATTTAAAAGATAATCGCCCCCCATTAATATAACCGCTACAGCCATAACTACTGAATATATGGGAGGGATAGCGTAGGTATAGCGCACTAGTTTAGCTGCAACACCCTGATCGCCTGAGGCATTTTGCCCGGCTCCAGGCAGAACGATTAACGCTACAAAAATCATAAACAGCGCTGCAATACCATACCATACTTTTTTAGCGATGATTGGCTTGTAAACAAATTGCGGTTTGCTTGCTTGTATACCCGCCATAACATTGGCCGTAAAACTAAATGACGGCCCGGTAGCTTCTTCTTTTTGCAGAAGGGTTTTCAGAACAATTTCGCGCTGCAAATCGGCCTCAATAGTTTTCATTACAGCTGCGGTGAGGTTTGCTGCCGGTCTATCGTCGGCAGCATGCTTAAGCAAATCTTTAAACTTGTCTTTTTTATCAGTCTTCATTATTTGCCCTCCTGTTGATTGTCCATCAAAAATCTTAAATCGCGCTCAAGCACTTTGCGTGCCCGGTAAAGTTTTATTTTGATATTGGGTTTTGTTAAACCTGTAATTTCTTCAATTTCTTTTATTGGCAGATCATTTATATAGTACAAAGTAACCAGTAACGCGTCAATTTGGGGCAACTTGTCAATAGCCTGTTTTACCAATTGCTTTACCTGCTTACTTTGCAGCTGGTCCAATTGCCCTGGCTGATGATCGGCAACGTCGTCAATATCATCGCCCAAAACAACGGTGTCTATCTTATTTGTTTTAAGCCGGGTTACCGCGGTGCGATAGGTTATGGTATACAACCAGGTAGAAAACTTCGACCGTCCCTGAAAAGCGCTTAGCTGCTGGTAGGCTTTAATAAAACTATCTTGTGCAATATCCTGCGCCTCGTCGGTATCCCTTAATATCTTTATGGCTATGCTGTACACCATGTCTTTATATTTATCTACCAAAAAAGCATACGCCGCATGATCGCCGTTGTTGATCTTGTCAATATAGTACAGGTCTGCAGATTGCTCCATTTACACATGAGAGTGAAAAACCGACGGCTTGGTTACAAAAAATAAATTTAATGTTTTTTGTATCCGGTTGCTATCATATCATGTCATATGGGGTAAGCAGTCAAAAATTAGCTTACATTTAATTAATAGAAATCATGCAAGAAGTAACAAGAGACGCCATAGTATCCATCACCCTGTTTGCCGCCGTATTTGGTATGGTATATATTTATTTAATGACCCGCCACCGCGAGCGTATGGCCATGTTAGAGCGCAACCTGGTAAGTTCGCCATTTCATACATCAAACTTTAACAACTTTACGCTAAAAACGGGGATGCTGTTAGTTGGGCTGTCCATAGGGTTTTTTATCATATTCATTATAGAGCAAGGCGGAACACACAGCGATGTCATCAATGTGGCAATAGTATGTTTATTTGGCGGCCTTAGCTTAATAGCCAGTTACCTGGTTGTTCAGAAACAGAGAAACAATCAACAATAATTACCACCAACCCACACACGTGCCGGTAGGCCTGCCGGCATAGCAAACCAACAAATTACTATAAAACTAAAGGTACCCCCGGGTAACCTAATGGAGATCCTTTGCCTTAACAATTTTAAAAAATGAAACACTTTATACAACCTATCAGAACGCTATTATCAGCGATATTTATGCTGTGTGCTACGGAAGGGATGGCACAAACACAACCCGCAGATACCAGCAAAAAGGTGAATAGCCTTAAAGAGGTTACCGTAATAGCCGACAAGCAATTAATAAAACAAGAAGCCGACCGCCTGACCTACGATTTGCAAGCCGACCCGCAAAGCAAGGTAAGCAACGTGTTAGAGATGATGCGCAAGTTACCCTTTGTAACCGTTGACGGCCAGGAAAACATTTTACTGAAGGGAAATGCCAGCTATCGCATCCTCATTAACGGCAAACCATCAAGCCTGATGGAGCGCGATGCCAAATCTGTGTTGCGAAGCATGCCGGCATCAACCATACAAAAAATTGAGGTGTATACCGTGCCTCCGGCTAAGTATGATGCCGAGGGTTTGGGCGGCATTATCAACATCATCACCAACAAAAAACTGGTTGATGGTTACAATGGCACGCTGAATTTAAACGAGCGTACACCAACCGGCCCGGGTGCAGGCACAACCTTTAATGTTAAGGCCGGTAAGTTTGGGCTGTCAGTATTTGGCGGCGGCAACCTTACGGACAACCCTACGACAGCGACCTTGAACATCAGGAACAGTACAGGCACCAACCCCACGGTACTTACACAGGCTGGCAGCACACAGGCTGACAATAAAAACGCTTACCTGGGCACCGAGTTTAGTTATGAGATTGACCCCTACAATTTAATATCGGCGCAAATAAACTTAAATGGCAGCCGCAACGGTGGCTTTAGCGATCAGCGATCGATACTGAACCAAACTGCAGGTACAACCGCCTACAACTTAGCCAATAGCAACAACAGTAACGGTAACGGTTTTGACGCCGGATTGAATTACCAGATAGGCTTTAAAAAAGACAAGGCAAGGTTGCTAACCTTATCTTACCGCTATTTCAAATACCGCAACCGCAGCCATAATGATATCGCTTTTACTAACGGCGTTAATTTTACCGACCCTGATTACAACCGGGATAACCAGGGCAGCGCTGCCGAGCAAACCGGGCAGGTTGATTTTTTTAAAGGATTTGGTAAATGGACGGTAGAGGCTGGCGTTAAAGGTATCTTTAGAGCCAATAACAGCGATTTTCAGTCAAGTGTATATAACGTCACCAGCGGTAATTTTGAACGGGTTGCAGCGCTATCAAACCAATATGGCAGCACGCAAAATATAATGGCGGCGTACAATAGCTGGCGCTTTGCCACAAAAGGGCTTGACTTTAAAGCGGGCCTGCGTTTGGAACACACCACTACCGATGCTGATTTTATATCCACCTCGTCAGCGGCGCATCAACGCTATTTAAACCTGTTGCCATCTTTGGCTATTAATATGCCACTTAGCACCGGCAACGCCCTTAATTTGGGTTTTAGCCAGCGTTTAAAGCGACCTGGCATTAACAAGCTCAATCCTTTTGTCGACAGATCAAACCCCAACTTTATATCATCGGGCAACCCAGAGCTAAGCCGGTCTATCGTGAGCGATCTGCGCCTTGGTTATAGCTTGTCTAAAAAATCAAACTTAAACGTGAGTGTATTTTATGACTGGGGTAATAATTTGGATATCCTGGTTGCAACGCTTGATCCGGCGACTAACATTACCTATACAACTTATAGAAACATTGGCACTGTATTCGGTATTGGTAATGCCATCAGTTTTAATTATCCCATCACCAAACAATGGGACATCAGTATAAACACCAACGCCATGTATTTCGAGCTAACCGGCCCCGTGGATGGCACGCAAAGCAAACGCAATTTCTGGACATTTAGCAGCATGTCGTCAACCAACTACGCTATTACAGATACCTGGCGAGCGGGCGCATCGTTGGCTATCAATGGGCGCAACCCAACCGGTTTACAGGGGTCTACCAATGGCTTTGTTAGTCCCACGTTTTATGGAAGCAAGCAACTGATCAAGAATAAACTGTCACTGTCGGCATCCATTAGCAACCCGTTCACGCAGTATCGCGATCAGATCACCGAAACCAAGGGTGCCAACTTTAATCAAACCGTAAGCAACCAGCAATATTTCAGAACCATCAGCGTAAGCCTTAATTACAATTTTGGCGCGCTCAAAGAAAGCATCAGGAAAACCAAACGCGGCATCAATAATGACGACGGCACGCGCTAGGTAACCTATTATTTACAGCGGGGTTATGCGTTAAATTGCTAACTTGCTTTATTAACCAATTAGCCCCGCTTAAACCATAATGAAAAAATCATTGTTTGCAGCCCTGCTGCTTGCGCCCGCATTAAGCTTTGCGCAACAAAAAATTGCATCAACAGCCAAAACATACGATCTGCTTTTGGGGGGATACACCCTGCAGGGTTATACTAAAGGCATATCCGTTTATCGGTTTGATACCGAAACCGGCAAGGCAACCCTGCTTAGCCAGGTGGAAGGGATTGATAACCCCGATTTTTTGGCCCTAAGCAGCGACAATAAGTTTGTTTACAGCTGTAACGTAAACCCTAAAGGGGGCGTAGAGGCCGAAGTAAGCGCTTTTAAATTTGATAAAGCCAGCGGTAAATTAACGCTGATTAACAAAGTAGCGGGTGGTGGCATAAACCCGGTACATATCAGCATTGATAAGGATAATAAAAATGTTATTGTTTCTTATTACTCAAGTGGCAGCGTTGCGGTGTTGCCTATAAACAAAGACGGCTCTATTGGCGCGGTTAAGCAAAGCATAAAATATACAGGCGGTAGCGTACATCGAAACCAACGGACACCGCACGTACACATGGCCATTTTTGACGATAGCTACAAAAAAGTTTTGGTGGCCGATCTGGGAAGCGACAAAGTATACACCTACAACTATGACAATACTAAAGCCGAACCGCTAAGCCCTGCCGATCCGGCTTATGAGCTAACGCAGCCGGGCGATGGCCCGCGCCATATTGAGTTTTCGGCCGATAAGAAGTTTGCTTACATTATACAAGAGCTTAGCGGTTACGTTAGGGCGTACAAGTACGACAACGGCAAATTGACATTTATACAAACCATTGCCATGATGCCCGAAGACTTTAAGCCAAACAGCGCGGCAGATATCCACATATCGCCGGATGGCAACTATCTTTACGCATCAAACCGCGCCGCTGCCGATAACGTGGTACAATACGCCATCAACAAAAAAGACGGCAAGCTAAGTTTTGTAGACCGCTACCCGGTAAGTAACGAGCCGCGGGGTTTTACCATTGACCCAACCGGCAGTTACCTGCTAAGCGCCGGCCAGGAGGGCAACACCATTGTGTTTTATAAGATAGATAAGGCAACCGGTAAACTAACCGCTATGGACAACAAGCTGGATATACCACAGGTTACCTGTTTTAAATGGGTTGCTGTAGACTAGTTTGTTAAGATTAGACTATGCAAAAAGGCTTTTTGACCATCTGTTTATTGCTAGTAACAGCACCTTTGTTGTTAAGGGCGCAGGCGGATTCGGTTCGCGTTTTTGGCACCATCAAAAATTACACCAGTACATCGCCAAAGCAAATCAAGCTCTGGTTTTTCTCGTCGCTTAAAGATGAGGAAGATGTAGTTGAGATCGACATTAAGCCCAATGGTTCTTTTGATGGGGTTGTTGGGTTTGATCATCTGCAGGAGTTTAGCTTTATCTATAAAGATAATATTAAGCTAATTGCACGCCCTGGTAAAGATTTTGATTTAAAGCTTGACGATGCCGCGCCGCTCAGGTCTATAACGTTTGGTGATGATTTGCTTAATAAGGAAATGGTGGATTTTCAAATAGCCCGTCGCGGTTTTTGGGTTGATATCAACAAGCAGATCATTGCTAAAAGAAACAACCCTACCACTTTTAAAGCCGCCGTGTTGGATGCTCACAAACAGGATCTGGCTTTTTACCAAGACTATATACAAACGAACAACAGCAGCTTAACCTTTAAGCAATGGGCGGGTGCCGGTGTATATTACAAGTACGCCACCTATCTGTTAGAATACCCTGCTTTTGCGGATTTAAAAGGTGTTAATAAGAATTTGCCTGAAACCTATTTTGACTTTTTAAAGCAGTTTTCGGTTGAGAACCCTGAGGCGGGCTTATCTGCCGATTATTTAAGGTATTTAAGCGCCTATGGCGAACATTTGCTCAATAAATTTAAGGGCGATGTCCCGGCATCGGTAATCAGCAAATTTTTGTTGGCCCACCCCGAGCAATTTACCGGCAAGCAGCTAAAGCGGATACAGAAAATAGCCAATACCGATAAGCCCTCCATATTTGATATGCTGTTTTTTGTCAAGCTGATGAAGGAGGAAGACGGTAAGAAAATGGATGTGATTACCAACGAGGTAGAGCTTTATACTTTCGATAAAATGTTAAACAATTACGCTAAGGAAACCACAGGCTTTTCTCGCAGCGTTTTGCTTTCGGCATTCTTATACCGGCTGATAGACGAGGGTAAACATATCGATTTTGTTAAAGCCCAGCTCAACACTTTAAGCGATGCTATTGGTGATAATTATCTGCGTAAACAATTATTAGCCGAATTAAATACCGGCGAGCAAAAACTTAAACAATACACACTGGATGCCAGCTCAAAGATCAATTTTACACCGGTTACCGGCAATGATAGTTTGTGGCATAAGGTAATAGCAAAGTATAGCGGCAAGGTTGTTTATGTTGATTTTTGGGGCACTTGGTGCCAGCCATGTATGGAAGCCATGCCGCACAGCAAAGCCCTGTTTAAAAGCTATGAAGGAAAGGATGTGGTGTTTTTGTTCCTGGCGGTAAAATCAAAAGAAGAGATATGGAGATCTGTTATAGCCAACACCAAGATCCCCGGTGAGCATTATCTGCTCCAGGATTCGCAAGTCAAAGCGCTCGAGAATAGGTTTAAAATTGACGGCTATCCATCTTATTTATTAGTAGATAGAAAAGGTTACGTAAAAAACGCAAACGCCCGGCACCCTGATGATAAACAATTGCGAAAAGACATTGATGAGTTGTTGCAGGCCGGTAATTAGCTGAACCTTTTAAAGTGAAAAGAGCGCGGGCTGATAAAAAATTATGGGTACTGATGGTGGCGCTGTTTTGTCAGTAAACAGTGTTGAAAAACACATATTTTTAGCCAAAAACTGATCAAAACGATATAGATTATTACCGATATTTACCTGATTATTAATGATTTTGCAAGAACAACCTGATCCAAATTTATTTTGTTGATACACCATCAAAGTGGATCACTTGCATGGATCAGGACGTCAGTTTTTTGCTAAATTTTAAGGATTGTTAAAATGTTTTGGTTCGGTAATCGTCTGGTAATAATATGTACTCAACCTTACTTGCATTACACTCGTTAACACGCTGGCTGGTATTGGTCAGCTTGCTGTTCGCTATTTTTAGGGCTTACCGTGGCTGGCTATTAAACAAGCCGTATTTAAAACTGGATGATGGCGCACGTGGTATGGCAGCCAACATGGCACATCTGCAGTTTGTGTTGGGGGTAACGTTATACTTCATTAGCCCTATCGTCAATTACTTTCTGCATAATTTTAG
>JAZKET010000106.1:0-13048 GCA_040386815.1 Bacteroidota bacterium | reverse complement strand
ATAAACAAGCGGCAGAGATTAAACAAACCGTTCCGGGCGCTACTGTTATCAGACAAGGCGAAGGTATATTGGTGAAATTTGATTCAGGTATTTTATTCGACGTTGATAAGGCTGATCTTAAATCGGCCGCTAAAACCAATTTGAATAACCTTGCGCAATCATTGATCAGTAATCCACAAACTAACATTACCATTATTGGTCACACAGACAGTACCGGTCCGCTTGATCATAATATGGCGCTTTCTGTACGTCGTGCAGAGTCTGTACGCTCTTACATAGTAGCCAATAATGTTAACAGCAGCCGTTTAACTACTGCTGGTCGTGGCCCTAATGAGCCTATCGGCGATAATGCTACAACTGCCGGCCGTACCGAGAATCGTCGTGTAGAGATTACCATTGTAGCTAACGACCAAATGAAACAACAAGCCGCGCAGGGCAATTAATACAATATTATATATAGTTTTTACAAAAGCCCGGCAATTGTCGGGCTTTTGTTTTTTTGGGCGATATTTCTTTTACTTCTATCCGGCTATTTCACCGATGTATCAAAACCGGCGCAACAATTTCACCGCTGTATTTACCACCCTTACCGATTTGTTGCAGCAGCCTGCCCATTTTGCGTAGGCCGATATTAGTTAGTACATTAGTTTTGGGATATAAATAATTAAACAATCACAAAAAACTAAACAAAATGGAAACGTACCAAAACCCTTATATGAGCCTGCCTGGCATAAGTGCAGAAGAGTTGGCTTTTTTACAACAAGCTACTGCGGGCTTAAATGATGGCCAAAAAAGAAGTTTCTACCTGATATATGCAGGTAAACGCAAAAGCCCGCAAGACATGCTGATGTTTAGCGTTATAGGTTTATGTTTAATCCCGGGCTTTCAAAGATTCATCACTGGCCAGATAGGTATGGGTATTTTGTACCTGTTCACCCTGGGTTTATGTTTCGTCGGTTCAATTATGGACCTGGTTAACCATAAAAAACTGGCGATTGAGTTCAACGAAAAAATGGCTATCGAAGCATTCAATATTGCCAAACTGGGCCAATAATCAACACGTAGGGTAAAACCCGATCACTATAAATCAATAAAGCGCCAAAGCTCTTTTAACGAAAGGGCTTTGGCGCTTTTATGTTTGCTATTATTTCAGTTTATTTTCGGCAAAAAACATCATTGCATGGCGCATAAAACCGGCAAAAGCCGGGTTGGGTTTTCCGTCTGATGATAAGTAGCGTTCATCGTTAACGTATAGTTCTGCCAAACCTTTATAAGTATCGGCCTTTAAGTCTGTCGGATCTGTCACGCCCCAAAACCCGCGGATATTGGCATAATGTCGCGCTATCTCAGTTTGAGCAAGATCACTTTCCGGATTTTCGTCAATCAATAATACCAAGGCCTTCATAATTGTCTTTTGATCTGCCTTTAATTGCTCAAGATTCATTTTTGGCATTTCCAGCAGCGCGCGCTCAGATCGCTCAACAACATCGGCACCCCATTTTTGCACCGCTTCGTCGCGCCAGGCTTTAAACTGCTCACGCGGCAAGCCATCATATAACTCCTCGTAATTTTCCATGGTTTTGTATTTTAAGTTTTTTATGGTTTTGTTAATCGTTTGCAGTAGCGTATCTATACGCTTTTTACGGGCAAGTAAGCCCGCTTTATGGGTTTCAAAAGCCGTTATTAACTCAAAATCCGGATCGTCCAGTATGGCGGCTATTTCCCGTAGCGGAAAATCAAGCTCTTTGTAGAACAGGATTTGCTGCAGGCGTATTAGTTCAATTTCGCCATAAATTCTATACCGGCTTTGTGTGCGTAGCTGCGGTTTCAGCAAGCCCATCTTATCATATAAATGCAGCGTACGCACACTAACGCCCGCCATCATAGCTAATTGTTTTATACCGTAGTTTGCTGCCATTGATTTTAAATTTCAATACAAAGCTATGGTATGACGTAAGTGTAGAGTCAAGCATTTTTTTAAAATATTTTTTCACCCTGTTAAAAGGGCGCTAAACAATCCCCTTTTCTGTTAAATTTGATACATCGAAAATTGGGGTAAATCCGGCAAAAATCGATATAAATCCGACTGACAATGAAACTATCGCAACTTACCGCCTACCTTGAAACCATCG
Source organism: Bacteroidota bacterium (assembly GCA_040386815.1). Taxonomy (GTDB): domain Bacteria; phylum Bacteroidota; class Bacteroidia; order Sphingobacteriales; family Sphingobacteriaceae; genus Mucilaginibacter. The sequence goes on along the minus strand of JAZKET010000106.1, from coordinate 10,916 downwards.
CACCACCGGCTTACCAGGAAGATTATGATAACTCGGGGCTAATCGTTGGCCACCCAGACCAGGAAATAAACCAGGTGCTGATATCGCTTGATTGTATTGAAGCTGTGGTTGATGAAGCTATTGCTACCAATTGCCAGGTTATTATATCGCACCATCCTATAGTGTTTAAGGGATTAAAGCGCTTTAACGGAAAAAGCTATGTAGAGCGGGTGGTTGAGAAAGCTATCAGGCACAACATAGCCCTATATGCGATTCATACCAATCTGGATAGCGTGCTTACCGGTGTAAACGCAAAAATTTGCGAAGTTATTGGTTTAGACGATCTGCGTATTTTATCACCGAAACAAGGCTTACTTAAAAAGCTGGTAACCTATGTGCCAACTAACCATGTAGACCAGGTGCGCAACGCCTTATTTCATGCAGGCGCGGGCAACATTGGCAATTACAGCGAGTGTAGCTTCAATGCCGATGGCAAAGGTACTTTTAAAGGTAATGAAGACAGCGACCCATACGTAGGCGAACCGGGACAAAGACATACGGAAGCCGAAACCAGAATTGAAACCATTTACCCGGCTAACCTTGAAAGTAAAATATTAATGGCGCTGATGCTGGCACATCCGTATGAGGAAGTAGCCTATGATCTTTATAACCTAACTAATCAGCACCAGCAGGTAGGCTCGGGCATGGTGGGCGAGTTGGAACAACCCATGGAAGCAAATGAGTTTTTATATCACCTTAAAGAAAAAATGCAGGCAACTGTAATAAGACACACTGCACTTACCGGAAAAAAAATAAAGAAGGTAGCCGTGTGTGGTGGTTCAGGCGGCTTTTTATTGAAACACGCTATTGGCGCGGGCGCTGATATTTTTATTACCGCGGATTATAAATACCATGAGTTTTTTGATGCAGATAACAAGATAATTATTGCTGACATAGGCCATTTTGAAAGCGAGCAGTTTACCCAACAACTACTGCACGATATGATCAGGAAACGCTTTGCGGATTTGCCCTTGCGACTAACGAGTGTAAATACAAACCCTGTTAGATACTTGGTTTGATTGCCTTTATTACTTAGGTTTGAGGCAACAACCGTTTTCATAACCTGATTAATTAAAACCCTTGTTTTATATATTATGAGCAGCACCGCCCCTACAGAAAGCACGGTTACCCAACCAGCACAAGCTGATTTTCCAAAAGTTAGGGCTACCAAAAGAAACTTTGAGAGCCCTGCAGTTGAGCAGGCTATAAACCAATTTGGTAATAGCATTAAAGACAAAGAGCTGGCCTGGTTGTTTAATAATTGTTTCCCAAATACGCTTGACACTACGGTAACCTTCAAACAAAAGGACGGAAAGCCAGATACCTATGTAATAACCGGAGACATGGATGCCATGTGGATGCGCGATAGCAGCGCACAGGTTTACCCGTATATTTCCTTTGCAACGCAGGACAAAAATTTGCAACAGCTTATCGCTGGCGTTATAAACCGGCAGGTTGATTATATTTTAAAAGACCCTTACGGCAACTCCTTTTATGATGATCCTAAACAAGAGGGCCATTGGGCACATGACGAAACCGCTATGCAGCCTGGTATACATGAACGCAAATGGGCAATTGATTCGCTTTGCTATCCTATCAGGCTGGCCTATCAATATTGGAAAATTACCGGCGATGCAACGCCCTTTGATGCCAACTGGAAAAAATCTATAGCGCTGATACTTAAAACCTTTAAAGAACAACAACGCAAAACAGACCAGGGGCCTTACAGCTTTCAGCGCAACACCCAGCAGGCAACAGATAGTGTACCCATGAATGGTTACGGATACCCCGCTAAACCAAATGGGCTGATTTGCTCTACGTTTCGCCCCAGCGATGATGCTACGGTATATCTGTATTTTGTTCCTGCAAACTTTTTTGCGGTTGTTAGCCTAAAGCAAGCATCGCAAATGATTAAAACAATTACAAAGGATACCACACTTGCCAACCAACTAATGGCTTTGGCTACCGAGGTTGAATTAGCTTTGAAAAAACATGCAATTGTTAATCACCCCGACTTTGGTAACGTATATGCATTTGAAGTTAACGGCTACGGAAGCTGCAACCTTATGGACGACGCTAATGTACCAAGCCTTTTGAGCCTGCCTTATTTGGGAGCCGTTTCAAAAACAGACCCCGTGTATCTTAATACACGCAAAATGTTGTTATCAGCGTTTAATCCGTTTTTTGTTAAGGGAAAGGCCGGCGAAGGAATTGGCAGCCCCCACGCCAGCCGAAACAATATCTGGCCTATGAGTATTACCATGCGCGGGCTTACAAGTACCAATGACAATGAGATAAAACATTGCATAGCCATGCTAAAAAACAGCAACGCGGGCACCGGTTTTATGCACGAATCGTTTAACAAAGATGATCCAAAGCGTTATGCGCGTAGCTGGTTTGCATGGGGCAATACCTTATTTGGAGAGTTTTTGTGGGAAACCTATAAAACCAGGCCTTATTTACTTTCGTAGCCCCCATAGGGTTTTATGATCTGTAAATATGTTTTGCTTTGGCAAACAGCAAATTACATTTGAATTGCAATATAAATTAAAAATTTGTATCTTTGCCATCCGTTTATAAATAAATAAGCATAAATCCCGTCGAAATAATGGAACAAACCGTAGAACAAAAGCTTAAAGCGTTATACGAATTACAAACCATCCACACTAAAATTGATAAAATTCGCCAGATAAGAGGTGAATTACCTATGGAAGTTGCCGACCTTGAAGATGATGTTGCAGGCTTAGAAACCCGTATACAAAAAATTAAAAGCGAGCTGGATGATCTGGAGGATGATATTGTTACCCGCAAAAACCTGATCAAAGATGCTCAGGCAAATACCAAAAAATACGAAACTCAACTTGGCGAGGTTAAAAACAACCGCGAGTATGATGCTATCTCAAAAGAAATTGAGATTCAAGGCTTAGATATACAGGTGAGCGAGAAAAAGATTCGTGAATATGGTTTTGAGATCACATCAAAAACCCAGGTTTTTGAAAAAGCACAAGCTGATCTTGATGCACGCAAAAGCGATCTTGATGCTAAAAAAGAAGAGCTAGGCACCATCACCGCCGAAACAGAAAAAGAAGAAACTGAGTTAGTTTCACAGGCAGATAAAGCTTTACCAAACATTGACGATCGTTTGTTATTTGCTTATAACCGTTTGCGTAATAACGCTAAAAACGGTTTAGCGGTAGTAACTATTCAGCGCGATTCATGTTCTGGTTGCTTTAACCAGATCCCGCCTCAGCGTCAGTCTGATATCCGTCAGCGCAAAAAAGTTATTGTTTGCGAGCATTGCGGCCGTATACTGATTGATGAGCAAATGGCTCTGGAAGCAGAAACAGCAAACGCCTAACATTTAGGCATCAGCATAAAAAAGCGTCCCTCATGATAATTTGCGGGACGCTTTTTTTGTATATTAGATTTCTGATATGTTGAAAAACATATATATTTAACCAATGCTAAAAGCACGACTAATTTATTTAGCCATTATCATCATCACCGTTATTACCGGCCTGGTAACGCGCGAATTTTCGTCTGTTATTCCGTTTTTTATTGGTGACATTTTGTGGGGACTGGCTGTGTTTCTGTTTGTTAGGTTTTTGTTTATCAAAAAAACCCTACAGTTTGCCGTGATAGTAAGCAGCATTTATGCTACCCTTACAGAGCTTAGCCAATTGTACCAGGCCCCGTGGATAGATGAAATAAGACCAACCTTTTTTGGCCGCGTTATGCTGGGCGAAACCTTTTTGCTAAGCGATATACTGTGCTATCTGGTAGGTATTGGTTTGGGTATTTTGGTCGAGCTGTCGTTGCGTACGCTGGTACGTACCATGTATCCGGAGCTGGACTAACGCTTTATTCTGTTATTAGTAACTCCTCGGTTGCCAAACCCGCAAGTTCTGACGGGTTGTGGCTCACTATTAAAACGGTAGCTTTCAGATCTTGAAAAATCTTGATTAATCCGGTAATAATCTCGGTTTTTCTATGTGGGTCAAGCGCGGAAAAAGGTTCATCCATCAAAACAATTTTTGGCTTAATGGCAAGGGCCCGTAAAATGGCCAATCGCTGTTGTTGGCCGCCCGACAGGTGCTCGGGTTTATGATCGGTCAGAGTCTCCAGTTTTCCAAATTTTAACAAGCGGTCTATCCAGGCAACATCGTCGGTAGCATATTTTAAATGCTGCATTACCGTCATGTTTGGAAACAGCGCGTAATCCTGGAAAACAAAGCCCGGCATTCTTTTTTGTGGCGATAGGTTGATGCTATTATCAGTATCCAGCCATACTTCACCTCCGGCTGAAATATTTCCCTTTTCGGGTTGTACCAATCCGGCGATGATTTTCAGCAGCGTAGTTTTACCCGCGCCGGATGGGCCGTAGATCTTGGTTATCGTCCCGGTTTCAAAACGGTGGCTTACCTGCAGTGTTTTTTTACCGTGGTAAACTTTCAAGCTTTTCTGTATGCTGACATCTATCATTCTAACGGAGACTTAGCCTGGTACTTATTGAATATAAAAACGCCTATCACCATAACAAAGGTAATGGCGAAGAGTATTAGCGAGTATTGATTAGCCGCGTCGTAATCCATCCGCTCTACCGAATCATAAACCGCGATGGACGCCACCCGGGTAACATTGGGAATATTGCCGCCTATCATCAGCACAACACCAAACTCGCCCAGCGTATGGGCAAACGTCAAAACCAAAGCGGTAAGTAATGATGGTGTTATATTTGGCAGCAGCACGCTTTTAAACGTCTGCCACTGCGTTTTCCCCAGCGTGTACGAGGCTTGGGCCAAAGAGCGCGGCAACTGCTCCAGGGCCGATTTAATGGGCCCTATCATAAACGGCATACTGTAAATGAATGATGCCAATACTAAACCCTTAAAAGAAAATACGAACTGAATATCAAAGTTGTCCTGCAACCACTTGCCCAGGCCGCGCTGCGGGCTAAACGCCAGCAGCAAATAAAAGCCCAATACAGATGGTGGCAACACCAGCGGCATGGTTATAATGGCCTCAATAAACGTCTTGAAAAACGAGCGGCCTTTTGACAGCCACCAGGCCACAGGCAAACCCAGCATAAACAACAAAAGCGTTGTAATTGCTGCCAGTTTTAACGTAAGCCAGATGGGCGAAAGGTCCATTTATTATTGTGTGCGATATCCGTATTGTTCAAATATACGTTTAGCGTCTGCACTTAATATATAGCGGTAAAATTTTTCGGCGTTGGGGTTGGTTGCCCCATTCTTTAAAACCACTATGCCTTGCTGTATTGGCGCATATGTTTTGGGGTTAATGGCTTTCCAATAAAGTTTGGTTTTATTGGCCGGGTCTTTTACTAATGCCTGGGTGGTAAAGCCAACATCAACCACGCCGGTAGTGATATAAGTATTTACCTGCGATATACTTTCGCCATAAACTACCTTGCTTTTTATGTTATCGCGGATACCTTTCTTTCTTAACAAGCTTTCGGCGGCTACACCATAGGGGGCAACGCCTGGGTTAGCCAAAGCCACTTTTTTAACCTTGCGCGTAAGTAATATCCGCTCCCAGCGCTCAAACCCAATATCTTTGGTGCTGCAAATAATCAGGTTGCCCAAAGCATAAACCACCGGCGCTTTGGCTGAAAATCCGTCTTTGTATAAAGATTCAGGGAAAGTCATATCGGCCGAAAGAAAAACATCAAACGGCGCCCCGTTTTTTATCTGCGCCACCAATTTGCCCGACGAGCCTACAATAGGTTCAATATCTACCCCACTACGCTTTTTAAAATCGGCCTGCAAAACCGTAATTACCGATTGCAGGTTGGCTGCCGCAGCAACCTTAACACCCTGGGCCAGGCTGCCTGCTGCATAAAATATCGCGACAGCAAGTAAAAAAGAGATCCGTTTTATCTGAGCGGCTAAAAAGGGGTAGTAATTCATAGCAATAAAATTGGTAATAAATATAAAACGAATTATTGATGGCGATAGTGTCACTCAGCTAAGAATACCGTTGATGGGCAGACCCTCTGGGTCAATTATGTGCATTTGTTTTTTTCTACAAAGGTTTTGACCCTCTGGGTCAAGTCATTAAGTTAAGGGATAATTAATAGAAACTGCCATTTCTCCTATCGTCGAAATCTATACGCACGGCAATTTTCCACCTTAAATATGTATAGATCTCTCCTATCGTCGAGATGACAAAGCCCTTAACTTAATAATATTGAACTCCGGGTCAAGTCTCCGCGGAAGCCACAGAACACTTTTCGATTGACTATGCAGTTAATATACACAGCGCTTTGCCAACTTGACGTTGACCCAGAGGGTCAAAATCTTTGTAGCATTTTATTTCGAAATAGTTTTTTGCCCCAGAGGGGCTACCCATAACCATCATGCTACCTTGTACAAATCAATAATTGTTAGGGATGGTGCGTAACCCTACTTCTTATATGCCTGCTGATAAATAGCATTTAACAAAGATCTATCCCCGTCCGCATCGCCCAGCAATTGCCAGATCATTATGCCCGAAGCTTCTTTTTGGGCCAACTGGGTTTTTTGTTTAATGGTGGGTATCCCGTTGTAATAAATGGTTTTGCCACCCGGTAATGCCCATTCATCAACCAACTGGGCACCCGGGTATTGTGTTACCAATTGCTTGTAAGTCATGCTCATACCGGGCGTTGTTAAATCAGGTCCAAAGCCATAACCATAAAAGCCAACGCCCAGTACTATTTTATTTTTAGGCACTTTCTTTACTGTGTAAAAGTAATCAAGGTCTGCCACAGCTTTGTCGTAAGGCGAATGTGGCCCCGGCCTGTCGGGCCTGCCCGGGCTGGTATGATCATAACTCATCAGGGTAACAAAATCATATTGAGCCAATGCCGCCTCAGTAAGCTGGTCTTTATAAAATATGGCTATGGCGGCGGTAGTAAGTAACTTTTTAGCTTTAAGCGCGGCCGATAGTTCTGTAGCAAACTTTTCATAGTTCTCATCAATATCCGCGCCTTCAATATCCACATCTATGCCGTCAAACCCATATTTCACGGCAACGTCAACCAGGGCCTTGATAAACGTGGGACGTTTATCATCCATCAACAACGCGTGATAATAAGTGTGCCTGCTGCCGCCGGCTATTGATGGTAGTACTTTAACATTTTTAGCATGTGCCGCTTTTATAAATGGTAAAATATTGGTAAGATCTGTATTGAAATTACCCAGCGTATCCGGATTTAAAAAGTAAAGATTAATATGGGTCAGCTTATCAAACGGTACCGTGCTCAAATCGGCTGTTAATGCCGCGCGGATGGAATAATAACCTACTATTTTAAAATTATCGCTACTGGTTTGCGCTTGCGCAGAAAGCACCGCACACGTAAACAACAGCGGCAATAAAAGTTTAAGTTTGATTTTAATCATTGTTTTATCTGAGCGTTAATTGGGATAGTAACTTGTTTTATAAACCTGGTAGTAAATATAGAACGAATTATTGGTGGAATAGTGCAAAGCGGTCTCCCCTTTGTTGTCATGCTGAGGAACGAAGCATCTGCCGGGCGGCGTAAGCATAGGTGCCGATGCTTCGTTCCCCGCCTGACAATATGAATGATTACAAAATTCATTAGCTAAATCGACTAAAAAGCCCTATAATTGAATTACCAACCCCAATTATATTCTCGTTTTTAACCTGTTGCTCATTTTTATGCGTAAACATTATATACTGGCCGGCATTTTTGCTGCCGCGATATCTTTTAATGCCCTGGCCCAAAATAAAGCCAAGCCCGATGATAACCGTTTTACCAAAGTGGTATTGGCGCAGCGTATTGAAGAACCTATGCAGTTTCAGATACTGAAAGACGGCAAGGTTTTATATGCCGAACGCAAAGGCAAGCTAAAGCTGTACAACCCCCTTACGCAAAAAATAAGCGTGATACATGAGTTTGCCGTAAGCACCAAATACGTAAGCCAAACCGGCGAAGTAAGCGAAGCCGAAGATGGTTTCCAGGGCGTAATACTCGATCCTGATTTTGATAGAAATCACTTTATCTACGTATACCTATCGCCTGCGGGCAATGAATCTAAAAATACTTTAGAGCGTTACGTTTGGGATGGTAAGGGCCCGTTAAACACAGCATCGCGCAAAACCATCTTAGATGTGCCCGTACAACGTTTTGAATGCTGCCATGTAGGCGGCGGTATGTTGTTTGATAAAGATAAAAACCTGTATTTAAGTACCGGCGATAACACCTTCTCGCGCGCGTCTGATGGTTTTTCGCCTTTAGATGAGCGCCCGGGCATGTCAACCCAGGACTCGCAAAAAGGATCATCAAACACCAATGACCTGCGCGGAAAGATCTTGCGCATTCACCCAGAACCAAATGGCACCTACACTATACCAAAAGGCAACTTGTTTGCCAAAGGCACACCTAAAACCCGGCCCGAAATTTACACCATGGGAAATCGTAACCCCTGGAGACTGTCAATAGACAGCAAAAGCGGTTATTTATATTGGGGCGAAGTTGGCCCGGATGGCAGCACAGACGATTTTGAAAAACGCGGACCACAATCATACGACGAATTTAACCAGGCTAAAAAAGCCGGCAACTATGGCTGGCCGTACTTTGTGGGTAACAACTTTGCTTATCATAAATACGATTTCGCGACTAAACAGTCGGGGCCATTATTTGATGCGCAAAAGCCCATCAATACATCGCCAAATAGCAGCGGTTTAACAGAATTGCCGCCTACTACAGCAGCCTTTATCTGGTACTCAAAACAACAAAGCAAAGAGTTTCCGCTGGTTGAAGCCGGTGGTAACAGCGCGGTGGGCGGGCCAATATTTCATGCTGCTGATTTTAAAAACGCGCCGCGATTGTTCCCATCATACTATGAAGGCAAATGGTTCATTACCGACTGGGTGCGCGGCTGGATAAATGTGGTTACTATTGACGACGATGGCAAATACGTAAGCATGGAGCGCTTTCTACCCAACTTTAAACTGCGCGGACCAATAGACATGAAGTTTGGCCCTAACGGCGATCTATATGTGTTAGAGTACGGACAGGGCTACTTTAAAGATAACCCAGAAGCCGAACTGATACGCATTGAATATAACGGCGGCAACCGCAGGCCAGAGGTACAGGCCGGGGTAAATAAAACGGCGGGCGCTTCGCCGCTTAGCGTTAACCTGTCGTCAGAAGGTACTAAAGATGCCGACGAGGGCGACAAGTTAAGTTACACGTGGAACATTACCCGCAACGGCGTTAAGTTTAAAACCATTGCGCAGGCAAACCCTGCCGTAACATTTACTACGCCGGGTATTTACAAGGCGCTGTTAACCGTTACCGACTTGAAAGGAGCAAAAAACAGCAAATCTGTAGAAATCAAGGTGGGTAATGAGCCGCCTGTGGTTAATTTTAACGTAACCAGGGGCAACTCCAGCTTTTTCTTTCCTGGTAAAAGTATAGCTTATGATGTTGCAGTTACCGATAAAGAAGACGGCAGTTTGGCTAATAAAAAGATATTGCCTGCACGGGTATCTATCAGCGCCAATTATTTGTCTGAAGGTTATAACATGACAGCCATTGCATCAAAACAAGGTAATATAGATGCCAGCGCGCAATATGCTACCGCCATTGGCCTAATGGCTAAAAGCGATTGCAAGGCTTGCCATGCCGTAAACGATAAGATCTTAGGGCCATCGTTTACCGAGGTTGGCAAAAAATATAAAGGCGAACCCGGCGCTGTTGATAAGCTGGCTAAAAAGGTAATCGAAGGCGGCGAAGGGGTTTGGGGCCACGCCATGATGCCAGCCCACCCAACTCTAGCCGATGCTGACGCTAAAGCGATTGTTAAATACGTTTTAAGCCTGGGTTATCCGGCGCCTAAAGCCAAATCGCTACCGGTAACGGGTACTTATACCCCGGTTATCCCCGAAGGAAATAATACCGACGGTAACTTTATCCTTCGCACGGCTTATACCGACCGTGGCGCAAAAGGAGTGCCTGCACAAACCGGCGAAAAGGTGGTGGTATTAATTGCGCCGCAGATACCGGTAAACAAGGTTGACGAAAGCAACCAGGCATCATTTGCCTGGGACAGAAGCAGCGCGGGTGTTAAAGAAGGATCATGGTTAAAGCTGAATAAGATTGACTTGAGCGACATAGCCCAAATACAACTGGTAACCGGCGCGCGCGACAGAAGTGCTAACCCAAGCACGGTTGAGGTGCACGCCGGGTCGCCACAAGGAAAACTGGTAGGTAAATATTCGGGCCTGGCTAATCCAGGCGATGTAAAAATTCCGGTATCGGGCGTAGATAGCGCCGCCGATCTGTATTTTGTATTTAGCGGCGCGCCAATGCGTGTTAGCGCCATTAAGTTTGTTGAAACCAAATAAACATCACACATAAACCAATTATAGCGATGACCAAACGCAGAGATTTTTTGAAAAATATGGGCATGTTGGCCGCCGGGTCGGTATTGCTGCCGTCGTATAAATTTGCGCCTAAAAAGGTTACCAACGCAGGCATTCAGTTATATACCTTTCGCGATCAGCTGAACAAAGACGCCAAAGGCACATTAAAAATTATTGCCGATTTGGGTATTAAACAAATTGAATCGGCTGCCAGCGGCAAGGGCCTTTATTATGGTTTAACGCCAAAAGAAATGGCACAAACCTGCAAAGACCTGGGCATGACCTTGCGCAGTGGACATTGCGGCATTGATAAAAACTGGGAACGCACGGTTGAACAAGCCGCAGAAGCGGGCCAGGAATACCTGGTATGCTCGTCGTTACCATTTTGGGGCGATACGGTAGACAATTACAAAAAAGTTGCCGAGCGCTTTAACAAAGCCGGCGAAGAATGTAAAAAAGCGGGCTTAGTGTTTGGTTACCAC
>JAZKET010000105.1:0-24310 GCA_040386815.1 Bacteroidota bacterium | reverse complement strand
AAAGAATATTCTTTCACTTTTTCTTGATTATGCCATAGAAATCCCTAACGCGGCCTGGTGCACAAGTGGCTAAACGCTTCTAATCAACGCGTCATTGTGAGGGACGAAGCTATTTTTATGTAAAATAAACGAACGTAAAAGCACACACAACACACGTGCGCCAACAGGTTGATTTGTTACGTAAGTGGATAAATTTCAATTCCCAATTTATCAAATCGTTTAATATTGCTATGTTTATAAACCTAAGCGGATTAAACGATGAACCTAAAATCACAAGTTTCAAAAGCCATCACCAATCTGAAGCACTGGCTGGAAAAAATCGAAAGTAGATTTAACAATCAAGAAGCGTCAATTGAACAGAATTATTTCTACGAAGATTTAGCACCAATCGACTCTGCCGACGAAACTAATACCTATGTACAGGCACTAAATTGGGCATTAAAGAATAAGAAGGTCACCAACATCGCCTTAACTGGCCCTTACGGCTCAGGCAAAAGCAGCATCTTAAAGACTTTTGAAACTAAATATAGTGAATATAAATGCCTTAACATCTCATTGGCAACATTCAAAGACGATGATCAATCTGATAGTAAGAGGATAAGACCCACACCCACTAAAGATGAAAACCATCGGTTGATCGAATTGAGTATACTACAACAGATGTTCTATCGGGAAACAGAGCACACAATTCCAAATTCCAGATTTAAAAGAATCAGCGAATTGCAAGAAAAAGTTTTATGGTATCGTACTCTCATCACTTCGATTTGGCTTTGGGGGTTAGCGTTGCTTTTAAAATCCGATTCAGCCCCCCATTTTAAATGGTGGCCTGAGTTTTACACTAAATATAATGATTGGATTTTATTTTTTGGTGCTTGTTTAATGATACCTGGGACGTTAAGCGTATTACAATTGCTAATCAGAAAACTTGACACCGTAAATTTTGCCAAGCTGAACTTAAAAAATGGAGAAATTGAATTCAATCCCAAAAGCGAAACCTCTATCTTAAATAAGCATTTGGACGAAATCTTGTATTTTTTCCAGGTCACGAAATATGACGTTGTTGTTATTGAAGACTTAGATAGATTTAACGATCCCGAGATATTTACAAAATTGAGAGAGCTAAACTATCTCCTGAATTATTCTTTGCAAGTTGGACGAAGGATAGTTTTTCTATATGCCATTAAGGACGATATGTTTATCGACGAATCCCGCACAAAGTTTTTTGATTTTATAATTCCAGTAATCCCTGTCATTAATTCAAATAATAGTTTAGAAATGATGACAACAAGACTTCATTCCTTTTCTGTTGAGGAAGAGTTTTCAAAGAGCTTCTTAAATGATGTGACGTTATATATTGACGATATGCGGGCATTGAAAAACATTATAAATGAATTCATCATTTATAAAACGTTGCTAACTGGGATAGCAATTAAACCTGATAAACTTTTAGCGCTTATAATTTATAAAAATATAAATCCAAGCGATTTCGCTCAATTACATCATAACAAAGGCGTTCTGTATGATTTATTTGATTCCAAAACAACAATCATCGCAAACGTTACTTCGCGATTGGAAAATAATAAGGCCACATTGCAAGGCAGAATAGATAGAACAGATGGATCGATATTTAAGAATATCAGGGAACTACGCGCAGTCTATATCGAAGCTATGATAGGTAAGTTTTCCAATTTCTCACATTTTAATTTGTCCGGCGATCAAATCACTATCGATCAAATTAAAGAGGATGAAAATTTTGAAAAAATCAGAAAGTCCACCGATTTGCAATATTTCTATTATAATCCTTCTTATGGCAGGTATGAGCAACGTAATAGCGGAATCCCATTTAAGCAAATCGAGGAGCAAATTGATCAATCCGCATCTTATTTAGAAAGAGAGCAGACAATTAAAGACAAAAGCCAATCTGCAACTAATGATTTAAATGCAGAAATTTCCGAAATCACAAAAAAAATAAACGAAATACATTTGATGACATTGAAAGAACTTTTTGATTTTCATCCAAGCATCAAAGACAACTTGCCTGCCATCGCCACAAAGAACAAGCTTCTAATGTTTTTAATTCAAGATGGGTGGATAGATGAATCATATCCTGCTATCATCTCATACTTTTATGAAGGAAGTGTTTCAACCAGAGATATGAACTTCATAATGAGCGTTAAGGATAGAGAACCTCTTCCATTTGATTATATGCTAGACAAGCTGTCAGGGGTCTTAGAACGTCTTAAAAGCGATGACTTCAAAAGGACCTCGGTATTTAATTATGCGCTTATAGATTATCTTTTCACTATCAGTGACAAAGAGTCAAAAACTAAGCAAAATTGGATAATCAACCAACTTAAAGAAAACAGTTCGAAAGCCATAGACTTTTTATTAAAATATATCAGTATAGGTAAGCAAACTGGATCGTTTGTAAAGCAACTGGTGAAAATATGGCCAGAATTTTGGGATTCTCTCTTATCTAACCCGAAGATCCAACCTCAACATAAGGCGTTTTTCGCAACTTTACTTATTGTAGATGCGGATTATGCGGATATTAAGAAGCTCAACACGTCCAAAAAATTTGAATTGTTTTTAGAGGGGCGGGGTGATTTCTTGGAATGGTTTAAAGATGCGGAATTAACAAAAGTTAAAGAGCTCATTTCAAAACTTGATTTACATTTTGAACAGTTAAGGTATGACTCCAAACACAGAGATTTGTTTGAGTATATCTACAAAAACAAGCTGTTCGCTGTAAACAACCACATGATTTATGAAATATTCAAATACAATGGCGCAAGTGAAGAGACTCTTCAAAAATTAAATACTGAAAACTATACTACCATACTCGAAAGCGACTTCACAACCTTATTTGAAGCGGTTGAAAATGATATTGAAACATATGTTTCAAATGTCATCATAGATAACCCTGATAATAGAGAGGAAGGGGAGAAAGCTTTGATTATGCTACTAAATAATGATGTTATAAGCGATCTAATAAATCCACTGATTGACCACCTGTCGACCAAAATAACTGATATTATTACAGTAAGAGAAGATGTATGGGTAAGCCTTTTTGAGATTGGGAAAGTAGCTCCCACTTGGTCTAACGTTCTAAATTATTATAAATTGAAAAACAAGATAGACGATGACTTAATAAAGTTTTTGAATGTTAAAGATAACTATACCACGCTAGCCAAAACTCGATATACGAACGACAAAAAGTTCGAGGACACGTTTTATTACCAATTTTCAAAAGACTTGTTAAATTCTGCAATATCTGATGAGAGCTTTAGTGCATTCATGGAGAATTATCCATATTACTATGATCACCCAAATTCACTTTCCCTAAAATCGTATTCCAGAAGAAAAATTGTCGCGATGATCGAGAATAGAAAACTTCGCCTTGGTACAAGTGTGTATGAACTTATAAAGGAGAACTTTTCGTCATCACATGTCCTTTTAATTGAGAAAGGAGTAAAAGAATTTTTTGATAAAAGAGCAAGTTATGAGCTAGATAACGAAGACTTTCTAAATTTACTAAAATCAACTAATCTAACCGATAAGCAGAAAATTATTTTAATTGAAGAAATCGATGCTGCAACCATAGACAAGGTAGCGGGTTTGGCCACCCAAATAGCTACCATCTTAAGTGCACATTCATATAATTCATTACCATTTGAAAAACTAATCAGCATTCTTAATAATAGTAAATCTGCCCAAGCAAATATCAATCTTTTCTACATTCATTTAAATTCGCTATCCAAGTCTCAAATTACAGAAGCGCTAAATGCTTTGGGCGAACCATATTCAAATATTACCAAGGCTAAAAAGCAACCGACCCTTCCTCATAACCAGTTAAATTTTAAAATAGGTGAAATCCTTGTGGCGAAAGGCTATATCTATAAGGCCAAACTCGATAAGGGTAAGCTTAGGTTTTATAATAAATAATTTTGTATCAAATTTCGACGATCATTAGTAGGTAATGATCTAGTTGATACCAATTCGTGTATTTATCTAAGCCAAAGGCAGTTTGGAAACCGTTAATGCACGTTAATGAAGAAAACAAGGGTTGTGGCAGGTTAATATAAGGGTCTCATTTACATGAGGATACGGCACGACTCGAATATAAGGCTTTAGGGTTATGACCCGACGATGCAAACCCTACTTCGTCCCCGACGGCTTCACCATCACCACCCCATCCTTTAATGGCACACCAAAATTAGGCGTACCATCCTTGTTCCAGGTAAACCTTTGGGCGCGGGGGGCGCGTTTGCCGCCGCAGCCGTCGCCGGGGTTTGCGTTGGCGTGGTACAAAATCCAATCCTCCTTACCATCCGGCGATTTAAAGAACGAGTTATGACCGGGGGCATAGATCTTATTCTCCGGGTTCTGCGAAAACAAAGGCTCCGGCGATTTGGTCCATGATGCTGGATTTAACAGGTCGGCTTTGTCGTTTGCACTCAGCATGCCAAGTGCGTAAAAATCTGTCCAGCAACCGCTGGCCGAGTAAATGATAAACACTTTGTTACCATGCTTCAATATCTGCGGGCCCTCGTTAACCAGCACGCCAATGCCGCCGTTAAGCTCCCATTTATAAGTAGGGCTTGACAGTTTGACGCGCTTGCCGCTCACGGTCCAGGGGTTGCTCATTTCGGCTATATAAATGCTCTGCATACCATTCTTATCCCCTTCCCAACCCGACCATAGCATATACATTTTGCCGCGGTTTTCCAGTATAGTAGCATCAATGGCCCACTTGTTGGTCTGGTCGGTTATCTGGCCCTTAAAGGTCCACTCGCCCTGTGTTGGGTCGCTTGACGGGTTTTCAACCACGTACATGCGGTGATCGTCGTTCCGGCCGCTGTCGGCAGCAAAATACATATACCATTTACCTTTCAGAAAATGCAGTTCGGGCGCCCATATTTCTTTAGAGTACGCAGTGCCGCGGGGCGGTGTCCAGATCACTTTTTTCTCTGCCGATTTAAGATCGGTAAGGTCGCGGGTTTTCCAGATGGCTAAATTGCGACCGGTAGTTTGGGTGTAATAATAATAGCCATCTTTATAAATATTCCAGGGGTCGGCCCCGGACGGTGTAAGCGGGTTGGTAAAGGTTTGCGCAAAAAGGGTGCAAGAACAAGCCGAAAACACTAAGAAAAACACTAGATTTTTCATGATTTTTTATAGATTTATACGGGTAAATATATTGATTAAAAGCGGCGATTTTTCTTTGTTACAAGGATGTTATAAAGCCACGGTAGGTGATCCAAATCGAAAAAAAAATCCTAAAAAGTGATCCAAATGCAAAAAAAGTGATCCAAACGAAAGGCTTAGTTATGTCAAATAATTGATTGTTAATCATTTAAGTTTTATAGGTGATCCAAATGCTTCAAAATTGATATACCACCACGATTGGATCACCCAAAACGAACCTAAAACAAGCTGTTTAGGTATTGAAAGATAGTTTATATCTTTACTACCAACCTCATACAGACCGATATAAATACAATGATAACCCGCAGAATAACCCTGGCAGGCCTGGTGGCCCTTTGCAGCCTTGGCGCTATGGCCCAAAAAAAGGCTCTACCCAGTAAAATGGATAAATTCGTCAATACCCTAATGGCAAAAATGACCATAGACGAAAAGATAGGTCAGCTTAACCTGCCAGCCATAGGCTTTGACGTTACCGGGCCAATACTAAGCCAGGGCGTTGAGGGCAAGATAGAAAAGGGACTGGTAGGCGGTGTATTCAACACCTTTACGCCCGATGCTGTGCGCAAGCTGCAAACGCTGGCGGTAACCAAAACACGCCTTAAAATACCCTTGTTATTTGGTTACGATGTGATACACGGCCACAAAACGATCTTTCCCATGCCGATAGCATTGTCTGCCACCTGGGACCTGCCCCTGATACAGCAAACCGCACGTGCCGCCGCCGAAGAAGCCAGCGCCGATGGCCTGAACTGGGTGTTCTCGCCCATGGTTGACATAGCCCGCGACCCACGCTGGGGCCGCGTTGCCGAAGGCGCAGGTGAAGACACCTGGCTGGGATCTGAAATAGCCAAAGCCATGGTTAAAGGCTACCAGGGCGATGAGCTATCGCTTAATAATACCGTCCTGGCTTGCGTAAAACACTTTGCCCTATACGGCGCTGCCGAGGGTGGCCGCGACTATAACACCGTGGACATGAGCGAGCGCAAGATGATTGAAACCTACCTGCCACCCTACAAAGCCGCTGTCGACGCGGGCGCAGGGTCGGTAATGAGTTCGTTCAATGAGATCAATGGTACGCCGGCCGCTGCAAGCCGTGCGCTGCTGACCGATATCCTGCGTAAAAAGTGGGGCTTTAAAGGCATGGTAGCTACCGATTACACTGCCATTATGGAACTGACCAAACACGGCATAGGCGACAACGCCGAAGCTGCCAAACAAGCCCTGATAGCCGGCAACGATATGGATATGGTGAGTGAACTATTCATCCTTGAACTGAAGAAACTGGTACAAGCTAAAAAGTTGGATATAGCCTACATTGACCTGGCTTGCCGCCGCGTGTTAGAGGCTAAGTATAAACTGGGCTTGTTTGACGACGCGTTTCGCTATGTGGATGACAGCCGCCCGGCAAAAGAGATCCTAACCACAGAGAAAATGGCCCTAAGCAAGCGTGCCGCCGAAGAGAGCATCGTCCTGCTTAAAAACAACAACGTACTACCGCTTAGCCCTGAGCAAAAGATAGCCTTCATAGGTCCGTTAGTGCAGGACCAACGCAACCTGATTGGCAGCTGGAGCGGCGCCGGCGACTGGAAGAAAGCCGTAAGCTTCTGGACTGCGGCAAAGGAAATGTACCCATCGGCCAAGTTTACTTACACCAAAGGCTGCAACCTGATAGATGACAAGGACCTCATGGCCCGGCTTAACAGGAACGGTGCTGATTTAACCACAGATGCCAAATCACCCGAAGACCTGATAGATGATGCAGTATCCGCAGCAAAGAAAGCTGACGTAGCGGTAGTGTTCCTGGGCGAATCATTCATGATGACCGGAGAGGCCGCCAGCCGCAGCGATCTTAATCTGCCCGAAAACCAAAGGACTTTACTAAAAGCCCTGAAAGCTACCGGCAAACCTATTGTTTTGGTGCTGATGAATGGCCGTCCGCTTACCCTACAGTGGGAGGATGATAACCTGAGCGCCATTGTAGAAACCTGGTACGGTGGTCACCAGGCCGGCCCTGCCATAGCGGATGTACTGTTTGGAAAATATAACCCAAGCGGCAAATTGACTATGACTTTCCCGCGTAACATTGGGCAGGTGCCTATCTACTACAACGCCAAAAACACCGGCAGACCCATTGATCCTAACGAGAAATATACCTCCAAATACCTGGATGTGCCTAACACGCCATTGTACCCGTTTGGCTTTGGTTTAAGCTATGCTAAGTTTGAGTATAGCCCAATCGCCCTAAGTAAAGAAACCATTAAGGCCACCGATAAGTTAAACGCCACCATCACCATTACCAACACCGGTAAGTACGATGGCGAAGAGACCGCACAGCTATATATCCGCGATCTGGTAGGTTCGGTAACCCGGCCGGTAAAGGAGCTTAAAGCATTTAAAAAGGTATTCCTGAAGGCTGGCGAGTCAAAAAGCGTTACCTTTACACTTTCTGTTGATGATTTGAAGTTTTACGACATCAACATGAAGTACGTGGCAGAGCCCGGCGATTTCCAAGTGTTTATTGGCACCAACTCGCGCGATCTGCAAACTGCCGCGTTTAAATTATTATAAGTGAAAACTGATCTTAGATGAAGCCCGAACAACCCCAACAACCTGCCGCTAAAGAAAACATGCACCCGCGCAACGCACACAGGCAGGGTTATGATTTTAAGCAATTGATAAAAGCCAATCCCGATTTATGGCGCTTTCTAGGCTTA
The DNA here is from genome assembly GCA_040386815.1 of Bacteroidota bacterium. Taxonomy (GTDB): domain Bacteria; phylum Bacteroidota; class Bacteroidia; order Sphingobacteriales; family Sphingobacteriaceae; genus Mucilaginibacter. Next base: position 16,388 of record JAZKET010000105.1, on the reverse strand, counting down.
AATAAATTTGAGGTTGAAACGATTGACTTCTCTGATGACGAAGCTGTTAAAGCATTAAACAAGGCTTTATTAGAGCAGTTTTATGGTGTTAATGATTGGGATATCCCCGAAGGATTTCTTTGCCCGCCAATACCCGGCAGAGCAGATTATATCCACCACGTAGCCGACTTGCTGGCTGATACCAACGAGGGAGCTATCCCAAAAGGAAACAAAGTAAATGTGCTTGACATTGGTACAGGCGCTAACCTGGTTTACCCGTTAATAGGTACCAGCGTTTACGGCTGGCAGTTTGTGGGCACGGATATCGACCCTACAGCAATCCGCTCGGCAAGGGATATTATTGAAAAAAACAAAGGGTTGGAGCGTAAGATCGAGATTCGTTTGCAGGGTGGAGACAATGATATATTTAGCAACATTATAAAAGCCGACGAGCGTTTTGATGTTACGGTTTGTAACCCTCCGTTTCATGCGTCGTTTAGGGAAGCAGCAGATGCTACGGCCACCAAATGGAAAAAGCTGGGCGTAATGAAAAAGCCAACTTTCTTAAATTTCGGAGGCCAAAAAAATGAGCTTTGGACCAAAGGAGGCGAGGCCGGTTTTATTCGCCGTATGGTTGAAGAAAGTGTGAAATACAGTAAGCAAACGCTGTGGTTCACTACGCTGGTATCGAAAAAAGAAACGCTGCCTACCGCCTATAGTACACTTAAGTTTGTTAAAGCTGCCGATGTAAAGACTATTACCATGTCGCACGGACAAAAAACCAGCAGGTTTATAGCCTGGACGTTTTTAAGTGCCCAAGAACAGGAGAATTGGTTTAAAGCAAAAAGGGGAGACAGCTAAAGACCGAAAGCGTCATAGTGATTATGTTATCTATTTACTCAGCCTCAAAATAGTATATGAATGTGCCGGGAAACTATAAATAACGTTATCGCCGGCCAGTTGTACTGTACTTTCTTTGGTGCTGATAAGTGTGGGTTGCTGCAAAGTATTCTTTCCTTTAGGGTCACCAGCTAAGGTAGACACTTTAACATCTGATCTTCTACCTGTAAAACCACTCAACTCAATAACAGCATTGTTTGCGGTTGTTTTGGTGTTGATGATGTGCAGCACAAGTTCATTACCATTCTCGCTACGTGTTGCGGTCACATCCAGGTTGCCATCAACACTATTAAATACCCTTAGTGGTTGATGCGCTTTAGCCATCATTTGTGTCGAGTAAAACGGCGGCATACCCCAAACCTGCGATGGCGTGAAGAATATCTGTCCCTGGTCCCAACCATTATCATTTTGCCCCAAGGGCTGCAAGCCATTTGCCGCACACGATGTTAGCACAAATTCGCCATGACGGCGTACCGCGTTTAAGGTGGTAGCGTGGCCCAGGGCGCGCTGCTGGTTATGCAGACCGCCGTTCTCTTCAAATATGGCGCATTTCATTTTAGTGTTCGGGTCCCACTTTAAAAACAGGTCGTGCATGTGTTGCAGGTTGCGGTCTACAATTTTACCGGCGTCGGCTTCGTCAGCATCGGTGTGCAGGTCCCAGTAATCAGCTTTACCGTTTATCGCTTTAAATACCAACTCCATATTATCCTCAGAGCGCGAGCGCCACCAGGCAGCGCAGATCACTTTTATTTCAGGATTTTTATCGTGTATCACATCATACAACAAATTAAACCTGTCGGCATAATGCTGATAGTCTTTTTTGATATCGCCCCAAATAACTTCCTCGTTACCCAGTTCGATATACTTTAACTTATATGGTGCGTCGTGACCATTATCCGCACGTACTCTGCCCCATTTACTGGTTGCAGGGCCAGTCAAGTATTCCAGCATATCGGCAACATCTTCAGGTGTTTCTTCAACATTTATAGCAAAGGCCGATTCGAAGCCCGCTGCCTCTGTAAAGGCCACAAACTCTTCTATACCAAAACCATTACTACTGTACGGATACCAGTGACCACGGTACGGCGGGCGCTTATCGCGCGGGCCAACCATGTTTTTCCATTTATAATCAGGCGCGTTAACCATGGTGCCGCCATAGCGCACAAAGTTTAGCCCCTCTTCCTGCATTTTTTTGGCGACATCAGCACGTAATGGCAGGCCTTTAAATTGATCGGCACCTGTGCCCATCAATACCGCCTGATCAAGATACAAAGTTCCTTTTTTGCTGATATAAACTACAAAGCGGGCGTTACCGTCTGTAGCTTTACTGGTTAACGTAAAAGCATGCTTTTTCCAGGATGATGTAACACCAGTTAATTGAGCTATAGCGTAAGTTTTGCTGCCATCGGCACTTTGCAGGGCTACAGTAGCAGGCCCGGTTAGGCCATCGGCTTTTAAATATACATACCCTTGAAATTTCTGGCCTGAACGCGCGCCAATACCCCAACGGTTAAGGCCTTTGTTAGCCAAACCAATACGGCCTGTACCACTTACAAACTGTAACACCTGCGCTTGCTTGCCATTAAATGGCGTTGCGGTATCTAACCAAAATTTGGCATTGGCGGTGCTGATGTTATCCCAAATACTACTGATCTGTAACGATGGCTTGCCGAAAAATTCGTTTTTTATAGCTGTGCCATTATCATTTATCTGGAGATTTTTAAACTCAGCATCAGCATAGAAAGTACGCAGACCAACGCGTCCTGTTATTATTGGCGCATCGTTATCTGTATATTCCAGTGAGGGCTTGCTGTCATTATTTACGTAGATTGAGATTTTTGGCCCAGTAAACTCAACTTTAAGGTGCGTCCAGGCCTTGGCATCAAACTTTACCGTTGCATCCTTCAGTAACTTAAAATTCTGAACATGCTTACCCAATACCAATCTTTGGCGAGCGGGTTCAAGGCTAACTTCGTAGCCGTCAAACTCGTCCATGCCTGCTTTCTCGCGGCCGCTACGTACAATAAAGCCAGCGTTTTGGCCATTGCGCGGAAAGCGGATATCCATCTCCACGCTGCCATCCATCATCGCCGGATTTTGGCAGATAAGTTTATAACCCGGGGCAGATTTGACAGATAAAACACCGTTGTTTACTTTCCAATCGCCCAGCAGGGTTTTCCAGCCGGTGATGTTATCGGGCGGGGCCGGCTCTTCAAAGCTTTCGCCATACAAACGCTGGTCATACAAACCACCGTATATTTCGTGGTTTACATCTTCAATACAGGAGCCATATAATTTGTCGGGGATGCGGTTCATCACTTTAGCGGCATCAACAGTGATGCGGCCCTGCGCAAAACCTGCCACAGAAAGAAAGGTAAGTATGCCAGTTGCAATTAAGCTAGCCGGGTTAGGGTTGATTGTCATAGTGTTTATGTGAACGTGATGTTTAACGTGCCCAAAAATCCCGCATAGCGGCAACTATTACTTGCACACAATTGATCTGTTATGGTGCTATTTTGACTAAAATAGGTAAATACCACACGCTTACGCTGGTTTTAAGTAAATTGGTATTTTAACAGAGCAATACAGTATCATAAACGGCCAATATTGTGCAAGCCCTTACCTAAGCTAAAGCGCAACTTAGCGCCACGGCGCATTAAAATTATCTGCCGTTAACTACTTATTTAAAACTAACAGAAACATGACCATATTTAACAGGCCCTTAACTATTTTGATATTAGCCGGAGCAATGCTGTCGGGCACCGAAACTTTCGCGCAGCAAACCATTCACCCGCTTAATTTGAGAAGTGTTAAGGTGAATGATAGCTTTTGGAGCCCTAAGATAAAGGTGTGGACCACCGTTACCGTTTATGACGTGTTTGATAAACTGGAAGGCAAGTATGAGCCCGACCGCCCGGATATCAAGGCCGAAAAGGAAAAATGGGGCCGCACCCGCAATGCCTTTAACAATTTTGACTGGGTAGCCCGTGGCGATAAAAACACCAACCAGCACGATGGGCCGCCATGGTACGACGGCCTTGTTTATGAAACCATACGAGGGGCTGCTGATCTGCTGGCATCATATCCTGATAAAAAACTGGAGGCTAAGATAGATGCTTACATTACCCGCATTGCCGCCGCCCAGGCCGCCGACCCTGACGGCTATCTGAACACCTATACTACCCTTACCCGTCCAGATAAACGCTGGGGTATGAACGGCGGACAGGACCGCTGGCAGCACGATGTATATAACGCCGGTATGCTGGTAGAAGCTGCTGTGCATTACTACAAAGCTACGGGCAAAATAAAGCTGTTACAGGTTGCTACCAAGTTTAGCAACTACATGTATCAGCAAATGGGGCCGTCGCCTAAGTTTAATGTGGTGCCGGGCCATGCCGGGCCTGAAGAAGCTTTGTTAAAACTGTATCAACTATTTAAAGCAGAGCCTGCCCTGAAAAGTAAAATGGGTGTGCCGGTAAATGAGAAAAATTACCTGGCGCTTGATAGATTCTGGATTGACCAACGCGGCCATTACGGCGAAAAAGGCACACCATACTATCGCGAAAGTGATGGTGCTTATAATCAGGACCACCTGCCGGTAAGTCAGCAAACCACTATTGAGGGCCACGCCGTACGGGCTACGTTATTGGCTACCAGTGTTACTGCTACCGCTTTAGAAACTAAGGACCCTGCCTATATAAAAACGGTAAATAACTACTGGAACAATATGGTGGGCAAACGCATGTTTATTACCGGCGGCGAGGGCGCTAATGCTGTTGATGAACGTTTTGGCCCTGATTATTTTTTACCAGAAGGCGCATATTTGGAAACCTGTGCATCCATAAGCGCGGGCTTTTTTAGCGAGAAGATGAATGAGCTGGAAAGGGATGGTAAGTATGTAGATGAGTTTGAGCGACTGGCGTATAACAACCTGTTATCGGGTATTGCGTTGAGCGGCGACCATTACTCGTACGAAAACCCGCTGATAGCCACCAAACACCCACGTTGGGCTTGGCATGATTGCCCTTGCTGTCCACCTATGATATTAAAATTTGTATCGGCATTGCCGCAATATATTTATGGCTATGATGACAGCAAGAACCTTTATGTAAACCTGTTTGTAGGCAGCAATGCTACCATAAAACTGGCCGGATCAACCATCGCCATAAAACAAACTACCGGCTATCCGTGGGCAGGCAATAGTAAAATTGAGATCAATCCGGCGCAGCCCAAAGCCTTCGCGGTTAACGTACGCATACCGGGTTGGGCGCAGGGCAAAGAAAATCCTTTTGATCTTTACCAATCAACCGCTCCCGGTGCTGTTACTTTAAAATTGAATGGAAAAGCGTTACCTGTAAAAGTCAATAAAGGATACGCTACCATTTCCCGGACCTGGAAAAAGGGCGACGTTATAGAGCTTGGTCTGCCGGTACAGCCCCGCATTGTAACCGTGCACGATTCTGTTAAAACCCTGCAAGGCAAACAGGTTATTGCGGCAGGCCCAATAGTTTATGGTTTTGAGGAGCTAGATAACCCGGGATTGAAAAATTATAGTTTTGGTAGCAAGTCGGCTCTTAAAATGGATCGTAAGCCAGCGTTATTAAGCAACGTAAACACCATTAGCGGCCAAGCTACTAATCAAGCCGGGCAACAAGTTAAGTTTACCGCAATACCCTTTTACAGCATTGGCAACCGTCAGCCGGGGACACCTTACCAGGTTTGGATGCCGGTGAAGGAATAATGATGTCGGATTTCGTATATCGGATTTCGAATTTGCAAAACCTGAATCAATCATGCCCCAGAGGGGCAATCGCTTTGTAAAAACGATAATACAAAACATGTCACTGCCCCGGATGGGGCTACCCGCAGCCAACCAGCCATGGGTAGCCGCGTCCGGGGCATTATTGTTCTTTTTGGGATTTCTACAAAGCGATAGTCCCTCTGGGGAATTTTAAGGTCAACTTTGCCATTCAATATTCGGTGTTCGATATTTCATCCCTTTTTAGTAGTTTTAAGTCGAATGAGAATCTTTCGCGAGAATATTGTAAGTCCTGATAATCTTTTTGTTGTTAAGCAAGAGGAGTTTAAGTATAACGATTTCCCTTTTCACTCGCACCCTGAATTTGAGATCATCCTGATAACCGAAGGTTCGGGTCAGCGCATGGTGGGCGACAGTATTACCGAGTTTAATGGCCCCGACCTTTGTATGTTCGGCGCCGACCTGCCCCATACCTTTTACACCCGTGGCCTAAGTAAAAACGAAGCGATAAAACAGATCGTTATCCAATTTAATGAGCAATTTTTAGGCGTCGGTTTTTTTGACCGTAAACCGTTTAAAAAGATCAAGGACCTGTTGCAACGTTCAGCACAGGGAGTTTTGTTTGATGAGGAAACGGTAGCTGTTATCGCCCAAAAAATGACAGCTTTGGTTGAGAAAGGCCCTACAGAGGTGGTCATTGGTTTGCTGGATATCCTTCATCATCTGTCTACCGCTAACAACTACACCCTACTATCCAGCGCGGGCTTTTTGCGCGATCTGAGCTTTGATGAATCTACCCGCATGAGCAAGGTGTACGATTATATTCTCAATAATTTTAAGCGCGATATTTCTTTAGATGACGTAGCCTCTGTGGCTTATCTGTCGCCATCGGCCTTTTGCCGTTACTTTAAAAAGTTTACCCGCAAAACCCTGTCAGAGTTTTTGACAGATCTGCGTATTGGCTATGCCTGCAAGCTGTTGCAAAACAATAACATGGGCATATCGCAGATCAGCGTCGATGCGGGCTTTAACAATGTATCCTATTTTAACCGCAAATTTAAGGCTGTGAAAGGCCAAACGCCAATGGAATATCAAAGGCATTTTATGATAAAGCGGGCTAATTAACCTATCTCTACCACGCGTTTATTCTATCCTATTTCTTCGCATTCAACCGCTCCACCACATAGGGTGCAATCATCGTTTTTGATGCTTCAACACCAGGGTGCAATCCGTCTGGCATGGCTTTAAGATATGCTTCGCGGCCCTGGTCAAGTAAAGCTCGCCAATGCGGGTAGTGGTCTATTAACAATAGTTTGCGTTTCCTGGCAACGTCGCGATACATCTGGTAATACAATAACAGATCGGGGCGGGCGGTGCCGCTGCCATCAAGCGCAATGTTCATGGTTTGTAATATCACTTCGCAGTTAGGGTTATGCAGCAAAATGCGGTCTATCATGTAGTTCAGGTTCAATTGTGCTACATCAACGCTGGTTTTGTAGTTTAAAAAAGCATCATTCATGGCAAACTCTATGATCACCGCGTCAGGATTCTTTTTAATCACGCTATCCTCCAAATGTTGTACCCCCCAGGTTGACCACATGGCGCTTTTAGCCGAATTAATGGTGGTTAACAAACCATTGTACTTGCTATTCAGCGTGGCCGTCGCCTCATTTACCCAGGCCTTGCCACCAACAGCCGCGGTTAAGCTGGTGCCATAGGTTACCAATGTTTGCGGCTTACCCGCTTCCAGGTTTTTAATGAGTTTGCTTTGGGCAAAGGCGCTATTTAATTGCAAAGCGATAACCAATATCGCCGGCAGGCATATCTTAAAGTAAAACTTCACGGGGTGTTGTGTTTAAATGGTTTATACAAATATGTAAAATCATTTATTAAAACGTCTCATTCAAATTCAGGAAGAAGCCCCTCGCGCCGAATCGGCCAAAGGCGTAATCAAGCGCCAAATTAGTACGGGTAGCTTTATTAAACAGCACTCTTAACCCGGCGCCATAACCCGGTTGAAACGTTTGAAACAGCTTGGTACCCCGCTCATCGTTAGCGCTTTGCATACTGCTAAAAGCGACCCCACTCAGGAATTTATTTTTTAGGATAGGGAAACGCAGCTCCAACTCGGTATCATTAAACTGCGTGCCTTTAAAGTATTGCGCTACATAGCCGCGGCCACTGCGGAAAGATCCGTCGCGGGCGGTGCCGGGCAGTTCAAGGTAGGGGATATCACCGCTTAGCAGGTATGAACCCCAATTCCAGAAAGCCAGTACAGTTTCGGGGTGCGAGTTTGACAGACTAAAATACTTTCTGAAATCGGTAGTAATTTGTACCGAGTTTTTGGTGCTGCCAATAAACCGCTGATTGGTGCGGATACCGGCATCAATAAACACGCCTTTGTAGGCCCGGTTAGGGTTGTCGCGCGTGGTGTAAGCCAGATTAAACAGTAAGCCGTTTGCCGAATACCCATCATTAGCAAAACCATGCCGTGTATTGTAAATGGTAGCAGGCGTTGCAACGCCCGGGTCGCCGCCGGTGGTAAGGTTTCGCCTTACTTCAAATGACAATCCCGCGCCGGCAAAGAAATTCTTACCAATGTTTTTATAAACCTTTTCGCGGAAATTGAAATAGTATGACCGCAGCGCGAAACCTTTGCGCGCGTTATTGCTCAGAATCTGATCATCGGTACTGCCGCCCGCTATGTTACGGCCAATGCCCAATCCATAGTCGGGCGACACGGTTTTGGCCACTACTATGTTACCCTGAAAGTTCCATCGGTTACCTGGTGTAAACACGTTATGGTTTAAGTAAAAATAGATGATGCCTTTTGTGGTAATAGATGCCGAAGTGGCCGCTATGGACATCAAGGTATTTGGATCGCTGCCCAACTTACGGCCGGCAACTGCCTTAATACCCAATTGCGCGCCAATGGTAGGGTTTGCGGCTATGTTGGGCACGATGGTTATGCCTGAGTTTTTCTTTTCGGGATCAGCCGTACGCCCGGGATGAAAGATTGCGCGGGTAAGATCGTTGAAATCATATTGCTCAGCAAGATTATCCGCCTGGGGTGGCGTAATGCCTTTCTTCGCTTTCAGAGAATCTGCTTTCAGCGAATCAGCAGGCACAGTTTGCCCAAACGCAAGTGCCGGCAGGGCAAGCATCAGCATAAATAGCCAACTGTGTAGTTTTATACGGTTGGCCATTCCAGTTTATTTATGTCGAATCCTATTTGCTTAGCCGTTGCTAAAAATTGTTGCTTAATGTCTTCAGGGATGCTTTTTTCTTTTGATAGTATCCACATGTAGCTTAAACCGCTGCCTGATACCAACGCGTAACGGTAATCAGGATCAATAGCTAACACGTTGTAGGCCAAATAAGCCGGACCGAAGTAAGACACCTTTAACATACCCACACTATCTGCACCGGCCATTTTTATTTTGCCCGATACTTCGTTCCATTTATCCTTTTTTTCGTTGTATGAGCGGGTTATCACCGTTATGCTGCCATCATCGTTAAGCGCGTAATCTTCGGTTAGTTTTATCAGGTCCTTTTCAATCAGGCTGGGCATGCGGGCAATTTCATACCAGAGGCCCATGTAGCGCTCTTTTTCAAACGGTGACACCGCCACTGCGCCTTTAGGTATATCCCTCGAAAATAAACTATATGCAATAGCCGCCACGCCCGCGCCGGCCGCTAATCCAATAATCAGGTTTTGCTTTTTCATAACTGTTTAAGTAATAATTAAGCCGTTTTGTTTGACGCTTTGTGTCACAGCGATATAAAACTTAAAGCTTTTTTGTTTGCCGATAATTTTATACGTTAGCCGGGATGGCAATAAAAACAGTAATTTTGATGGCACGCTTTGGGCCTAAATCAGGAACATTTATTTGGTAAAGTGATCCACTTTCAGCGTGTATCAGATAAGTGGATCAGGGATGACTTTTTCTTTAAAAGTTACTATTAATCAGATAAATATCCGTAATTATCTATATAATTTGGATCGCTTTTTGGGGTAAAAAATGCTTTGTTAATAACGTTTTACTGACAAAATAGCGCCACCATAAAAAGTAATAGTCCTGTAACAGATTGCGGGCTTTAAACGGAAATGGGTTGACTACAACTTATTATAAAGCTGTGAGGTTAGCCACGATCTCATTAGCAGTCAATTTATCTTGCTTACCAGATACCATATCTTTAAACGTAAGTACGCCACTTTCCATCTCATCGCTGCCGATAACTACCGTGTAAGGGATGTTTTTATTATTGGCGTAATCAAGCTGCTTTTTGATCTTGGCACCCGCGGGGTAAAGCTCGGCGTTGATGTTGTTATGGCGTAATTGCTGCAGCAGCGGCAGGGCGTATAATTCGCCCTCTTTATCAAAGCAGGTAATTAGTACAACGGTACTTTGATTAGCGTCAGCAGGGAAAAGGTTTAGTTCTTCCATTACGTCGTAGATCCTGTCGGCACCAAAAGATATGCCCGCACCGGTTAAGCCTTTCAGCCCAAACATGCCGGTCAGGTCATCATAACGGCCGCCGCCGCCGATGCTGCCCATGGCAACTTCGTTGGTTTTAACCTCGAAAATGGCACCGGTATAATAGTTCAGGCCACGCGCAAGGGTAATGTCTAATTCTATAGTGGCTTTTTGTAATTTAAACCGGTTGATATAATTAAATACCTGCTCTATTTCATCACAACCTTTTAAACCAGTGGTTGATGTAGAAAGTGCACCGCGCAGGCTTTGCAGCTTTTCAACGTTGCTACCTTCCAGCAAAATAACAGGCTTCAGTTTTTCTATATCATTGGGCGTAAAGCCACGCTCAAGCAACTCTTTTATAACGCCATCCAGACCGATTTTATCCAGTTTATCAATGGCCACAGTAAGGTCAATGATGTTATCACTTTTTCCTATAACATCGGCAATGCCTGATAGAATTTTTCTATTATTAATTTTTATGCTGAAATTTTTCAGTCCTAATAAGCTTAAAGCTTCATCATAGATCAGGATAAATTCCGCCTCGTTTAACAACGAATCAGAGCCAACCACATCAGCATCACATTGAAAAAACTCGCGGTAGCGGCCCTTTTGCGGTCTGTCTGCGCGCCATACCGGCTGCACCTGGAAACGTTTGAAAGGAAAAGTAATTTCATTTTGATGCTGCACCACGTAACGGGCAAAGGGTACGGTTAGATCGTAACGGAGAGCTTTTTCTGAAATATCAGATACCAATTGGTTTGAATTAGCTGTCGTCAATTTAGCAGGATCAACTTTAGAAAGATAATCGCCGCTATTCAAGATCTTAAACATCAGCTTATCACCCTCATCGCCATATTTACCGGTCAGGGTCGACAGATTTTCCATCGATGGTGTTTCTATTTGCTGATAACCATATTTGCGGAAAACGCCTTTAATGGTATCAAAAATGAAATTGCGTTTTACCATTTCGGCAGGCGAGAAATCGCGGGTTCCTTTGGGTACAGATGGTTTAATAGCGGCCATGCGGCAAATGTACAAAAAACTGCGGGATGCTTTGATGATTATCGCTTCGTTAGGCCTTCGCGCTCGTGGCTTGCCTCCGCTCAATTGCCGCGGAATGGCTGTTACTTTTGGCTTGATCCAAAAGTAACCAAAAGATCAAGTCAAGCTGATCGCTGCCATCGCCCGAGGGCCAGACGCCCGGCCGCGCACCCTGACAACCCGACGCTCTTTTTTGATTATTTAAATAAGCGTGCGCTATCATTAACGCAGCAGTTTGGCCTTTACCATATATTATACAGGCCGCAATCCTATAATCTTTTAATCCTACGAATCATGGTTCAGACATATTCCAACAACTCCATACTATTGCCAAACGGATCAGCAAACATAAACCTATCCCGACCCTCAATAATGGGTTGCTCGTTAATAGCAACGCCGTGGCTAACCAAGTGCTTGCGGCAGGCTGCAAGATCAGTAACTTCAAAAGCAGTATGCCTGAACGTATTGCCAGATGGCGGCTCAACGCCTACATGAAACTCAATATCTGCCAGCTTAAACCAATAGCCCGGGGTATCAAAAATATGATCGGGGCGGGGTAATGGCGTAAGGCCCAAAACATCGGCATAAAAAGCCCTTGCTTGCTCTAAATTTTCAATGGGGACGCATACATTTACGTGGTCGGTGCGCTTAAAGTTTATCATGGGCTTATTCATGTTCGGCAAAGGTGAGTACGTAGCCGTTGTTGTCTTTTACAGAAAACTCGGTAGCGCCGTAAAAGGTGGTTTCTAATCCTTGTACCACTGTAACTTTATCTTTTATCTGCTCAAAAAAACCGCGCACACCTTTTAATTTGATGTATAGTAAAAGCGAGCCACCATTACCTCGTGAAATATCGGGCAGATGATCGCCAAGACTATCAAAAGTTTGCAGCATTACATTAACACCACCATTGCTTATGTTGGCCCACACCAATTCATCACCTTCGGGCGGTACCTGCATGGTAATATCAAAGCCAAGTATTTTGTATAAAGCTATGCTGGCTTTCATATCGTTGGTAAAAATGTTGGGGGTTAAGCTGTCCATTTTGTTTATTATTTGCAGATGATTTGTAAAGATAGAAGATTTATTTTTTTTAAAAATTCAAACATAGCGATGGCTTTTAAACCCATCGCTATAAGTACATTTGTTGTTACAGCCGTAGACGCAAAGTATTGCGTCTCTACATTAAAATCGACACAATGACATCAACCTTAAAACGCTGCGCCTGGTGCGGTACCGACCCACAATACGTTGAATACCATGATACCGAATGGGGCAAAACCACGCACGACGATAAAATACTATTTGAGTTTTTGATATTAGAAGCGGCCCAGGCCGGACTAAGCTGGATAACCATTTTAAAACGCCGCGAGGGTTACAGAAAAGCCTTCGCCAATTTTGATGTGCATAAGGTTGCGGCTTTTGGCGAAGATGATGTGGAGCGTTTGTTGCAGGATGCCGGCATTATTCGTAATAAGTTAAAAGTTAGGGCGGCTATTAAATCGGCAAACCTGTTTTTACAGGTGCAAAAGGAGTTTGGCTCGTTTGACAAATACCTGTACAGCTTTATGCCAGATGGTAAGCCGATAAACAATACATCGGGCAGTACGCCGGTTACCACGCCAATATCAGACGCTATTAGTAAAGACATGAAAAAGCGCGGCTTCACCTTTTTTGGCAGCGTTATTTGCTATGCCTTTATGCAGGCCGTTGGCATGGTTAACGACCATATACCGCAATGCAGTTTTAAGTAAGCTTTATAGGTAAACAGGCTGGCTGTTTTTATATTTAATTGTAATTCAATAATTATCTACCTTTGCAGGCATTATAAACAAAAATCAAAACATGGCTTATAATTTATTAAAAGGCAAAAAAGGAATTATTTTTGGCGCGTTGGACGAAAACTCAATCGCCTGGAAAACCGCCCAGCACTGTTTCGCAGAGGGTGCAGAAATTGTATTAACCAACGCCCCTATCGCTTTGCGTATGGGTACCATAAATAAACTGGCCGAAGAAATTAACGCGCCTGTTATCCCCGCCGACGTTACTGTTGCAGCTGACATTGAAAACCTGTTTACCCAAGCCATGGAGCACTTTGGCGGCAAGGTTGACTTTGTTTTGCACTCAATTGGTATGAGTATCAACGTACGTAAAGGCATCCCTTATTTTGATAATAATTACGACTTTACCCACAAGGGTTTTGATATATCAGCATTAAGCTTGCACCGTGTTTTAGCAACCGCCATGAAACTGGATGCTATAAACGAGTGGGGTTCTGTTGTAGCCTTAACTTACATTGCTGCGCAACGTGTATTCCCTGATTATAACGATATGGCCGATAACAAAGCTGTGTTAGAAAGCATTGCCCGTAACTTTGGTTACTTCTACGGTACTAAAAAGAAAGTGCGTATCAATACCGTATCACAATCGCCAACCCGCACAACTGCAGGCTCGGGCGTTAAAGGTTTTGATGGCTTTATCAACTACGCTGAAAAAATGAGCCCGCTTGGTAATGCCGATGCAGATCAGTGTGCTGACTATGTGGTAACCTTGTTCTCTGACCTAACCAAAATGGTTACCATGCAGAACCTGTTCCACGATGGTGGTTTCTCTTACACCGGCGTAACTGCTGATGTGATTGCACAAATGGAAAAATAAGCACTTACTGTCATTGCGGGCGTAGCGTGGCAATCGCGAAATAGCATACGCAAGCATTCGTGCGATTGCTTCGTCGTTCCTCCTCGCAATGACAAAATATAAAAAAGGCTAACCGAATGGTTAGCCTTTTTTGTTGGGCTATGGTTTAACTATTAGGGGCTATAATTCTGCTTTTAATGTGTTGATGTCTTTTATCAATTGCTCAGCTTCGAGTTGTAAAGTGCCGTTATAAATACCCCGGATGCGTTTGTTGGCATCAACCAGTAAAAAATGTTCGGTATGCAAAAACTGGGTACTGTCTTTACTAAAGCCCATGCTTTCTTCGGCGAAGTAAGATTGCCGGGCCAGCTTATAAATGGCCGTTTTATTACCGGTTAAAAAGTACCAGTTGCTTTTTCTGATGCCTTTTTCCTGCTTGTATTTCTTTAACTTTTCAGGCGTATCTACCCAGGGCGTAACCGTGTAAGATAAAATAACTACCGATGTGTCGTTTTCAAAAGCTTTACCCACCCGCGCCATTTGGTCTGTCATTACCGGGCAAATGTTGCCGCAACTGGTGAAAATAAAATCAGCCACATGGATTTTGCCTTGTATGGCTTTGTCTGTAAGCGTGTCACCGTCCTGGTTTACAAAGGCAAAGGGTGCTATGGTATGGGTTATCTTACTTTTAACGTCGCTTTTACCACTTAAAAACTGCGGTGTAAACTCAGGCGTGTTGTAGTACGGTAAGCCCGAAAATACTGTTTTCGGCCTAACCAATATAGCCACCACCAATATGGCTACCAGTATAAAACTATTTCTTAAAGATACTATCGCTGACATTTTTGCAATTTTTTGTACCCAGCAAACCATAACGTCTGCCGTTGATAATGATGTAGTTGGCTTTTACCTTGCCATCGCTGTAGTATTGCAGTTGATGGCCGCTCTCGTGGCCCTGCTCATAGTTCATTGCAGCTATTAGCCGGCCATCGGCCTGCCATTCGCGGCATAGTCCCTGGTATTCGCCATCTTTAAATTGGTAATCAAGCTTGTTTTTGCCATTTGGCCACCAGCCTTGCAGTCGCCCTGTTTTTTTACCATTTTCAAAATATCTTACTTCGCCAAGTTTGCCGCCCGGATAAAAGCGTTTCCAAACGCCATGCTCGTGGCCATGGTTAAAGCACACCATCTCTGACGTATCTTTTTGGTTAGGTTGCAAGGCGTAAATAATGCCGGTAAAAGGTTGTCCGTTTTGCATTAACAAGCCATTTTCTATTCGCACTTTTATATGGGCGGCATTAAACATGGGCATCTGTTCGGGCGTTTTATTGCCAGAGCAAGCCTGTATCAGCCACACCAATAATATATTAACGCGATACTGTACCCGGCGTACCATAAAAACCACTTCCGTTGATGTAAGGATCTGCTGCTGTAATGTGGTAATGATAAATACCATTCGGGTAATCGGCTGTTACACCGGTGTGCCCGTGGTAAGCATCAAGCGAGGCGTTGGTAATGGTTGCGCCGTTCTCTGTAGGCCCGTAAACCGGGAAACCATCCAGCAAAAAGCCCAGCAATGATGATTTGGTGGCTTTAACCGTAGTTAAATACAAAGGCTCCACGTGGTAATGATATTCGCTTAAAGGCGATGGGTGCCCCCACCATTGATCAAAAGATACGATCTCGGCAGTTACGGGTTGGCTTTGACCGTTATACTGGTTAAAGAACGGAACGCCATTTAATGCCACACCCATAGCACCCATATTGGTAGCCACATGGGTAGTGGCCACTTGTGGGTTAGCCGGAATTTTAAAGGTATAATTTTGAGATGCCAACGTGCCCGGCGCTTTATTAAACGTATTGCCGCCATAGGTTGTGCCGGTAAAGCTCTCGTACAAACTATTGTTGGTAGCAAAGTAAGCGCTTTTATGATCGGGCGTACCGGTGGTTTTTATGTAGATGTAAGTACCATCTGATGTAATGCTGGTAGCCGCGTAGATCTTTTTATATACATCGGGTACGGTAGCGCCGGTAGTACCTGTGGTACCTGTCGTTCCAGTGGTGCCAGTTGTTCCTGTTGTTCCTGTTGTGCCGGTGGTACCCGTACTGCCGGTGTTATCTGGCGATGGATTATTTTTCTTGCAGCCGCCACAAAGTGCCAGCAAAAGCAGGGGTAGTAGAATAGGATTTTTCATTTTGTGATCGTTTATGGGAGATTAGACGATCTGTTTTGAGAAATCCTTCGGGGTGGGTTTTAAAAAATTAAAACGGTTGTCATTTCGATGGAGCGCGGCAGGCTTGAGAAGTGGCGCGACAGAGAAATCTTATACATCATAAATGGTTTGCAAGCAAGTTGTACAGGATTTCTCACTCGTTCCTCGTTTCGAAATGACATTGTAGAAATGCAATTTTACGTCAGATAAACCGCATCATCGTCGCCATCTTCGCTAAGCACCACTTCAATATGCTCTTTAATAATGGTTGACAGTGCAATGCCTGAGTAATCTGTAGTAACCGGGAAGTTTTTATGGTTACGGTCAACCAACACAACGGTACGCAACTTCTTTAGGGGTATCTCCAGGAAAACACCA